>JAFGHR010000028.1 GCA_016930015.1 Anaerolineae bacterium | reverse complement strand
TCATAGGCTTCCAGGATGCGGTAGCCCTCTTTGATGTAGCTGCGCACGGTATGCGGGCTGATGCCCATTTCGTCGGCGGCAAGCTCGGCGGACATCCCCTCGACAACGCATAATTGAAGCGCCTGGCGAATACGATCGGTCAGTTCGGGATACTGGCGCCGGTCGGGCACCATCTCGGCCCGGAACAGACGGCCTTTAAATTCGTTTTGGAGCGCGTCCTTTACGGATGCTGTGACCACAAAGTCATGCTGGAGCGCCCACACAATCGCCCACGCAATCCGGATACGGATTTCGTTTCGCAGCAAATAACCGTTGACATCGGCTTCGACCACGGCCCGCAGCGTATCCATATTCAGGCGGCGATCCAACACCAGGGTCATCACGTCGGGGATCGTGTCTTCGATGTGTTTGACCAGCGCAGCCAACGCTTCCGGCGAGTCGGCAGCCAGGGCGTCCAGCAGCACCACGTCCGGCCATTCGGCACGCGGCGATCGCTCGACGTATGCCAGCACCGAATCCATGGTGTCGGCCAGGTGCACGACTCGTGTGCGCCGATCCCAGGCCAGGTAACTGTTAATCGCCTGGCGTGCGTAAAAGTCTGTGTCGAGAATCAACACTTTAAGGTTGGTTTGGCCGATCATCGCTCCTCCTGAACAACGAACGACTCAAACGGGGTCCCGTCCTGATTTTAGTGCGGACCCAGCTCAAATACCATCGGTCTGTACGGCGTTTGTGACAGCGTGTTTTGCAGCGCGGCATCAGTATCAAATGGGCCGCCGATCACCTGCTGCGCATCGATCCATACTGTCAGCGGTTGTTCCAACGGAAACGGGTGCAGCACCATATGGCGCGGACCATCGGGCGCGACCTGAAGCACCGTATGCTGTCCCGGCAGCAGCGGCACATTATCCAACGACCGTTCCGGCACTTCGCTCATGCACAGCAGCAGCGACAAAAAATCCCACACCTGGAGCAGCCGCAAATTTGCCTGTAAAACCGCCGGTTGGACGGCCAGGGCGTAACGTGGATGATCACTCAGAGCCGCGATCAAGGTGTGTTCCCAGGCGTGTTGCGTGTCCAGAAAATCGTGAATCCGGGCGCGGTCGGCGGGCGGATCGTCTATGTGCACAAGCCGCTGATCGTAAAGCGCGGTACAGTGCAGGCTGGTCAACAACCCGGCATACCGATTTTGCGCAAAAACCGATTGAATACTCCGCTGCCAGATGGTGAAATGTTCGCTCAGGTCCATCTCGGTGAAGGTACGCGGCAAACCTGCCGCATTAATGCGCGGCTGCGCATCGACGAGCGCCCACCCGGCATCATGACAGTATGCCGCCATCAGCAGTTCTTCACGCGGGTGCGCGGCCACATACTGCCGGTCGAGCCAGTGCGCGGCAATCTGGCCGGAAATCGTCGCGTGCGCCGCCTGGCGGATCACCCACATGGCGGTCGTTTCTTCACGGCGGATCATGCCGGTCGGGTTCCTCCTGACGATCTCAAAAAACAGCTATTGCAGCATGTACACGCTTGCACGTCCGTGCAAGTTTACAATACATATGGTAATCGGTCTAATCCGGCAGTAAACCGGGTACACCAGTTACAACCTCAGCAGCGGAGGCGGCAGCGCGCGGTGATTCCAGGTAACGGAAGGCAACCGTCACGGCGATCAGCGCGAGCACGAGTGCGACAACAAATACCCCCCGATAGCCCATCGTCTCCACAATCAGCCCGCCCATCAGCGGGGCGGTTACCAGCACGACCGCCGACACCGAGTTGAACAAGCCGGAGTAAGTCGGGCGCTGCTCCGGCGTGGTATAGATCTGCAGCCAGTTGAGGAAACTCAGCCCTAACATGCCCTGAACCATCCCCGCCGCCAGAAATGCCAGGTAGATCGGTGCCGGGCCGACAGTCCCCGCCGCCAGCGCTGCCAGTGGTTGTATCGCGCCTGCCAGCAGAGCCAGCCGGATAAACTGTAACGTGTGCCGGTCGCCCATCCGGGAAAACAGCATCGCGCCGCCCACGTTGCCGAGTGTTTGCATCAACAGCAGGTTGCTCACGGCCACACTGCGGGACATGTTTAGATCGTCGGTCGCAAACCCGATGTAAAAGGGCCACGCCATGGTTAACAGCGCCACCAACAGCCGGACGACAACCAGGGTTCGAAACGGGACATCCTCACGCAAGACGCGCCACAGGTGCGGCAGGTATTCGCGCATAGAGGGTGTGCGTTCATTGGTTTCCTCACTGGGAATTTCCCGGATCAGCAGGGTGGATGGAATCGTGAACAGGAACAAAACACCCGCCACGGCAAACACAACCGCATAGTTATTAGGAAACGCCGGGCCATCGTCACTGAGGATATAACGCACCACCGGCGTCAATCCCAGCATACAAATACCAACGGTGGCTGTGCCCAGGCCATACAGGCGGGCGCGGCGCCGATCATCCAGGCTGCTCGCCGTCAGGTCCAGCCAGGGCACACCAACCAGGCCATCGCCGATCGCGATCGCAGCGTAGAACACCAAAAACGCCGCCAGAATCGCATGCGGGCGATCCGGCCCCAGGAGCATGACAACGACTGCCAGGATCAACATGAGCATCCGCACGGGGATATTGGGGCCGACAAACCACCATTTTTTGCGCGACACGTGCATAAGCCGCCGCGCGATCAACAGTTGAGGCAGCAGCCAACCCACCTCGAACATTTGCCCGGAAAACCCGATCAGGATTTCAGAATCCGTCAGGCTGCGCACAAAATCGGGAATGACTGTGCTGGGACCGAGTAAGTTAAATCCCACCGAAAAAAATAAAAAATCACCCAAGAAACACCAGAAATTACGTTGGTGGATACGTTCACGGCTGGAAGCCGTAAGCTGTGCGGCCTGGGCCATGGATAGTCCATCCCTTCGGAGTCAAAAATACACGACTATTCTACGCGAGGTGGGCCGGTACGTCCACATGTTCGAGCGGTTGGTACAGGCGGCACGAGGTGCCAGGCGGTGCACGGATATCGTAACGCAATAAAAAACCATACGGGGGAATCGCGTCCTCCGTATGGTCCGGTTTTTTCGCGGGTTAATTTACCTTATTCAACCACGGTGCTGATCATGCTGCGCCGGGCAAGCCCGCTCAACAGGCCGCTTTTACCTTCCAGCGGGCCGCTGATGGTGATCCCACCCTGGCCGATCGTATAACCGTGGATCGCGGTGTCATGCGCAGACGAGCGCATTTTTAACACAACGATCGCCCGCTGGATCGCGCTGTCGATTTCCAGGTAGCGCAGAATCACCACGCAGTCCACGATAAACGGCAGGCGGCCTTTTTCCTCGGTCGTATAATCCGAGCGCATTTCTTCGCCCAGGTACACCGCGGTGACGTGCTCGCGGTGAAACGCGCTGATGATCTGGTGATAAACGCGGCGCAGTTCGTGCACCTCGTCGATAACCTGCGTAAAGTGTGTCATGCTGTCGAGCACAACACGCTTGATGTCGTGGTCATGCAGGCTTTTGAGCACTCCGCTGTCAGGCGTAGCCAGGCTTTGCCGCAGCACATTGGGCGACGTAAACAGCAGGCGCAGCTTGCCCTCAGCCTCTAATGCGGGCAGGTCCCAGCCCAACCCGGCAGCATCACGGTATAACGACTGCGGAAACTCTTCAAACGAAATAAATAAACCCGCTTCGCCCTGGCGCGCGCCCTCGATCAAATAGTGCAGGCCGAGAGTGGTTTTGCCGGTACCCGGCGCGCCTCGCAGCAAAATGGACGAGTTCGGGATAAAGCCCCCACCGAGCATTTTGTCCAGGCGGGGAAGACCGCTTGAAACACGCTTATTTTCGCTGTCGGGCATAATACGGTCTCCTGCGCTGTTATCGTTTCAGTACGCGTGATTTTGTATAAACTCTACTACTGCCACATTCCGCTCGCAAGTGCTGCCGGTTTCCACATAGACAAAATCGGATACCGGGCTGCCTGCCGTCCCTAACACGTGTAACGTATAGGTGGCTGTGCGTGGCGCTGCGCCGAGATTAAACTCAAACCCGCCTTCACCCCATCGCGCCGCCGAACCGGAAAAAAGCACCAGGTTGTAATTTGTGCCGTTGATCTCAACCGCCAGCCCTGGCAGGGGTTCACCGTTCAGGCCGGTGACCGTCCCGGCAATGCTCAACCACTGGCATCCCTGGTCATTCGCGTTCGCCTGGTACCCGGTTTCGACTGCCGTAAACGGGAACGGCGACCGCGTTGGGAGTTGATCCGGCGAAATAGGCGGTTCGGTCGGCGGAAGCGGGATCAGTGCAGCCTGATTCGCATCGATCACGTTGCCGCTGCCATCGTCCAGCGGCGCCGCCGCAGGCGGTTCTTGCGTGGCGATAGGCGGCGCATCCTGAACAGGCGCGACGATCACCTGGGTGGGCGTTGTTGTGGGCGTCGTTGTATAGGTGGCGGTCGGCGTGAGCGTAAATGTCGCCGTGGCCGTAGCGGTGGCGGTAGCTGTGGCCGTTGGTGTGTCGGTCACGGTCGCGGTAGGCGTCGGCGTGTACGTCATCGTGGGCAGAATCGCGATATCGGGCAGCGTCGGCGGCGGAAACGGGTTAAGCGCCGTTTGCGGATCGCGCAGCACCAGCATCACAAAACCCAGCACGCCGACCGTCAGGATCACGAACAACACCGTGATCGTGTCGAACAGCGTGGAAAACCGTTTGGGCTGCATGGGCACGGTTCAGCACACTTCTTTTTCTAAAAGGGGCGCGTCTGCACAAAATTGATCAGCGCCAGGTTTTGCTGGCAGGAACTTGGGAACACGATCTCCTGGCTTTCTGACACCTGCACCCCGTTCGCCCACAGTTCAACCACGTAGCGGAAATTGTTGACCTGGATATCAACCGGAATTTCCCAGCCGGACGGCCCATAAAACGTGTTGCTGCCGCTGATTGTAAACTGCTCCTGAATGTTATCCCCGGTGATTCGCACCTGGACACCCACGACCGGCTCGGCACGTTCGGTGATCACCTGCCCGGCAATGCCCTGCCAGTTACAACCGGACGCATTCGCGAAATTATCGCGCAGCAGCGGCGTGCCCTGCTGGATGATGAACGGGTACGGCGAGAGCGTATTGGTAGCCGTAGGCGGCGGGCCGGGCGGTGATTGCGTGAAGGTCGGTGTGGGCGTGGCCGTGAACGTCCCCGTTGCGGTCGGCGTGCTGGTGGATGTGGATGTATAGGTGGGCGTCAGGGTATTCGTTGGGCCAGGTGTGGAGCTAGGAGGCGGTGTGTCGGTAGCCGTATTCGTGGCGGTAGGCGTGCGCGTAATGGTCGGCGTTTGCGTGACGGTCACGGTGGGCGGCACCGTGCTGGACGGCGTAAACGTCGGAAAAACAGGCTGTTCCAACGCCCCCACAGGTATCGCCGTTGGCAATATCATGGTCGCCTCAGGCGCAAGGAACGGCGGCTCTAATGAGTCGGACGCAATCCCAGCCACGGCGATAATAACCACTATCGACAGCGCCGCAAAAAGAAACGTGATCAGGTTATAAAATGAGTTCATTCCCTGGCCCTTTCGGCTTCCCCTGCTACCCCTCTACCGTCACATTACTGGCTGTTGGTACCCACGTATTGTATGATATCGGCGCTCTGGCGCTGAATATCAAGCCAGTCTAGAAAAACCTGTTCGCGCCGTTCGGCCAACTTAGCCTGATCCAGCGGGCGATCGTTCACGCGCTCCAACACTTCGATAATATGATATCCCAGGCTGCTTACAACCGGTTCGGCGCTGCGAGCACCCGGTTCGAGCGCAAAAATCGCGTCTTCGACTTCGGGCTGGAGCAGGTCACCCCGGCTTACCCAGTCAAGATCGCCGCCGCTGCGCCCGGTTGATGTATCCAGCGAGTATGTAACGGCCAGTTCGGCGAAATCCGCGCCCTGATCAAGCTGCGTCAGCAAGTCCCACGCGGTTGTTTCATCAGCCACCAGAATGTGGCGCGCGTGAACCTGCGTGGATGTCGTGGGCATGTTGGCCACAACCGTCTGGCTGACTTCGTACCACAGCAGCATGTTACGAATCGCCTCGCGGTACTCGTCCATGGTATACAACTGCTCGGCAACAACCTGTTCCAGTGATAGATTGTTCTGGCTGGCGATCTCGGCCTGAACGGTCAATTCGGCGTCAACTTCTTCGTCCGTGATCGCGATACCCTCACGCGCGGCAGCCTGGTTGATAAGCAACTGGTCGATCATGCTCTGAATAACCATCGCATCAAACGCGGCAGCAGTCGCGGGCTGAATGTCCATGCCCAGCGCCCGGCGCTCGCGCTCGCGCTCGAACGCGGTCATGGTAACCGGCTCACCGTTAACCAGCGCGGCCAGCGATTCGGCGGCTGTTGGTGTAGGCTCACCCGCTACCTGCGGCGCCCCGGCATCACTATCGCCGTTCTCTGGGCCAACGCTGACAAGCTGTGTCTGATCGGCGGCGGTGGGATTGTTGTTCGAAGCTGCATCGGATGACGAATCGGAACCACCGCCCGCACAGGCGGCCAGCAGCAGCGATACAACTACCAGGTTGGCGGCGAGCCATCCCCATCGGGGTAAACGAGCGTTGTATGAGCGCACGGTTGCTCCTTCAGCCTAGCTGTTAACTCAACGATATCCTGGGGCGGCCTCAAAGGCCACGTCCCCCTATTATGCTAACGGGATCACAACCTGGCAAATTCGGCCCGGACCGGTGTTAGACTTCGCTGACGAGTGCGAATATCATCGGGCGGCGCTTGGTTTCGTTGTAAAACAAGCGCGTCAGCGCGTTTTCGACGGCGGTTTTTAGGTCTTTACCCTGAGATGCCGCGATGGTTTCTTCGATCAGGCACTGCGCCGTTTCGATCAAGCCGCTGGCTTCGCGCAGAAACACAAACCCGCGTGACAGGATCGTCGGAGTCTCGATCAGGTCGCCGGTTGTTTCGTCGATCAACACCTGCGCGATCACAAAACCGTCACGGGCCAGAATCTCGCGATCGTGCATCACAATCGGCCCGACATCACCCACGCCTGTCCCGTCCACAAACACGTACCCGCCCGGCACACGTTCGCCTACTATGAGCGAGTCGGATGTTACCAGGATTTCGGTGCCATTTTCGACCACGGCGATATTTTCCGGCGACATGCCCATCGTCTGGGCTAACAGGCTGTGTTGGGTCAGGTGCCGCAGTTCGCCATGAACCGGGATAAAAAACCTGGGCCGCAGCAGGTGATGCAGCAGCTTAAGTTCTTCCTGGCTGGCATGGCCCGATACATGCACGGACGCGATCGGATCGTAGATAACGTGTGCGCCGCGCTGGATCAATTTGTTGATCGTGCGATGAACCAGTTCTTCGTTGCCGGGGATGGGATGGGCCGACATGATCACGGTGTCGCCCGGCTCGATTTGTAATTGGCGGTGGCGCCCCCAGGCGAGACGTCCTAACACGGCGGTCGGTTCGCCCTGTGTGCCCGTCGCCATGATCACCACCTGCTCCGGCGGCAGCTTTTTGGCCTGATCGATCGAGATCACCAGGTCTTTGGGCAGGTCAATGTAACCGAGTCTTGTCGCAACTTTGATGTATTCGATCATGCTGTGTCCAGCAATCGCCATCTTACGGTTAAACCGCAGCGCGGCTGTAGCGACCTGCTGAATACGGGAGATTAACGACGCGAACGTGGCAACGATGATGCGTCCCTCGGCCTGCTGAAATACGCTGTCAAACGCCTCATTGATAATCATTTCGGACGGTGTCCAACCCGCGTGATCCGCATTGGTGCTGTCGGCCATCAGGGCCAGCACGCCGCGCTGTGAAAATTCGGCCAGCTTGGCAAAATCCGGCGACCAACCATCCACAGGCGTATGATCAAACTTAAAATCGCCTGAATGAACCAGCAGCCCTAACGGCGTGTTGATCCCAAACCCGACGGCATCGGGGATGCTGTGACACACGTGGAATGTTTCAACAGAAAATGGCCCTACGTCCAGCACATCCCCCGCCTTAAACACGTGCAGCGGGTGGTCAGCGTGTCCGGCCTGCCGCATTTTGATCTCCATCAGGCCCGCGGTCAGGGCTGTCGCATACACCGGGGCCGGAATCGCGCTCAATACGTGGCCGATGGCGCCGATATGGTCCTCGTGGCCGTGCGTGATCAGGATACCGTGAATCGTCAGCTCGTCCTGACGGTCCACGATATAACTATAGTCGGGGATGATATAGTCGATACCGAGCATGTCATTTTCGGGGAACATGATGCCGGAATCAATGATCAGCCCATCGTTATCATATTCAACGAGCAACATGTTTTTACCGATCTCGCCCAGTCCCCCCAAGGGCAAGATGCGTATAACTTTGTCTGTTTGCATAATCAAACAACTCCTTCAGAGACGCCTGACGTCCCCTGGTTATGCCGATTTACAGGTTACATTTTCCAAAACGAAGACCGTCGCGGATCTTCGTACCGGGTCCAAAGTTAGATGTGATGCGAAAACACCACAGGTTATGCGTATACCAGGAGCATACACACACTATCGATTGTAACGTGATCATGGGCACACAGTCAGGAAGGCCAGCTAAAGATAGGCTGGTGATGGGGTGTATTACGTTGGATGTCCTACCAACACAACGGCTCAGTTTTCCGGCTGTACACACACGGCACACAGGCCGCGGCGCGTCTCCTGAAGCTGAAACGTGACCATTGCGCCTTTTGCCAGACAGCGAATACCGTTGCCACGTACGGACGAATAACGCACGGCGACCTCACGGCCATCCGGCATCTGGATTCTGCCACGTCCGAAGGTATCGATATAGGAAACGATTCCGCGATAGCGCTCGATTGTAACCATCTTAAACAAAACCCCTGATTTTTGTGTATGTATGATTGCTATTTATCACGTTAGCAGAACACTGTCGATTTCTAATAAAAAACGTCGCAAAAACTGATTAAAAATTGTTATCGCTAACGTTAGACACCCTATATTATCGTAAGATCAAAACTACGCAAGCCCAGATGTGAACTGCTCAAAGCGGCCCCGTGTACCTGTACGCCGTCGTTCGGCCCTGTGCGGCGGCGCCCAAATCGAAGTTGGCGCAATGCGGCATTCCCCCGTACAATCGCCCGCAGACCCACCAGTGTATACAGGACACGCCCGCATTGAACCAAACAAAACGCCCCTACCAAACGCTTTCCAGCCATTATCTGTGGCAAAGCCAGTGGTATAACCTGCGGCAGGATCAGCTTCGCGCCACAGATGGTGCCGAGCTAACCTATACCGTTATCGAAAAACCTCGCGCCGTGTGGATTGTGCCCATCACAAACGAGGGGGAACTGGTGCTGATCGACCAGTACCGGTATGCGGTGGATGCGTGGTGTCTCGAAGTCCCCGCGGGCAACGTGGAACCGGGCCATACACCCGAACAACAAGCCGCACAGGAACTACACGAAGAAATCGGCGGGCAAGCCGGGCAGGTCGTGCCGGTCGGCGAGTTTTACACGATGAACGGCATCTGCGACGAGGTCGCGTTGGTGTTTCTGGCCGTCGGAGTCACGCTAGGCGAGGCGCAGCGCGAACCAACCGAACATATCACGCTGCGGTTGGTCATGGTTGACGAAGGGCTAGACATGGCACGCAGCGGCCAGATCAAAGATGGACCCAGCGCGCTGGCAATCGTGCTCAGCGAACCGGCCATACGGCGCTATTTAAAGGAGCAGCAGGCATGATAGGCCGGGCAGGCAGGTGGCTGATCGTGGTTGTGGCGTTTGCCGTGTTATCTGCCTGTAACAGCGGCGACACAACACCGGATGATGATAACGCGCCGATTCTCACCGGCTTCGATTCGATGCCCAAAGAGTTAGCCACGATCGAACTGACACCAACGCCGACGCCTGTGTTTGCGGGCGGGCAGTCTGTGGATGTGGCGCAGCCGACCCCCACCATGGGACGGCCAGCCGCGACCGTCACGCTGACGCCGTATGTGGGCGTTTTTCTGGGACAGCCCACTGCCGAAGGGGGCCAGGTGATCCCGGATACGGCACCGACTCCGGCACCATTGGCGCTGAATCCTGGGCCGGGCGAGCCATCGATCAGCGGCCAGGGTGCCCCGGCAGCCGTGACAGGCGGCTGCACAACGCCGGTAGCCGCCACGTTCGCCAATGCGTATAACACCACCGTATCCGTTCAGGAAAAATTAGGCTGCCCGGTGAATGCGGGAGCAGCCCAGCAACTGGTCGCACAATCGTTTGAACACGGTTACATGTACTGGCGTGACACAGGGCAAATTTACGCCCTGGCCGACAACGGCCAGTTTTGGCAGGTGCCCGACAACTGGAATGACAGCCTGCCGGCTGACGACCCGGCTTTTGCTGCCCCTGACGGGCGTCTCCAACCGGTGCGCGGCTTCGGCCTGGCATGGCGTAACGACGCCGCCTTACGTGAGGCGCTCGGCTGGGGCATACAGGCAGAAGCACCTGTTAGCAGTCAGTGGCAGGACTTTGAGCGCGGAGCCATGTTCCTCGGTGGTGACAACCGTGTTTATGCGCTGTATATGAGCGAAAACCGGCACTCCGGGCCGCTGGCCAACTGACATCACGCGTTATGACAACTGAATGCCATCAAGCGCAGGCAGCTTTTGGCGTACCGCGTCCACCATCGACAGGTCCAGCGGAACCGTAAAGTGGCCCTCGATCTCACCCACCTCGATCACAGTGTTGCCCCACGGATCGATCACACACGAATGCCCAAAATAGTGTGTTTGAACACCGTCCTCACTCTCGTCAGCGCCAAACCGGTTAACGGCGATAACGTAACACTGGTTCTCGATAGCCCGTGCACGCAGCAGCACCCGGTAGTGGTCCAGGCGAGGATGCGGCCACGCCATCGGAATCACGATCACGCCGACTTCCTCACGCGCGTAGCGCCGGAACAGCTCAGGGAAGCGCAAATCGTAACAGATCGCAAACCCGGTGCGCCCCCACGGTAGATCAATGGCCAGCGGTGCTTCGCCAGGCGTCAGCCATTTATCCTCGTCCATCAAGGGAAACAGGTGCATTTTGCGATAGGCACCCATAACTCCATTACGGGGCGAGATAGCGGCCAGCGTGTTGTAGATGCCGACACCGCGTTTTTCGTACATCGACCCAAAAATGTGAATCTGGTGCTGGCGAGCAAGCGCCGCCACCTGGGCGAATAGCCCGCCGCTCAACGAACTGGCGATCT
This sequence comes from Anaerolineae bacterium, assembly GCA_016930015.1. Classification (GTDB taxonomy): domain Bacteria; phylum Chloroflexota; class Anaerolineae; order Aggregatilineales; family Aggregatilineaceae; genus JAFGHR01. The sequence goes on along the minus strand of JAFGHR010000028.1, from coordinate 28,900 downwards.
CGCGGCCCTTGTCATACGTGGTCCCCGAATCCCATAATTCAGGGAAAACAATAAAGTCGGCGCCGCGCTGGGCGGCTTCAGCCGTATACTGCTGCATTTGGGACCAGTTGGTGCGCGGCGCACCACGGCGGACATTCATTTGAGCAAGTGATACTGTCAACGTGGTCATATAACCTTATCCTTTCAACCTCCACAAAGTCTATAATTCCGCATGTTCAAACCAAAATGCGATCACAGCCTCGGTTGTTTGTTCGACCGACAGCCATGTGTTATCCAGCTTGGGCAAGTCCAGGTTCAGCACGCGCCAATCACGTTTGAGGCGGCTGAGCAGCACGGCGCGGTTATACGGGCTGTGAAACCACGCCCCGCGCGCCATATGCAGCCGGCGGAGCGCCTCGTTAAGCGCGCACTTCAAGCACAATATCGACCCGGATTCGGCCAGGCGTGTACGGTTGGCTTCATCCAGCACCGCCGGGCCAGGCACGGTAAGCACGGCGCTGCGGCGTAATGTCAGGTCACGAATCGCCTCGGCTTCCAGGGTGTTCAGGCGGGCTTCGCCAAACAACTCGCGGATTTCATCCGGCGGCTGGCCTTCACGCGCAAGAATTTCGGTTTCCAGGTCGTAAAAATCGGCCTTTAACCTGCGCGCCACGGCCCGCCCGATGGACGTTTTTCCAGCCGCCATAGGCCCGGTCAGGATCAGATTGCGGTAGGGTGCTGTCTCAAAAAGTGTCATGACATATGACCGTTTCGCCAGCCGGGATACCACCCGTCCAGGATGGGCAGCAGATCATGCAGGGTGTTGATGATACCATCCGGGACAATATTACTGTCATCTGTGGCTGTGTCTGAGACGGCATCCGCGCCCGGCGCGCGCCAGACGGCGACCATCCCGGCGCCTTGTGCACCCTGAATATCAGCTTCCAGGTTGTCACCGACAAAAACCGCTTCATCCGGACGCACCGCCAGCCGGTCCAGCGCCCGGTCAAAAATCAGCCGGTGCGGTTTGATCACGCCCACATCGACCGCCGCGATCCGGCAGGTGGGAAAGTGCTCCAAAATGCCGAATGCGTCGAGTTCGCGGTCACGCAGCACCATCGGGTGTGAGGCGTTGGTGACAATCCCCAGTTGCAGCCCGTGCGCGCGCAGTTCGGGCAGCACGTCGATCACGTCAGGAAATGCCCGTTCACCGGGTGCGATCTGCCAATCGTAGACGTCCAGAAGCGCGTCAGCGTCCACCCGGTGCCTGGGAACACCACAGTTTAACGCCGTTTCGGCCAGTATACGGCGAATATCCGGCGCACGAAACGTCTGGTTGCCGGTCGTCCAGGCAGTGGTTAATGCAGCAGTATACGCCTGAAAAAAGCTCTTTGCACTGACACCATCCAGGGGCGTCAGGTATTGGTGTGTAAAATCGTACACGCGCTCGATACGCCGGAACTGGTAATCTTCCCACGGTTCGGCGCTACCCCAATCAATCAGGGTGTGATCCAGATCAAAAATTACGGCCTTGAGCATACTACTCCGTCCTGGTGTTGCCCGGTACACTGACTCTAGCGCAGCGATAGAAGGGATGCAATTGGTTCATGGTCGGGCATCAGACAAAGTCTCTATAAGCTGGCGGTAGACGTCAACAGTCTGAGCAGCTACCTGCGCCTGCGTAAAAAAAGACATCACCCGCCGCCGTCCCCTTTCGGCCAGGTCGCGCCGCTGTTCCGGTGACTGCATAAGCTGCCGCAGCGTGTTCGCCAGGGCATCGACGCGGCTCTCCGGCACCACGATCCCCGCGTCACCGATCACGCCAGGAATCGCCCCACTCGAAGACCCGATCACGGGTACGCCGCACGCCATCGCCTCAATGATCACACGTCCGAACTGCTCTTTCCAATTGGGGCGTGTCAAGGATGGCACAACCAGCACATCGATCCCCTGGTAATAACCGGGCATGCGCGTTGAGGGCAGGGTATCAAAGACCACACGATCCGACAGGTGCAAATGCCGCGCCTGCTCGATCCATGCCGCTTTACACGGGCCATCGCCGATGATGTCAAGCTGCCAGACCCCATCGAGATGTGCCAGCGCATCAAGCAGCAGCGCCCCGCCTTTTTCCTCCACCAGCCGCCCCACAAATCCCACGGTAAACGTACCCCCCTGGCGCGGGCGCTCGGATGGCTTAAAGATATCCGGATCGACACCAAACTGCGGGATCACAGCCAGCGGACCGTGATACCCTTTTTGACGCCAGACATCAGCCGCGCTTTGTGTGCCCACGATGGCATAATCGACGGTGCGCAGCACCCACTGCTCACCGCGCCGCACGATCCACGGGTAGCGCCGGTTGATATTCTGCCAGCTAAAAAACAGCGTGCGTGCTCCCGCACGCCGGGCGTGCCGCAGCGCGTGCCACGTGGCGAGGTTGTAGGGTTCCTCGTCGATGTGCACGATATCCGGCTGGAACGCCCGCACCTGCCGCCCAAATTGAGGATAGTAGTGCAGGTGAAACGCGCCGTTAAACCGGAGCGGTGTCACGCGCAGATCATACCCGTTTACATATGCGCGTTCGAGGTGCAGCATGCCCCGTTGATCACGCCAGCCGGGCGGAACCAACACGCGGAGATCAACATCCGGCAGCCGGGCCATTTCTTCCAGCTTGCGCTGGTATGTCCCGACCACACAGGCTTTTGATAACATCAAAACACGCATTCAGGTCACCCATTACCACACAGTCACACATCAAAACCGCCGTATGATCCTGCATAATCATAGCTAAAAATACCCGGCTCGCCACGTCGCAGCGCGTGACACTGACGATAAACGGCCACCACCACTGCTAACAGACGCGACCTCTGATCCAGGCTTTATCAGAGGTCGCACACTTGCGCCAAAAACATCTAACTACTCTAAACTAGTACATAAAACAAATGGAGTGTGCCAGCTAACGCGGCTCTACGACCATGCGTACGGCTGTACGCTCCTGGTCTTCGATCATCACTTCGGTAAAATAGGGAATGGAAATTATATCAATGTTGTCATCACTCAAATAACCGCGGGCGATGGCAACTGCTTTTACCGCCTGGTTGACTGCTCCGGCACCGATGGCCTGTACTTCGGCACGATTATGCTCCCTTACAACACCTGCGATCGCGCCAGCCACCGCCGTAGAACGAGAACGCGCTGATACTTTGATGATATCTACAGTTTTATGTTTGTCCGGAACAAATTCTTCAGGAGCCAGTTGAGAGGTATGTGGAGGTTGCATCGTAGCCCCCTGATGCACTGGAAAAACATCGAAAAGGTAAACAGCCCAAATTCCTTAATAGTATCATTGTACCTCATTTCACCTTCCTGGCAAACAGGTGCGCAACATGCAACATGCGTATAGGCGGAAGATAGGTGTGTGCCCTAAGAAAAAAGGCCGCACCTTGATATTAGGCCAGAGCAGGAAGCTAACTTGGCGAGACTGCCCCAACTCATTCGGTCTCGTGAACTAAACTGAAATGTCCCCATAGAAGTCACGCTCAGGGCAATTGCATATGGCGGTTTTTAACACGATCCAGTCCGTTGAGAACCTTTATGGACCATTCTGAACCTTTTGTTCAGGCCAGATTGGTCAGTACGCGATCGCTCTGGCTCATTGTCAACCTTTTTAACGGAAATCAAAGTTCGATCCTATAATGAGCATAACGTTTCTATGCGCCAGGAGGAGGATTTTCAGCCATGTCTAAGCGCTCTGTATGGGTTGCCGGGCTATTGCTCGCCGTGGTCATCACCGGTTTCTTCGTGTACGGCACTTCGCGCACGACAACACACCCTGCTGCCGCTCATCCACCCGCCCGCGAAGCGGAATCGATGTGCGTACCTGTGTCAGTCGCCGTTTTCAACGACCGGATTCACGTCGAATGTCTGAACGGGGCCGCGTTCCGTTTCTTTGCCGCCCCGGTGGGGGCTCTCAACACCTCGGAATTTCTCACCGCGCTGTCCACCGCCATGAGTTCTATCCCCATCATGGAAGTGCAGATCGGATACTATGACGACACGACCAGCGGCCCGCCGTTTGGTTGTGCTGTGAGCGACTGCCGGAAGATCAGTTATATTATCGTGGGCCTCAAGGAAGGCGCGCCGATGAATTGAGAGGGGGACTCATCACAAGCGAAAGGGTTTGGTGTCGCGCTGGGCGTGATGAGCGGGTTGACCGTAAGAGTATCGTCCGTCGTGCCCAAGACAACGATGGGGTTGTGCCTTTTTTCGCCTGTGGTGCAGCCCGGATCACTTTTATACCTCGGACCTGCTGAACGAAAACGATTTTTCGATCAGGCCAAATTGGTCAATATGCAATCGCCCTGGAGTCACGCTTTGTATGACTTGACGCCAACATGCCGTCCCTGTACACTTTGCGGCACAAACAAGCGAGAAAGCTGTGAGCTATGTCTGTGCCGCATATCCTGATGCTAACGCCCTATTTGCCCTACCCGCCAACCAGCGGCGGGCGAAGCCGGACCTATAACCTGGTCAAGCACCTGCGATTTCACTACCAGATCACGCTGGTGTGTTTTGGACGCCCTGAGGAACAGGCGTTTGACCTCGACCCGATGCGGGAATTGTGCGATCTGATCGTCGTGGACCGCTCGCCCAGTCCGGGCACGTTTAAGGCCGGACTGCTCAGCCTGACATCGCCCAAACCGGTGACCATGCAGCTTTACCGTACCGGCGAGATGCAGCGCACGGTTGCTCGTTTGCTCGATCAACTTCTCATCGATCTGATCCACGTTGAATCGTTCTACATGCTTCAGAACCTGCCTGCCAGGCTGGATGTGCCCGTGCTGCTTTCGGAACCGGCGATCGAGTATGTCGCCTGGCGGCGGCATGCACAGGTTGCCAGCCCGTGGTACAGCCGCCCGGCGATCGCGCTGGAAGCGCTCAAAATACGCCTGTGGGAACCGCGCGCCTGGGCTGATGCCACGTTGGTCGGCGTGATGTCAGCCGTTGATGCGCGTGTGATCAAACGGGCCACGCCGGGCGTCCCGACCGTGATGGCGCCTAACGGCGTGGATGTGGACTTTTTCCGTATTGACGAGTCGGTTAAACGTGACAGTCACACCGCCGTGTACCTGGGTGACTACAAGTATTTCCCGAACACCGACGCCGTGCTGTATTTTGCCGAATCGATCCTGCCGTTGATTCGCGCCCGCCGCCCGGATTTCCGGCTGGTCTTGATCGGCAAAGACCCGCCAGCGGAGCTGCTCGCGCTCCAGGAACAGGCCGACAGCGGCATCACGATCACCGGCCTGGTGGATGATACACGCCCCTACTTGCAGAGCAGCGCCGTGTTTGTGTGCCCCCTGCGCAGCGGGAGCGGCACACGTTTTAAGCTGATGGAATCATTAGCCTGCGGGTGCCCGGTGGTCAGCACAACAGTAGGCAGCGAAGGACTCGACGCCATCGACGGCACACACATGCTGATCCGGGATACACCCCAGGCGTTTGCCGATGCTGTCATTGAGATTCTAAACAACCCGGCATTCGGCCACCGGATCGGGCAGGCCGGGCGCGACTGGGTGGTCCAGCACCACGCCTGGACTCACAGCGCCGACCAGCTTCGCAGCGCGTATGACAAGCTGATCGGGCACGAAGACCCCACGCTTAGAATGGACCAGGCATTTGTAGACCGTGTGCAGCAGGCGCTTAACGCTGATGATCCGCGCTAGGTCAAGCGTGGCGCGTGTGAGCCCGGATCGTGTCATACAGCGCCTTGTAACCGGTATGGCTGAACGTGGAAATCCCAAACACACGCACGCGCCCCAGCCCGGCCATGATCCCGATGATCACAAATGGCAGCGACAGCCCGTTTTCGACCACGATAAGCCTGCCGGTATGCTCGGTGTGACGCGGTTTTTCCTGGCCGCGCCGGATCAATGTGTGGTCTTCGATACGGGCTACCGCATCCCACCGGACCCAGCAGCCCGGCCACAGCAGCGGCTTGATCCACAACCCGTGTTCATACACCGTCACGCGGGGATGCAGCACCGTGAGTTGCACCAGCAGCAGCAAAAGCGCCACCAAAAACACCGCCATCAGGGGCAGCAGCGGCAATCGCAGCCCGATTCCTGACACGAGCAAACCGATCACGCCCACGACGCCGCCAGCCAGCCCTGACCCGGCTAAAATCTCAGTGATCCGGCGCAGGGCGGGCCGGGGATGGGGATGATCGGATAACAGCGGACCGCGTTCGGGATTCGTGTGCTGGTTCACAGTGGCCTCCTGTCTGGCGGACTTTATTATACCTGCGCGTGCGGGCCTGCAACATGCGGCCCGCAATTGCGGTATACTACGCCGCATCTTAACAGCAGTGAGGGCCAGCCTTGAGCGACAACCTGATTGAACTCGAAAGCTTCGAACTCGAAAGCTTCGAACTCGAACTTGACGAAATGGTACACGGCGGCAACGCTCTGGGACGCCACGCAGGCCGCGCGATTTTTGTGCCTTATACCATTCCCGGCGAGCGTATCATCGCGCGGATCGTAGACGACCGGAAGCGTTATGCCTTTGCCGAAGGTGTCACGCTGCTGGAGCCGTCACCGGTACGTGTCTCGCCGCGCTGCCCGCATTTTGGACCCGGTCGCTGTGGGGGCTGTCACTTCCAGCACATCAACGAGAACGATCAGCCCGTGTTTAAGCGGGATGTCGTGGTCGATCAGCTTATGCGCATTGGCGGCTTTGACGATCCGCCGGTGCTGCCCACCATCCCCAGCCCGGACGCGTGGAGCTACCGCCACCACGCGACATTTCACGTCAACGAGGCCGGGCGGCTGTGTTTTGTCGGCACCGACAACGACACGCTGATCCCGATTGACGAGTGTCACATCATCCACCCCGACCTGCTCGACCTGTTCGCGGAACTCAACTTTGAGGACGTGCCAGAAGTCAACCGGGCGCGGCTGCAAACCGGCTCAGACGGTGATCGTATGGTTATTCTCAGCACGACTGACGACCTGCCGCCAGAACTGCTGGTCGATCTGCCGGTGTCGGTCAATTTCCTGCTGAGCGACAACGAACCGGTTAACCTGATCGGCGCGAGCCACGTCAATTACCACGTACACGGGCGCCGCTTTCGCGTGACGGCGGGCGGATTCTTTCAAGTCAACCTGCCGCAAGCTGAAACGCTGGTTGACCTGGTGTTGGAGCGGCTTGATCTGCGCGGCGATGAAACCGTGCTCGACCTGTACGCCGGGGTGGGACTGTTTACGGCGTTCATCGCTGAACGCGCTTCACTCGTCACGTCCATCGAGAGTTATCCCCCCGCCGTGACCGATGCAGACGTTAACCTGGCCGATTTTGATGACATCGATCTGATTGAAGGCACAGTCGAGGGCGTTTTGCCGGAGTTGGAAGGCCCGTATGATGCCGCGGTCCTTGATCCGCCGCGCACCGGTCTTGATCGCCGCGCGCTCGACGCGCTGATCGATCACGCCCCGCCGCGTATTGTATACGTAAGCTGCGAACCTTCGACGCTGGCCCGCGACGCCAAGCGGCTGGCGGCTAAAGGGTACCGGCTGGTTGATGTCCAGCCGGTGGACATGTTCCCACAAACTTTTCACATTGAGTGCGTGGCCCACTTCACGCGCTGATAAGATATAAATCCGTAGAACGTAAAATCCCGGTAAAATAGGCCGCGCGACGAGTCCGGACGCGGTATAATGCTCTCGTTTGTGCATATGTGTTAGTTATCAGGAACAGGAAACACGATGTCGAATTCGTTGGATTTGTTCGCCGCACTCGAAGCCGTCGAGATCATCGCCCGGCAGGCAGGCGCCATTTTGCGCATGTATTTCGAACGTCCCCGCGCGGCTAACCACAAAAGCACAGCCGTTGACCTGGTGACCGAAGCCGATCAGCAGTCCGAAGCCTATATCGTTGACGCGCTCAAAAAAGCGTTCCCCGGTCACGGAATCAACGGCGAAGAAGGCGGCGGTTATGGCCCGGAATCCGGCAATTCGCCGTTTCAATGGTGGATCGATCCCCTGGACGGCACGACCAACTTTGCACACCGCTACCCGGTTTTTTCGGTCAGCATTTCCCTGTCCGATCCGGACCTGAACCCGATCCTGGGCGTGGTCTACGATCCGGTACACGGTGAAATGTTTAAGGCCATTCGCGGGCACGGCGCGACGCTCAACGGGCGCCGGCTGCACGTTTCGACCGTAAACGACCTGGGACAGGCGCTCGTGATCACGGGTTTTCCTTACGACCGCTGGACGAATCCCGATAACAACGTGGCGGAATTCGGCCACTTTGTGCGCCGCACACAGGGCGTCCGGCGGGTGGGATCGGCGGCGCTGGACCTGTGTTATGTTGCTGCCGGGCGCTGTGACGTGTACTGGGAGCATGGCCCTAATCCCTGGGATGTGCTGGCGGGGATTCTGTGTGTGCTCGAAGCGGGGGGGCGTGTCAGCGATTATCACGGCAGCCTGAACCGCGATGCGCTTTGCGGCAGCCGCACCCTGGCGACCAATGGTCATGTGCATGATCAGGCGGTGGCCGTGCTGACACGCGGTGAAGATGCGCCGCTGCCTGCTGCGTCTGAACCCGCGACATCGTGATAGGGTCATTACGGACTGTATGGGATGAACACATTCCGCCGCAGATCATCCAAAATTTGCAGCGTCAGCAGTTCGCGCAGCGCGGTGCCATACCGGTGCTGATCCCCGGCAAAGGAAATGTGCCGGTCTTCGCGGAAGGTCAAATGCGCGCCGTCTTCGCCGGTGCCGTGATTGGGCAGGGGTTGGGCGCGCTCGTTGAAGTCGATGAGCGGCACGTGGAACCCGGCGGCGACCTCGCGCATAATGCGTAAATAGATGGGCGCCTGGCTGTAGTATTCATAATAATCGGCGATCGTAAACGTGGTGACGACCGGGATCACGCCATTGCCGATCAACTGCTGGATCACCTGGGTCATGTTGTAACGGAAGCTGTCCGGCGTATCAAAACGCATGTCATTCAGGCCCAGGTAGATGATCGCTACGCTGGGCTTTTTATTACGGTATTCACAGTCTAACGGCGTTTCGCCTGCCTCGCAGAATGCCGGGTTCGACCATGTAGCGTCAAACAGCATCGCGTAGCGGAAGCCGGTATGTGATGTCTGGTACACATCAGCGAACGCCCCCGCCTGGTTGTAAAAATCGATGGTCGCTTGCAGGTAAACATAGTCGCCCAGGTCGTAGTTTCCGCTGCCGAAGGCTCGTAAAAACTCGCCTTCACTGTCCACGCTGTCGCCTATCAACAAAAATGAATTAGGGCGGTTGCCTACCTGCTGTCCGTGCTGGTAAATCGTGCGTGCCTGTTCGAGCTGGTCCGGCAGCAGGGCGGCATTGAGTCCTACAACCGCGTTGGCGGGCGCGTTGGGCGCCAGATCAACCCAGCTTTGCGTCAGGTTGGCCGGGTCGGCCCGGTAGATGGTCAGCAGTTCGGCAAACACCCAGCCCTGAAAACCGTCGAACGTGGCGACCTGAAACCACGTCATATCCGCATTACGCCCGATCAGGCGCAGGGGTGTTCCGGGTTCCAGTGTGAGCAGCAGGTCGAAGTCCAGCCCGGCCCCGCTGCGCAGGTTGACGCGGCTGTCAGCGGGAATGATGGCATCCGCGCCGGGCGGCAGTGTTACCGCCGGGGTGGGCGTATCGGTGGATGGCGGTATGGGGCTGGGCGGCACGGTCGCGGCGGGGGAGATACGTGCCAGATCATCAAGCCCCAGCGGGTCAACGACCCAGCCGGACACCCATACCTGTTGGCCGTCCGGCAGTGTTACCAGGAACCACAAATCGCCCTCATCGCCACCCGCGTAAGCGACGACCGTGAAGCGCTGCCCCGGCTTTACGATGCCGAACTCGGCATAATCGGTCCCCGGCCCGGTGCGTGCATACGCTCCGGCGCCATCACTCACCACAACCTGGACCGGTGTTGGAACAGGGGTGATCGTTAATGTCGGTGACGCGGTTACGGTTAGCGTTGCCGTCGCGGTCGGTGCCTGCGTCATGGTTGATGACGGCGTGACCGTTGGTGACGGTGTCAGGGATGGCGTAGGGCTGGGCGTCCATGTAACGGTTGGGGATGGCGTCGAGGTCGCGGAGGGAGTTGAACTGGGAAGGATCATGTGTGTCGGCAGCAGCCGCGATTCACGTTCACCAGAGCCGCACGCCGCGAGCAGCAGCGCACACATAAGCAGCCCGTAAGCAGCCCGCCGGGGATACCGCGCATACAGCACACGGGACCATGAAACAGGGATTAACTGACGATACATATCAGGCAGCAGCGGTTTTTTGACGGGCGCGACGCATACGCCGCATCCGGCGGCGAACCCATCGCAGCAGCAGGAACACAACCAGCAGCCCCGTTATGATCAGGCCGGGCACCGTCTGGACAAACTGAAGGAACAGGCCGCCCAACGTCTGGACTACGAGCAGCAGCGCGATCACCGTCCACACCGCCGACAGCAGGCCAAACACCGCAAAAATGCGCTCATCCCGGCTGAACGATTCGCGGGTCCGCAGTTTTTGCCGCAGCGGGCGCCCGATAAACGCGATACTTTTTTCCCGCAGGCGTGGGATTTCCAACCAATCCATCAAAATATAATAACCGTCGAGCTTCAGCAGCGGATTGAGATTCATGAAGCTGGTGAAATACGTCAGGAACGCAAACTGGTACAGCAGCCCTTGTAAAAAAACGTTCGATGTCGCCATCAGCAGCAGGCTCGCCAATCCGCCCAGGAAAAAGCCCGAATGCGGACCCGCCCAACTCACGACAATGCGGGGGCGGCGCGGCTCCATCCAGATATCGGTGGTGTCTACAAACGCGGCAGGCATGCCCATATAGATCAAAAAGCCGCCGCGCCGCACGTCGCGCCCGTAATGCTTGGTGGCGATGGCGTGTGACCATTCGTGGATGATCAGCGTGATAAACTGGAGCACGTACAGCGAGATCACGCCCACAATGGCCGATGCACCGCCCGCGATGACCGATACATCACGCTCGATCAGCCCCAGCAGCATGCCCATAAACACCACGCCGCCCGCCGCAATTACGGCCAGCATGATCCACTGGAGTACGGGCGCAAGCAACCACCGGCCTATGACCTGGTAGGAACGCGTGATCAGACCATCGATACCACCGATCGAAAACTCGGTATTTACGATGCCGCGTAACAACCGCCGCCACAACACATTCGACCGGCGTTGGGCCACCGTTTCGTCAACCGCGCCATATATGTTAACCAGCGGCTCGATGAACCCCTTTTGCTGCAACTGGTCCAGCAGGATCAGCAGGCCGTTGATCGCCAGCTTGCCATATTCCATCATGTAGGCCACGGCGATATCCTGTACGCTGGCCTCGCCGTCCATCTGATCCCACAAAAAAACCTGCTCCGCCGACAGCCGCAGATAGGCATCGGTGCGCAAGTTTTTGACAATCCAATACGTTTCGCCCCGCGCATCGGTCAACTTTTTTAGCGCGTATCCCCGAATCCGGCGCGGTCGGAACGTGGTCAGGTCGCGGGCGCGCACCTGCTGCGCAAAAATGCTCTCGGTGGGACGGCTGAGCATGAGCGTTTCGTTGGCCGATTGTTCCCACACGCTGTCAACATTGGCGCGCATGAGCATCAACGTACCATCGAGGTCCAGGCCGCCTTCGGCGTCGGACTTGGCGAGCACGGCATCCCAGATCGCCAGCATACCCTCTTTGTCGAGAATCAGTGTTTCGTCGCTGGCTTCGTGCCAGAGATCGAGCTTTTTGCCTTCGAGTTCCTCGCGGCGCAGAAAAACTGTTTCGTTATCAAAACTATCCCACACGCCCCCGACGTTTTCGGGCACAACCATCGCCCAGATGCCCATACCCGCATCAGCAGAGGCCGCTTGCGGCGACTGCTGCGCCATCTGGTCTTCGAGCCGGTCCCACAGACCGCCGGTATCTTTGACTGCTGCCCCAATACTACGGTAAACGTTGCCCATAGCGCTTTGGTGTCGTCTATCTCGTGTTACCCGTCATTCGTCGCTTGTCCGGAACAGGAGCGTCGTTTCACCGACCGTGATCACATAACCGTCCAGCAGCGGATGTGGGTCATTGGCCACAACCGGCACACCGTTCACAATCGTCCCGTTGGCGCTGTCCAGGTCAGTGACGATCCATTCACCATCATCGGATAACTTGATCTCCGCGTGCGGACGCGACACGGCGCGATCCTGCAAGGAGATATCCCAGGTCGAGTTGCGCGTGGCGCGCCCGATCTTCAAGGTCGGCGTCAGAATGACGATCTCTGCGCCTTCTTGCGGCCCCGATGTAATATACAACGTTGGTTTGCCACCGGACCCTGCCGGCACGATCAGCGTTCCCGTGATCTTGGCTTGCTCGTGTTCTTCCTCGGTCACAATCGCCGAGAACTTGAGCACGGGCACATACAGGCGGATGATGTCGCCGTGTGCGAGTGGGAACGGATCGGTCAGGCGCTTGTCGTTAACAAACGTCCCGTTGGCGCTGCCCAGATCGGATATCATAAAGATACCATCGCGAAAACTGATCACGGCCTGCTGGCGTGATACATGCCGCTCCGGGATCGCGATCTGGTTATTGGGGCTGCGGCCAATAGTCGCCGTTGCGCCCTCTGCCAGCACATATTCCCGAAGTTCACCACTATCGGGGTCATCCCACGTTATTTTTGCCAGGCCTTCTGCTTGCTCGCTCATAAGTTACTATCCACCAGTGATGTCACGCGCGGTTAACACTCAGTCCAGGTACGGCATTTCGATGGGTTCCGGCTGCGGCTTGCATATACCACACCACACCGCATCGGCCACCACCAACGATTTAGGGACTTTTTTGCCGCCCACATAGACTGAAATAATATAGGTCATGGTTTTTATGTGATCTTCACACACCGCCCGGCCACACCAACGGCACACCGCCGAGGCTTCGCCACCACACTGTATACATTTCATAGAACAGTTTTCCCCTCTGTGGCTCATTTGAAGTGCACGGTTTGATTATTGTGTGAGTATACACCAACCGTGCCCAGAATGTGAAACGAAACTACACATCAATTCCTGTCTGGCAGCCGCACGGCATGCCAGCAAACCGATTCTATACGTTACATTAAAAATTCATTAACTCGTTGCACTTGACGTTACAGAACATTAGTGCTACACTGACTCGTGTGACACATAACAACGCTGTGATCTGTGTAAATAGGGAGCCATAACGCTTGACGTTAGAGTTTGAAAAAGTCGTTCCCCAGGTAGAACGGATGGGCCGCGCCGTAGCCGCCCACAACATGACCATGAGCGAGCGCCTGCTCGATGCGTGGGAGTGGTTCGCGGAAATGGGAGACCTGGGCGCCATCCATGAACGTATTCAACTGGCGCGCGATCGTGATGCCGGTTTTCGGGGCGCTGCCCCGCTCAAAGAGATCAACGAACCTGTTAACTACGCCTACCCGCTGCCCGCCGTACCGCCGCGCGCGACTATCATCGCCGCCGATGGCTCGCAGGTGTACCCTGACCTGCACGCCGCCGCGCTCTATTACCTGACCAATATCGGCGTGCTGGTATACCATCACGGCACCGACGCCCTGCCGGAGCCGATCACCGATCCGCGCCTGCACTATACCGACGAGTTTTTGCGCGACGAACATGGCCAAATGGTCACCAATACCGCCGTCAACGCCCGGCGCACGGTGACCGAACGCCAGGTATTGGCGCGTGAAGCGTGGGACCGCCGTGATATCGACGCGCCGCTGGTCGCCATCAGTGATGGGCCGCTGCTGTTCTGGGTCGGTAACGATGTGCCCGACGGTCGCCGCCTGGAGCAGGATTACATGGGCGCGCTGGTGCATATGCACGATACGCACGCCGCCATGCAGCGCGATATCAACCAGACGGCCAGTTTAGCGGGTTACGTGGATCGCCCGACCAGCACGTTCGCCGTCAGCCTGATTCACTTGATGAGCCTCCACAACGACGACGTGCGCCGCGCGATACTGACCACCAATGGCGACCTGGAAGGATTGACCGACAAGCCGCTGATGTTCAAGCTGCTGCGGCCCGGTGAGCGTTCGGCCCTGCTGGTGCAGCAGTCGCCGCAAAACAAAAATTATCATGACAAGGGTGAGAACTACGAGATCGTGTTCTTTTACCTGAACGTCGGGGCCGGGCAGGATTACCACCTGGCACGGGTCGAAATACCGATGTGGGTCGCCCGTGTCCCGGCGATGGTAGACAATGTACATGCGTTAGTTTACGATCAGTGTCAGGTGATGTGGCGTTATCCCTATGCCCTGACACGCGCCGACGAACTGGCCGTTATCCGCGCTCACGAGCGCAGCCAACTCGGCGAGATGATCGAGATCGAACTGCGCCGCAACCAGCAGGCGGTCGAGCATTCCGAAAAACTCGACAGCAAAGCCGTGCGGCACGGGCGCACGCGCTACGGCCAAAAGCGGCACAGTCGTTGAGATACACGCCAACAACAACCAGGGATAGGCGTTTGGCCTGTCCATAACACGCGAGGATTGTATCCTCGCGGGGACTATGTCCCCCAAAAACAGTAAGTTAGCATCGAGAAAACACTATGACCGATACGACAGCCCAACAACCCATCATCGGCAGTGTCCTGCGAGCCAGCACGGTTGGTTTTGTGTGCGGCACTCGCAGCCAGGATATCGTTCACCCGTCGTTCGGAGCCTTTGTGCGAACGCGTCACGGGCAGATGGGCGAGATCGACGTGATCGGACTGATTCACGCCATCAGCATTGACGACGATCCGCTGGTACGCCAGCTTGTGCTGGCCAACAACATGACTCCCGCGGCGGCCCGTGATCAACGCGAAAACCGCATGGTCCCGGTCGAGATCAGCGTCGTGAATATCGGGTTTATCCAGTACGATTACATTTACCACAACCTGCCGCCGCGCCCGCCGCTGAGCCTGGACCCGGTCCAGTTGTGCGACGACGAAACGATCATGGCGTTTACCGAACGGCTGGATTTTCTGCGGTTGGTGCTCAACACGAACGACGTGCCCACCGAAGAACTGCTGGCCGCTGCGCTGCTTCATGCTTCCAACGCCCGGCCCGAAGCGCAGCGTTACGCGTTCCTGGTACACGCCGGGCGGCGCTTGGCGGGCCTTTTAGCGCACGACCCGCCGCGCTTGCAGCACCTGCTGCGCCTGATCAACCCGAACTGACGGGGCGCTTTTCCGGCGCACCGGGATACGAATAACTGCTGGTTTGATTCGGCTTTTCAGCCAGGATTGTGTATAATCACTATTCATAGAACAAAAGTTCTAAAACAAGGATACATCATGGGCGCACGTGATCCCCTTTATCCCCAATCCGACAATCTGAACGACTGGTTTCCACAGCGTGACACGTCCGACGTGCTGACCGTGAACGGGCTGCGGCTGGGCGTAGTCGTGGGCGGCTCGCTGAGCAAGGGCCTGGATGTCAAACTCGACCGCGAAACCGTGATCGAAGACCTGGCCGTAGGCCGCTACGTGGTCGTGCGCGGCCTGAACAAGCGTTTTTTCTGCATGATCACCGATATCACGCTTGACACCACGAACCCGGCTATCCGCAGCGATCCGCCCGACCTGACCGATCAGTTTCTGCGCGAAATCTACAGCGGGACGGCGGCATTCGGCACGCTGCACGTCACGCCGATGCTGACCATCGACCTTGAGGCAGGCGAACCCCGGCCCGTCAAAACGATTCCCAGCCACTTTATGCCGGTTGAGATCGCCACTACCGACGATGTAAACGACGTGTTCGGGCGCGAAGACGCCACGCACTTTAACGTGGGCGCGCCGCTCGAACTGGAAGAAACCCAGATTAACCTGGACCTCAAACGGCTGGTGGAGCGCTCGGTGGGTGTGTTCGGCAAGAGCGGCACCGGCAAAAGTTTTCTGACGCGTATCCTGCTGGCCGGAATCATTCAAAACGATGTGGCCGTAAACCTGATTTTCGACATGCACAACGATTATGGGTGGGCCGCCCGTGACGAGCGCGGCTCCGAGGCTAAAGGACTCAAGCAGTTATTCAGCAGTAAAGTTGCCATTTTTACGCTTGACGAAGACGCCACCCGGCGCCGCAACGCCAAGTATGATCACGTCGTGACCATCGGGTATGACGATATCGAGCCGGAAGACCTGGCCATGCTCAAAACCACGATGGACCTGTCCGACCCGATGATCGACGCGGCGTATGAACTTCAAAAAGTGTGGAAACGCGACTGGATCACTCACTTGATCGATGCGTCCAGCGACGACCTGGACATGCTCAAGGAGATGATCGCGGCCAGCCCGGCCTCGGTGCAGGCACTTCAGCGGCGTTTACGACGTTTTGAGCGGTTCGACTTTCTCAAGCCGCATGCGCTCGACGACTCGGTGCGTAAGATCATCGAGTTCATCGAGCAGCGCAAAAGCGTGGTCCTGGAATTCGGGCGTTATGGCAACGCGCTGGAAGCGTATATCCTGGTAGCCAACTACCTGACGCGCCGCATTCACGCCATGTATGTCCAGGCGGTCGAACGCGCGCTGGGTGATGAAAACATGGAGCCGCCGCAGTTGTTGATCACGATCGAGGAAGCGCACAAATTCCTTGATCCCTTGATCGCACGCCAGACGATTTTTGGCACCATCGCCCGCGAACTGCGCAAATATAACGTGACGCTGCTGGTCGTGGACCAGCGCCCCAGCGGGATTGACGACGAAGTCATGAGCCAGGTCGGGACACGTGTCACCGCCCTGCTGGACAACGACCGTGATATCGCCGCCGTGCTGATGGGCATCAGCGGGTCAGCGGGTCTGCGCGAGGTGTTGGCCCGGCTCGACACCAGCCAGCAAGCGATCATCATGGGGCACGCCGTGCCGATGCCGGTTGTCGTCAAGACGCGCACCTACGACACCGAATTTTACCGCAGCCTGGGGAGCGCACCGGCTGGTGACGGCGGCAGCCAGCGCAGCAAACCCGATCGCGAATCCCGCCGTATCCGGTAAAATAAGCCCAACGTTTATTCACCATCACACACACATCGTATAAACATGCCGGAAAACGAATAGTAGACTTTCGTAAGAACCTATTTCGCTTAGCAACTCTCCGGCAGATTTCCGCGTACAGTATGGTAGACACACGTCGAGTATTATTCGGTTTAGGCCGAGTCAGTCACAATGAGGGAAAAACCATGTCAGAAAACAACGGAACGCCGCCCAATCCTGAGGAAATGGGTGAAAAGCTAGACGAGGAAATCAAGGAAACCGTAAAGGACTGGGCCAAAAACCCGGAAGGCGCCGATTACGACAATCTTGACGATCGTATTGATGAACGCCTGCGCCGCATGATCGCGGGGTGGGTTGGCGCAGAGGATGCAGCCAGTTGGAAAGCAATCGGCGAGAAAATGGACGCCAACACGCGCCGTTCGATTGCTGGGTGGGTTGGTTCAGAAGAAAACGCGGATTGGTCCGACATCACCAGCCGGATGGAAAACCGCATTCGTACCGGTGTGGCACGCCTGGTCCGCGCCGACGGTGAAGAAGCAGCAGCATCCTGGTCGAACATCGGCACCAAGATCGAGCGTGATGTGCGCGGTTGGGTTGGTGATCTTGTCGGTACCGGGGAAGACGCCGACTGGCAGACCATCGGCAGCCAGGTTGTTGACGAGGTGCGCGGTGTTTTTGATAAGCTGACCAAAAAGCGCGAAGCAGATAAGAGCGCGGCGGGCAAGGTCAAGATCGACATCGAAAGTGATGACGACGCCGTTGTCACGTCCAGCACACCGGTAGACTCTGAAGACGAATAAACAACCTGCTTTCCGGCAAGTGCCGACTGGCACTCGCCAAACTATGCCGGGGTGAACATAATAATGGTTCACCCCGGCATTTTTTATGGAGCAGACACTGAGTTTCATCTGTGTATGGGCTGCGTTACAATAGGCGCCTACCATCGACCTAAACCGGAGCAGATTACGTGGATTTACGAAACGAACTCGAAATCACCAAAACCGTCGCGCGAATGGCGGCATCAGTTTGCCAGACGATCCAGATGGAACTGGTTGATCCCGCCCAGAAAAGCGGTCGCGAACCGGTCACCATCGCCGACTATGCTTCACAGGCGATTATCGGCAACGGCCTCGCTCAAAACTTCCCCGATGACGGCGTGTTATCTGAGGAACGATCCGAAGAATTTATGCTGCTGCTGTCCGATGAGCAGCGCGCATTGGTATCGCGTTTTGTGACGGATGCACTCGGCGGTTATGTCTTCGAAGAACAGGTCTGCGCCTGGCTCGACTTCGGGAAGCAGAAACAGGCGCGCCGCACCTGGATCATTGATCCCATTGACGGGACAAAAGGATTTCTCGGCCAGCGGCACTATTGTGTAGCCATCAGCCTGCTGCTTGAAAACCAGCCGGTGCTCGGCGTTTTGGCCAGTCCGGGCTTTTTCAGCGACGCCGACGATCCACCCGTCGATCATGGCGCATTGACGTATGCAACTCTGGGCAGTGGTACGTATATGGAACCGCTGTATGGAAACGGCATGCCGCAGCCGGTCCAGGTATCAACCGAAACCGATCCCCAAAAAGCGACCTTCCTGACGAGTTTTGCATCGGGCCACACCGACATAAGCTTTTTTGAAGGCGTCGAACACAACCTGAAACGTACACCCGACTCGCCACAGCGCCGGTTGGACAGCCAGGACAAATATGCAATGGTGGCGTCCGGGCTGGGTGACGCGTACCTGCGTATTGTGCCGGAGCCAGCGTACCGTGAAAAAGTGTGGGATCATGCCGCCGGTTATGTGATCGTGACCGAAGCGGGCGGGCGTGTAACCGATGTTGACGGCAATCCGCTGAATTTTGCCACCGGGACACGCATGGAAAACAACCAGGGTATCGTCGCCAGCAACCGTTTTTTACACAATACGATATTGGAAGCCATCGCCAAAAATAGAGTGTAAACCACTGAGTTACTGCCATGACTGAACCGATCCGGATGTTACATTTCGCCGATGTGCATATCGGTATGGAGAACTACGGGCGCGCTGATCCCCAAACCGGGCTTAGCTCGCGCGTGGTCGATTTTTTGCGCCGCATGGATGACATGATCGCATACGCCCTGGCGCATGACGTGGATATCGCCGTGTTTGCCGGGGACGCGTTTAAGTCACGCAACCCGAACCCGACTTTTCAACGTGAATTCGCCTGGCGTATTCAAGACCTGGCGGCACACTGCCCGGTCGTGCTGCTGGTCGGCAATCATGATCTCCCGGCCATCGAAAAGCGGGCATCCAGCATCGAAATCTACGACACACTGCGCGTGCCCAACACGATCCTGGGGCGGGATTATGGTATGCAAACGATCGAAACGGCACGCGGCCCGGTGCTGGTCGCGACCGCCCCTTACCCGGTGCGTAATCACCTGCTGCGTGATGTTGATGTGCCCCACCACCGGACGATTGCCGAAATCGATGCGCTGCTCGAACAACACCTCGATCACCGCTTGCAGCAGATGGCCGCCGATGCCAATGCGTATGATATGCCGCGCGTGCTGACCGGGCACTTCAGCGTGTCGGGGGCCACGTTGGGCAGCGAACGCAGCGTCATGCTGGGCCGTGACGTGACCGTCATGCTGGGCACCATTGATGATCCGGCCTGGGATTATGTCGCGTTGGGGCACATTCACAAGCACCAATGCCTGACATTGGGGCGGGCCGGTGCGCCGCCCGTCGTGTACAGCGGCAGCCTGGAACGTATTGATTTTGGCGAGGAAGCCGATCCGAAGGGATTCGTGTGGGTCGAGTTGGAGCGCGGGCGGGCGCAGTGGACGTTTGTGGAGGTCAACTGCCGCCCATTTGTGACCCTGCGGGTAGACGTGAGGCGGGCCGGTGATCCGACACAGGTTGTGCTCGAAGCGATCAGGCGGCATGATGTGCGTGAAGCCGTCGTGCGCGTGATCATCACGGCTGATCCCGAAACCGATTTGCTGCTCCAGGATCGAACAATCCAGTACGCCATTCAGGACGCAGGCGCCAACCATATCGCCGCCATTCAACGGCAGGTCGAACGCCCGGCCCGGATGCGGTTAGGGACATCCCCTGAAGGGCTGGCACCGGCGGAATTATTGGAGCGGTATTTGGACAGCAAGGCGTATTCGCCCAACCGCATCAAGGTTCTTATGGAACACGCGCAGCAGTTGTTTGACAGCAGCGAGTAGGCCGGTGATGTCTTCGATGTCTTCGGGCCAGCGTTTTTACAGCACGTCCAGCCTGATACCACCCGTCACGCGCCAGGACGTGATGAGCGGCGCTGTGATCAAAATCAGCCCGGCGCTGATCACACTTCTCGACCGGCACGCGCCGCACGTCCCAGCGCGTGACCATCGCCGCACGATCACGGAGCAGGTCAGCCAGCTTCTTGATCACGGCGTGCGCTCGTTCCACGTGGATATCAACTTTGGCGATTACAGCGGGTTTGGATCGACGGCACCGGTGCGCAGTGACGGCGTATTCGACCCGGTTTTTGTAGGCGAACTGAACGATCTGGTACAGGATCACGCTGCGTTTTTGACGCTGCACCTGCTCACCGATCACCCGGACAAGCACCTGGACAGCTACGCCGGTTCCGCGCCGGGTGCCGTGTGTTTCCAACTTGACGCCGTGACCGAACCGGCCCGCCTGTATGATCTGGTCGCCCGTATCCGCGCGATGGGCGCCTGCGCGAGTCCCGTTATCGAAACGGTGGGAACCGACGCCCTGACTCCGGTGCCGCCCGGCGTTGTGGTTGATTTACTCGGCCCTGTGCTGCCGCAGATCGGGACGTTAACCTTCCAGGCTGCTGGTACCGGCGCACGCTCGAACCGTCCCGCCGGGGTTTTTGCCGGTGACTGTGTACGCGCGTATTTAGATAGACTCACGCCGGGCTTTACCGGCACGATCCAGTTACAGGGCGGGATCACGACGCACACCGTAGGGGAAGCGGTCGCGCTTGGCGCTGAATTCCTGGTAGCCGGGACACAAATTTTTTATCACGCAGACGGACTCGCGCCGTTCGAGGTCATCGACGCGATGCTGCACGCCGCCGCGCGGGCGTTGGCGCGTCAATGAGCCGCCGGGCGTGGTACAATCACACGCGTGTACACGAGGTATAAACCATGCTGCCGACCCGTCTTGAGTTACGTAATTTCCTGGCCTATCGCCAGCCCGATCCGATCAGTTTTGAAGACATACACCTGGCCTGCCTGACCGGCGCTAACGGGGCAGGTAAGTCGTCGCTGCTGGACGCGATCACGTGGGCGCTGTGGGGCAAAGCGCGCGTGCGCTCCGATGACGACCTGATTCACCAGGGCCAGAGCGACATGCTGGTTCAGCTCGACTTTTTGCAGGGCGACAGCCGCTACCGCGTGGTGCGTAAGCGCCAGATGGGCCGGACTCCGCGCACCGGGCGCAGCGCCCTCGACCTGTTTATTCTCGACGAGGAAACAAACCAGTACCATCCCCTGACCGCGCCTTCGATCCGCGAAACCGAACGCCGCATCATCGAGCTTCTGCGGCTGGATTATGAGACGTTCATCAATTCGGCATTTTTGCAGCAGGGCCGCGCTGACGCCTTCACCGTCAAAACGCCCGCCCAGCGTAAAGAAATCCTGTC
The DNA here is from genome assembly GCA_016930015.1 of Anaerolineae bacterium. Lineage (GTDB taxonomy): Bacteria > Chloroflexota > Anaerolineae > Aggregatilineales > Aggregatilineaceae > JAFGHR01. The sequence goes on along the minus strand of JAFGHR010000028.1, from coordinate 7,229 downwards.
CGAGATTCTGGGACTCGAACAGTGGGCCGCATTCGAGGAGTGGGCCAAAAAGGTGCTGCGCCAGATCGATCATGACCTGGACGTGATCGCGTATCGCCTCGAAGAAATCGAGCACCAGGAAGCTGAAGAACCCGCCCTGCGCCGTGATCTTGAGGTCGCCACCGCCGCCTTAGCCGACGCGATCGCCCTGCGCGAGCAGGCCGAAACCCGCTACCAGGAAGTCGCCGGGGCCGAAAAACAGATGACCGAAGCCCAGAGCCGCCTGGCCCAGGCGCAGCACCGCATCCGCCAGCGGCAGACCGACCTGGACGATATCGAGGCCGAGCTCACCCGGTACCATGAGCAGGGCGACCAGTTACAGGCCGTGGTGGACGAGCGCGAGTCGATTGAAGACGGTTACGCCCAATACCAGGCGGCCCGCGAAGCCGACCAGCAGTTGGGCGAAAAGCTGCAAGAAATGAGCACCATCAAAGAGCACCTGGGCGACATTCAGAGACGTATTCAAGAAGCCCGCGCCGAACTCGAAGCGTTGGCCAGCGTTCACCGCGATCGCATCGCCACCGCCGAACGATCCGCCGCCGAACTGGATACGCTGCGCGCCGACCTGTCGGACGTACAGGCCGAAGTCGAGCGGCTGGAACAGCAAGAGGCGCTCCGCGACGAACGCCGCGAGGCGATCAGCGCGTTCAACGAGGAATCCGCCGAATTACGCACGCTCAACCGGGCGCTGTACGACGAGATGCAGGCGATCAAAATCCGCATAGAAGACGTGCAGGCCGCCGGGGCCGTGTGCCCGCTGTGCGGCCAACCGCTCGATGATATCCAAAAAAGCACCCTGCTCGACGAACTACAAATCGACGGCACACAGCGCGGTGATACCTACCGCGCCAACCAGCAGCGCCTTGAGGACATCGCCGATACGGTCGCCGCTTACCGCCAGGACATCGAAACGATCGAGGTTGAACTGCGCCGCCTTCAGGCGCTGCGTGATCGCGCCGCCGCGCTGAACGCCAACCTGGAATCGGCCCAGGCTGCCGCCGACACCGTGCGCACCGAAACCGCGGAGTTGTCGGTGATCGAAACCATGTTAGAATCTGGCGATTATGCCCAGGAACTCCAGGCGCAGCGCGGGACCGTGCAAACCGAGATCGACGCGCTGGGTTACGATTCCGAAGCGCACACCGCCGCCCGCGAAACACTCTCGGTCTACGAGGACTACGAGCGCCGCCAGCGCACCCTGGAATCGGCGCTTAACCAACTGCCCGAACTGCAAAGCTCGATGGAAAACGCCGAAGCACGCCGCGAACGCTGGTTGAAGGTGCTCGACGACGAACACAAAGAGGCCGAAACCGCCGCCCAGGAAATCGACAGCTTACAGGAACTGGTCGAAGAAGCCCGCCGCCGCGATGACGAGGTACGCCAGCGCCGCCGCGGTGAAAACCAGGCCCGCGAAGCCGAAATCCGCGCCCAGCAGGCGCTCAACGCGCTTGAAAACGCCCGCAAACGTAAGGCTGAACTGGAAGTCCGCCGCGAGGAATTGGCCGGGCGCAAATCCATCTACGAAGACCTGCGCGCCGCGTTTGGCAAAAACGGCGTCCCGGCGATGATCATCGAAGCCGCCATCCCGGAGCTTGAGGAAACAGCCAATCACCTGCTAGGCCGCATGACTGAGGGACGTATGCACCTGCGCATGGACACGCAGCGCGAAAAACGCAGCGGCGGCGTAGCCGAAACGCTCGATATCCTGATCAGTGACGAACTGGGCACACGCAGCTACGAGTCGTATTCCGGCGGCGAGGCGTTCCGCGTGAACTTTGCGATCCGCGTGGCGCTGAGTCAGATGCTGGCACGCCGCGCCGGGGCCCAACTCCGCACGCTGTTTGTGGATGAGGGGTTCGGCACGCAGGACGAAGCCGGGCGCCAGCGTCTGGTCGAGGCGATCAACGCCGTACAGGATCACTTTGACCTGCTGCTGGCGATCACGCATATCGACGAACTGCGTGACATGTTCCCGGTCCAGATCACCATCACCAAAACACCGGATGGCAGCCGGATCAGCGTACGTTAACGCGAGTCATCTATAAAGAGGAATCCATGCCGCTGTCGCTGGACAAACAAAACGCCTACCGCGCCCGGTATGCCCGCTTGACTCCCGGCTGGCGGCCCGTCACCGAGCAGTATGAAGCGTTGATCCGCGACCTGCTCAAACCGGGTTGGCGGGTGCTGGACCTCGGCTGTGGGCGGGGTGGGGTCCTGGAGCAGCTTGGTGCGGCGATCGATCGTCCGCTGGGCATGGACTCGGATCATGGTTCGCTGGTCGAACACCGGCTGCCCGATCTCCCGCGCGCAGTGGCCGCGTCCGATACGATCCCGCTGTGCGCCGCCAGCGTAGACCTCGTGCTCTCAAGCTGGGTGCTGGAACACCTGGCGGAACCGGCGCGCTCCTTTCGAGAAGTGGCGCGTGTGCTGCGGCCCGGCGGCCTGTTTGTTTTCATCGCGCCCGGCGCCAACAGTCCGGCAGCCCTGATCAACCGGGCGCTGCATCCCTTGCAGCGGCGGCTGGTCCCCCTGCTGTACGGGCGTGCAGAAGCGGACGCCTTCCCCGTCGCTTACCGCGCCAACACCCGCCGCCAGTTGGACGCGCTCGCCCGGCAGACCGGGCTTGTGCCGCACACGTTCCGCCACGTCGAAGACCCGACCTATTTTGCGTTTCACCCGCTGCTGTTCCGCCTCAACGTGATGCTGGCGCGCACCCTGCCCCGCGCGATGGCCGAACACATCCTCGGCGCGTATGGCAAACCGGCATGATGGCCTGCGCGTGCCGCCTGTAACTAACCGGTACAGCAAAATCACCTTGCATTTCCCCGCCTGACGTTGTACGCTTTGCCCCATGCGTGAAACACAAGCCATCATTGAACGTGTTCGCCAGGCTTCGGCGGACCACCAACAGCTTGATCTGGCCGTTGACCCGGCGCTGGCGCAGCTCCAGCCGGGGCAATCCCTGTTGGCGCGGCCCGTTGATGCCCCCATCACCGGGACGGCGGCATCCTATCTGCGCGAGCAGTGGATTCCGGTCGATGTGCAGACCGCGCGCATCACGGTTGAAGTCCCGGCGCAGCCCGTGTATGCACCGGGAACCGTGATCAGCCTGTTATCACCGGTCGGGTGTCCGATCCCGCTGCGACCCCAAAGCCGGCACCTGCTGTTGATCGCGGAAGATACAGCGCCCACACCGTTGATCTTCCTGGCGCGGCGGCGGCTGGCGGATGGGGTGGCCGTGACGCTGGTATTGGGCGGGCAAGCGACCGGATACCCCCTCGAACTGCTGCCGCCCGAAGTGGAAATTTTGCACGGTGAAACAGATTGGACCTGGCCCGACCAGGTCGATACCCTGACCTGGGCCGACCAGGTGATCGCGCTGGCGCCGTCGTTTGCGTATACCGACGCCTACGGAAGCCTGTTTAACGTCATCAGCCAGTTGCGCCACCAGGATATCCCGGACGACTATGTCTGCGGCCTGTTTTACTGGCGGCTGGCATGTGGAACCGGGGCCTGTCAGGCGTGCCAGGTGTCGTGTCGTGGCCGTGACCTGCTGGCGTGCGTCGATGGCCCGGCGGTTGATCTCAAGAAAGTCAGGTTATGACAAACCGGCAAACTCCCCTGCGCGGCGTGTTGTTCATCGGCGCGCATCCCGACGACGAAACGGTCATGGCGGGCGGCACGCTGGCGATGCTGCACCAGCGCGGCATCTCCACGTTTATCGCCTGCGCGACCGACGGGCGCGGCGGTGAATCCGGCGGCGTTCCAGAAGTCCAAACACTCACCGACCTGGCCCGGCTGCGCCAGCGCGAATTAACCTGCGCGGCGGATGCGCTCGGCGCGGCAAGTGTGACCCTGTTTGGTTACGAAGACCCGGTCATTGGCCCGGACGAAACATTATACGGTTTCGCGGCGGATGAGAACGTGTTTGTGGACCAGATCGCGGACCTGATCCGCCTGAAGGATGTGGACGTGGTCTTGAGCCACGGCACCGATGGCGAATACGGCCACCCGGCCCACATCCAGGTGAATCGCGCCGTGCGGCGGGCTGTGCGCGAGCATACGCCGGACGTACTGTTCTACAGCATCGCCGCCCGCGTGCCCGGTGTCGAGGATCGCATCTGGAATGTAAGCGATCCGGCCCATTTTGCGCTCGACATTTCGCCGTGGTTTGACGCCAAACACGCCGCCATGATTTGCCACCGCACGCAGTATGAACTGTTCAAGCGGCGGCGTAAACTCAAGACCGTGGGGGAAGCCGTGCGCACGCTCGAATCGTTCCACCGCCACTGGCCGGATACGTCCGGCGCGCTGCCCGATGACGCATTCGCGGCGTTACTGCTGGCAGCGGGCGCCTCGTCACCGCCGCGCTGATCCCCTAGTTATTGGGATATGGGCACCCGCCGCACCATGTTAGGATGATGGCATACACGCATCCCTAACCGGAGGCAGGCGGACACCCCGATGTATATTGTCGTGATCAGAACCAAACAGAAGCGCAAACCGAAGCATAAAAATCACCCGCCGCTCAGCCTGAAGGAGCGGCTCAAACTCAACAGCCGCCGGATACGGCGGTTGGGCGTGATCGTGATCGTGGCTGTGGTGCTGTTCAAAAGTGGATTCATAACAAAACTGGCCAGCCGGTACTACTTCAATACCGGCAAAGGCGCGTATTATGACGGTCACTACAATGACGCCGTCGAACGTTTTGACCGCAGCCTCGAACATAACCCGGATAACGCCGAGTGCCTGTACTGGCGCGGCATAACGTATTTCCAACTGGGCGATCCGGCACGCGCCATCACCGACCTTGACCGCGCCATCGAACTTAACCCGAACAGCGCCGCGTATTATCACTGGCGCGGCGCGGCGTTCCAGTGGACGGGCGACTATGACCGCGCCATCGCTGATTTCGACCGCGCGATTGAGCTTGATCCCGACGATGCCTACCTGTACTTCATGCGCGGGACGACATACGCATCTACTTACGACCAGGAACCGGCGATCGCCGACTACAACCGCGCGATTGAACTGGATTCATCACAGGCAAGTTTTTTCCACTGGCGCGCGATGGCGTATGCTTACAAAGAGGACTTTCACCTGGCCCTGACGGACTTTTCACGCGCGATCGACCTGGATGATAAAAACTCCGACATGTTCCTTGAGCGGGGCCGGACTTATCTGAAAAACCAGGATTACAGCCGCGCGATCGATGACCTGACCCGTGCGCTTGATCTGGACACGGCCAAAGAAGCGGAATGTCACTACCTGCGCGGGCAGGCGTACCAGTCCCGCGAGGATTTCACCAGCGCCCGCGCCGACTTCGAACAGGCGCTCAACCTGGACTATCCCGGCGCGCAGGAAGCGCTCGACAGCCTGCCTCAGTAACGGCCAAACATACTAACTTGCAGGGGGATGCGAAGCCCCATAACCTGGACACATACCATGATTGAACTCACTCGCACCGGCAAAAACGCGCTCATCATCAACAACCCGGTGATGCCCGCCGCGGGCACGGTCGGCTATGATGGCGCGGCGTATCAACACCTGATCGACCTTTCCAAGCTGGGCGCCCTGGTCACCAATCCGATCACGTGGAAATCACGCAAGATCGCGCGCGGGCCGCGCGTGGTGCCGCTGCCATCCGGCGTGTTGATTCACACCGGCTTGCCTAATCCTGGCATGCAGCAGGTGATCAAACACGTTGCGGGGCGCTGGGCATGCAGCCCGGTGCCGGTGATCGTGCACGTGGTGGCGACCACGCCGCCCGACGTGGAACGCTGCGCGGCGGCGCTCGATGGGTGCGAGGGAGTTGCCGCTATCGAACTCGGCATCCATGAGCAGGCGGCAGCCGGTGATATCGCGCTTATGCTCCAGGCTGTATTCGATAACACACAACTGCCGGTCCTGGTTCAACTGCCGCTGTACAGCGCCGTGACACTGGCCCGCCCGGCTCAGGATGCGGGCGCCGAAGCCTTGATCGTGGCCGCACCGCCGCGCGGCACCACGCGTGACAGCGAAACCGGTCAACTGGTCGGCGGGCGCGTGTATGGTCCCTGGCTGAAGGCGCAGGCGCTGCGAGCGGTGGGGCAGGTTTCCCGGCAGGTGACTATACCCGTGATCGGCAGCGGCGGCATTCATTCCTCCGACGATGCCCGCGATTTTCTGGAAGCGGGCGCAGCGGCGGTGCAGGTCGATACGCTCATCTGGACGAAGCCGCGCGAACTGGAAATCATCGCCCGTAACCTCGGCGGGCTGGAGTTCACGCGCGCGGCTGGCGCATATGCCGACGAATGGGAGCCGGGCATGGGTCAAACGATGTGGCAGGCCCGTTTCGGCCAAAACGATCAGGACGATGTTACGCCCGGCATACCATCGCCGCCCCCGGATCACCTGCCCAGGTAAACGGTCCCCGGTTTCGGCCCGATTTCGGCCCGATTTCGGCCCGATTTCGGCTGGAAGCAAAAACGGGGATGCTGCACGAGCACAGCATCCCCGCGTTACATCACGATACGTGTGAACGACTACCCGCAGGCGTCGAGATCACGCCATTTTTCGACAACATGATCGTCCGCAACCAGGCTGTCTTCGTCTTCGCCAATGCTGATATTCAGGCGTCGGTTTGCGATCTCCTCACACTGGGTGCCTTTTTCGACCGCGTCCCAGGTGCCGTTACGCACGAACTTGTATTCGACATTCGCGCCTTCCGGCAGGTCGAGCGTAATCGTCCAGTGTGTCACATCAACCTGTTCCATCGCCAGCCCGCCGGGATTCCACGAGGGATAATCGGCGGTGCCGAAACTGCCCGCGATATATACCTGGTCCCCTTCGGTGGTGTAATCCGGCACGGTGACGATAAACGTCGTGGCGATGATCCCCTGTTCGACCTTAACAGCCTCGCTGGGCGTCATATCCGATTCGTTCAGCGCACCATCGACCGCCGAGACGGCATAGGTGTAGGTATCGCCTGCCGCAACCGATTTGTCAACGTACTTGGCGCCCGCTTCCAGCGGCACCTCGGCCAGCAGCGCGGTTTCGCCATCTTCGCCAGTCCGGTACACGCGGTAGCTGAACACATCCTCGGCGCTCGCCGGTTCCCACTGCACGATCACGCCGGACAGCGTCGCACGCTTGATGCTGACCGACGGCGGCGCGTCGGGGGCTTCCATGTCATCCGGCGGTTCGACTTG
>JAFGHR010000027.1 GCA_016930015.1 Anaerolineae bacterium | reverse complement strand
CGCGAGGCGATGCGGGCCGCGCTGCGCGGTGCACCGCTGCTCACATTGCCCACCGCCGACCTCAGGACTCGCGACTCCGGGCTGTGGTAGGCGAGATGTCCGCGCCGCCGAGGTAATACATGGACAACAGCCAACCACACGCCATCGAACACTTTCGAACGGCAGAACACGCCGAACGCGTCACGATCCTGACCGTGCTGTCGCCGTTTCGTGCCCAATTGGACCGGTTCACCGTGATCGAAACGCAGATCGCCGAGGCCGGTGTATTACTCACCTGCACCGCGTGTGCGCTGGATGCGCCTTTGAATCAGGGACGCCGCCAGCCGCTTTCACCCGGTGTGCTGGCGGCCTTTGACCGGGCGCTGGTGGCCGCGTGGCCCGGTGATGACCGGGTGCCCGATGGCGCCCATGACGGGGTGACGCTGATTATCGAACGCGCCGCCGCCGGACGATATCGCCGCGTGCGGATGGTCGATCCGCCGGAAAACAGCGCGCATGGGCGTTTGTTGGCGGCCTGGAAACAGGCGTTCCCGGTTGTGCGGCAGGTGCTGTGAAGGCGTCAGGCAGGCGTGGGTTAGGCGTGAAGCTGGTGATTGTGTGGTGTGTTATGCTGGCTGTAGAGTCGGCGGCATCAACCCACCGCCATGCTCAAGGGAGAGAGTCATGCAAAAACGTCAGATCGTTCTGATCACACTGTGCTTGATCGTTCTGGTGCCAGGGCTGCCGTCCATCGCCGTCGCGGCGGCACCGGCCCGGCAGGGTATCGCGCTGGAACTGATCACACTGGCGAACGTAGACCGGTTGGAGCAAGTCGCCGAATTTGATCCGCAGGTGGGCGAATTCAACTGTGTAACCTTCAGCCCGGACGGCCAACTGTTGGCCGCCGGTAATTCAAACGGGGATATCTGGCTGTGGGATGCTACGATTGGCGTGGTGTTAGAGATACTGTCCGGCCATGAAGGCGAAGTATTCGCGCTGGCCTTCAGCCCGGACGGTTCCCGGCTGGTATCCGGCGGCTGGGATGGTACGGTGCGTGTGTGGGCTATGCCGGTTTTGGGCGAACCCTCATCCCGCATTTTGCGCGGCCACTGGGAGCCGGTCTATGGGGTGGCGTTCAGCCCCGATGGTCGTTTTATTGCGTCGGCTGGCGGGTACCAGGACAACACGGTGCGTATCTGGCCGGTGAACGCGTTTAACGAAGCCGCGATCCTGTTCGGCCATACGGACGTGGTCGAAAGCGTGGCGTACAGCCCGGATGGGTCGCTGCTGGTATCGGGCGGGGCCGACGGCCTGGTGCGCGTGCTGGATGGCACGACCTGGGAGCCGGTCATCACGCTGGAGGGCCACGCGTGGGTGGTCGGTGACGTGGCATTCACCCCGGACAGCCAGTATATTGCCTCGTCGAGCCTGGATGGCACGGTGCGGCTGTGGAACCTGGAACGGCAGGAGTTATCGGTCGTCGAAACGGGCCGTGTGTGGAGCATCGATTTTAACGTGGATGGGTCACTGCTGGCGGCTGGCAGCGAGGACGGCATGATCACGTTTTGGGATGTGAACCAGGCTGTTTATGAAACGGGGATAAACCAGTTTTCGCTGCACGCGCATGCACACTGGGTGAATGACCTGGCGTTCAATCCGGGCGGCACACTGCTGGCGACCAGCGGCGATGATGGCCGGGTGCGGCTGTGGGGCGTCCCGGCGGGGTAGGTGGGGCGAAAAATGCCCCTCCCCCGCGCGACCGGCGGTCGCGCACCCCCTCCCCGGCCAAGCCATGGAGGGGAAAAACCATCGGGTATGCGCCCCGTGGCTCCCCCTTGCTCCATCTCGGATGGGGAAAGGGGCGGGGGGGGGGATAGGGGCTTATCTAAAATATTGGATTTAGGGGGAAGGCGACACACAGTGTCGCGCGGCGTTTCAAAAGCCCAACCGCCCATTTGATGCAATCATCCTGGCGTGCTCAGGCGGGACTTGATGCTTACAGCGGCTTCCGGTAGAATTCAGGCCGCGCGGCGGCTGTGGGTGGACTGCCTGGAAAGAGAGAGGGCCCATGCTCGACCTCGGAATCGTTATCGTAAACTGGAATACGTGTGATCTGCTGCGTGATTGTCTGGCGTCGATCGCGGTGTCACAGGGGGATGTGTCGTACCAGGTTGTGCTGGTGGACAATGCCTCATCGGATGGCAGCGCCGACATGGTCCGGCGCGAGTTCCCGGACGTGACCCTGATCGCCAGCCCGACGAACGACGGCTTCCCCACTGCCAATAACAAGGGGCTGCGCGCCCTGGGATTTGAGCAGGACTGTGACGAGTCCGCGCCGCGTTATGCGCTGGTTTTGAATCCGGACACGGTGTTGCCCCCGACCGCGCTGCATGATCTACTGGCTTATATGGACGCGGACGATACAATTGGTGTCGTTGGGCCAAAACTGGTCATGCTCGACGGACATCTTGACCTGGCGTGCCGCCGCAGTTTCCCGACTCCGGAAATCAGCCTGTACCGCATGACCGGCCTGTCGAAGCTGTTTCCGCGCAGCCGCCGTTTTGGACGGTATAATATGACGTACCTGGACCCCGATATCGAAACCGAGGTAGACTCGGTGGTAGGGGCCTTTATGTTGGTCCGGCGCGCGGCGATTCAGCGCGTGGGGCTGTTCGACGAAACGTTTTTTATGTATGGAGAAGACCTGGATTGGGCGTATCGAATCAAGCAGGCCGGGTGGAAAGTGATGTACCAGCCGAGCGTGACGGTCACACACGTCAAGCGGGCGGCCAGCCGCCAGTCGCGCCGGGCACCGCACGAGTTCTACCGGTCCATGCTGATCTTCTATCGCAAACACTACCGGGCGACGACGCCGTGGTGGCTGCACAACCTGATTCTGTTGGGATTGGCGCTCAAGGGAGGCCGTCCTTTGTGGCACGAGTTACGGAATCCGGCAGCCGCCGCAAGTTGAATCCGGCCATCAACCGCCAGATCAAAGAACTGCTGCATTCGATGCTGTTCTTTATCGATGTCGCGATGCTGGCGCTGGCGTTTTTGCTGGGTTACCTGGCGCGTGCGCGGCTGCCGCTGCCTGCGCTGCCGGTTAATCCGCCGTCGTTTTCCAGCTACGTGCCGATGATGATCGTACACGTCATCAGCGTTGTGGTGGTGTTTTACATGGTGCGTATGTATCACCAAAAACGCGCCGTCAGCCGCATCGACGAGGGGTACGCGGTTGCGCAGAACGTGTCGATCGGCACATTTTTGTCGATTGCGTTCGAAACGCTCGCCTTCAAAAACAGCGCCTTTGAACTGGATTACCCGCGCGGTGTGATCATTTATGCCTGGTTGTTCAGTATCGTGCTGACGGTGCTGGGCCGCGAAGCGCACCGCCAGGTCACGATCCGGCTGCGGCAGTGCGGCATTGGTCGTGACAATATGCTGCTGATCGGGTCGGGTGAGGTCGCGCGCACCATTGCCGAAAAAATCCGCTGGTCGCCGCAGTTGGGCTACAACATTGTCGGCGCGGTGAACGGTATACCCGGCGGCACGGTTGGCGAGGTACCCATCATCGGCACCACCGGCCAGATTCCGGAACTGATCGACGAATACAACGTGGACGAAGTGATCATCGCCCTGCCGGAAGCCTCGCACCGCGAACTGTTGCAGCTTGTCAGCAAGTGCCAGCGCGGGCGCGTGGATATCAAGGTGTACCCCGATATTTTTGCCTACATGACCGGCGGTCTGACGGTCGATGATCTCAACGGGATGCCCATGTTGGCTGTACGTGATGTGGCGCTGCAAGGGTGGAAGCTCAGCCTCAAGCGCGGCATGGATATTATTGGCGCGTTTATCGGCCTGGTGCTGCTCAGCCCGTTTTTGGTGCTGACGGCCATCATTGTCAAGCTGGAATCATCGGGACCGGTGTTTTTCTGCCAGGAGCGTATGGGCCTGGACGGGCGCCCGTTTTACGTGATCAAGTTCCGCAGCATGCGCCGGGATTCTGAGGAACACGGCCCCGGCTGGACCCAAGAAGACGATCCCCGCGTGACGCGCCTGGGGCGTTTTATGCGCCGCATCAACTGGGATGAAATGCCGAATTTGATCAACGTGTTTTACGGGCAAATGAGCCTGGTTGGGCCGCGTCCCGAACAGCCGTATTACGTGGAAAAATTCCGCGAGTATATCCCGCGTTACATGGAACGTCACCGCGAAAAAGCCGGGATGACCGGCTGGGCGCAGGTCAACGGTCTGCGCGGCGACACCTCGATTCTGGAACGCACCAAGTACGACTTGTGGTATGTCGAAAACTGGTCGATCTGGCTCGATTTAAAGATCGTGCTGCGCACCATCTTTCAGATGATTGTGAATCGCAGCAAAAACGCGTATTAGCGTCTGGCAGGTGTCCACGCCTATTCAATATCCCTCTTTGCCCCGCCGGGCCGAGAGGGTTTTTTTGGTACAACCCAGGGTCAGCGCACCAACACACAACAAACGCCCCACCCCTCCGGGCTTCAACCCATAGGCTGAAGCCCGGTTTCCCCTCCCCGGCCAAGCCAAAGAGGGGAAAAAACAGCGGGTGCGTATGCCTGGAAAGTCCCCCGTCCAGCTTGGCTGGAAGGGGGATTAGGGGGAAGGCGTTGCACAAAGAACCCAATCCCGTATCGACCTTGCGAGCCGCACTGCTATCATGAAAATGGTATAATAGCCGCTCTGGCAGGCACGCTTCAGCAAACCTGCTTCAGCGGACCCGCTTCAGCGGACCCGCTTTTACACAGCGAAACCGTGATGTGACGCATGGATATAGCCGAACTGACACGCCGCATGCACGACTTTGTGCGCGCCAAAGGCTGGTATGAGCCGGACACGCCGCACCCGCAGACGCCGCGCAACCTTGCGGCCTCGATCTGCATCGAAGCGGCGGAGATTCTCGAACACTTCCAGTGGAACGGCGGCATGCCCGACCGTGATGCGCTGGCCGGTGAACTGGCTGACGTGGCGCTGTACCTGCTGCAATTAGCCAGCACCAGCGGGATCGACCTGGAACGGGCGATTCTCGACAAACTCGATCAGAATTACGGGCGGACATGGGACCATACGCCAGCGTCAGGCACGCCCACAGAGGATTAACACATGGTTTCAGATGACTCACTCAGTATGCGGCTTGGTTTTGTGGTCGAGGTGATCGCGGGTGACGTGCTGGCCTACGAGGCTGACGTGCTGGCGGTCAAGTGCTCGCCGGACTCGGATGGGCTGGGCGCGCAGGTCCGCGAGTATCTCGGCGAAGATGCCGGGATGCTGCCCCAGGCCAGCGAATACCGGTTCTGGCCCGGCCAGGATGGCACGCGCGCCGGGTTGATCCTGATGATCGGGGCGCCGCCGCGCTGGAGCCTGCGTTATCCCCAACTGCGTGACCTGGGACGGCGTTTTTTAGAAGCGCTGTGGGAACAGGGCGTAGACGTGCGTCACCTGGCGACGACCGTAGAAGGCATTCGCGCGCCGTCGGGACTGGATGAAACCGAGGCGTTCCGCTCGCTGCTGCTGGGCCTGGCCGACGCTTACGAGAGCGGCCACTATCCGCCCACATTGGAGCGCGTGACGTTCGTGGAGCAGGATAAAAACCGCGTGCGTTTGCTGGAAGACGCCCTGCGCGAATTTTTGCCCAGGCAGCCATCCGAGGCGCGCCAGCGCAACTGGAAAACCGAAACCGGCACCATGTCCGTTATGGCGGGCACGCATTCGTTCAGCCCGGAGCATCGTAAGCCGGAAGCCGACGAAACGACCCCGCACATTTTTGTGGCGATGCCCTTCCGCGAGGACTACGACGACCAGTATTACCTGGCGATGCAGCCGGTCGTGCACGAGATGGGCTTTTTATCGGAGCGTATGGACCTGGACACGTTTACCGGCGATATCGTGGATCGTATGCTGGCGCGGATTCGCCGGGCGCGGCTGGTGATCGCTTTGCTCGACGGTGCGAATCCGAACGTGTATCTCGAAGTGGGTTATGCCTGGGGCGTGGAAACACCTACCGTGCTGGTCGCGCACGAGGATGAGCCGCTGCCGTTTGACGTGCGCGGGCACCGCGTGCTGATCTATGACAAGATTTATCGTCTGAAACAGATGTTATCCGAAGAATTAAGGCGGCTGTTGGGCTGAGCCGCCCGGAACGGGATCACGTCAAACACGGTCGCGTCAGAAGGAGAAAATGCGTGGTAACGAATAACGGAAATGGGCGTGTTGTCGGTGTGTTGGGCGGCGCCAGTATCACGCCGTCGGATGTGGATTGGCAGCACGCGCTCGACCTTGGGCACGCGCTGGCAACTGCCGGGTATGCGGTGCTGTCGGGCGGGTATTCCGGCGTGATGGAAGCCGCCAGCCAGGCCGCCGCCGCTGTAAACGGGCGTGTGATCGGGGTGGGCGTGAGTATGTTTGAGCAGCGCGGCCTGCGTATGAACCGCTGGGTAACTGAAACCGTCCGGTTCGACACCCTGCGCGACCGCCTGTATTACATCGTGCAGCAGCCGGACGCGCTCGTCGCGCTGCGCGGCGGCGTCGGTACGCTGAGCGAGATCGCGCTGGCGTGGAGCCTGATGCAGGTGGGCGAGGTGCCTGTACGCCCGCTGGTGCTCGTTGGCCCGATGTGGCAGCGCGTGGTCGAAACATTCGCCCAGGACGCCGCCATGAGTCCGCAGGAAGTGCGCCGCCTGCTGCTGGTGGAGTCGGCTCAAGACGTGGTCCCGGCGTTGGAAACATGGTGGGCTGCGCCGCCGGATGTGCCGCTGCGCCTGGGCGATGCTCCCTCACCCTGATACGCTACGCGCGTGATGATATAGGACTTAAGGCGTCTGGACGGCAGCGGTTCCCCCGATTACACTAGATATAGGTGGAGTCGTCCGCGTGATATGGGGACCCACATTGTGATGTGGGCCACATCAGCAGAGGAGCCGTACGCGATGTCTGTGTACGATAAAGCGGCGAGCGCCGTGCTTGACACACTCTGGGAAGAAATCGGATTCCGCACATTTTTTCATAACCTCGGTTATGAACTGGCCGACCTTGGCCCGCTGATCCCGCGCGTATTTGTCCCGGCCTATCTCAGCGTGAAGGCCACCCTCGAACCTGAAGCTCTGGATTTGTTGGAAACGCAGGTCACGAAGGAATTGTTAATTCCGCTCGCCAAGCGCCCACATTTTCGCGAAGCATGGGAACACTGGGACCAGGCCACGCGTGATTCGTTTTTGCGCGAACAGTCCGAGATGCAGCTTGGGCGTTTGTTGGTGATGGTGTATGACAACGAACTGGCCACAGCTTACAAAAACGCATTTTTATCTCACATCCGGTCGAATGGGGCCTGATGGTGCTTGTTTTCTGTTTTCCACATTTCACCCGTAACCGCCAGGCACGGCGGTTTTTTTGTCCACAATACATGCGGTACAATGTGGCGGCTTGACTTGACCGGGGGCGTTCCGGCGCGATTCGCGTGCCGCGCCGCCCGCAGGCAAGCTTGTATAAACAGAAAACGAGGGGGCGCATCCCCGTTTGTAAGGAGCCAGACTGTGTCACAGCAAGGCGTCACACCGCAAAGTGAAGATTTTTCGCGCTGGTATACCGATGTCGTACAGAAAGCGGACCTCGCCGATTATTCGCCGGTGCGCGGGTGTATGATCATCAAGCCCTACGGCTACGAGTTGTGGGAAGCCGTCAAAGGCGGCCTGGACAGCCGCTTTAAGGCCACCGGGCACCGGAACGCGTATTTCCCGCTGTTTATCCCGGAAAGTTTCCTCAAGAAGGAAGCCGAACACGTCGAGGGATTTTCGCCGGAGCTGGCCGTGGTCACGATTGGCGGCGGCAAAGAGCTTGAGGAACCGCTGGTCGTGCGGCCTACCTCAGAAACGATCATCGGTTGGGCGTTCCAGAAGTGGATTCAGTCGCACCGCGACCTGCCGCTGTTGATCAACCAGTGGGCGAACGTGGTGCGCTGGGAATTACGCACGCGCCTGTTTTTGCGCACGATGGAATTTTTGTGGCAGGAAGGCCACACCGCCCACGCGACCCACGAGGACGCGCTCGAAGAAACCATGCGTATGCTCGGCGTTTACGCCGATTTTGCGATCAACGAGGCCGCGATCCCGGTGATCCAGGGGCGCAAGAGCCAGCAGGAACGTTTCGCCGGGGCGCTGGCCAGTTACAGCATTGAGGCCATGATGCGCGATCGGAAAGCGCTGCAATCCGGGACCAGCCACGATCTCGGCCAGAACTTCGCCAGGGCGTTTGATATCCAGTTCACCGACGAAAACAACGAACTGCAACACTGCTGGACTACGTCCTGGGGGTTGAGCACACGCATGGTCGGCGCGATCGTGATGACACACGGCGACGATCAAGGCTTGCGCCTACCGCCCAACGTAGCCCCGATCCAGGTTGTGATCGTGCCGATTGCCCGCAAAGCGGAAGAATTGGCCGTCGTGACCGGCGCGGTTAACCGGCTGGCGCCCCTGCTGCGCGAAGCCGGGATTCGCGTGCACGTTGATGACCGTGAGAACCTATCGCCCGGCTTTAAATACAACGACTGGGAAATGCGCGGTGTGCCGCTGCGCATGGAGATCGGCCCTAAGGATGTTGCCAAAAACAGCGTGGCGCTCGCCCGGCGTGATGTCCCCGGCAGAGAGGGTAAGTCGTTTGTGCCGCAGGACGGGCTGGTAAACACCGTGCGCGAAATGCTGGATACCATCCAGGCGAATTTGTTTCAGCAAGCCGCCGATTTCCGTGACAGCCACCTGCACGAGGTCACCGGCAGTTATGACGAGTTCCTCGACGTGCTGGAAGACGAGTGGGCGCTGTCGTGGTTCTGCGGGAGTGCCGAGTGCGAGCAAAAGGTCAAGGAAGACGCCTCGGCGGTCAGCCGTTGTTTCCCGCTGGAACAGCCGCATCCCGGCCAGGCGGGCAAGTGTATCATCTGCGGCGGTGACGCCGACGAAATGGCCTATTTTGCCAAAGCGTATTAACACGATTCTGCCCTGTGATTGTAATTAAGGAGAGCGCGTCAATGCCTGTTTACGTGTTGTTGAGCCAACTCACCGAACACGGCACCCAATGTGTGCTTGATGACCCGGCCTGTTTGCGCCAGATCAGCCTGGATATCGAAAACCTGGGCGTTAAGGTGCTGGAACAGTACGCCACGCTGGGCGAATATGACTTTGTGCACGTGATCGACGCGCCGAACAACGAAACGGTCGCGCGCGTCAGCATGGAACTGCGTGCACGCGGCAACCTCAAGCCGCTGAGTATGCCCACCGTGTCGATCAACGACTTTATCAGCCGCTTGAGCCTGGATCGCCAGCCCTGACGATGGCCCCTGAATCCGTAACGTTCGACCGTGCCGCCGGGTATTATGACGAAACGCGCGGTTTTCCGCCGGGCGTGGAGGACCATGCAGCCGCGCTGCTTGTCGAGGCGGGCGGTCTGACTGCCACCAGCCGTGTGCTTGATGTCGGGACCGGGACCGGGCTGTATGCGCTGCCGTTGGCGCGACATGTCGGCATGGTGGCCGGTGTCGATATCTCCGCGCTGATGCTGCGGCGGCTGGTCACCAAACGCCAGCGCGAGCCGGTATTTGTCAGCCAGGGTATTGCCGAACGGCTGCCGTTTGGTGCTGATACATTTGACGCGGTTGTGGCTGTGCACGTGTTCCATTTGATCCCCGGCTGGCAAAACGCCCTGCACGACGTAGCGCGGGTGCTGGCCCCTGGTGGCCTGCTGCTGTCCGGCGTTAATGACGCCAACCGCCGCGCGGTTGACCCGTTATGGCGGGTGTGGGATGCGACCGTGCGCGACTCCGACCCGGTGAACGTGGGCGTACCGCGTGCGAAATACGCCACGTTCCTAGAGGAAATGGGCTGGCAGCCGGTCGGGGAACCGCGCGTTTATCACTATTCGCGCACGATCACGCCGTATGTATTTATCGACCGGCTCAAGCGCCGCGTGTGGTCAAGCTGCTGGCTGCTGGATGACGTTACGATCAACGCCGGACTCGCGGCTTTACACGCCTTCATTACCGCCGAGGGCATTGATCCTCAGAAGCCGCTGACTCTGCCATCAAATTTTACCGTGCGGGCGTTTGCGCCGCCGGGCAGGTGAACATCACGTCACGGATTTTCGATACACATGGGGGCACAGGTGGTGATGACTGTGCCCTTTGTTAATTCCCTCGCGGCGACGGTTTTGATTGACAACCGCGTTCTCTTCTCCGACAATGGGAGCAGCTATAAAAAGCAGGGCGATTGCTTCAGAAACCAAAAACGCCCCTCCCCGCCGGACTGAAGCCCGGCTGCCCCTCCCCGGCCAAGCCAGGGCGGGGCCAAAACACCGACTGCGGCATGTTCAGCGAACACGTGTGTTCACGAACACGTGTAAAAAAGTCCCCCGTCCAGCTTGGCTGGAAGGGGGATTAGGGGGAAGGCGATACACAGTGTCGCGCGGCGTTTCAAAAGCTCAATCACCCATTTGAAGCGATCACCCTGTCATAAAAAGTGTGCTAGTTGGCATGGGCTACTGCGTATGATTTAAGGAGAGATTATGGTGAAGCGGTTGTTTTGTCTGTTATGTGTGTTGGTGATGTTGGGTACGGCGGGCGGGGCGCTGGCGCAGGATATACCGGACGTGGTGCAGCTTGCGATAAACGATCTGAGCGCGCGGCTGGGCGTCCAGGTCAGCGTGTCGGACCTGTCAAGCTGGCAGTGGTCGCAGCGCACGGATTTTCCTGATACCAGCCTGGACTGTCCGCAGCCGGGGCAGACGTATGCGCAGGTGATCAGTCGCGGCTTTGTCGTGAGTCTGGTCTATAACGGCGTGCTGTACGATTACCGCGTGACGAACGATAAACAGTCGGTCTTTTTGTGCACGCCGGGCGCTGGTGTTCCTGGGGATCAGGGCGAAGCGCCAGCACCGGCAGCCACACTAACACCTGCTCCGGCACCGGCGGCGGTGAGCGCGCCCGCCTGTGCGGGTAATATGCCGGTGCGGCTGGCGGTGGGGATGCAGGGCCGCGCGATTACCACAGGTTCGATCAATATTCGTGATGTGCCGGGGCTGAGCGATACCAATACGGTAGCGGGGCTGCTGCTGCCGGGCGCTGAATTTACCGTGATCGGTGGGCCGCAGTGCGCGACCGATCAGACATGGTGGCAGATTTCCTACAATTCTTCGGTCGGCGTGACCACCGGCTGGGTGATGGAAGGCGACGCCGCCGAAAACGATTATTGGCTGGAACCGGTCGGCGGTGTGCAGACTGTACAACAGCCGGTCGGACCAGTTGGCGGCGCGCCGATTTCGTCGCTGAACGCGGCGCAGCTTCAGCCAGCCATGCGCCAACCGCTGGCCCAACCGATCCAGCGGGCGGCATTTGTGGGCCGCCAGCCTACTGACGTGCTGGTATCAACGGCGCTGGACGGTTCGCTGGCGTATTACGACGGCACGAGTTATACCCCCAAGACAACACCCATGGGCCATCCTGGCGCGTTCGTGTATTTGCTTGATGCGGCAGTCCCGGCGGCGTCTCCGCCCCTGTACGCGATGGTAGAGCAGGGCAGCAGCGGCGCGGTCGTGTGGGTGTGGGAGTCTACTGCCGACGATCCCAGCACCATCCGGGAAAAATTCGGTTTCCAACTGGGGAGTTCGGCTAACGCGCTCGCGCTCAGCGCGGACGGTAAATACCTGGCAGTCGGAATGGGGACGTTGTTCGCTGTCGATCCTACGACGCCAAATGAAGTGGTGTTGTGGGATGTCGAGCTCGGCTTACAGTTCGCCGTGCTGACGCACAGTATGCCGGTGTTAGAAGTCGCCTTCAGCCCGGATGGTAGGCTGCTGGCGGTTGCCGAAGACGCCAATACCGTGCGGGTGTGGGATATCGCCACCCAGACCGAAATCGCGACACTGGAAGGCGGAACCAGTATCCTTGCCGGTGAGAACCTGGCCTTCAGCCCGGACGGCACCCTGTTGGCATCGGCGGGCAATGATGGCGCGGTGTACGTCTGGGATATCACCGTGCCGGTGCTGCGTTTTATGCTCCAGGTAACCGATCAGAGTCCGGTGCGGTTCGTCGCCTTTAGCCCGGACGGGAGCACGCTGGCGGTGAGCGGTGTTGATCCCCTCGACCGGGAAATCAGCGCCGGGATATCGCTGTGGAGCACAGCGCTCGGTACGCAGCTTGTCGCGTTCCCCGATTTCACCGAAACAATGACCGGGCTGACGTTCAGCCGCGACGGCACGCAGTTGATCGCGCTCAGTGACCAGTCGTGGTGGGTGTGGACGGTGCCGTAACCAACGTATCGCCCCTTCCCCCGCTAAAACCAAAACACGCGGGGGCGTATGGTATCCATGCGCCCCCGGTTGTGATCAGGCTGTCAACCTTAATCCTCGTAGGGTTCGAACAGCGCCGGGTCAAAATCGAAGTTGGCCGCGTCTTCCTGCCATTCCGGCCAATCGCTGAGGTAGCCAGCCACCCGGACATGGCGCGGGCGGTCGGCCATGGGGACAAAACATTTCAGGTCGAGGATCGGCGAGCCATCGAACGCATCGATCCACGGGGTGGTGATGATCCCGGCGTCCTCGTCTATGTCCATGACCGCGCAGATATCCAACACGATCGGGTTCGGGCGTGCCGGGGAGCGGGTGGCGAAGATGCCAAGCACCTCACCTTTGGCATAATTGGGCCGGGCTTGCAGCACGGCCCGAGCCTCGCCGGTATCACACTCGTGCGCAAACCACAACACGATCACGTGGCTGAACTGGCCGAGTTCCTTGAGCGCGGGGCGGTACGGCTCTGTTATTTCCAGCCGGAAATTGCCCGGTTCGCCGCGTACATAACCGATGGGCGAAACCTGGTAGGTAGTGTTTTCGGACATCGACATTTCTCCTCATGAATCAGATACGGCTGATGGAAATGGACGTCGCGCGACGAGTGCAGTGTACCATGGAGTCCAGGGGAAAATCCATGAGACGATCGGTTGATTTACAACAACCTGTGGTATAATTAGGCTGGTCAACAACAAAAAGACTTTGCTGGCATGCCGAAGGCAAACCAAAGCTTTGCCAAAGTTATCATTTGAGGGGAAAAACGCGCCAAACCGGGCGTTTTTTTGAACCAAAACAGGCGTGTTTGCCAGCCTTTGCAGCGCGAACAAAAAACGGGCGGTCGTGGTGACTGCCCGTTTGTGTTGTGAAACTATCAGGTGGCGGGGAAGGGTGGGTTAGTTCCGATCACCCCGGTTACTACTCCCACCGCTGCGATCGCCGCTGCCTCGGCTGCGATCACCGCTGCCCCGGCTGCTGCCACCACTGCGATCGCCCCGGCTGCCGCCCCGGCTGCTGCCACCACCGCGACCGCCTCGGCTGCCGCCGCTGCCGCCGCTGCGCCCGCGCCCACTGATCTTGGAGTCACGGGAGCGCGCTTCTTCGAGCGTCCAGCCTTCGAGCACAGCCTGGCGGCTGAGGCGAATCTTGCCGTCGCTGTCAACGTCGGTGATCATGACCATGATTTCGTCGTTGATGCTGACTTCATCACGGGCCTGCTCGACGTAGTGGTCGGTAAGCTGGCTGGTTGGCACCAGGCCGTCTTTGCCGGGCATGATCTCAACGAACGCGCCGTAGTTTTCCACGCGGGTCACGCGCCCGGTGTAGATGCGGCCCAGTTCCGGTTCTTCGACCAGCGCCAGGATCATGTCACGGGCGCGGTCGGCGGAAGGCCCATCTTCGCTGGCGATGAAGACCGTACCATCTTCGGCGATGTCGATCTTGGTCGATGTTGTTTCCTGGATGCTGCGGATCATTTTGCCGCCTGGCCCGATCACCGCGCCGATTTTCTCGACATTGATCTTGACGATCTCGATACGCGGCGCATACGGGTTGAGTTCCGGGCGCGGTTCAGAGATGACGCTGTTCATCACCTCCAGAATCTGCATGCGGGCGTCGTGGGCCTGGGACAGCGCCTGGGTCAGGACTTCATCACTGATGCCCTTGATCTTGATGTCCATCTGCAGGGCCGTGATCCCTTTTTCCGTACCGGCGACCTTGAAGTCCATGTCGCCCAGGTGATCTTCAAGCCCCTGGATATCGGTGAGCACGGCGGTTTTGTCGTTTTCTTTGATCAGCCCCATCGCGATACCGGCCACCGGGCGCTTGATCGGCACGCCGGTTGCCATCAGTGACAGGGTGCTGCCGCATACGCTTGCCATGCTGGTGCTGCCATTTGACGACATGACCTCGCTCACCACGCGGATAGTATAGGGGAACTCGTCCTCTGGCGGGATCATGGCCAGCAGGGCATTTTCGGCCAGCGCACCGTGCCCGATCTCGCGGCGCTTGGGACCGCGCATGAACCAGGTTTCGCCCGTGCTGTAGGGCGGGAAGTTGTAATGGTGCATGTAACGTTTGGTGTCTTCAGGATACAGCCCGTCGAGCGGCTGGCTGTCACGCGGGGTGCCCAACGTGCAGATGCTGAGCACCTGCGTCTGGCCACGTTTGAACAGGCCGGAGCCGTGTACGCGCGGCACCACGTCAACCTCTGCTGCCAGCGGTCGGATGGTCGTGTAATCGCGTCCATCGGGTCGGATGCCGTCCTCAACGATGCGGCGGCGGATTTCGTGTTTCAGCACGTCCTGGACCGCGTCATTGATCTGGTGCGGGCTGACCGCTTCTTCACCTTCGGCGAGGTCGGCGGCTTCATACTTCGCTGCCAGCCGTTCGCTTATGGCGTCAACAGCTTCGCCGCGTTCTTTCTTGTCGAGCTTGGTGGCGACGATTTCAGCGATCTCGGCGCTGATCTGGCTGCTGATGTCGGCCAGCAGCGTTTCATCCACGACGTTGGGTGTGTATTCACGCTTGGGTTTGCCGGCCTGCTCGCGCATCTGGTTCTGAACCGCGATGATCGGCTGCATGGCGTCATGCCCAAAACGCAGCGCGCGCACCACGGTATCCTCGTCAACCTCGTCGGCCCCGGCTTCGACCATAATGATCGCGTCTGCCGTACCGGCCAGTCGCAGGTCAAGCTGGCTGTTTTCCATTTCAGGGATGGTGGGGTTAGCGACAAATTCGCCGTCGATCAGGCCCACGCGGCACGCGCCAATCGGCCCGCCCCACGGGACATCGGAGATCGTCAGCGCGGCGCTGGCGGCGATGATAGACAGGATGTCGGCATGGTGCTCCTGGTCGTGGCTCAGCGGCATCAGGATGACCTGCACTTCGTTGCGCAGGTCTTTGGGGAACAGCGGGCGCAGCGGGCGGTCGGCGACGCGTGCGATCAAAATGCTGGCCGCTGAAGGGCGGCCTTCGCGGCGCATGAAACTGCCGGGGATACGGCCCGCAGCATACAGTTTTTCTTCGTAATCCACGCTTAGCGGGAAAAAGTCGATCCCCTCACGGGGGGAAGCGCTCATCGTGGCGCTGCCGAAAACAACGGTGTCGCCCAACCGGACAACTACGGCCCCGCCGGCCTGTTCTGCAAGTTTACCCGTCTCCAACCAGATTTCAGTATTGCCGATCATGGCATTAAAACACTGGTTGGGGGGCATTCCGTTATTGGTGTTCATACATGAACCTCCATAATGTTACAGCGCCCAGAGGTCAGGGACTGGAACTTGAGGTCAAGCAAATCTAACTTGGCCGCATGCTCCAATTCCTGCCACCCTGGGCACAGATGACGATTATAAGTTGTTGAAGCTGTCAGTCATACCGGTATGGAACGCGCGAACCCGTAGGTCCGCGCGTTGGTGTCTCGTTTTCAATTACCGGCGCAGACCCAATTCCTGGATCAGGGCGCGGTAGGCTGCCGGGTCTTTGCAGCTGAGATACTTCAGGTGACGTCGCCGCCGACCCACCAATTTGAGCAGCCCGCGACGGCTGTGCTCATCGTGTTTGTGTTCCTTCAGGTGCTCGGTCAGTTGTCCGATGCGTGATGTCAGGATCGCGATCTGCACCTCTGGAGAGCCGGTATCGCCTTCATGGCGACCGAATTTCTCGATCAGTTCGTTTTTGACTTCTTTGGTGATACTCATACGATTTCGTCGTCCTCTTCTTTGGGTTTTTCAGCCACCAGGTGAACCGGACGTTGGTCCACCGGTCATCGAACGATAGCTTCACAACAAGGTTATTATAACATCGGCGAGATGTAAATAAAAGGGTCGAATGTCAGGGGCGCAGGCAGGGCTATTGCTTCAGAAACCAAAAACGCCCCTCCCCGCCGGACTGCGCCCGGCTGCCCCTCCCCGGCCAAGCCAAGGCGGGGCTAAAACAGCCGGTTGCGGGCGCGTGTTCAGAGAACACGCGTAAAAAAGTCCCCCGTCCAGCTTGGCTGGAAGGGGGAAATAGGGGGAAGGCGACACGCCGTGTCGCGCTGCGTTTCAAAAGCCCAATCACTCATTTGAAGCGATTACCCTGGGGGCGCAGGGTGACCGTATTGCACGGTGTTCCCTGGTTGTGTGGGGTGATCACCGCGTGCGAGGCGGCTCTTTTTGGCGGCGGTTGGCGGGTACGCAGTCTCCCACAAAAAAACCTGGCGGCGAGTGGTTCTACCGTCAGGCAGCCGGTTGTTTTAAATGCAGATTGGCGCGCGTGGTTGAATGGCACGCGCTAGGCTGGCGTATCACCCGCCACCAGGCAGACCGTATGGTGGGTGCGGAACAGGCTGAACAGGTTCGGCTGACCGGGCACCGGTTTGATCACGTTTTCCGACTGCATGATCGACATCCACAGTTCCATATCATCCGGATCGAGCGCCAGGCTTTCTAACAGCGCATCTTTGCTGATCGGCAGGCGCTGTTCGTACATGTCGAGCAGGGCCCGGATAAACTGGTCCCGCTCTTCCAGCGTTCGCCGCACCCTGGGAGCGCTCCCAACGAGTGAGATGCCTTTTGTCTTGTAATCGCTCTGTGGATTTTCATACTCATCAATGAGCACTGAGCCATCTTCGACCAGGTGTTCCACCGCTTGTTGGAACGATGTGCCCAAATCGAACGGGCGCAAACGGCGGTGCAGGCTGCCCAGCGGGCACCATGCAAAGCCGCGAAAACTGGTGAACTGTTCCACGCTGATGATGACGCGGCGGAGCATGTTTTCGACATCAATTTCGGTAGTGCCGGGGGCCTGGCGTGAGGTCGCGATCTCCTCATCCGACAGCCGGATGACGGGTACCAGGTCTTCCGGGTTATGCCGGTGCGGAACCAATTCGCGCACGAGAATACCTTCGCGCACCAGGCAGTCAACCCATTCCGAGCGCCACGTATCACTGGCATTCAGTCCCGGCCCCGACAGCCCGTGATCCATCCCGATCCCTTTGAGCAGGAACCCGTAATTGACGTAGTCCCAGCCGCGAACGTGCAGGGTATTGGCGACCCGGTGCACGATCCGATCGCGGATCAGGCGGGTATGCTCCACCGTAGGGTGGGTCGCATTTAACGTGACGATGGTAGACTTGGCGTCATAGTACAGCAGCCCCTGCCGGGCAGCCTGTGACAGCAGGTCGTTAGCGCGGTCAGCATTCGGGACCGCGTGTTCGTCAATCAGGCGTTTAACTAACTGATCTATGGTAAGCCGGTCGAGCTGAAGCTCAAACAGGAGCTGGTCGAACTGGAGAATCACGCTGGACCATTGCGAAGGGCGAACTTCTGGTACGGCGACCCCGACCAGCTCAACATCCGGCTGCGGTGCGGGAGGCTGTATCAGGCTGACATGACGCTGCAAGCGGCAAAAGTCTTCGACATATTCCACCGACAGCGCCGGATTCGATTCTACGAGGCGGCTGGTGCTGCCGCGCACGCCCCACACGATCACCTGTTTGTTACGCCCACGCACGGCGCTAAATACCTCGTTGAAGTCACGATCACCGCTGGCGATAATGAACACATCGGCGCTTTCAGCAAAGGCGCTGTCGTCCAACACTTCCTTGGCGATGCGCATGTCGGCGCTGTTTTTGCCGGGCAGGCTGTACACCGGGTCAACGTTGGCGCGGGCCAGGAAGCTGGGCGCTTCGTCGGAGACTTCGCGCCCGGTGTGATCGGTCAACGGGGCCAGGGTGCCGCGCTGACCCCAGGGAGCATACGCGGCCATGTGGATCACCTGGCCGTGGGTTTGCGCCTGGTGGATCATGCCGTCGATCAACTCGTCAATGTTCAGGATGTAACCCTGTTCGCTCAGGCTGATCGAGATGTTTTCAAAATCGATATACAGCGCCACCGTTTTGCTGGGGATACCCAGGATCGATTCCAACCGTTGGAAGATCACGCCTTCCAGGTCGGGCGGTGGTTCGTCACCCCAGATGCGCACCCGTGCCCGGTCGGTGATCTGGACACGGTGAACGAGTGTAGAGATGTCAAGCTGCGTGGTAGCGATGATCAATTCGTCAACGTCTTCGGTGCCAAACGAAAAATAGTGCATGAGCAGGGCATCGGTAACGAATTCACGCTCTGGCACATTAAACAGGTCGTATCCCTCACCCGCGAACACCTGCTGCACGCTTACGCCAACGCTGCCGCTGGGTCGCCGGTAACGATTCCAATCAGCGACAGCAATCGCGATCAGATCGTCAGGACTCTCCAGTCCTGCGGCCAGTGTAGCCCCATTCAGTAGTGCGGTTGCTACGGTATGGATGTCGAGTGCAACTCCCCGTGTCTCCAGGCGTTGGAGTAGTGCATCGACATCAACAATTAAGTAAGCAGTCATTCGAGTCCTCGCGACAATTACCCCAACGCATTATGGGCGAACCGCTGCTGCCGCACACAGCGCGGGTTCTTCCCCACACAACAAGATAAACACGACCGTTTGCCGTGCCAACGAACGTATTCGGGTGAGCTGTAGCATGCCGGTAACAGAGTGCAGGCGTGGCGCGGGCCAGGCAAAACGAACACACATGCGCAGACCCTTTAACGCACCTCAATCGTTGTGCGGAGCAAAAACGGTCTACTAGTTTAGGGGAGTGCTGATATTTCTCACATAAATCTATTTCGTCACAGCTCTTTCATTAACGACGAATTGCTTTGCCTGTAATTCTCTGTTTGATCATGCTACTGCTACCACTTTCATTGTAGCAGGCGAAAGGGCATTAGCCAAGTCGCGATTTGGCTATTTTCTACGAGATAGTATGGTGTTAAGTGTTTATAAATAATGTTAATCAAGTATCCTTAAGGCCTGTGTCTTGGACAATATGCTCAACTGGGCGCCGAAACACTCGCCTTTCGATTTTGGGCACGCTACAATGAGAACTATCTCCGGGGGCAAATGAGTTTGGGGTAGCAGCATGTCCGGCAGGTCAAGGCGCTGGTTGCGACCAGGATCACAGCTTAACCTGCCGCCTGGCGGAGTGGGTGGCCGTCTTTATTGATGGTCGCAAAGACCAATACCCCTTCGCTGCCGAACGTGAGCGGAATCCCTGGGATTAACGAACAGGCTGCACCTGTGCCGTATTTTCGCCGTGAGAGTTGGCTTCATCACACGTCCAGTTCGACGCATTAACTCAAGGAAAATGACTAATGCCCGACTTTGCAACACTAATGATTTTCGTAACCGCGACCATGCTGCTGCTCATCACACCGGGACCAGCCGTGTTATATATCATCACGCGCAGCATCGACCAGGGACGCCTGGCAGGGATCGTGTCGGCCTTTGGCGTCGGCACAGGCACGATGTTTCATGTCGCGGGGGCATCACTGGGGTTATCCGCCATTCTGGTTTCCTCCGCGCTGGCATACAGTGTCGTGAAGTATCTCGGCGCTGCCTACCTGATTTACCTCGGTATCCGTAAATTTATGGGAAAATCGGAACTTGAGCAGCCGGAACTCAACGGGCAAAAATCCCTCTCCCGAATTTTCACACAGGGGGTTATCGTCAACATCTTCAATCCCAAGACGGCGTTATTCTTTTTCGCGTTCCTGCCGCAGTTCGCCGACCCGGCTCGCGGGGCAGTGGCGCTGCAAATCCTGTTTTTGGGCGTGTTGTTCGTCGTGCTCGGCATTTTCAGTGATAGTGGTTACGCGCTGCTGGCGGGCACGGCAGGTCAGTGGTTAAAAAGCAGCACCGTTTTCTTGCGCGGTCAGCGGTACTTTTCCGGAACCATTTACATGGCGCTCGGTTTAACGACTGCGCTGTCGGGATCGAACGGCAAATCCTGATAGTGACATGTTCCCGATCAAACGCAGGCAATATGCTGGGGCGGGTGTCTCAGGGCAATCGCCTCAAAGTCGAAAAACGCCCCTCCCCTCCGGGCTAACGCCCGGTTCCCCTCCCCGGCCAAGCCATGGAGGGGCAAAACAGCCGATCGTGCGCGATCAAGGATCGTGCATCAAATCCCCCGTCCAGCTTGGCTGGAAGGGGGATTAGGGGGAAGGCGTCACTCATAGGCGCAATCACTCATTTGAAGCGATAGCCCTGGCGGGCACCCGGAAATACTCGCCTTTCGGTTTTGGGCACGTTACAATGAACGTTATCCGCGAGTGCAAACGAGTTTTGGGGTAGGGGCGTGTCTAGCAAATTACCATCGGTTACCAGCCCGCCGTGGAGCACGACCACCAAACGTATTGTGACGGTTGTCATTCTGACGTTGATTGTTCTGTTTATGCGGCAGGTCAACCAGGCTACCTGGATGGCGATCACCGTTACTATTGTGCTGGCCTATTTGCTCTCGCCGGTCGTGACCTTTTTTGAACACCGGTTGTCCAGGGTAATTCCCAGTTACGAAATCCGGCGCACGTTGAGTGTGTTTCTGGCCTGGTTATTTGTGTTGGGGCTGCTGAGTGTGTTCGGCGTGCTGATCGTTCCGGCGACCGTGTCCCAGCTCCGCGAGCTGGCCGATGACCTGCCAGACCTGATCAAGAGCACCGAAAACGATCTGCGCTCCGTGCTCGACAAGCCGATCACGATCGGTGATTTTGAGTTCGTGCCCTGGCAGGAACTCGAAAACATGTTTGTTCCCGCAGACGAATCGGAGTCCGGTGGCAACCTGACCGATACCCTGCAAACGGCAGTCCGGTCGTTGGCCGACCCGGCGCTGAGTTTTGTAGGCGGGGCGCTGTCATTTTTGCTGACGCTGTCGTTTGTGCTGGTTATGATCTTTTACCTGATGCGTGACGGGCCGTTGTTTGCGAACTATTTAGTCGAGTCCGCGCCGGAAAGTTATCGCGGTGACGTGGCGCGCCTGCTGCACGAGTTGGCCCAGATATGGAATGCCTATCTGCGCGGGCAGGTGCTGCTGTGTCTGGCTGTCGGGCTGGCGACGTATATCGCCGCGTTGATTTTGGGCCTGCCGCAGCCGCTGCTGCTGGCGGCGGTTGCCGGATTCTTCGAGTTTATCCCCAATCTGGGGCCAGCCCTGGCCCAGATTCCGGCAGTATTGTTCGCCTTGACCTCATCCAGCACGACCATTCCCTGGTTGGGCGGCGGGCTCATGTATGCGGTGGTGGTATCGCTGACGTACATCGGCATTCAAAACCTGGAAGCGATCTTCCTGGTGCCGCGCATCCTGGGCAACAGCCTGGACCTGCACCCGTTTGTGGTGTTGATCGCGATCCTGATTGGGGCCAGCGTGGCGGGCGTGCTCGGCGTGGTGCTGGCCGCGCCCACCGTAGCGTCCCTGCGCCTGTTCGGACGTTACCTGCGCGGCAAACTGCTTGATGAAGAGCTGTTCCCCACCGTACCGGCGTACAGCAGGCGGCGGTACGCTTTTGTCTATCGCCTGACTCGTTTTTTTCTCAGCAAACGATTCCCGGTGCTGCCGCCAGACCAACTGGCTGACATGTACAACGATGCGTATGCGTCTGCCGATGACTGGTACAGCGAGCCGACTCACGGGTACTGAACCGGTCAGGCGCGACAATGAGGGTTGGAGGAACCGTATGCGGCAGATTAACCTGGATACCTGGGAACGGCGCGATCACTTCAAGCAGTTTAGCACCTGGGACTATCCTCACTTCAACCTCTGCGCCAATGTGGATGTGACCGCTTTCTTTCCCGCCGTCAAGCAGCGTGACCTATCGTTTACCGTCGCGACATTATTCGTGCTTGCCCGTACCGCCAATGCCATCCGCGAGTTCCGCTACCGCATTCGGGGAGCAACGGTGATCGAACATGAGATTGTACATCCTGGCACGACGATTCTGCGGGATGGCAACTTGTTTACGTTCTGTACGGTTGACTATGCGGAAGATTTCGGCGTGTTTGCGGCACGGGCCGCAGAACAAATCGCTTACGTACGAGCGCATCCAAGTATTGAAAACGAGCCAAGGGATGACCTGTTATACTCGACTTCGATTCCCTGGGTGTCATTCACCAGCGTGATGCATCCGCTCAAATTCCCCGTGGATTCGGTGCCGCGTTTTGCCTGGGGAAAATGTTTTGAGGATGGATCATCCATAAAAATGCCGTTGAGCGTGCAGGCCCACCACGCCCTTATGGACGGTGTGCATGTTGGCCAGTTTTTTACCGATATTCAGGTGTACTTGTATAATCCGGATTCGTTCCTTGTTGACAATTGAGGAGAAATTCAACGCTATGAGCGATGATATGCCCGAAATCCCGACCGATACCCTGGCCGAAACCGAAAACTACATCGTCTGGGCTGCCGATGAGCCAGACGAAGAGATCACGTACCATCTTGAACTTGGCCCGGTGACCGTACACTTCTTCCAGGAAGAATGGGACGAGTTCCTGGTCAAGATTCGAGCCGCATTTAACGATCCGGATGCGCCCTCTGATGATGCTGATGGCGACATCGAGGTCCAGTTTACCTGGGGGGCGCTGGTGTTGGCTGAGGACGAATGGAAAGAATTCGAACAGCTCATCGAGCAGATCGAATCCTGATCCGCGCACCGCTTCGCCGGTGGGTTACGTATAGGGAACAGGGGCAGGCAGCCGGTTTTCGCCGCCTTGCCTCTGCTTGTGTCAGGCTGTATTGTGCCGTGTAAAGGGGCATTCGTTTGGATTCGCGCACGCTGGACGTGTTGCTCAGTCCGGAAGGGCACGCGCTGCTGGCGCGGCTGGCGTGCGCCGATCTGAGTGAATCCCATACGCTGCCGCTGCTGGCGGATGTGCGCCGTGAGTTTCCGCCGGACGTGGCGGGGGCGGCGTTGACGTTGGCCCGGCTGCGGAAACGGGCGGCGGCCAAATTCAGCCGGGGTGACGCCATGTTTCTGACTCCGGATGCGCTCGAACAGGCCAGCAGCGAAGCGGTGAGCCTGTGGCGGGCGCGACGTTTTACGGCGCTGGGTGTTACACACATTGCCGATCTCGGCTGCGGAATCGGTGGTGATACGCTGGCCCTGGCCATGATTCCCGGTGCTTGTGTTGTTGCCCTGGACCGTGACGCGCTCCGGCTGCGGCTGGCGCGGGCGAACCTGGCGGTGTATGGCCGGAGGGCGTTGTTTGTTCGCGCCGATTTGCGTGATGCGCTGCCGCTGGCGGATATTCCCGCCGCGTTTTTTGACCCGGCGCGGCGTGTGTTGGGGCGGCGCGTGTTTTCTGTGCGTGACTATCTCCCGCCGCTGGACACGATCACCGCCTGGGATTTTGAAGCATTAGCCGTCAAGCTGTCGCCGGGCGTCAAGCTGGATGAGCTGGCCCCGTATACACGGGTGGGGGCGGGCGTGGAATTCATCAGCATGGGCGGCGATCTCAAAGAGGCGGTGCTGTGGTGCGGTGCATTCGGATTCGCCGGGCGGCAGGCGTCCCGGCTGGCAGATGATGGCACGGGCGATGGCGACACGCT
>JAFGHR010000026.1 GCA_016930015.1 Anaerolineae bacterium | reverse complement strand
TATCCGGCTGGCCACCCAGATCGGGAGCCAGCTTACCGGCGTGTTATACGTGCTGGACGAACCGAGCATCGGCCTGCACCAGCGCGACAATGCCCGCCTGATCCGCACGCTGGAAGGCATGCGTGACCTGGGAAACACGCTGTTAGTCGTCGAGCACGATCACGAAACCATGCTCGCCGCCGATTGGATCGTGGACCTGGGACCGGGCGCAGGCGAACACGGCGGCCAGATCGTGGCCGAGGGCACGCCCGACATGATCATGCAAAACCCGGACAGCATCACGGGCGCGTACCTTTCCGGGCGGGTGTGTATCGCGCTCCCGGCGGTGCGGCGTTCCGGCAACGGGCAGGCGATCACGATCTACGGCGCGCGCGAAAACAACCTGAAAGATATCGACGTCTCGATCCCGCTGGGCAAGCTGATCGTGATCACGGGCGTGAGCGGATCGGGCAAGTCCACGCTCATGATCGAGGTGCTGTACAAGGCGCTGTCGAAAGCGATCTACAGGTCGAAGGGACGACCCGGCGCACATACCAGCATCGAGGGGCTGGAGCAGATCGACAAGGTGATCCACATCGACCAGTCCCCGATCGGGCGCACGCCGCGCAGTAATCCCGGCACCTACACCAAGATGTTCGATGCGATCCGCACGTTATTCACCGAACTGCCGGAGAGTAAAATTCGCGGCTACAAGGCGGGACGCTTCAGCTTTAACGTCAAGGGCGGGCGCTGCGAACACTGCCAGGGTGAGGGCCAGCTTCGCATCGAAATGCAGTTTTTGCCGGATATTTACGTGCCGTGCGAGGTGTGCCACGGGGCACGTTATAACCTGGAAACGCTCCAGGTCAGGTACAAGGGCAAGAGCATCGCCAGCGTGCTGGATATGACCGTCAGCGAGGGCCTGACGTTCTTCGAGAATATCCCGACCATTCACAACAAGCTGGTCACGCTGGACGCGGTCGGCCTGGGCTACATCCGGATCGGGCAGCCCGCCACAACGCTGTCCGGCGGTGAGGCGCAGCGCGTCAAGCTGAGCCGCGAACTGTCCAAGCGGGCCACCGGCCAGACGCTGTACGTGCTCGACGAGCCATCGACGGGCCTGCATACAGCAGACGTCGCCAAGCTGATCGAGGTGCTGCAATCGCTGGTGGATCGCGGTAACACCGTGCTGATCATCGAGCACAACCCGGACATTATCAAGGTCGCGGATCACGTGATCGACCTGGGGCCGGAAGGCGGCGACGACGGCGGTTACCTGATCGCCGAAGGCACGCCCGAAGAGGTCGCCGAAGTCGCGGAGAGTCACACCGGGCGCTTCCTGGCCGATTACCTGGAATGGGCGCGCTGCCTCGAAGAGGGGTAAACTAGGGCTGTATCAGCCAAAAAGGAGGAGGTGTCCACTTGGCGAAAACCAGCGACATCCCGTTTGGCGCACAATTCAGCCCGAATCAAATCGATTTGCCAGCACTGCTGGATATTATTCACCAGTATGCTGGCAATCGAGACCAGTTGACCGATGCGATCCTCGAAACGTTTTTTGAAGATCATGCTGCTGACGATTACAACCGCTTCAAACTTGCCGACAATGTGATTCTCAGTATGAGAGATTACGGCTTGCTAGACGAACAGGGCGCACAGCCTACAGTACTTGCTGGCGAACTTCTACATCTGTCTCATCAAGATGAATCTGGCATGTATGAACGATTTGCTCAGCACATCCTGCTTGAACGAAAAGGCCATATCGTATGTGAAACGCTAAACATTATGCGTCAAGCTGGTGAAGACATTACGCTCAACTCACTAAGTCGCAGGCTCGATGATCGCGGGCTTCATGTACCACGCGGTACAGTACATATCAGCAGCATGCGGTTATGGCTGGCAAAAGCGGGTATTTTCGACGAAAAAGCAACGCGTCCTCCCCAAATATACGAGGTTAACGAGGAACGTTTGCGTGCAATTACGGGAATAGGCACGGAAGATATCGATCATCTTGTTGATTTATCATCAGATCAAAGGGCGTTTCTGCGCGCACTTGCGCATATTCCTGATCCAGACCCGCTCATCGGTAGTCACGTCGCCGAGCTCGCTCATAATTTGTACAGCATCCAGTTTGACTTCAAATCGCTACCAAAGAAAATATATGATCCTTTGGAAGCGCTGGGGTATATTCGCCAGGAGAAAACAACAAAGGGGCGCGGGGCCAAATCTTTTGAAATTTTCCGTACCGCCCGGTTTTACGAACAAATATCTGAACCAATCTTGGACCTGGTCATTGAAAAAACGGGGTTGGTTCCCAAAACACTTTATGAAAAACCATTTGCAGAAATCATATCAGACCTGAGTAGTGACGATACCTACGTAAAAGGTGTTGCATTAGAACTCCTGACCATCTACCTGTCTCGAATTCTTGATCTGAAGTTTAAAGCATGGCGAAAGCGGAGCCAGGAAACAGGCGGCGCAGAAGTCGATGTGATCGTTGAAGGTAGTCGCCTCATCTTCAGCCGGTGGCAAATCCAGGCCAAGAACACAAAAACGGCTGTCAGATTAGAAGATATTGCCAAAGAAGTCGGATTGGCATTGACATTCTTATACTCGAATGTCGTTTTCATCATCACGACCAGCCGTTTCACAACTGATGCTCACCGCTACAGCGATCATGTTATGCGCACATCGAATCTGAATATCATTTTGTTTGACAAATCCGACATCCGAAAGATCGCCGAAAATCCGCTGGACATTGTGCATATCCTTAATCAAAAAGCCGAAAACGCGATGCTTGTCAAAGCGCGGGCGTCATACGATAACACACCCGATGACATAACGAGTTAGGCAAAAAACAGTGCATTACCAGAACTGGATAAACACCACCCCATTTTACCTGACCCAGTATGGAGCAACGTACCTGGGTGATGCGCTTGAGCTGCTGTCGCAAATACCCGACAGTTCCGTGAATCTGGTAATGACATCACCACCGTTTGCCCTAAAGCGAAAAAAAGAATACGGGAATGTCTCAGCACGCAAGTATGTTGAGTGGTTTCTGCCATTTGCGCGGGAAATGCAGCGGATCGTGACCGACGATGGCAGCATTGTCATTGACATTGGCGGAACCTGGATCAAAGGACAGCCAACCCGCTCCCTATATCACTTTCAATTAGCGATCACACTTGTTGAAACGCTCGGTCTCTATCTGGCTCAAGACTTTTTCTGGTACAATCCCGCCAAGCTTCCATCACCGGCGGAGTGGGTCACAGTACGACGAATCCGCGTTAAGGACGCGATCAACACGATTTGGTGGTTCTCGAAAACACCGTACCCCAAAGCGGATAACCGCAATGTCCTAAAACCCTATAGCGATTCGATGAAAAGCTTGCTGAAGAACGGATACCACGCCAAAAAACGCCCTTCCGGCCACGATATCTCCGATAATTTTACGAAAAACCACGGCGGGGCAATCCCCCCTAACCTGATTGAACTCGCCAACACCGATTCGAACGGCACATACCTCAAGGCATGCCGTGAAGCAGGTATCAAACCACATCCCGCACGGTTCCCCCACGGCTTACCTGAGTTTTTCATCAAGTTTTTGACCGACCGCGAAGATATTGTCGTTGATCCATTTGCTGGTAGCGTCGTAACTGGTGAAGTGTGCGAAGCTCAACAGCGGTACTGGCTCGCGTTTGAACTCATTGAAGAATACCTGGAGACCTCCAGGTTCCGTTTTCCCGAAATCACGGGAACCAGTTCGGGACAACTAGGGTTGTTTCAGAAAAAAGCTAAAAATGAACCCCTGTCACCCTGATACTACCCACCCCTAATGCTCACGGTACATGAGCACCATCAAGCAAAAACATAGGGCACCCGGTGGGTGAACGCCCCTGTCACAGAACTAGGCAGATAAGCGCGGCAGCGGTATACTGTGCGACCGTATTCAAGACGTAATAGGTTGCACGAGGATGTAAGGGTGGTGTATATGCGGCGCTTGGTGATAATCCTGTCGATAACAACGGCAGTCGTGGCGGTTCTGGTCATCAGCCTGATGATCATGATCCCGCCGCTGGCAGCCGAACAGGACGCGCAGGCCACCGCGCCGCCGACTAACACCGCGCGGCCCACGATCCCACCAACCAATACGCCGCGCTTCACGCCAACGCCGCTGATATCGGACACACCGACGATCACGCCGTCCCTGACGCCCAGCGCCACGCTGACGCCGTCACCGTCGTTCACGCCGACCGCGTCATTCACACCGACGATCACCAACACGCCCACGTTTACGCCCAGTCCTACCGTAACCGTAGTCGGACCGCGCGAATATCCCGACAACTTCAACCCGCTGACCGGCCTGCCCTATCCCGACGAGGAATCCCGTATCCGCCGCAGTGCGATCGTCAAAGTGTCGAATTTCCCTGAAGTCGTGCGCCCGCAAAGCGGCCTGATGAAGGCCGACATCGTGTTTGAATACGAAGTCGAAGGCGGCGTAACACGTTTTGCCGCGATCTACCGCAGCCAGGGCAGCGAACACGTCGGCAGCATTCGCAGCGCCCGCCTGCTGGACCTCGAACTGGTCGAAATGTTCGACGGCCTGCTGGCCTACAGCGGCTCGAACGAGTGGATTCGGCAGTATATCCTCGACTCGGAGTGGAAGTGGCGCGCGCTGTCGCCGCACCTGGGCGTCAACTGCCCGCCGTTCTGCCGCTTCGAGGAAGAAGGCAAGGCCTTCGAACATACGTTGTTCGGCAACGTCTACCAGATGTGGGACGAGGCCGAGCGGCGGCAGGTTGGCGAAGGTTTC
This sequence comes from Anaerolineae bacterium, assembly GCA_016930015.1. Taxonomy (GTDB): domain Bacteria; phylum Chloroflexota; class Anaerolineae; order Aggregatilineales; family Aggregatilineaceae; genus JAFGHR01. The sequence goes on along the minus strand of JAFGHR010000026.1, from coordinate 8,025 downwards.
CAGTTCAAAGGGCTGGCGTTTTCTTATGTGCCGCCGGTGGGCGGCGAAGTGGTTAACGATATCTTCATCGACTCGTACAACGACCGGCAGGATACGCGCTGGCAGTACAATCCCGACGACGGGCGCTACTACCGCTGGAACACGGGCCTGCCGCACTACGATGCCGAAACCAACGAGCAGATCAATACCGACAATGTGGTGATCCTGGAAGCCGAACACATCCCGCGCCCGGAGATTTACGAAAGCGAAACCGGCGGCACGGTGCTCGAAACCGTGTTGTGGGGACGCGGCACCGCGTGGCTGTTCCGTGATGGCAAGTGGTGGCAGGGTGAATGGTGGCACTCCCAGGGTAAGATCGGCCTGTACCTGATGTTCGCGGACGGCGAAACACCCATGCACCTGAAGCCGGGGCAAACGTGGTTTGAGATCGTGCGGCCCTTTATGTGGGGCGTGGAAACCAGCATCGAGCCCGCCAACATGCCCGCCACCGAACAGGCGATCTATGCCGCGCAAACCGCATCACACGAACAGACCATGACGGCCATCGCGCCCTGGGTTACGGCCACGCCCATCCCGCCGACACCTACCACGGTCGGTGTGCCGTAGACATCAACGGCGTGCCGTAAAAACCAACGGCCAGCCCCACCGGGTGATTTAGACAGGATCACCAACCGCACCGGGCCTTGACTGTGGTCTAATACGGGGGTGTGGAAGGCCGGGTTTATTGTGTTTTTTACGCAGGGCGGCCCGGTGGGCCGCCCTGATTGTTTTATTTGATTTATCCATACCCTGAACAGCAGCACCACGAGGACATCACATCATGCGCGGAACCATTCTCAACACCATCACCGTTTTGCTTGGCAGCGTGGTCGGCCTGACCATCGGGCAGCGTCTGTCGGATCGTATTCAGGAATCGGTCGTGATCGGCCTGGGCCTGACCACGCTGTACGTCGGTTTCAGCAACATGTCCGAAACGGGCAACGTGATCATCCCCCTGCTGAGCATTGTCATCGGCGCGATTGTGGGCGAACTGGTGGACATCGACGGGCGGCTTCAGCAGTTCGCCGGATGGCTCGAAAAGCGTGTCCAGGGCCGGAACAACCGCCGCGCATCCGGTCCTGAAAACGAACACGACATCCAGGCCGCCGCCGAACGCCGCGCCCGCTTCATCAAGGGTTACGTCACGGCGTCCCTGCTGTTTTGCGTGGGACCGCTGACGTTTGTCGGCTCGATCCAGGATGGCATGGGCCTGTCCAGCGGATTCGAACAGCTCGCGATCAAAAGCACGCTGGACGGTTTCGCGGCGATGGCCTTCGCGGCCAGCCTGGGCATTGGCGTGATGTTCAGCGTGATCACGATCCTGGGCTTGCAGGGCGGGTTAGCGCTGGCGGGCAGCCTGGCGGGCGAGTTCATGAGCGACGCCATGATCAACGAAATGACAGCCGTCGGCGGGGTGATGCTGTTGGGGCTGTCGCTGACGCTGCTGGAGCTCAAAAAACCGCGTGTAGCCAACTTTTTGCCCGCGCTCATCATCGCGCCGCTGATCGTGGCGGTCGCTACCGGGCTGGGCATCGACATTTACCCATAGCCACGTCGCGAGTACACTGATTTTTATCTTCGCCAGATGGTACCCTGGTCAGGACTTTGAATCGATCTTGTTAATAATTTGATCAAGCCTTTTCGGTGACGCGCTTTTTCGCGTATTATGGAAATACGCTTTGTGATCACCCTGCTCCCAGCGCGGCCATACAAGGCGGCATCCTGGTATATCCCCCTATCAGGACCGGCACACTTACACCACTTGCCACAGGAGGGCTACGACATGATACGAAAACAGCACGCGATTCTGGTGATTATCCTGATCCTGCTTATATCGACAGCCGCGCTGCCGGTGAACTTATTTTCCACCGGGACGGGTTCTCAAACTGCCTATGCCCAGGCGAACCAGATTCAATACGGCACCAGCCTGATCGGCACCATCAACGCCCAGATTCCAATGGGCATCTACCTGTTCAATGGCAATAGTGGCGACCTGGTGACGGTCCACGTCGCCAGCACCGACCGCGCCATGAATCCCAGCATCAACATCGTTGGGCCAAGCCAGCAGTCGGCTGGTCACAGCGATAACGCCCCGTTCATGCCGGTAAAAACCGATGCGTATTTGTCGATCTTTTTGCCCGAAACCGGCACATTCTCGATCCTGGTCGGCAGCGCCGACGGCGCATCCGGTGATTACCTGCTGCGCCTGGACGGACGCGGGCCGGTCCAGCGTACCCCGCTGCCGTTCGGCGTACCGGTCGATGTTACGATCCCGGTGCGCCCGCAACCGCAGTATTTTGAATTCGAGGCCAGCCCGCTGTGCGTCACGACGCTGATCGTAACCGACCTGTCGGAAGGCCACCCGCTGACGTTCCCGTTCACGGCGGAGGTGCGCGACCAGCGCGGCACCTCAATCGCCATGCTGCAAGGCGGGCGCGCGCTCAACGACACGGTGACCGTGATGTCAGGCAGCGGGTTATATGAAGTCGAAGTCGGCTCGGCGGACATCGCCACGTCCGGGCGGATACAGCTATTGGTCACGTGCGCCGACGACCTGCCGGTATGTGACTACCCCGCCGATGACCTCTGGTTCCCGCTTGATCCGCCAGCGCCGCGCGAGCCGATCTGCGGCAACGGTATTGTCGAGAATGACGAGCTCTGTGATCCGCCCAACGGCGTCACGTGCAGCGATATCTGCCAGGGTATGCTCGTAACCGTGGAACCGGCGTGTGGTAACGGCATTCTCGAAGGCGACGAAATGTGTGATCCGCCCGACGGCGTCACATGCAGCACGGTATGCACGCCGATGGCGATCCAGCGGGTATCCTGCGGCAATGGCGTAGTCGAACCCGACCTGGGCGAAGCGTGTGATCCGCCGGACGGCGTCACCTGTGACTACGCCTGCCACTGGATTCCGACCCAGCAGTCACACTGTGGCAACGGCGTAGTCGAGCCGGACCTGGGCGAGCAGTGCGATCCGCCCGATGGCGCCGCGTGCAGCGCGGCCTGCACGTTCCTGCAGGGGCGGTTGTACTGCGGCGACGGCGTCGTATCACCTGAAAATGGTGAAGAATGCGATCCGCCCGATGGCGCCACGTGCAGCGAGAACTGTACGCTCTTCCAGCAGTTGTTGTACTGCGGGGATGGCGTGGTATCACCCGAAGGCGGCGAGCAGTGCGATCCGCCGGATGACACCACCTGTGATCAGCAGTGCCAGACCATCTTCCAAGGTGAGCCTATGTACGTCGATCAGCCGTGCGGTGACGGTGTCATTGACCAGACGATCGGCGAGGAATGCGAACCGCCCGGCACCGATACCTGTGACGTTGAGTGCCAGTTGCGGGCCTTCTGCGGTAACGGGATCATCGATCCCGGCGAGGAATGCGAACCGCCCGGCACGCAGCTTTGTGATGCCAACTGCATGGAAATCGGACAACAGCCGGTATGTGGTAACGGCGTGGTTGAAGAAGGCGAGGAGTGCGAACTGCCCAACACCGATACGTGTGACGCTGGCTGCCAACTGCGCCCCTACTGCGGTGACGGGAACGTCGATCCCGGCGAACAGTGCGATCCGCCTAATGGAAGCGACTGCGACGACAACTGTCTGTGGGCTGTTTACTAAGCAGCGTGAGCACGTGACACGCCGCCGCTAACGACGCGCGCCCGGCTGATCACGGCTGATCAGCCGGGCGCGCTGGTAATCGCTTCAAATGAGTGATCGCGCTTATGAGCGACGCCTTCCCCCTAGTCCCCCGTCCAGACAGCGGGACGGGGGACTTGATCGCGCGCGATCGGTTGTTTTTCCCTGCCATGGCTTGGCCGGGGAGGGGATGCGCGACCGGCGGTCGCACGGGGGAGGGGCATTTTTCGATTTTGAAGCGATAGCCCTAGCCGGTCGCGCTGGTCTTCTCGACAGGCCGACTTCGCGTGGTACACTCTACAGTGTCATTTTTCGCGCCTGCTGGCCTCACACACAAAGCACACAAACGCCTATGCTCGTAACCCTGGTAATCATCATTGCTGCACTGCTGGTCGGGTTGTCAAAAGGCGGGCTGGGACCGGCTGCCGGGGCGCTGCTCACCCCGTTGATGAGCCTGATCATGCCGGTATCGGACGCGATCGGGCTGACGCTGCCCTTGCTCCTGGTCGGCGATATATTCGCCATGCGCGCCTACTGGCGCCAGTGGGATAACACACAGCTCCGGCTGATGCTGCCCGCGGCGGCTGTCGGTGTGCTGATGGGCATTGCGCTGCTGACTACCCTGCCTGATGACCTGCTGCGGCGGCTGTTGGGCGTGATCACGCTGGGCGTTGTGACCTACAAGCTGGCGAGCGATACGCTCGAAAACGTCGAATATAATCCGCGTAACTGGCATGCGTGGCTGGCGGGCTGGGGGTCCGGGTTTGGATCGGCCCTGGCAAACGCCGGAGCACCGCCCTACACGGCTTACATGCTGCTGATCCGGAGCGCGCCCCGCGTATTTATCGCCACGTCGGTATTATTCTTTTTCCTGCTGAATATGCTCAAGCTGCCGCTGTTCATCACGGCAGATGTGATCCGCGTTGATGACGTGATCGGGATCATGTGGGCGCTGCCGCTGGTGGGGATCGGGGTGTGGGTCGGAAGCCGCTTGATCGACCGGGTCAACGTGTCCCTGTTCGACCGGCTGATGCTCACATTACTGGCGCTCGCGGGGATCGCGCTGCTGGTCGGCTAAAGCTGGTCGGCTAAAGCCGGTCGGCTGAACAGCCGGTCGGGTAATCATCAACTGCGCGCGGCGTGAAGTGTCCAGCGCCACAGCGTACGGACCGTGATCTCGCGTGCGGCCAACGTAACCCCCACCGCCAGCGCCGCCTGGCCGAACGGCAACACACGCAGATAATGCGCCGTTGAGCCCAGCGCCGCCAATCCGATCACGTCACTGCCGATTGTGGTCGTCGTGCGAACGGGCAAAACCACCAGTACGATCATCGCCACGCAGATATCCAACAGCCACACGACAAACACGACCGCTGCCGCGCCGACCATCGCTACCCGTCCCGATGGTGACGCCGCACTGGCCGCCAGCGCGGCCAACGCGATCAATACAAGCTGCTGCACCCGGTCAAACAGGAATACCGCCGCCCCCAGCACCGCCATGCCCAATGGCACCACGCAGATCAACGGCAGCCAGACCGACTGTGTGAACAGGATATCGGGCACAAACCGCAGACTGATCACACCTACACCCACCGCCGCCAGCACCAGCAGCCCGCGCACCACGATCAACAGGTAACGCAGCGGCCACAGCGCCGCCGACGCCTTACCGATCAAGATCGTGTCCAGGTGCAGGGGTGTCAGGCGCAGCATGTCCCAGGTACCGGCCTGGCGTTCGGTGGCCACAGTACGGGACAGCATCAACCCGGCCAACAGGGTCCAGATCGCCAGCACAGCCACCAGAATCAGCAGCAGATTAAGCGCCAGCAGCAGCGCAGCGGCGGCCCAGCCGATCACGAACACCAGCCAGGGATTCAGCGGCGGAACAGAGATCAACCGGTCACTAATGCGGCGGCGTTCACGCGCGAACACCGGATTCGTGAACGATAGGGCAAAATCCGTCAGGTAGTGGGCGAGAGTCCATGTATTCATCATTACAACATACCGCCGAACGGCTCGATAAGCGGGTGATGGTTATTTACGCACCGGGCAGCGCCAAACGGCGTGTGCAACCTACGCGGTTCGCGCAGCGCTGACGGTATAACGCCACAACAGCCGGAACACGACGGCGCGCACGGCAAACGTCCCGAAAATGGCGAGCAGCGCCGGAATCAGCGCCAGTTCGGCGCGATAAACGAGCGGTGGGCCAAACGAGATCAACGCGATTATACTCAACAGCGGATACTCAAGTGAGGGCTGCACCGCGACGATCAACACAAGCCACACCAGGGCCATATCCAGGACCAGGGCACCAAACACGGCAGACAGCGTCCGGACCAGCGCGCTCCGTACCGACGATGACGACGCGCCCGCCGCCAACGCGGCCACGACCATCACCGCGAACAACTGCATACGGTCGAATAAAAAAATGATCATCCCCACCGGAACATACACGAGCGCCCACTCACGCAGCCTATCCGGCGGCGAAAACTCCTGTATCCCGGTGCCAAAAAACAACGTTATCCCGCCCACGATCAATCCATACACCAGGATCACACTGCGCAGCCGGTTGATCATGCCTGCCATCCACCACAACGCCCCGGCCATTTTGGCGAGCAGCAGATACTCGGTCGAATAGGGCGTGACACGCAGCAGGTCCCAGGTGCCGCACTCGCGTTCACGCACCACCAGCGGCGCCAGCGACAGGCTAAGCGGCAAAATCCATAACAGCGGTGACGGCAACATGATCACCAGCGGGAACAACGGCAGCAGCAAAACGCTGAGGATATCAGCAAACCTGTCGCTGCTGCCCAACACCATCGATCCCGTCATCAGGAAAATAACGAAATACACAAACAAGCCGCCCAAGCGTGACAGTCCCATCCCGACCGGGTACCACAGCGTAGGGCGGCCCGCCTCACGTGCGGTGACGGGTCCGGGCGGAAGCAGGCGCGGCCATAACACCTGGACCACGAGAAAACGCCACAGATTCCCGGCAAATGGAGTCGTATCATCCTGTTTGACAGTCCGCACCCGTGACAGCCTGATCGCCTGGTCCATCATGTTCACATCACGCTCACCACACACCAACGCTTGACTTGCATACTATAACACTCAACAGACAAACGGAAACGGTGAGCCATGCGGCACGCTGACTCAGGCGGCAGGTTATTCAGCATGGGCGGCACGCACCGTCCAGCGCCACAAACCAGTCACTACGATCTCACGCGCGGTAAGCGTGGCAATGATCAACAACGCCATCTGGTCCAATGGCAGCACAACCAGGTATGCCACGGTAGGCCCCAGCGTAGCATACGCCAGCAGGGCGTGTCCCGGCGCGGCAAGGGATTGGTTGGGCCCCACCAGGGCCAGCACCATCACCACGACAACCACGTCGATCAGCCAGATCGTAAACGCAGCCACGCTGGCCCCTACTAACGCGCTGCGCACCGAAGACGCTGATGAACTAACCGCCAGGGCTGCCACAACAGTCAGGACAAAATGCTGGACACGATCGGCAATAAAAGCGGCGGCCATGCTGAGCGGCAGCATGATCGTGGCTGCACACATCACGCAAACCGGCACATGGGTCCCGCTGACATCAAAGATGACCACCAGCGCCAGACTCGCCGGGCCGACAATCACCACCATGAGCAGCAGCAGCAGCACACTCATCACGCGCATCACATGCCGCAGCCGCCACAGCGCCCCGGCGGTTTTGCCGATCAGAATTTCGCCGAGCGGCTGCGGCGTCGCGATCAGCAATTCCCAGGAATATTCCTGCCGTTCTCGAGCAACAGTCGGGCCAATTGTCAGGCTGAGCAGCAGCGTCCACAGCACGATCACCGGCATGAGCAATATCAGCGGGCTGCCGACGAAAAGCACTAACTTCATGAGGAGATAACAGGTCATGCCGCCACATGCCAGCAGCAGACCGGTCGCACGCGCCAGCCGGTCGGCGGCCTGCTGCCACATCGGGGGGTGCAGTATTTCGCGCCAGAAGATCGGGTTATCCATCTCAGTCCAAAAACCGGTCAGACAGCGGATCAGCGTCCAGGAAGTCATCAACTGGTGGCCCATCACGTGAGGTTGTGCGCGTTTTAACAGGTCATACACTGCCATCAGGGAAAAACCTCAACATAACCCGGCCAGAATCACTGCGCAGGATCGCTGTTACCGATCCCGCGCAGACACAACTCACAGCTAGAGCAGTCAGCTTATTGTGCGGCTGCGAATGTTTTGTACTGCGTGCAGCTTGCCGTCGGGTTGAACCAGTAGTCGTTGACTTTACCTTCGGCGTCCGCGGGCGGGTAGAAGATGAGATCGCCCATCGGTGTGCCCCACGCCAC
>JAFGHR010000003.1 GCA_016930015.1 Anaerolineae bacterium | reverse complement strand
GAAGAAGCGCCCGCCGCCGAGATGGAGATGGCGGCGCAGTTGATCGATTGTGAAGCATACGACCTGAGCGGGCTGAAGGTAGGTCTGGTGACGGACGTGGGCGAGATCGATGACGGCAGCTTCAACCAGAGTTCATGGGCGGGCGTGCTGGCGGCGGAAGCGTGCGGTGCGGAAGTAGACTTCATCGAGACGCAGGATGCCGCCGACTACGCGGACAACATCGCGGAGTTTGCCGAGAACGACTTCGACATCGTGGTGACGGTCGGGTATGCGCTGGGGTCGGCGACGCTGGAAGCAGCGGGAACGTATCCGGACGTGAGCTTCATCGGCGTGGACCAGTTCCAGGGTGAAGTAGTAGACAACGTGATCGGGTTGGTGTTCAGCGAAGACCAGTCAGGGTTCCTGGCGGGCGTGCTGGCGGCGCGATTGACGGAAACAGGGACAATCGCAGCGGTGTTGGGCACGGACCAGGTGCCGCCGGTGGTCGCGTTCAACGAAGGCTACCGTGCCGGGGCGCTGTACGTGAATCCGGACATCAACATCATCTCGACGTATCACCCCGGATCGATCGACCAGGCGTTCACGGACCCGGAATGGGGTGCGACGACGGCCAAGCAGGGGTTGGACCAGGACGCGGACGTGCTGTTCGCGGCAGGGGGCAAGACCGGCAATGGTGGGTTGATCGAAGTGGCGAACGCGGTCGGTGATGATGGGCCGCCGCCGTGGTGCATCGGCGTGGACACGGACCAGTGGCTGACGGTGCCGGAAGCGCATCCGTGCCTGGTGTCGAGCGCGATGAAACTGCTGGACAGCGGTGTCGCGGACATCATCATGGGTCTCCAGGACGGCACGGCAGTGCCGGGGAACTTCTTTGGAAAAGCGGCGTTGGCGCCATTCCACGACTTCGAAGACCAGATACCGGATGACCTGAAAGCGGAACTGGACGAGGTTGCGGCGGCGTTGGCCGATGGCTCGATAACGACCGGCTACGGCGAAGCTGCCCCTGAAGAAGAAGTCGCGGCTGAAGAAGAAGCCGTGGCCGAAGAAGTAGCCATGGAATCGGACTTCGGCGTGATCAAGATCGGCGTGAACGCCGAATATCCGCCGTTTGAGTACGTGGATGAGGATGACGCGATTGTCGGGTTCGACCCGGACCTGATGAATGCAATTGCGGCGCACGCCGGGTTTGAGATCGAATGGGTCAACACGCGTTGGGACGGTATCTTCGTAGCGCTGCAATCGGGCGAGTTCGACGCCGTATCCAGCGCAGCGACGATCACGGAAGAACGCGAAGAGATCGTTGACTTCTCGAATCCGTACTTCAACGCCGGGCAGATGATCGCCGTACTGGCCGATCGTGCAGGCGAAGTTGAAGTGCCGGAAGACCTGGCTGGCCTGCGGGTAGGCGTTCAGAGCGGGACCACGGGCGACATCGCGGCGAGTGAAATCGCAGGTGTCGAAGTGGTGCGCTATGACGAGATCACGCTGGCTTTCCAGGCGCTGGCCGCCGGTGACGTCGACGCGATTGTGAACGACGGCCCGGTGAGCGCGGATATCATCGCCAAGAACCCCGACCTGGGGGCTGTGCTGGTGGGCGATCCGTTCACGGACGAGTTCTACGGCATCGCCGTACAGCCGGACGAGCCGGAACTGCTGGATGCGATCAACGAGGCGTTGGCCGCCGTGATCGCGGATGGCACCTACAACGAGATTCACCTCAAGTGGTTCGGCGTTGATGCGCCTAGCGCCTTCCGTCCGGAGTAATGAGTCGTTGATAGTGGGCGCTCAGCATCACGAGCGCCCCGCTGACATTCATTATGATGAGATACACGAGCGCCGGGCTTTGTCCTGGCGCTCGATTTAGTGTTGATGTTCCTTTTGGTACGCAATGCCTCATTTGTTAAATCTAACGATAAACAAAGATGGTTTTTGGAAAGAATAAAAGTATATTCATGCCCGTGTTATGCAACAATAAAGTTGAAGGATAAAACGACTGGGTGGTAAGCTGTGCAACAGGCGTTGTATCTCTTTGGCTTTGTGTGGACTCTTAAGTGAGATGTGTTATGCCAGATGAACGAATGCGTACCGAACAGCTTCACCCCCCCTCTGACCCATCCTTGGACCCGCTGGTACAAGAACCTCAGCGCTGGACCGACAGAATCCTCAACTGGGCTGCCGGGCTGCCGTGGTGGGCCATTATCCTGGCTGTAATTGCGATTTTTGTCCTGTATTCGATGCTGTCGTCGGTCGCTTACCGGCGTGTGATCCGGTCTTTGACGGACGATCCGCAAGTGTCTACCGATGATCTGTTTGATGTCGTCCAGATCGTGGGTGAGCCAACCATGATCATTGGGCGCTACACCGACGAAACCCGCGACTCCGTCGAAACCGTTATCGCCGAACTGCTGGACACGGTGATCGACAGCGAAGAAGTTACGCGTACCGGCTTTATTGAAGAGGAAACCCCGGCCACCCTGACCATACAATCTGATGAGGGGGCCTTCACCATACCCAAAGGCCGTGTCACCGAAATGGACCCGCCCGATGCAATGGTTGGGTCCGATGTGACGATCACGTATATCGACCGGGTGACGGTGACGGGCGTTCTAACCGATCGTAATGATAAAACGATGACGGTTCGCACGGTTAACGAAGAGACGGTCACATTCGCCAAAGACCGTATTCTGAGCCAGGATATCCAGACGATCGCCTGTGACCGTGACGCTGATCCCAACTGTGAGGACCGCGAAGTCATCGTTATCCAACGGCAGGGCGAGATCATCTCCGGCAGGCTGAACACGCTCAGCCAGACCAACATGAGCCTTGAATTGGATGATGAATCCACGCGTGAGATTCGCCGGAGCGATGTTGATTATTTTAATGTACCGACGTTGACCATTGCGGTTAACGTGGATATGGCCGAGGCCGCTGTCGGTGAAGGTGACGAGGTCCGGCTTGGGTTTGCAAAAGAGACGGATATCACCGACGCCCTGGTGGAATTGGAGACGTTGGACGAGGTGCCGGTGCCGCTGCGCTACGCGGACGGTGACGCCCGCGTGGTGTTGGTGCCATATCCGGATATCGTCGCGGCGTTAGAGGCCGCTGATGCCGGTGAAATCGATGCCGTCGTGTACCTGGATGACAGCCTCGACCGGCTGGCTGTAGCCGACTGGGTGGACGCGAATCCCGGCGCCAACGTTATGCTGCCCACTCCCCCGCGTGAATGTGAGCGCAATTGTGACGTGACGGTCAAGTTGGTCGATGACGAGGTGACAGGCACCGTTATTAAGGAAACTGATGATGAAATCACGCTCCGGACGGTTGACGCTGTATATATTATCCTGGACCGCGACAAGATCGTTGATGACCGGCGCATGGAGCCGGGCGTATGTGCGCTGAACAATCTGCGCGGCTGCGATTCGGGTATTTTCCTGACGCTGCGTGTGACGTTTATGGCCTATGGACTGGCGCTCATCATCGGCCTGTTTTTTGGCCTGATGCGCGTGTCATCAAATCCGATACTGTACGCGATATCAACCCTGTATGTTGAAGTCATTCGCGGTATCCCGCTGCTCGTGATTTTGCTGTATGCCGGGTTTGTGGTCAGTCCGCGCATACGTGATACGTTTGGGCTTGAACTGACGGATGAATGGGAAGCGATCATCGGTCTGGCGTTTGGTTATGGGGCGTTTATCGCCGAAATCTTTCGCGCCGGTATTCAGAGTATCAGCCGCGGCCAGATGGAAGCGGCCCGCAGCCTGGGCATGAGCTACCCGCAGTCGATGCGTTACGTGATTTTGCCGCAGGCGGTCCGGGTGGTGCTGCCACCGTTGGGCAACGACTTTATCGCCATGCTGAAAGATTCGGCGCTGATCTCTGTGCTGGCGCTGCCGGACCTGCTCCAGCTTGGCCGGTTGTACGTGTCGCGCACGTTCCGGGCGTTCGAAGGCTATAACACGGTGGCGATCCTTTACCTGGGGATGACGCTGTTGTTGTCTCTGCTGGTCCGTATCATCGAGCGCCGCGCCCGGTTGCCGCGTTAGTCGTGGAGAAAAACAATGAACGAACCCATCATCCAAATACACAATGTGCACAAACGTTTTCATACCCTGCGCGGCACCGTTCACGCTTTAAACGACATAAGCCTCGATGTCATGCCGGGTGAGGTGGTTGTCATCGTCGGGCCGAGCGGTTCCGGCAAAAGCACGATGCTGCGATGCATTAACCGCCTGGAAACGATCGACGGCGGCAGCATCGTGGTCGATAACATTCCCCTGACCAATGCCAGAAACATTAACAAAGTGCGCACCGAAGTCGGGATGGTATTCCAGAGCTTTAACCTGTTTCCAGACCGGACGGCGCTCGGTAACGTCGTTCTGGCGCAGCGCGTCGTTCGTAAGCGCCGGCGCAGTGACGCCGCTACCAAGGCGCAAAATTTGTTGGCCAAGGTGGGTATTCCCGAAAAGGCCGACGCTTACCCGGCCCAGCTTTCGGGCGGGCAGCAGCAGCGTGTCGCGATTGCGCGGGCGCTGGCGATGGACCCCAAGATCATGTTGTTCGACGAGCCGACATCGGCACTCGACCCGGAGATGATCAAGGAAGTGCTCGACGTGATGCTTGACCTGGCCAAGGAAGGTATGACCATGGTTGTGGTATCGCACGAGATGGGGTTTGCGCGGGCCGCCGCCGACCGGGCCGTGTTTATGGACGAAGGCCGCATCGTTGAGGAAGATATACCGGACGTGCTGTTCTCGAATCCCTCACATGACCGGACCAAGCTGTTCCTCAGCAAGATTTTGTAATTTGTGTAACACAGGCTCCCTCGCCGGTTGGCACGACCGGCTGGGGGAGTTTTCCCCCGGTAGCGCCCGGCGCGTGCGCGGTCTATCATAACGGCGTATACCCAATGTGAGACAGGTGGCATTGGGACCGGCTGGCTGTGCATCTATCGCTCCAATTTCCGAATATACCCGGTTTTTCCGATGTGCGTGTACTGGTGTGCGTGCACTGATGTGCGTGCGCAAAAGATGTATTAGAATTTCGGAAAGATCATGACCGTTTCGACGGCTGCTGCATCAAACTAAATGGATATCTCGCGGGCAGTTCTGCCCGCTTAATGAGCAAACCGGCACGGTGTTTCGTGTCACAATGGAGTGAATGCCATGACTGACGGATTTTCGTTTTCACTGACATCCCCGGCCCCGCAGACGGAACCGGACGCAGACGGAATCACGCGCGAAAAAGTGATCATTATTGGTTCCGGCCCGGCAGGTCTGACGGCGGCGCTGTACACGGCGCGGGCCAAACTCAACCCGCTGGTGATTGCCGGTCATGAACTGGGGGGACAGGTCGCGCTGACGCACGAGATCGAGAATTATCCCGGTTTTCCAGACGGGTTAGATGGTCAGGCGCTGGTTGACAAGATGAAAGAACAGGCCGAGCGGTTTGGCGCACGGGTCAAAATGTTCAGCGCGGTATCCGAAGTTGATTTTTCCGGCGGCTCACCGTTCACCATCAAAACCGATGACGGCGAAACATACGAAGCTGAAGCCGTGATCGTCACGACCGGCGCGACTCCTCGCCGCCTGAACGTGCCGGGCGAAAAAGAGCTTACCGGGCACGGTGTGAGTTACTGCGCGACCTGCGACGGTTTTTTCTTCCGCGACAAGCATGTGATCGTGATCGGCGGCGGTGACAGCGCGATGGAAGAGGGCCTGTTTTTGACGCGGTTTGCGAGCAAGGTAGACGTGGTGCACCGCCGTGACGCGCTGCGCGCCGGGCCCACGCTGCAACAGCGTGCGTTCAACAACGAAAAAATGGACTTCATCTGGGACACGGTGATTGACGAGATCAAGGGTGATGGCTCGGTGACCTCGGTCACGCTGCGTAACGTCAAAACCGGCGAGGTGAGCGATTACGCTGCTGATGGTGTGTTCATCTTCATCGGCCACGATCCCAACAGTGACCTGTTTAAAGGGCAGTTGGAGCGCGACCGGTTTGGGTATGTGATCACCGACAAGGAAATGCATACCAACGTCGAAGGTGTGTTCGCCGCGGGTGAAATTCAAGACCGTATTTACCGCCAGGTAGCGACATCGGTAGGCCAGGGTACAGCCGCGGCGATATCCTGCGAGCGGTGGTTGGCCGCCCGCGAGTAACTTTTTCAGGCGCGACCATGCCATGCATCATGTTTTGTTCAGGTGCATGGCTTTTTTTGTTTTTTGCGCTTATGCTATGGCTAGTATGAGGCATGACCGACAGAAAGCAGGGAGGCTCATGGCGATACACTGGCCCACGAACCCACTGATTTATGAAATCAACACCTGGACCTGGCTGCATGCGTTGAGTGACCAATACAACCGCCGGATCACACTCGGCAGTGTGCCGGACGCGGAGTTAGATGCCCTGGCAAATTGGAACCTGGACGTTATCTGGTTAATGGGCGTCTGGGAACGCAGCCCTGCCGGGCAGCAGATCGCGCGTGAGCACCCCGGCCTACAGGCCGAGTATCGCCGCGCCCTGCCGGATTTTTCACCGGAGGACGTGGTTGGATCACCTTACGCGGTGCGGCGTTACAGCGTTGACTCCAGGTTAGGCGGGCGTGAGGAACTGGCCGCGCTGCGGGCCAGACTGGCGGATCGCGGGCTGCGGCTGGTGTTGGACTACGTGCCCAACCACGTCGCACCCGATCACCCGTGGCTGGTTGAGCACCCGGACTGTTTTGTCCAGGGGGTGGAATCTGATCAAACGATCCAGCCAGCTCACTTTTTCCGAGGGCTGGACGGAAGGCGTGTGGTGGCTAATGGGCGTGATCCGTACTTCCCGGCGTGGACCGATACGGCCCAGTTGAATGCTTTTAGCCCGGCGCTGCGTAGTAAAACCGTTGATACCCTGCTGGATATCGCCGCTCAGTGTGACGCGGTGCGGTGCGATATGGCGATGCTGGTGACGAACCGCGTGTTTACTCAAACATGGGGCGAGCGTGTCGGCCCGGCACCTCAGGATGATTTCTGGCCGACCGTGATCCCGGCGGTGAAGACCCACTATCCGGAGTTCCAGTTTATCGCCGAAGTGTACTGGGATATGGAATGGGAACTTCAGCAGCAAGGTTTTGACTACACCTACGACAAACGGCTGTACGACCGCCTGAAAAATGAAACCGCCCCGTCGATTGTGGCGCATTTTGGCGCGGACATGGATTACCAGGCGCGGATGGTGCGCTTCATTGAGAATCACGACGAGCCGCGCGCGGCGGCAACGTTGGGCTATGGGCGTGACTTTGCGGCGGCGGTGCTGGTAACAACGCTGCCGGGTGCTACCTTGTTTCACGAGGGGCAATTCTACGGCCACCGGGTCAAGCTGCCGGTGCAGTTGGGCCGCCGCCCACACGAGCACGACAACGCTGATTTTGCAGCCTTTTACCGTGTGTTGTTGCAGGAAGCGAGCCAGCCGATTTATCACCAGGGCGAATGGCGGCTGTGTGATATCTGGAATGCCTGGGCGGGCAACAACACACACCGTAATCTGATCGCGTACACGTGGCAGCACGGTGACGATCGGTGTTTGGTTATCGTGAACTTTTCGCCGCTGGCCTCACAGGGGCGCGTGGTGCTGCATGAGTTCGGCTTGCAAGGGCGTGTGTGGACTCTGCGGGACGTGCTGCACGCTGTCGATTACGAACGCGACGGAAACGAGATTCACCAGACCGGCCTATATATCGACCTGAAACCGTGGTGGACTCACGTGCTTGAACTGCGGTGAGGCGTGAAGATTCGCCGGACCCCCGTTTGTGTGGTGATCCCGGCTGGTGCCGTGTGAAAAACTCAACGCCGGTAGCCAACATAGTGAGCGGCTATCGAATCCACGCGCCCGCCATAAGACTCACCGAACAGGTTCAGGTGTACGAGGATGTAGTACAGTTGGTAGAGCGCGCGGCGCTCATCGTAGCCGTCCAACGGATACGCGGTATGGTAAGCGTCGTAAAACTGGCCCGAAAACCCGCCGAATAACTCCGACATCGCCAGGTCCATTTCACGGTGTCCGTAATACACAGCCGGATCGATGATCACGGCTTCCCCACGTATATCGATCAGGTAGTTTCCACCCCACAAATCCCCGTGCAGCAGGGAGACCGGGATAACGTCGTCGAGCAGGTCGGGCAGCCGATCCATCAGGCGGGTGAGCAAATCCTCACGGCGCGACGGCAGGCGTCCCCGTTTGCGGGCGATCGCCATCTGAAAACCGATGCGATGGTCGCGGTAAAATGTCGCCCAATCCGGGGTTGGCGGGTTGGGCTGCGGCAGCCGCCCGATAAAATTATCGTGATCCAGGCCGTGTGTTTCGGCGGTGTGGCGGTGTAATTCGGCCAGGGCCGATCCAAAACGAGCCATCGTATTGCCGGTGCCGCGTTTGCTGCCGGTTTCGATCCACTCCAGGACCAAAAACGCCGGGCACGCACCGTCGGCGTTGCGCTGGGCGATCACTGCCGGGACGCGGACCGCGTTTGCTTGCGCCAGCAGTTGCAGACCACGTGCTTCGGCGGGAAACATGGCGCCGGGAGCGCTGCTGTTCCACTTGACAAAATAGGTCGTGCCGCCAGCCTGAAAGCGGGCGGATTGGTTGATGTCCCCGCCAAAAACGGGCTGCTCATGTTCAAGCGGGGCGCCGAGTTCACTGGCAATGGCGGCGCTCAAAGCAGCAGGCAGCGCCATGGCTACACCCCCTCTTTCTCGCGGATATGATCCAGCAGGGCCTGGGCCCCGGCGTGCACCAATTCGTACACATGCTCAAACCGGCCATCGTAGTACGGATCGGGTACGTTGCGTGTGGGTACATCGTCGGCGAAATCCAGAAAACGTTTGACAACAGCGTTGCTGTCGCGGGGCAGCCGCCGCCGGATATCGGACAGGTTGGAATCATCCATCGCCAGAATGTAGTCAAACTGTCCAAAATCACGCGTCGTGAGCTGGCGGGCACGGCCATCGTAGGCGATACCGTGTTTGGTCAGAATGTTTCGGGTGCCGCGATGGGCACGTTCGCCGACATGCCAGTTGCCGGTCCCTGCCGAATCGACAAAAACCGTGTCACTCAAACCCGCCTCATCAACGAGGTGCTGGAAAACACCTTCGGCCATCGGTGAACGGCAGATGTTGCCCAGGCAGACGAATAATACGCGTACAGTCATATAACATGCTCTCCTCGTGTCGTGGTGATGTTCACGCGCAAATGGCGCCGTCATGTGCAGATTGTAGCAAGACATTTGTGGACACGGTATCTTATTGTGAAGCTGCGCTTCATGCTATACTACGACCAAGTGGCCAACGTTAAGGAGCGAGATAGTGTGAGCGATCCCCCCGTCTACAAAGTTGTGCTGGTAGGTGATGGAAATGTCGGCAAAACAAGCCTCGTGCGCCGGTTTTGTGAAGGGCGTTTTGAGGAGTCCCGTATTTTGACGATCGGGGTGGACTTTCAGATCAAAACAGTGCAGCTTGGCGAGCGGACGGTTCGCCTGTCAATCTGGGATGTGGCCGGGCAAGATCGTTTCAGGGCATTTCGTGACCAGTTCTACAGCGGGTTAATGGCGGCGGCGTTGGTGTATGATGCCACCTCACCCGCGACCTTCTTTAACCTGCCGCGCTGGCGGGAAGAAGTGTTAGCCAGTGTCCCCGGCGTGCCGATGGTTGTCATCGGCAACAAAAACGATCTTGGGCCGGTGGTGCCGCCTGCCGAAGCGGAAGGCTGGGCCAAATTTGAAGGGCGAATGCCGTTTTTACAAACCAGCGCCCTGACCGGCGAAAACGTCGAGGAGTTTTTCCAGGGGCTGGGCTATTTGGCATATAAGCATAGTGAATCGCTGAAAGAGTTTGAACAACTGCGTATGTCGTATTCATCGCGTTGAGGGCTGGCGGCGCAGCTTTCGCCGTTCGTATGCTCATGTTATATTCGCATTATAGATTACAATGACGATGGGCTAACTGCCTGACGTTTTACTCGACCAATCCATTCAGATCAGATGTTGAGGGGCAAAACGGTGAGTAATCAGGATGATTCCTCTGACTTCTCTAGCTCCCTGCTGAGGCGCCTGCTCAACGAGAAATCGGCATCAGGGGCTGCCGAGTCGCCGGTAAGTGAGCCGGTTTCTCCGGCAGACCCCGAACAGGTGACTCTGAACAGCCTTCCTGATTCCTCGCCAAAATCACCTGTACGGCCTACCGTTCAGGATGACAGCCAACCGCAAGACCCGCTTACCCCTTCGCTCCCAAACCAGCACCCAGCAGAAGTCGTCAGCCCGCGCGAGCAAATGCAGCGTGCTGAAGAAGCCCTGATCAGTTTGCGGCAAAAAATGGCAAAACTGGCTGCCGAGTTTTCGCAGGGTAAGCTAAACCCGGCCCAGTTTGACGCGATTTATTCCCGTTATAGTGAACAGCGGGATATCATCGAACGGCTGTTAACGCGGAACCCTGAAAGCCAGGCATGGCAGTCTGTGGTCCAGTCCGGCCATACCAGTTTTTTGCGCCAGCGGTTTGAAGCGCGCGTTTTGTCTTACGCCATTTATAACCAGCAAACCTATGACTTAATCATGCTGACGGGTACGATTCAGCTTGACCGGGTGCAGATCGAAGCCGTTATGAAACGGCTGGTCGCCATCATCCGCGAGCGTGGTAATCCTGGCCCGGCGCACCGCAAGATCAGCGATGGGCGCTGCGTGCTGTTTGTGCCGGGTGATACCACGGTAGCGATGGTCATCTACTCGTTAGAACCGTCGGCGGCACAGATACGGCGCGTGCAGGACATCCACCGCGATTTTGAACGCGCGAACAAATATACACTGAGCGGCGGCGGTTTTGATGCCGAGCGGTTGGTATACCCGCACCGGGCGCTGTTCGAAGAAAAACAGCACTAGCGCCGCCATGCCGCCATGCGGCCCCAAGGCATAGCGCCAGTGCTTCCTCATACTGTAATCCGTTTTTACCGCTCGAACTCAGAAATCGCCTACCCACTCGTCGAACAGCGCGTCTAACTCGTCGCCGGTTGTGGCTTCGAAGCTGGCTAACATGTCGGCGGATTCGGCCCACCGGTAGTGGTACGCTGCAAAGTAATCCTGAAGCAGCAAAAGCACCGTGTCGTAATCGTAACTATCTTCCAGGGCCGCGTAAAACAGCGGGGCTTTTTCGTACACCACGTAAAAGTACGCGTCTTTGTCATACGAGTCGATCGACCCACCGATCAGCCGGTCGTCATGCGAATTCGTGTAGTCTTCATACGTGTCCTGGTAGTAGTCGAGGATGCCGTTGTAAACTGCTTCGCCGCCCACGTCGCGGAAATAAACCGCTACTGAGAACTGGGCGAGTGCCTCATCCATCCAGGGATCGGTGATCTGGTCGTTGCCCACCAGGCTGTACCACCATTGATGGGCCATCTCGTGCGCGATCACAAACTCAAAAAAACTGTTATCGATATCCCATATGTCGCGAGCCACGACAATCAAGCCCGGATATTCAATACCGCCCGCGTTGGTGTTAGTCTGGACCACGTCGATCTCGGCAAAAGGATAGGGGCCGTAGGCGGCGTTATAAATGCGGAGCGCATTCTGGGCCATTTCCAGCGCGGCAGCGGCGTTATCTTCGGCGCGGGGTAAAGCTGGATCGTAGTGGATCATAACCGTTGTGCCGTCCTGTTCTCCGGCCAACGTTTCAAACGCCGGACCGGCCATCAGCGCAAAATCACGCATGAGCGGCGCGGCAAAGGTCTGGGTTTGCGTGCCGTCGGCATGGTCCACCACGTCGATCACACTGCCGCTGGCTGCCAGCTTGAGATCGGCGGTCGCGGTCACGCTCACGGTGTAAAACGCTGTTTCGCTGAAAACGGCATCACCATGCGGGTGTTCGACGGCCTGCCACCAGCCGGTATCCGGCTCGTAGACCGACAGCACCGGGTACGCGTTAGGCAGGGATAAAATACCCTGGAGGTAGCTGAACTGCCCGTATAACCGCACACGTCCGGCCTGGAGCGTAATGTCAAAGTCCATCTCGACGATAATGCTGTCACCCGGTTCCAGCGCCGATGGCAGCGGGATAGTCAAAACGGATTGCGTGCTGTCGAGGGCTGGCTCGACGGGTGTTTCTCCGGCGGTGATGTTGAATACGGTCATATCGCCGCCAAAGGACTCCAGGTTGGGATAAAGCCGGAATACGAGCGTATCCAGCGCGGTGTCCGGTGTGCGGTTGGTGTAGGTGACTGCCGCGTGACCGCTGACCATGGCTTCCGCGTCCGACACATCCAGCGTCAGATCAAGCATGTAGCGCGGCGCGTCAGCGTAACCGGCAATGTCCCCGGCGAAATCCGGCAGCATGGCGGCGCTGTAATCCGTGGCGGGGTCCTGGGCGTACAAACTGCCGGACCCTGCGCCTGACAGCACGATCAAACTGGCGAATAAAACGAGCAGGTGTGTTTTAAAGACCAGGCGCATATGGTTTCTCCGCGACGACTAACTTAACCCATTTGTTGTGCTTGTACCTCTTCGATCGCAGCGGGATCAAGGCCGGGGAATTCGCCCACCCACTGGTAAAACAGCGCGTCCAGTTCCTCGCCGGTCGCTTCTTCAAACGCGTCCAACACGTCCGCCGATTTCGCGACCTCGTACCGGTTGCGCTCAAAGTAGTGGTTGACGGCGTCAAAGAATATCTCGCGCCCCAGTACCTGTTCCAGCTCGTAGTAAAAGAGCGGGCCTTTTACATAGATGATGACCCCATAATTGTTATCCACATACGATGTTACCGGCAGGTCAAGCACCAGGTCGGGTGCACCGGTTCCGCGATAGAAATTATAGATGTCGCGGTCGCTGTCACGCAGGTCCTTAGCGCGGTCTTCGCCGTGCACATCACGCATATAGACGTATTCCGAATAGGACGTAAGCGACTCGTCAATCCACGGCTGGGTAACCTGGTTGTTGCCGACGAGGCTGTACCACCACTGGTGTGCAACTTCGTGAGCCGTGGTGATCTCCATGAACTGGTTGCCGCGCTCCCAGTTCCGGTCGGCCAGCACAATGATGCCGGGGTATTCGATGCCGGTGTAGTTGAATGTTTCGGCGACATCCAGTTCGGCAAACGGGTATGGGCCGAACTTTTCGTTGTAGATGCGCACCGAATCGGTAGCCATTTCCAAAATTTCTTCGGCGGCGCTCTCATCACCGGGCCAATAGAATACATTGACGGCGATGTCGTCGACATAATCGGTCAGAACGCCAAACACCGGGCTGGCCACCAGCAGTGAATCGCGCATCGGGCCGCTGACGTAGTGATAAGTCATGGTGTCGTTCCCGCTGGCGAAGGCGTCGATCTCAGACCCGCTCATGGCGACAACAAAGTTTTCCGGCACGGTGAGCATAACCTCGTACAGGCCGCTTTCGGTATACGCGGCGTCCCCCTGCGGCGTCGGACGGTCCAGCCACCAGCCGGAGCCTTCCTCATACACCGACAGCGTGGGGTACCACTCTGGCCCCGAAAAAACGTCCTTCTGGAAGCCAAAAGCCCCGTATGACGCATTCAGGCCGCGTTCGGCGGCGACGCTGAACGTCATTTCCATTTCAACCGATTCGCCCGGCTCAAGTGGATCGTCCAGTGACAGGATCATCACACTTTCGCGCTCGGTGATGCCGGGTTCGACCGGGACATCGTTTACTTCGGCCTGGTAGATCACCATGCGCCCGCCCAAGGCGGGTAGATTGGCGTAGAGACGAAACGTTATTTCGTTGAGCGTGTCGGCGGAGCGGTTGGTATAACGCACGCGCTGCGCCCCGTACAGGACCGCGACACCGTCTTCAAATCTCAGGTTGGCTTCGATGTAGTACCGGTTCCGGTTAACAAAACCTTCGACATCATCCGCAAAATCGGGGCGCATGGCCGCCTTGAAACGGTCGATGTCGTCCCAGTCTATGGCGGGTAACTGGATCGGATCGGGTACGGGGACATCGGTGGGTGTGCTGGGTGGCAGCGGCGTGATGGTCGGTGGGAGTTCGGGCAGCCCTGACCCGCCCGAACCGGAATCGCCACAGGCAGGCAGCGCCAACACCACCGTAACGACCAGAAGGATAAGCGTTCCCAAGTGCTTCATTGTCATGCTGCAAAAACTCCTCGAAAAAGCAGCGAGCCGGTGATTGCGCTGCTGACGGTTGGTCCGCATACATTATATACATATACGATAGGACAAGGGTTAATTGTTGGTGTCCTGGTACAAATTCGATGCCTGCTCTATCTTCGATTCAAGCCTTGTCCTGACTTGACCAATAAATATCATTTTTGCGATAATCTGCGTACTATTGTCAAATCCTGCGAACTATAGTACAGTGAGCGCGGGGTGTAAACCACTGTCGATATCACTATTCCTCTCAAGTACAAGATATCAGCTATTGAAAGGACTATGTAAGGGATGCGTAAAAACATTAAAGTTCTCAGTGTGCTTGTGCTTATCGTGGTGACCACGATCGCCGTGGCGGTTCCCGCTCTGGCTTCCAACAGCGAGCCAACAGGGGCAGCCGTGGCGCAGTTTCCTGCCGTGGATTTGTTGATGTGGTCGAAAGAATCGACCGAATTGATGGATGCGATTGGTTTCGAAGATGCGTTTGCCATGTGGGCCGAGGAAAACGCGCCTGGTTCAACGCTGACATTGGAAACTCTGGATGTCGAGCAGCTTCGTACCGAATTGCAGACCCTGGCATTGGCCGGTGAGGGTGTTCCACACCTCCTGTGGACAGTAGCTGATCACGCGGGTCCGTTCACCGAAGCGGGTATCATTCAGCCACTTGACGACCTGTTCGATATGAGCAACTATCTGAACACCGTCAACCTGAATGGCCAGACCTGGGGCATTCCCTTTAGCGCCGGTAACCACCTGATGCTGATCTACAATAAGTCGATGATTGAAACGCCACCCGCGACGGTTGAGGAACTGGTCGAGGTCAGCAAGGGCCTCATGGAAACCTACGCAGACGTTGAAGGTTTTGTGCCGTTCCTGTTCAGTCACGAGGAAAGCTTCTGGGTCTTCCCGTGGATGCAGGCGATCAACCCGGATGGCGTGCCGTTTGTTGGCTTCGCCGCCGATGGCGTCACCCCGGACCTGAACAATGATTCGCTTATTAAAACTTACGAACTGCTCTACAACTTCAAGGCCGTTGACGGGATCACCGCCAGCGAATGTGGTTATGAATGCCTTGACGGTTTCTTCAAAGAAGGCAATGCGGCCATGACCATCAACGGTGACTGGAGCCTGGGCGGCGAAACCGGCATGATTGCCGCGCTGGGCGATGACCTCGGCCTCGCGCCGTTCCCGATGTTTGAGGGCGGCCAACCGGCTCCGCTCATCGGTGGCACCTACGCCATGATCCCGACCGCCACCCAGGGTGACGAACTGGCCGTTGTCCAGGCGTTCCTTGAATGGTACACCACCGATATAACTCAAATTCTTAAATACACACTTGACCAGGGCCGCCTGCCCGGTTATCTCCCCGCCTTTGATGCGCCCGAAGTGGTCGCCGATCCGTTGGTGGGCATGAGCGCGGCGGCGCTGGCGACCGGAGTTCCTCAGCCGGTGAACGTCGAAATGCGTTGCCTGTTCGATGCTGTGAAACAGGAATACCAGGCTGTCATGAATGGTTCTGAGACTCCCGAAGAAGCCGCCGCGAACGCACAAGATTTCGCTGAACAGTGCATAGCGGACTTCGAGTAGTTAGAGCACCATGAGTCACCCTACCGGCAGTGGATAGTTTTCAGCAGCGAGCAGAGCTCAACTTTGCTCGCTGCTTGTCTTTTTGTTGAGTTGGATTTTTAAGGGAGATTTCTATGTGGCTGGCAAAGGGACTCACGCTGGACCTTGCCGTCGACCGGTTGGTCGACTTGCTGCCACTGCTGGCTGTGGCCACGATAGGCATAGCTATTCTTGAACTGGGTGTATATTTCTTTTTTAAGAAAGTTCTAAGGAGCCGGTATACCCTCCCCTACACCCTGGTCGCCCCTGCGGCAGTGGCATTGTTGCTTTTTACAGTTTACCCGTTTGTTTACAACATCCGTCTCTCGTTTTCTGACCTCAGGCTCAAGACGATCGCGTGTTATATCCCTAACACGGATGTCACCAGCGCTGAGTGCTCGCTGGGGCAGGCTGCCCCAGGCGCTGACGTGAACATCAAGGTCGAGGCACTGGACGTGCGTGCCGAGCCGAATGAAGAAGCTGACGTTGTGCTCACGCTGGAACGAGGTGACGAAGTTTACGTTACCGACAAGCGCTCGAAAATCAGCGGTCACATCATTTATGGTGGCAGCCCGTTAAAGATCAACGAGGACGGCACCCTGTCGAATGAAATTTGCGGTGTTGACCCGTTGTGTGTGCGCCAGTTTAACGAGTTTAAAGCCAACGTTATCGATGTGCAGGACGAGCGCGACTGGTGGCCGGTAAAAAACAGCGAAGGCCAGACCGGCTGGATTCCGAACCAGTTCTTTTATGTTGAAGAAGACGCCGACCTGTACAGCGAAGGTGTAGGTGATGCCGAACTGGTCGGTTCGGTATCCAAAAATGAGGCGGTGCGCCAGATCATCACGTCCAAAACCGACTGGTACGAAATCCAGCTTGACGGTTCTTCGGCGTGGGTGTCTGCCGATTTGATCGCCAGCAGCCAATCCTTTTTCCCGGCTGGTGATGCTGATGTTTTTGAAGAAATGAGTGATACCAGCACGACGTTAGGCACGCTGGCAGCGGACGAGGAAGTAAACCTGATCCAGGCCGTGACGGTGACATGGTATCAGGTGCTGGCCGGTGAAGATACGATTGGCTGGCTCAACCTCGAAGCGCAGGATATCGGTACGATCGACGTATTCACCGCTACCGGTGACGCTGATCTCTACGCCGAGCGTGATCAGGAAACCGAGCCGTTGGCTCAGATCACGGCGGGCGACGAGGTCACCTTGCTGCAAACCGATACCACAACCACGGCTGATGTAACGTGGTATCTGGTCGTTACGGCGGATGGCGCCGAGGGCTGGACCACCGTCACGCCGTATAACCAGGCCGAAGTCGAAGTGCTGACGCTGGCCGCCGAAGTACCGTTGTATGACTCGTCTGATCGAAACAGCGATACCATAACTACCGTTTCGGCTGGCGAGCAAGTGCGTTTGATTGAGCGCGACGACTCCCATGACGTGACCTGGTACCGCATCCGGCATGAGGAGGCGGGTATCGGCTGGGTCAACGTAAAGGGCGATATCGCGACCAATTACACCCTCACCGCAGACGCCCAGGCCTATGCCGGAATGGGTGCTACGGGCGGCGTTGTGGCCGAACTGCCAGAAGATGAGCGCGTCAGCCTGGTACAGGACGAGGCGCAGACTTTCAGGCGGTATCAGGTTCGCCGGTCGGATGGCACAATCGGCTGGATCAGCACCGAGCCACGCGAAGAAATTACCACCGAACGTGATACCGTGCTGTACAGTCTCAATTACGGTTGGGATAACTTTAAGCGCGTGTTTGTCAAAGAAGACGACCAGGGTAATGTTGCGGGTTGGGGCCGCTTGCTCCAAACCGAAAACTCGACCTTCCCGCGGTTGATGCGTACCACGCTGGCCTGGACGGTTCTGAACGTCATCTTCCATCTTTCCCTTGGCATGATGCTCGCGATGATGCTCAACCGGCCTAAGATGAGGCTGCGAGGTATTTACCGGGCGATTATCATTCTGCCGTGGGCCATCCCGCAGCCGATTATCGCGCTGGCCTGGAAGGGTGAGTTTAACTATCAATTCGGGTTTGTGAACGCGTTGTTTCAACAAGTGGGCCTCGACCCGGTGAACTGGTTATACACGCCGACACCCGCGTTTATCGCCGTGACGTTTGTCAACATCTGGCTGGGCATCCCGTTTTACATGGTGACCCTGCTGGGCGGCTTACAATCGATCGCGGGGGCGTATTATGAGGCCGCCGAGATCGACGGGGCGAATGGATGGCAGCGCTTCCGGCACATCACCATCCCCTTGATCCGGCCTGTGGCCGTGCCCATCGTGACCCTGGACGTGATCTGGACGTTCAACAATTTTAACGTGATCTACCTGATCACCAAGGGGGAACCAAACGAGAGTACCAACATCCTGGTAACGGCATTGTACAACGCGGCGTTCGGCGAAAACGGGCAGTTCCAGCTTGGGTTTGCTGCCGCGTTCTCGCTGGTGATCTTCGCTGTGTTGTTTATCTTTGCGAGTTTCTGGGTAACGAGCAGCGGTGCGTTGAAGGGAGTGTATGAATCATGACCACATTCTTAGAATCATGGCAGAATGATATCTGGTCGAAGCGCCCGTACGAACCGCTGTTTGGCACATGGCTGCGCCGGATTCGGATGCTGGCGGCGCCGGTGTTTCTGGTCGGTGGCATCGTGTTGATGCTCGCCAACGGGATGAACGTGATGTACCTGCTCGGTGGGGCGTGGTTGGCCTTGACGGCGTGGCATCCTACCCATGGCTTTTTGGTCTTTTACTGCGTGTTTACCGCGTACCCGGTATCACGCGTCGTGACGGTATCACTGCGCGAAACGCAAAACCTGCTGTCAACATCACTGGCTGTTATCCCACCGGATGCTACGTTTGACACGTTCGAACAGCTTTTTACAGAAGAAGACTTCACCATCTGGTTGTGGAACAGCTTTATGATCACGATCACGGTGTCGATCATCGGTGTGATAGTGGCGGCGACCAGCGCTTATGCCTTTTCCCGCTGGCGGTTCCCTGGGCGTGCAGCGGGGTTGTTGATTCTGCTGTCCACCCAGATGATCCCCGCCGGGATGCTGCTGATCCCGATCTTCATCATCGTGTCGCGGCTGGGGTTGCAGAACAACTTGCTGGGGCTGTCACTGGCCTATATCACGACGGCGGTGCCGCTGTCCGTGTGGATTCTGCGCGGCTACTACGACACGATACCGCTTGACCTGGAAGAGGCTGCTATGGTGGATGGGGCGACACGTTTGTCCGCGTTTTGGCGGATCATCCTGCCGCTGTCAACCCCGGCGCTGGCGGTGATCTTCCTGTTCAACTTCCTGAACGCGTGGTCGGATTGGCAGGTGGCGAATGTGATCCTCAAGGCGGACGAACTGCGCACCTGGCCGTTAGGACTCAACGACTATATCGGCAACTTCCAGACTCAATGGGGGTTGTATGCCGGGGCGTCGGTTGTGATCACGATCCCGGTTGTGCTGCTGTTCCTGTATAGCTCAAAATACCTGATCAGCGGCCTGACGCTGGGTTCGGTCAAGGGGTAGTCCCCGCCGCCGTTTTTGTCAGAATACAAACAAGGGGCCTGAGCGCCCCTTGTCTGATCTTGATAGAACGATGAGATAGTATTAAGGAGTCAGGTTGTGTTCAAACGACTATTTAAGCAAATTGTGACACTGGTGGGTTTGAGCGTGCTGGTCGTATCGCTGCTGCCGCTGGTTAACCTGGCAGCGCAGGCTGACGACGGCATCAACCCGGCGGCGCTGCTGCACGACAGCCGCGATGATCTCTACCGCGTGCCGGGCGGCGCGGTGCCGGTGGGCACCAACGTAAAATTACGTTTCCGCACCGCCGCCGGTGATGTGGACGAGGTGCTGGTTCGCCTGTGGAACGCGGTTGAAGGCGAACAGGCGCTCCTGCCGATGGATGTAGTCGCTACCACACCAGACGGCTACGACCTGTGGGAATTGACACTCAACACGGGCCGCAAACCAACGGTATTGTGGTACCGTTTCCTGGTGAATAAAGGCGGTGAAACGCTCTACTACGAGGACGATACCCGCCTTGACGAGGGGACGGGAAATCTCATCGCCTCGCGTGAAGGCGGACCCGGCACAGTCTACACCCAAAGCCCGGACCTGAGCTACCAGATCACCGTGTACGATCCGGCCTTCACCACGCCGGAATGGATGCGCAACGCCGTGATCTATCAGATTTTCCCGGATCGCTTCCGCGACGGTGATCTTAGCAACGATCCGGTGGATGGGACGGTGTTGTTCTACGGCAGTAATCCGCTGATCTTCCACGAAACGTGGAACGAGCCGCCGGTTGATCCGCGCGAGGAAGGCCCCTACCAGAACCAGTGGAACCAGGATTTCTTCGGCGGCGACCTGGCCGGGATCACCGAAGAACTGGACTACCTGCAAGCGCTGGGCGTCACCGCGATCTACCTCAACCCGATTT
>JAFGHR010000025.1 GCA_016930015.1 Anaerolineae bacterium | reverse complement strand
GTGATCGCGGCGGTCCCGGCGCCTGCTGCGTTCAGGCGAATGGTTCCGGCGGCGGGGATATCCGCCGTCGCGATCGCGGTATTGCCGGAGGCCACCTGCGCGGTGACGGTGTTGGTAATGGGTGTGCCGCTGCCGTCCACGACCGTATAGGCCACGTCGAGTGTATCACCGACGGTCATCGACTGGTCGGCAATGGCATTGATCGACGGCAGGTTGGGCGCGGTCACAGCCACCTGGAACGTTACGTTATTGATGCCGCCTTTGCCATCATTGGCGGTAACGGTGACATTAGCCGTCCCTGGTGTGTTTCCAGCGGCCAGGCTGACCGTGCTGGTGTTAGGTGCGCTGGCGTTAACGATGGTCGTGTTGTCGGAAACAGCGCTGACCGTCAGCGTGTTACCGTCAGGATCGGAAACGGTGATGGTGATATTGCGTGATTCCCCGGTTTTTAGCGTCTGGCTGCCGATCGGGTTAATCGTTGGTGCGTGGTTCTCACCTTCCACGGTGGCGATAAAGGCCGTGCTGACCGTGCCGCCGTGATTGTCGTTGGCCGTAACCGTGATCGTGGCCGTGCCTGCCGACACGCCCGCCACGGTGATTCCGGACCCGCTCACAACCTGTGCAATGGCGACGGCGGTGTTGTCGGAGGTCACGTACAGGTTGACCGTATCATTATCCGCGTCCCTGGTCGTAACCGGGATGTTGATCACTTTGGCGGTCTGCACTTTTTGGCTGGCGATCGGATCGATCGTCGGTGGCTGGTTGGGTCGCGGGGTGTGGGTGAATGTTGGCACCGCGGTCGGCTGCGAGTTCGACACGCGAATCGACCCGATCACATAGTCGGTATCGGTCCCGTCGTTTAACCAGACGTGCAGCCGGACACGGTAGATGCCATCGCGCACGATTTTGGTATCCCACGACCCCAGCGCGCCATTTTGCACAATGTTGGTTCGCTGCGGCGGTGACAGGAACGGGTACCACAGGTTGCCGGGGTTAGGCTCCGGTCCCCATTCCAACGCATATTGGACAAAGCGCGGGTGGCTGGCACTGCCGATAACGGTGACATACCCGGCGATTGTGCTGCCATCCACTGGGTACGTGATCCGGATATCATACGGGTACGGTGTCGCTGACGGCACCAGCGGCGTTGATGTTGGCACCACCACCGCCGAGGTCGGGCGCAGGACAAGCTGGGTTGACGTTGGCGGCGCGATAAATGGCTGCGTGGCCGTAAACGTCGGGAACGGCGTAAACGTCGGAATCGGCGTTTTGGTCAGCGGAGGGGTGATGGTAGCGGCTACGGTCGGCTGTGTTTCGGAGTCGGTATCATCTCCTGAATCACAGGCTGTTACGGCAACTGCAAGGATGACTAGCAAAAATGCCAGGCGGATCAAAAGAGAACGTTGGTAGCGCATCGCGATAACCCTCCGCATCAATCAATGATGGATCAATCATTTTGAAATACCGGGTCGTGTGAACAGCTATACTCAAATAAACTTTAAGGTAAATATGTCAACACGGCCTACACTATCCATTTTACAGGGGTTGCAGCACTCCTACAACGCGGGCACCTGACGTGTGATACACGTAACCCCAACATTCCCCGTACTACAAGCGAAAACGGCGCATGTGCGCCGTCTTTCGCCAGTCTAACTGGATTTTCCCGTTCTTCACAAGCCAGGGGCTTAACCGGCGTTTTGGTGTGAGCTGTTCAGACGTTTGGACTTAATGTTGGCGGCGGCGGAAGCGGCGGCGAGCGATGGCATTGCCGGACATTCGCGGCTAAGGTGCCATGCGAGCTTGTCAGGGCTGCACACTTCCTTACCGCAGTGAGGACAGGTCGTGCTGTTTTTTGACATGTTTTTACTCGATTAATGGTGCATAATGAAGTCACTAATTCACGCACGAGTGTAATCGGTCAAAGGGAAACGTGCAAAAAAACGTTTGTTGTGGCGAAAACAAAAAGAGCGAGCAGCTAAAGTGTCGGCTGCTCGCTCCTTGAGTCCTGTGAAATCCGGAAGTTAGTGATTGTCGGCCAGACCGAGTAACCCCATCGGCATCTTGGGCTGGCGCGATTTTTCCTCGTCCTTGCCAAACTTGATAACCTCGCCTGCGTCGGTGATCGCTTCGACAGCCAGGCCCAGGCTTTGCAGTTCTTTGACCAGAACGCGGAAGCTGGCCGGAACACCGGGTTCTTCAATTGGCTCACCCTTGACGATGGCTTCATAGGTCTTAACACGGCCCTGCACATCGTCCGATTTAACGGTGAGCATTTCCTGAAGCGTATGGGCGGCGCCGTAGGCTTCGAGCGCCCATACTTCCATTTCACCAAAGCGCTGGCCACCAAACTGAGCTTTACCGCCGAGCGGCTGCTGAGTCACCAGGCTGTAGGGGCCGGTTGACCGGGCGTGCACTTTGTCCTCGACCAGGTGCGCCAGTTTTAGCATATGAATGATGCCAACAGTAACAAACTGGTCAAACGCTTCGCCCGTCTTCCCATCGTATAGGCGCTGTTTGCCGTATATCGGGATTGGTTTGTTGTATTTGAGCGACACGCGGCGAGCGGTTTCACGCAGTTCGTCTTCGTTCAGCCCTTCCGTGTTGACATCCGGGGTGATCGACTCGATCCAAAGCACAAGGGTTGCATAACGCGCGTTGTAATCACGGCGATCGCGTTCCTTCACACTGACGTTTTCGTCGCCGAACAACAGAATATCGTTCGGCTCAAACCCTTTTTCGCGCAGCCATTCTCTCAAAACCGCGCGGCGCGCATACACATATTCGAGCGCCAGGCTTTCCATGTTGTAGCCGCCCAGGGCACCCAGCCAATGGTCAATATACAACCGCCGAACTTCCTCATCATTTTGCAGGTATTCGGTGTCATATTCTTCTTCTTTCAGCCACTGCCAGGCCCGTTCGGTAATATCTTTCCAGGCCCGGTCTATCATCCAGGCGCGGCCCAATTCGGCTTCGATCTCTTCTTCATCGGCCCCGTCGAATACAGGCGTAATCGCGCGGAAGCCCAGGCGATCGGCAGCCCACCCCAGGTGAGTTTCGAGCACTTGCCCGATGTTCATACGGCCCGGCACACCCAGCGGGTTCAGGATGATCTCCAGCGGCGTACCGTCTCCAAGGAACGGCATATCCTCGATGGAGACGACTTTGGAGATAACACCCTTGTTCCCATGACGCCCGGCCATCTTGTCGCCCTGCGTCATTTTACGCTTCTGCGCCACACTGACACGCACCATCTGATCAACGCCCGCCGGTAGGTCGCGATGTTCCTCACGTGTGAAGATTTTTACGTCAACAACCTTGCCTTTTTCACCGTGCGGGAGCCGTAAGGACGAGTCCTTCACTTCGCGGGCTTTTTCGCCGAAGATGGCACGCAGCAGTTTTTCTTCTGGGCTGAGTTCTTTTTCACCCTTTGGTGTGATCTTGCCAACCAGAATGTCATTGGGTCCCACGTCGGCACCAATGCGGATGATACCGTACTCATCCAGGTCTTTGAGCGCATCCTCACCGACATTGGGGATATCGTAGGTGATCTCTTCGGGTCCCAGCTTGGTATCGCGGGCTTCAACCTCGTGTTTTTCGATGTGGATCGAGGTGAATTTGTCTTCGCGGACCATGTCTTCGCTGATCAGCAGCGCGTCTTCGTAGTTGCCGCCTTCCCACGACAGGAAAGCACACAATACGTCATGGCCTAACGCCAATTCACCGTAAACAGTCGAAGAACTGTCGGCGATGACCTGCCCGCTGGTGATGGTCTGACCCTTTTGGATAACCGGGCGCTGGTCAATACACGTTGACTGATTCGACCGGTTGTATTTGCGCAGCTTATACTCGCGCACACCATCCGGTACGTCGTTTTCTTGATTTTTGAAGCGGTTGCTCCGCTCTTCGTCGGTAAGACGGAGCCAGATACGATCGCCCTCAACCGAGACGACTTCGCCGTTCTCGTCAGAAACCAGCACCTGGCCGGAATCATAGGCCGCCTGGCGCTCAACGCCCGTGCTGACCAGCGGAATATCTGGCCTGAGCAATGGCACGGCCTGGCGCTGCATGTTAGAGCCCATCAGCGCGCGGTTAGCATCATCGTGTTCCAGGAATGGAATCAGCGCGGCTGAGATGCCCACGATCTGTCGCGGGGCAACGTCCATGTAGTCAATGCCCAGTACAGACGCGACCAGGAAATGCTGGTGGTGGCGCGCCGATACACGCTCGTTGACAAAGTGGTGGTTTTCATCCAGCAGCGCGTTCGCCTGGGCAATGGTAAACCGGTCTTCCTCGTCTGCCGACAGGTACACAATTTCCTGGCTGACAAAGGGCACGGTTGGCACTTCTTTTATCTTGTCCTGGACTAACTTCTGGCGAAGTTCTTCGTCTATAACCGTGCCTGCCGGGATCGTTTTTCGACCCACTTTGATTTCTTCGCGAAGAATACGGTTCACAAGGTGCTCGCTGTCAGAAGGCAGCACGCGAAACACGTGGCGGTAGGGCGTTTCGATGAAACCGTACTCGTTTACCCGGCCATAACTGGCCAGGCGACCGATCAACCCGATGTTGGGGCCTTCCGGTGTTTCGATAGGGCAGATACGACCATAGTGGCTGTGATGCACGTCGCGTACATCAAAACCCGCACGCTCACGCCGCAGACCGCCTGGTCCCAGAGCGGAGAGGGTGCGTTTGTGGGTCAATTCTGCCAATGGGTTTGTTTGATCCATGAACTGCGAGAGCTGGCTCGATCCGAAAAATTCGCGGATGGCAGCTACAACAGGCCGGATGTTGATCAAGGTCATGGGCGACAGGTTGTCCGATTCACGGATGGACATACGCTCGCGGATGACGCGTTCCATACGCCGCAAGCCAATACGCAGCGCATTCTGGATCAGTTCCCCGACCGTTTTAACCCGGCGGTTGCCAAGGTGGTCGATATCATCGGGTTGTTCGAGGCCGTTGTTGATCAGGATCATGCGCTCGACGAGTTTTACCAGGTCATATTTGGTGATCGTGCGGTGCATCCGGGGCACGACATCGTCAATGCGCAGGCGTTGGTTAAGCTTGTAGCGTCCAACCCGCTCCAGGTCGTAGCGGCGCTGATCAAAAAGCTGGCTTTTGAGATATTCGCGTGCGTTATCCAGCGTTGGCGGATCACCTGGGCGCATCCGTTTGTAGAATTCCAGCAGGGCGGCTTCGGCAATCGTGCGATTGTTGCGCAGGTCCCACTGGGGTTCCATACGAATGGTGCCCTCGATGTACCGGTGATCGGTGTTGTTGTCAACTTCCTCATAGATGGCGAGCAGTTCGTCGTCAGTGCCATCCTGAATCGGGGAGTTGGCGTCAAACCCGTCACTGACGGCTGCCAGGGCACGCAGCAAGATCGTTACCGGGATTGTCCGCTTCCGGTTGAACTTGATCGCGAGATAATCGCTTTTGCGCGTTTCAAACTCCATCCACGCGCCGCGATCCGGGATCAACTTGGCAGTCGACAGTTTGCGCCCGGTGGTCCGGTCCTCTTCCGCATCAAAATACACACCCGGCGAGCGGATGAGTTGGCTGACCACGACGCGCTCAGTCCCGTTGATGATGAATGTGCCTTTTTCGGTCATGAGCGGGAAATCACCCATGAAAATGTCCGAGATCATCACTTCATCACTGGCAACGCGATTGACAAGCGCAACCTTGACGTATAGTGGCGCGGCATAGGTGATGTCGCGCTCCATACAGATTTCTTCTGAGTACTTGGGGTCTTCGAACCAGTACCTCAGCCCAAATTCTGACGCTTCCTGGCTGCTACCCGGAAAGTAAAGCCGCAGGTTCCCATTGAAACTTTCAATGGGGCTGATCTCGTCAAATAGCTCGTTCAGACCTTCTTCATAAAAGCGCCTGAACGAATCGAGCTGAATTTCGATGAGTGAGGGTAGTTGATGTACTTCAAACGTGCGTGCGTAATTCTTCTCATCTAGCTGACGCCGCATTCGTCACTCCTCGGAGGTCACTACCGACAATAGGCATCCAAAACCAAACTAAAGATTTCGACGTGGGGATAGGGAGACAATGTCTCCTTAATGTCATATTCTTAAGTTCCCAGAGGTCAGCATGTATGTCTAGGCAATTTTACACATTTTTAAGGGGTTTAGGAAAAAGTAGTATATCATGTTGTGTGCTGATGTCAATAGAAATGTTGGTATTTTTCGCGAATGTTAATAGTTTTCTTGTACTCGTATCCGATATCAAGCGATTGATTTTGAATGGCGAGCAGCAAAATAGGAGCAAGGTACTACCGTTTGGTAATACATTGTGTTAGAATAAGTTCGGGTTATGCCGGGTGTTGTGAGAAAACGCGCTGCAAACGATGCCGGGGGCGGGGGCAGAAAAACGAACCAACTGCTGTATACTAGATAACGAGTGGGAGCGAGAAGCGCAAAGGGGCGGGCTGGATGGCTCATTCTTCTGAACCGAGTAATGTATCAAACGAGTTTTTCGAATATTTCAAGGCTGGCAAAGAAGCGGCGAAAAAAGGCGCTAACACCAAGGCTCACGAGTTGTTTCGCAAAGCAATTGAGCTTGATCCGTATCACGAAGTTGTGTGGCTGTGGTTGGCCAGTGTAGTAGAGACTGATGCCGATCGGCGTGTTTGTTTTGAGAACGTTTTGGAGCTGAATCCTACAAATCCGACGGCGCGACGCCAGTTGGTGCGGATGGGAGTGAAAAATTCGAATGTCACAGCGGCTCCGGCGACCGGTCACCAAAAACGGCGGCGTTGGGTTTTACGATTGCTAGTGGCCGGGTTGGGAATAACCACTGTAATTATGCTCGTACTGCTCACCGGATTAATCTGACCAGGGCCGATTCATCTACAAATTGGCAAACCGGTACCCCACCCCACGCGATGTCAGGATATAGATTGGGCGCTGCGGGTCCTTTTCTACTTTTTGCCGTAGATAATGGATGTATAGTTTTAAGCTGTCGATGGCGTCGGCGTATTCTGGACCCCACGCTTCTTTGACAAGTTCGGTGCGTGTGATCACGCGCCCGGCATTACGTGCCAAAACACCCAGCAGATTA
This sequence comes from Anaerolineae bacterium, assembly GCA_016930015.1. Taxonomy (GTDB): domain Bacteria; phylum Chloroflexota; class Anaerolineae; order Aggregatilineales; family Aggregatilineaceae; genus JAFGHR01. The sequence goes on along the minus strand of JAFGHR010000025.1, from coordinate 57,454 downwards.
AACTCTTTCGGTGTCAGGTGCACCGGGTTGCCGCGTACGCGCACCTCGCGGCTGATGAAGTTGATCCGGAAATTAGCTGAGTCGAACACTAATTCTTCCGATATGGACGGTTTTGGAACACGGCGCAGATGGGCGCGAATTCGTGCGACCAGTTCGTTGTTATCATACGGTTTGACGATGTAGTCATCAGCGCCCATTTCAAGCCCTTTGACGACATCGCGGACATCATCTTTGGCTGTGAGAAAAACGATCGGCACGTCGGACAGCTCGCGCAAGCGGCGGCAGACTTCCCACCCGTCCATATCTGGCATCATGATATCCAACAAAATGAGATCAGGGTGGGTTCGGTAAGCTTTGCGCAAGCCTTCCTCGGCGCGATGCGCCTTGATAACGTCGTACCCACGTCGTTCGAGCAGGATACTGATCAGTTGGACAGTCATCTCCTCGTCGTCGATAACCAGTATTTTTTCTCCCATAGAGCACTATCCCCATACCCGGTATTGATTGGAGTTTAGCAGTGTTTCAGTTGTTAAATGGTTAAGATTCTGTAAGCAATGTACCACGCATGATGCACCAGTGCAAGTAATTGATGGTTACAAATCACAGGAGAATGTACCGGTCGCCCATCGTCCGGACTCCACGACACGGGGTTGGTGTCGTGTGTTACCCGATCAAGGTTTACGGTCAGAGATATGGCGCAGGCGCTGCTCAAATTCGCTTAGAATGATAGCTGTTGCGCCCCAGACCTGATGCGCGTGGAAGTTGTACCAGGGGACATGCAGTGTGTAACCGCCCCAGTCCCAGTCTTCGAACACTTTACGATTGTCATCCAGCAGCCATGCTGCCGGGCACTCCAGCACTTCGGCTACTTCTGATGCCTGTGGCTGCCAGATCGGGTGCGTGGTGATGGCGCCCACAACCGGGTGGACTTCAAAATCACTGGGGGGAATGTACAGCGGGGCCAGTTGTCCGATTACCTGTACCGGTTCATGAAAACCCAGTTCCTCGTGGGCTTCGCGCAGGGCCGTCTGGACCGGTGTTTCGCCCGGTTCTTGCGCTCCGCCGGGCAAACTGATCTGGCCGCTGTGCACATCATGTGGGTTTTCGGTACGCCGGGTTAGCACCAGGTCCAACCCGGTTGCAGCGGGATACAGCAAGATCAGCACACTTGCCTGGCGCGGTTGACCTGTCTGGCCGCTGCTGCGTTGGAACGCGCGCGGCGTCGGGGCCATGCGGCGCCGGGCTGCAACGGCATCAAAGTTTTCGAGCGCCAGCGCTGCACGAACGTGCTGGAGATCGATCAGCGGCATAAGTTATGCATACCAGGCCCGGCGTTTGCGAAGCGAAATACCGGCATCGATATTGGTTGGGGTGGCCGGTGTCCGCACCCGCCCGCGTGGATCGATATGGATTTGGCCTGCCTGTTGAAGGCGTGCGAATTCCTCCGGTGTAATATCCGGTGCAGGTTCGCCCCCCAACCGTTCAAGACGCGGCCCTAAATCGTCCGGCACGGCGTGATCCGGCGCATCCACATCGGGGGGAGCGGCTGGTGTATCGGCATCTGACGGTTCAACCACAGGCGGCTCACCGGGTATCTGGTTGTCGGCGGGGGGAACCCTTTCATCAGTCATCGTTGCTTCCTCTTTGGTTAGGTTAAACCAGGAAAATAACTCTCCCGTTTGTTTGCCCTTGCCAGGGATCGGGTAATTATTTTTTTGGCGTAGCCTTACGAATATCAGTCAGTGTCGGATTCGTTGATAACATGCCCTAAGTTGATCAAGTCGTTCAACGAAACGTCGGGTTGGTCATCAGGTGGCCGGTGCAGGTGCCCGCACACCAGGCAGTCTGGATTGCGCGGTATATTAACCCATTCTGCCGTGTATGGCAGCGAAACCCGGTCTTCGAAAATTTCTAATTGTGTATTGGCCAGCACCACGGTATTCGCCGGAACAGGCCGGTGACCGTCGGTGTTTTCCAGCAGCAGGTTAAGCGTCAGATCGGCCTGTGTGGCCGCGATGCGCACAACATGCAGCCAGAGTCCCGGCTCAGCCGCCAGGGTGCCATCCGGGCCGATCATGCCATAGTCTAATTCGGTATCGTCATCCGGCAGCGATTGGCTGATCCCTTCGCGCAAATGTTCCGACCAGCACGCATAACACGGGCCAGCGCCGGGTTGGATGACACACACATCACCGCCTTCGCCCCGTTCGTAAACACCCGCGTATACAACGCGTGCGTGATGGTCAATGCAGGCCTGGTTGATGGCAAACTTGGATGCTTCGCCATCGACACCAGCCACAACAACATCCATTTTGCTGAGCAGATCGAGGTGGTTTTCGATGCGTCCGATCACCGTTTTGATGTCAGCTTCGGGATTCCGGTAACGAACGAGTTCGGCAACGGCGTCTACTTTCGGGCGCCCGACGTAACGCAGATCGGCGGCATGCCGCACGACGTTAGCCGGTTCGAGAACGTCATCATCGATCAGGATGAAGCGCCCGACGCCGCTCATGGCCAGACTTACTGCCGCAAAACTTCCCCCGGACCCAAGGCCAATGATGCCGACGGTTCGCGTTTTGAGGTGGGCCAACACATCTTTGCCTAACAATTCCTCGACCCGGTGCCAGCTCATGAAGGCTCCACTTTCTCTTTGAAGGTTTCTTCAACGTGCCAGATCAATTCGAGCAGCGTGCGTTTGGAGTCCCACTGCCAGCCGGGCATCTGGCTTAACAGGATCGACTCAGACGCCTCGTACAATTTGCTGAACATGTCCTCGTCATCCGTCACGGGCACCAGGGGCGCGAGTCTTACCGCCGGCATATCGTTGGGGTAGTCTGCGGTTGTCACCAGCAGGATCACGCGTTTGCTGCCGGGATGGTAGGCCGAAAAGCAGATTTCGTAGGGGGGCTTGCCGTCGGCATCCCACTGCACCACATCCACGATATACTTTGCATCAGTCAGCAGCGTGAGTTCTTGTTCAAAACGTTTCGTGTGCACCAGGTGCCAGGCGATCGGCGGTAGGCCCGGCAGCCGGTCGTCAGGCCATACCGCTGGTGTGACCGGCACAAAACGTTTTACACGTTTGCTCATGTACCAAAAATCGATACGAACGGTCCAGCCTTCGTCGGTTAATGCCACGCTCAATGTGTTGGTTTTGCTGCCATTCTGTGCGACCGGCTCGTCGTTATCGTCGTCGTTATCGCCGGATTCTTGGATTTCTTCGGACTCGGCAGGGGTTGGCGAAGACGATTCGGGTTCAGATTCCGCCGCCAGCGGTTGCTGTTTCTCCGGGGATAACTCCTCAGAACCGGTGTCAACGTCGGTGTTCGTATCAACATCAGCATCCGGTTCAGCTTCGGTTTCACCGGCCAGCGGATACAGGGTGACGATCGGGGCTACGATATGCTCGACCGGTGTTTCGGAATCCCCGATCATGCGGCGCGCGGTCTGCGCATCACCCGGAGACGGTGCGGTCATGTCACCCGGTTGTTTGTGCCAGTCACCTACGTGGCTGAGCGGTACATCCCATTTAGCCGCCAGCGCCCGCCCATATGAACTGCGCCGCAGGTCGCGGAACGTTTCCCAGTTGGCGTACAGCCAGTTAAACACATCAGCCTGCCAGTCGTTGCCCTGCTCGAACATGCCCCATTCGCGGACAGCGTCTTCACCCGGCCCAATGGTATCGAGCACGTAAATATCCGGTTCCTGATTTTCCCCGCGTGGCACGATCAACCCGATCAACGCTTCCCCGGTTTCGGGGTCCGGGTAGAGCAGCGCACCGCGCACCATTTTATCAACAACTCGCTGAGCCAGGATGACTTGTGGAATGTCACGGCTGTTGTTCGACGCGTGTTCGCTCATTACCTTCTCCTTCTGCCGCGCCTGCGGTCTTTGACAGGTTGCATGTTTTCTTCCTGCCCCGGCCACACATGTGTTTTACGCCACGTGTAATACGAGTATAACCATTCGACGGCCCACCCGGTGATGGTGACGGCGGTGGATGTGCTGGGATTCCAGCCATACGTGGTGCCATCTTTGGGATTAAACAAACAAAGCTGCCCATCCTCAAACTGGTGTTTTTCGCTGTAGATTTTAGGATTGAGCACATACGCTTCGGCTGGGCGGTTTGGGTATTCGCTTGGATACAGAATCTTCACGGTGTGCAGGCGCTCTTTGATGCCTGCAAGGTTGATCTCAACATCCCCGATCCAGTGAAGAAGATCGCGTTTGGGCACAACCAGCCGGAATGTATCGGCAAAAGTCGCGCGCATCATCTCGACTTCGAGCCGCAACCGGGGAGATACGCGCTGCGGTGTCCCCCACCAGGTATGGTCGCTCATGATAGTTCCTCCTGAATACACCCAACACCTTGAATGTCAGGCTGAGCTAAGAAAATAAATCCCCCATTTGTGTGTCCTTTGCCGGGGACGGGGCATTGATTTTTATGGTGTAGCCTTAGCCGTTATTCGCGTTGTGTGGACTGTACCAAAATAGTATACCGATAAATCGCCGTTATTCTTCTTGATCCGATAACAGTTCGTCCAGGCTGACGGCCTGCCGGGCGCTGGCTTGCGCGGCCTGCCGCAGCTCCGGACTGATCTCACCGTCATTTGCAACATAACGGTGGAGGGCTCCCCCGCCAACACGCCGCCAGCCGAACCGGTGTTGAGCCAGCAGGGTATCACTGGAAAGCACACGAAGTGTCCAGTCATCGGACAGCGTTGATTTTCCTTCGAGCGGCAGCCATGTGTTTGGCAGGACCATGTTTTTGCCCTGTTCCAGGTCGTATTCTGCTTCGTCGGCGTACCGAATGCGTTTTTCGCTGTCCTGAATCTCAAGGCGGACCATGCCGGTGGCGGCGTATGGCAGCCAGAGCTCGACAAATGGACGCAAAAAACGCGTGTCCATCATCACGTCCCCGTAACGCACGAGCTTGGGCTCTTCGGGATTCCGATATGTCAGCAGCCCAAGATCGGTGATCTGGACATACGCCGGTCCGCTTTCGTAACCTGCTTGTCGCATAGCGACGGCAGCGGCTCGCGTAATGTGCGGCCCGCGCTGGCTCATGTGGCGGAGGTTGGGCCTAAAGGTTGTGGCAGACCGGCTCCGCCCTTCAGCGACTGAAGACAGGCTGAACAGGAATACCACAAACAACACGATAAAAACCAGAAATATGACAGCGTCCATTAGGTATCGTTCGAGGTCAGTTCGGATAGCGCTGGCGGCTCTGCTGGCGAAGCAGTTCTTCCAGGCTGACGGGCAATGATGTATCTTCTTTCTCGGTACGCCACACACGTTCGCGCAGTTCACCATCCGATGCCATCATCTGGTGCTGTTCGCGCAGTGATGGTCCCAGATTAAAACTGTGAATGCCCAGCAGCCCACTATCGATCGAGCAATGTACAGTCCATGTGCCGGGCAGCAGGCCGGTGGTGTTTTTCCGAATCGGGAACCGGTAATTGGGCAGCAGCGCGTTTTCGCCTGGGTCAAGCCATTTTTCGTCTTCGAAAATGTACTGCGCCCGGCCAGTTTCGTCACAAATTTCATACCGGATACGTGCCACACGGCGCCCCAGGGTTTCGGATACATGAATGATGGCAAACGGTCGTATCCCGTCATCGTCCAGTGACAGGAAACGCCCCCTGCGCAGTGATAAACCGTCCGGACGCTGTTCATCGACCACCAGGCCAATATCAAGCAGTTGGATCAACGCGTCATACGTTGGATGGGTGCGGGCTCTAGCGATAGCCTCTTGTGCGATCGCGGTGGATTTGACCGGGCGTGCGCGCGAATTTGAGAATAAATTGACAATAGCGCCTGGCTGCACGTTCCGCGCCACCATGATGACGAGTGCCATGTAGGCTGCAAGGAGTCCGGCCCCAATTGATGTTGGAACATCACCGGTTACCAATGTCAGCCCAAGGGCAACACCCACAATAAACAACCAGACGATTGTGCCGCGATTACTATGTCGAAACATGGTGTCCTTCACTTTATGCGCCCGGCGAGAGCGTGTGTTGCAGCGGCTCCGTGGGCAGGTATTGGTTATGGAAGGTTGCCCTTTATCTTAAATACTTACGCAGAAAAAAACTAGTGGTTGTGGTTTTTGTCTGATAAATGTCAGGTCAAGCGCGCGGCTGGTCTGAACTTCAGCAAACAGTAATAATAAATTCAGGTTGCGGCTGACACTGGCATACGCTAGCATCTGATCTGAGAGTCGAACACAGAACAATTGAGAAGGCAGGTATGAAACGATGAAAGCTGTCATCCTGTGTGCCGGTAAAGGCACCCGGCTGTACCCGGTAACACTGACTATGCCCAAACCCCTGGTGCCTGTGGCGAATAAAGCGCTATTAACCTATGCGATTGACACCCTCACCGGCATGGGCGCGGCTGAGATCGGCCTGGTGGTGAACAGCCTTGACTCACCCATCAGTGAGCGGTTGGGTGATGGTGTTGATACCGTGGGTGTCCCACTTACCTATATCGCGCAGGAGAACCCACGCGGGTTAGCACATGCTGTCAAGTTATGCGAGCCATTTGTTGGTGATGAGCCGTTCATCGTTTATCTGGGTGACAATATTTTCCAGGACTCCATGCAAGTGTTATACACGCGATTTGAGGAAACAGGCGCCAGCGCAGCGCTGGCTTTGACCGAAGTGACCAATCCGCAAGCGTTTGGGATTGCCGAGCTGGATGGTCACAATAACATCAAACGCCTGGTGGAAAAACCCAAAGACCCGACATCTAACCTGGCTATCGCCGGTGTATACGTGTTCCGACCCGATATTTTTGATGCTATCGACCACATCAAACCGTCCTGGCGCGACGAGCTTGAGATCACCGACGCTATCCAATACCTGGTGGAACAGGGCAAGACCGTGATGCCATACGTGGTCGATGGATGGTGGATTGATGCCGGAAAGCCGAATGCGATTGTCCTGGCAAACCAACTGGTGCTTGAACAACTCCCCTATTCGCCACCCCATGAAAACGATGACCGTATCCAGGGTGAATCGACCGTCTCACACCGGGTGGAGATAGGCGAAAATACGCAGATCATTGATAGTGTGATCAGAGGCCCGGTTACCATTGGCGATAATGTTATTATCCGCGATTCATATGTAGGACCGTATACGTCAATTGGCGACGATGTGGTGATCGAAAGCAGCGAAATCGAACACAGTATTGTGATGTGCTGCTGTACCATCAAGGATATCAGTGGCCGCATTGACGCCAGTTTGATCGCAGAAAATGTGACCGTGATTCGTGCACAAGCTAAGCCGGTATCGCACCGGCTGGTATTGGCAGCAAACAGCCTGGTTCAGCTTCCGTAGCTCACCAAAAACACACGGGCCTGTATAACGCGCAGGCCCGTGTAGTTGTTTATGCCTGGTTGTGCCCGGCGGTTACACGTCGAGCGTGGCGTTTTTGGCGTGCGTGGTGATAAAACGTTTGCGTGGGGGCACACTGCTGCCCATCAACATATCAAACACCCGATCGGCTTCAGCAGCATCCTCTATCGTCACCTGGAGCAGGGTACGGCTGCCAGGGTCCATGGTTGTATCCCACAACTGGTCAGGATTCATTTCACCCAACCCCTTATACCGCTGCAACCCGATTTTTTGCGAGGCGGGCAGCGATTTCATAATCTGCTCGCGCTCGGTTTCCGTATAGGCATAAGATACTTTTTTGCCCGACGACACCCGGTACAGCGGAGGTTGCGCGATATACAGGTGACCGGTGGTGATCAAGGGTGTCATGTAGCGGAAGAAAAACGTCAGCAGCAGCGTGCGGATATGAGCGCCGTCTACGTCGGCATCCGTCATGATAATGATGCGGCCATAACGTAGGCCGTCCAGGTTAAAATCATCGCCGATCCCCACGCCCAGCGCCGAGATCAAGGCTTTGACTTCATTGTTATCCAGGATTTTGTCCAGCCGGGCCCGCTCGGTGTTCAGAATCTTGCCGCGTAAGGGCAAGATCGCCTGGAAATGACGGTCGCGGCCCTGTTTCGCCGAGCCACCAGCCGAGTCACCCTCAACGATGTATAATTCCGAACGACTGGGGTCTTGCTCAGAGCAGTCTGCCAGTTTGCCGGGCAGTGTTGTGTTTTCCAGCAGGTTCGCGCCCCGGCGAACCAGTTCACGCGCTTTTTTGGCCGCATCACGCGCGCGCATGGATGTCATGCACTGCTCAACGATGCGCCTGGCATCACGCGGGTGGACTTCCAAAAATTCGGCGAACGCGTCGGCTGTGACCTGCGATACCGCGCCCTGGACCTCTGGATTCATCAGCTTGACTTTGGTCTGGCTCTCGAACTGAGGGTCCGGATGTTTGATACTGACGATGGCGGTCAGGCCTTCCAGCGTATCATTGCTGGAAAAGTTAGCGTCTTTTTCCTTGAGCATACCTGCCTTACGCGCATAGTTGTTGATCGTGCGTGTGATCGCGGTGCGCAACCCCGCCTGGTGACTGCCGCCGTCCGGGGTGTGAATCGTGTTAGCAAAATACAGCTCGGTGGTGGTCGAAGCATTGGTATACTGGAATGCGACTTCTATACCAATGGTGAACGGGTCACGCCCATTTTCCTCAAACTCAATTTCCAGATCACGATCAACATGGACAGGCTCGTGCAGGCCGCTGCGGTTGCGGTTGAGATAACGTACAAACGAGCGGATGCCGCCTTCAAAGTAAAACGTCATCTCCTTCGGAATCGGCGTGACACGTTCATCACGCAGCGTGATCGTGACTCCACGCGCAACAAATGCCATCTCGCGGAAGCGCTGGGTCAGCGTATTAAAGCTGAAGTCCGTTTCTTCCAAGATCGTTGAATCGGGCAAAAACGTGATACAGGTCCCGCTGGATTCATCCGGCGTCATTTTCCGTACGACTTCAACATCGCCTTGCGGGATGCCGATTTGATATTCCTGGCGATACACCTTGCCGTCACGCCAGATTTCGGCCACCATCCACTCTGACAGCGCGTTAACCGCCGATACACCCACACCATGAAGCCCGCCCGATACTTTGTAGGCCGACGCGTCGAACTTACCGCCAGCGTGCAAGGTGGTCATCACCAGTTGCAGCGTTGATACCCCTTTTTGCTTGTGGATTCCAACCGGGATACCGCCGCCGTTGTCGGATACTGACACCGAACCATCTTCGTTTAATATGATCGCAATGTGATCGCACCGCCCGGCCAGGGCTTCATCGATCGCATTGTCAACAACTTCGTATATGAGATGGTGCAGCGCCCGCATATCCGTGCCGCCAACGTACATGCCGGGACGGAGTCGAACGGCTTCTAGACCTTCCAGTACGCGAATGTTTTCTTCAGTTTGCCTGGTAATTTGTTCTGCCACATAACCCTCCTTACCACATGCCACCCTATCCGGTTTTCTCAACGAGTCACAAAAAACAGCACAAGGCCAACCTGATTAAGGTGACCACAGTTTCTGGCAGTTGTCGGTCGCTCTGAACACAGTATTAGATCATGATTAGATCATGCTTTTGAGGTAAACCAGCCGTTTGTATTATTTCTGCCCCAGTTAGTTCAAGGGTTGATGATCGAGAACTAATGTTCGCATTTTGGTAGATTATAATCAAAATCCAAAAAAACGGCCAACTTTTGTTTAATTATAGCTCGTGCCGGTGTTGAGGGCAATTTCCGGGTTGCCGACGTGATGATCGTTGGTACAATCAGCAGCATGAATCACAAACCCATTATTGCACTCATAACGGATTTTGGAACACAAGATGCTTATGTAGGCACGATGAAGGGTGTGCTGTTATCTATCTGCCCGGCGGCTCGCCTGGTGGACCTGACACACGCCATTCCGCCCCAACAGGTGAGACAGGCGGCCTATGTGCTGCTGACCGCGTTTCGTCACTTTCCGCCGGAGACTGTATTCCTGGTGGTTGTTGATCCCGGTGTGGGCACGGCGCGTGAGCCGGTAGCTGTCCAGACCGATCAGGGTGTTTATGTCGCACCCAATAACGGTGTGCTCAGTTATGTTCTGGCGCGTGTGCAGGATCAGCAGGCGGTTGTATTGGACAACCCGGCCTATCACCTGGCCGATGTCAGCCAGACGTTTCACGGGCGTGATATCTTCAGCCCGGCGGCGGCTCACCTGGCAAACGGCGTCGCCATCGAGCGGTTAGGATCGCCCGCGGATGTGCTCCGCCTGGACGATCCCACGCTGGTGATCACCGCTGCCGGCATCCACGGGGAAGTGTTACACGTGGATCATTTCGGCAATGTGATCACCAGCATCGGTTATTTAGCCTGGACGGGGCCGGATACGTTGTCGTTGACGCCCGCATTTGGCGCCCAACAGCAGGCGCCCATTACACTGAATGCGGCAGCGTGCAGCATCGTGATCGGCTCGCGCACGCTTCAACCTATACATACCACATATGGCGCGGTGCCGCCGGGCACATTAACGCCGCTGGTGGGCAGTTCCGGCCAGCTTGAGATCGGCGTGAACCAGGGGAACGCGGCGCAGGTGTTAGGCGTGTCGCCGGGTGATCCGGTTATACTGCGGTTGGCAAACGAGGAGTAACAGGTGATGCGCGAACAGTTTGTAATCGAGGGCGGCCATAAACTCCAGGGTGAGGTCACGATCAGCGGCAACAAAAACGCCGCGACCAAAATGCTGCCAGCCTGCCTGCTGACCGATGAGCCGGTGATTCTGACCAACGTGCCCGATATTGCCGACGTGCGGATTACGTTTGACCTGCTGCGTCACCTCGGCGCTGAGGTAGACGTTTTGGGCGATTCACGTGTGCGCGTCCATGCTCAAAATATCACCAACTATGTGCTTGATCGTGACCTGTGCCAGCAAACACGGGCATCGATCGTTTTTGCCGGGCCGATGCTGGCGCGTGCTGGCAGCCTGGAGCTGTCCCCGCCCGGCGGTGACGTGATCGGGCGGCGGCGGCTGGATACTCATGTGCTCGCGCTGCAAAAGCTGGGCGCGGATATCACGTTTAACGGCACGTTCAACATGAATGCGGACGGATTACACGGGGCTGATATTCTGCTCGATGAAGCCAGCGTCACCGCTACTGAAAACACACTTATGGCCGCCGTCCTCGCCAAAGGCACTACCACGATTCGGAATACGGCATCAGAGCCGCATGTCCAAAATTTGTGTCACATGCTCACCCGGATGGGCGCCCGGATTGACGGGATCGGTACCAATCGGCTGGTGATCGAGGGCGTAGACCGGCTGCACGGCGGTGAATTCCGCGTAGGGGCCGATTACCTGGAAGCGGTCAGTTTTATCGGCGCTGCCGTTGTAACCGGCGGTGAGATTCGCATCCGTGAAGCCGATCCTCAGCACCTGGATATGGTCGAGCTTGTATTTCGTAAACTGGGCGTGACCTGGCAGGTAGACGGTAATGATATTTTGGTGCCGCGCGGCCAATCGTTAAGCATCGAACGTGATCTGGGAAATCACATCCCGGAGATCAAAGCGCAGCCCTGGCCCGCGTTCCCGTCGGACTTGCTGAGTATCGCGCTCACTGTGGCGACCCAGTCAGCGGGCACCATTTTGTTTCATGAATGGATGTACAACAGCCGGTTTTTCTTTACCGACAAGTTAAGCAGTATGGGCGCGCGCATTTTTCTGTGTGATCCTCACCGGGCGGTCGTACATGGCCCAACGGCCTTACGCGCTGTTCCCAACATCACCAGCCCGGATATCCGCGCCGGGATATCGCTGCTGCTGGCGACGTTGTGCGCGCGCGGCACGACCGTTATTCATAACATCCGGCAGATCGACCGGGGTTATGAGCAGGTCGAGAAAAAACTTCAACAGTTGGGAGCCAATATCCGGCGCGAGGCGATAGACGTGGGCTGAAACAGAAACGGAGTGCCAGCACGACACCCCGTTTCACTTCCCCGACCGGCCCCAGGAGTATTTCAGTCACACGGTGTGTCTTCAGGGACATCAATGCCGATCACGTAGTCGTAGGCACTGAGCGCCGCTTTTTCGCCGTCACCCAGGCCCATCAAAACCTGAAAGGCGCTGCTGCTGCTGACATCGCCTGCCGCGAAAAAGCCAGGGACAGAGGTCCGGTTGCGGGCGTCTATTTTGATAAACCCGCATTCGTCAAAGTCCACCAGCCCCTTGACAAGTTGTGTGTTGGGAACCAGCCGTCTTTCAACAAAGATCGCGTCGGTGGTCAGTTCTTCGCGCTGTCCTTCACACTCGATTTCGACCGCGCGGGCATAATCATCACCTTTGATTTCGACCACGTGTGCATGGCGCTTGACAACCACGTTGTCGGCAGCCAGGACACGTCGGCCAACTTGTGTATCCAGGTCACCATCTGTCCTGGCGATCAACGTGACCTGTGTGGCGATCCGGCTCAATTCGGCGACGGCACGCAGCGCCATCACTTCTTCGCCGATGACGGTTACGTTACGATCCACCATCAGGGGCGCGTAGGTCATCGCGCTGTAACATAACCCTTTCATTTCATAGTCGCTTTCGCCTGGGACACCCAGCGGTTCACCGGCTGCACCCGTTGCAAAAATGATGGTCTGGGTGTCATACGTTTTGCCGCCGGCTACCGTCACGCGGAAACCGCCTTCGATTTGTGAAATGCCGGTGACCAGGGTGCGCACACGCATAAAGTTCAAGTAGTCAAGCTGCGTGCGGAAACGCTGAATGGTCTCTTCACCGACAATCACCTGGTAATCTTCGACCCAGGGCAGTGTCAACTGGCGATTGGTGCGCCCGCCGAGTCCCTTAGAGATGAACAACGCGTCCATCCGTTTGCGGACGGCATACGCGGCAGCAGCCAACCCTGCCGGTCCACCACCAATAATAATGACTTCGTGCATGGTTTTACTCCTCGTCCGTTGCTTCGGGAATAAACCCTTCGCGCATGAGTAATTGTGTCATGTCGCGCGCCATACGGATCATCTCGGCGGCGCGTTTATATTCTTCATCATATGTGGTCGGACGCCGGGCGACACCCTGTTCCTGAGCTTTCATCGCCACGGCGGCGGCTTCGCGCGGGAAGACGTCCCAATCATCCATTGTCGGCAGGATGCGATCCGGTGAGAGGCCCTGTTCTTCGGCCATTTGCGCCAGTGATTCAGACGCGGTGATCGCCATTTCATCGGTAATGGTTGTGGCCCGCACGTCCAATGTGCCTCGGAAGATGCCGGGGAAACCCAGCGAGTTGTTGACCTGGTTCGGGAAATCTGAGCGCCCGGTAGCGACCACAGCCGCACCGGCTTCCTGCGCTTCCCAGGGCCAGATTTCGGGGATGGGGTTGGCGGCGGCGAACACGATCGCGTCTTGTGCCATGCCCTTGATCCATTCCGGGTTGAGCGTGCCCGGCCCCGGTTTGGACAGGGCGATGACCGCGTCCGCACCCCGCAGCGCGGTTTCAACGTCACCCTGGAGTTCTTCGCCGTTTGTGATCTGGCACATATTCCATTTCTGGACGTACTCGGCACGACGCATATACAGGTCACGCCGGTGTTTGCCCAGAATGCCCTTGCTGTCTAACATCAGGCAGTGGGAGGGGTCGGCACCGTAGGCAAAGACCAGGCGCGAACACGCCACGTTTGACGCCCCCGCGCCCAGAAACACGATCCGCATATCTGCCAGTTTTTTGCCCACGATCTTCGCCGCGTTGATCAGCCCGGCCAGGATCACACTGGCGGTGCCCTGCTGGTCATCGTGCCAGATCGGGATTTCGGCGTGCTCGCGCAGCGTGTCAAGAATCCGGAAACATTTCGGCTGTGAGATGTCTTCGAGATTTATCCCGCCAAAGGATGGCTGCAACATCAACACGGTTTCGATAATTTTGTCCGGGTCTTTGGTGTCGAGCATGATCGGTACGGCGTCCACGCCGCCCAAATACTTGTACAACAGCGCTTTACCTTCCATGACCGGCAGCCCGGCTTTGGGCCCGATATCCCCCAGGCCCAGGACGCGTGTCCCGTCCGAAACAACGGCTACCGTGTTCCACTTGCTGGTGAATTCGTAAACAAGCTCCGGGTTGGCTTCGATGGCGCGGCAGGGGGCGGCTACCCCTGGCGTATACCAGATGGCAAAATCATTCAGGTCCCGCACCCGGCAGCGCAGGGCCGTTTGTGTTTTTCCCCGGTAGAACTTGTGGAGACGCATGGCGTCAGCCGCCGGTTTTTTTGCTCGCTCAAGCAGTTCTTCGGGTGTCACACGATCATCAAGCATATTATTCTCCCTCTTGAACACGTTCTGGGCTGCAACGAGTCACGACGTAAGCCAGCTTGGAAATCAAAAACCGCCAGAACCCATCACATGAGTAACCAACTCATGCGCCGACTGTTAAAACCTGCTCACCTTCATTATAGGGCAGTTCGGCGGCGAATACTTGGCGGGTCATAAATGTTTATTCAGTTGAGTGGATCAGTCAGGATTCAGGTGGGCGGTATGTTACTCCCTGCCGTTGCTCGGCGATGATGAACGCTCCACCTGGTCGTATTCGACGATCAGTGCCTGGTAACGATCGCGGTATAGTTCACCTTTGGCACGCTCAAGCTGCCAGACACGATCAATGCTGTGCTTGAGCGGTGTAAGGGCGCTATCCAGATCATGGACACTCTGGCGGAACTGGTCCATTTGTTTATCGTGGTTGCGCCAGGCTTCGTCATTGGTCAGCGTGAACTGTTTCCAGCGTTTCTGGTCATCGGCGATCCAGTCGTTCCATTCCTGGCGGAATCGTTCTTCTGACAACCGCTGCATTTCGGCTACCTCGTTGATGCGGCGGCCCAGGCGCTCGGCGATACGCTCAAAATCGTCCAGGATTTTTTTCATCTGGCGATGAGTCTCGGCCCAGGTTTCGAAGCGTTCGGTGTGGCGCTGCATGGCTTCGTCGTAGGCGCTAAAATTCTTGGTGAGGTCTTCAACCTGCTGATCACGCTGTTGTTGGAGCAGCGTTTGCTGGTCGATGAACTGCTGCATCTCTTCACGCCGGTTACTTTCAGCGGTTTGTGTGTCCAAGATGCGCTTTTCGTTACGCAGCACCATGCTTTCGATCGCTTCCATTTTGGGACGCAAGCCGTCAACTTGTTTTTGAATTTCAGGAATTTCTGATTGGACATCGGAAATACGCCGCGAGTCCTGGCGCCGCTGTTCCTCAAGGAATGTGAGCCGTCGCTCCGGTTCTTCAAACTTTTTGGCGAGGTCTTCAACACGCTGCTGCACGGCAGCCAGCGCCGCCGCGACCCGGTCGCGTTCAACGCGGGCGGCGGGCAGTTCTTCGATCGCCCGGTCGATCTTGTCGGCGCGATCTTCAAGATCACGCACCATACGCGTGACACTTTCGCGGGCGATTTCAGCGCGGCGTTCCGCCTCGCGCTCGGCCATCAAGCGTTTGCTTTCGGCGTTTTCGAGCATCTGCTGAAAATCGTTCCGCAGTGAGTCGCTGAGTTCAGCTTCACGCGTGACCGGGATAAACGACGTGCGCAGGTTGGACTGTTCACTTTCCAGCCCATCCAACCGGCGCGTCAGGGTATTGAGCAGTTCGGCCTGTTGGGTGTTCTGTTCTTCCAGTAAGGCTATAGTCCCCCGGTCCCGGCGGCGTTCTTCATCCAGCCATTCGATCATGCGAGCGGCTTGTGCTAAATCCATAGCCATCCTCCTGCCGACTAACGACGTGTCTTGATTTCGAACCGCGATTATAACATACCCTGCTGGTGCTCTGGCAGCAATTATTGCACGCTTCAAATTCGATTTTGGTCAGAAATAACCCTTCCGCTATACTTGCCCTCATGCGGATAGGAATCGATGCACGACTGGTTTATTACCGCCCTGGCGGAATCGCCGAATATACCCGGCATGTGATCCAGCAGTTGGCCGACCTGGACCGCACAACCCCGTATTATGTGCTCCATCATCGCGACCAGGATACGTTAGCACGCGGTGAAAATTTCAGGCGAATCAATGCGGTGACGCCATGCCATCACCGGCTGGAACGCTGGAGCCTGTCGGTCGAACTGGCGCGTTTCCGGTTGGATTTGCTGCACAGCCCGGATATGATCCCGCCGGGACGGGGCGCGCGGCGGCACGTGATCACCGTGCATGATCTGAACTTTTTGCATTATCCCCAGTTCATGACGGCGGCCAGCCTGCGTTATTACAACGATCAGATCACCTGGGCCGTGCGCCACGCGGATCACATCCTGGTTGATTCTGAGGCCACGCGCGACGATCTGGGGAACCTGCTGGGTGTGCCTGCCGGGAACATGACCGTTCACATGCTGGGCGTAAACGAAGCCTTCCACCCCCTGCCGGATGCAGACGTAGTGGCCTGCCGGGAACGGCTGGGACTGCCCGAATCGTATATTCTGTTTGTCGGCACGTTTGAGCCGCGCAAAAATATCCCCGGCCTGCTGGATGCTTATGCCCGGCTGCGCCAGGACTCCGCGAACATACCCCCGCTGGTGATGGTGGGGCGGCGCGGCTGGTTGTATGGCGATATATTCGCCAGGGTCGAAGACCTGAATCTTGCCAGACATGTGATCTGGCTGGAAAATGTCCCGGAAGCCGACTTACCGGCGATTTATAACGGGGCAGCGGTGCTGGTGCTGCCGTCACATTACGAGGGGTTTGGACTGCCCGCCCTGGAAGCAATGGCGTGTGGTACGCCGTCGGTTGTGGCGAACCGCAGTTCGCTGCCCGAAGTGATCGGTGAAGCCGGGGTCCTGGTTGATCCCGATGATACGGATGACCTGGCCCACGCCATCCAGCGTTTGTTAGGCGACGCTGCGCTGTATGAGCGGCTGCGCACTGCCGGGCTGGCACGTGCGGCGACGTTTACCTGGCACAAGACCGCGTCGGTTGTGCTCCAGGTTTATCGGAATGTGTTATCATCCTGAGGTTGTTTAGGATATCACCGGAATCGGATCACAATTCTTATGCGTATTCTGTTTATCACGCCCCAACTCCCTGAACCGCCGCACGGCGGGAACGCGCTTCGTTGCAGCGGTCTGATGCGAGGTGTACATGCTGCCGGTCATGACATTGTGCTGTATACATTTGGCACCCTGGCCGAACTCGAACGTAACCGGGAAACGCTTGAATCATACTGCGCTACGATCGACCCGGTGCCTGCGCCGCGCCGCCGTCTGCGGGACCGCCTGCGGGACCTGTTGCTGACTCACAAGCCGGATATGGAGCGGCGGTTGTACACCCCGCTGTTTGTTGATCATCTCAAACGGCTCCTGATCAATGAGTCGTTCGACCTGATCCAGCTTGAAGGACTGGAAGTGGCGGTATATCTGCCCGTGATCGAACAATGCCAGCCCGATACACCGGTTATCTACGATGCACATAACGCGGAATTTGATTTGCAGCGCTCCATGTACGAAACTGATGCCAACCGTCTCCGGCGTTTGCCAGGGGCTGTATATTCGTGGCTTCAGTGGCACCGGCTGGCGCGGTTCGAACGGCGGGTGTGTTTGGCTTCGGCGCACGTGGTGACCGTGTCGGATGCCGACGCTGAAGCCATGCACTGGCTTACCCCGGAATACCCGATCACGGTTGTGCCGAATGGTATTGACGTCCAACGTTATGCCCAAACAGACGCATCGCTGGACCTCGGTCCCCATGCGCTGGTATTCACCGGCTCGATGAGCTACCGGCCCAATGTTGACGCGGCGCTGTGGTTTGCCGACGAGATACTACACCGTGTGCGTGCGCGTGTGCCTGATGCCAAGTTTTTTATCGTGGGCAGTCACCCGCACCGGCGGCTTGACACGCTGCGCCGGCGCGAGGATGTTGAGATCACCGGCTGGGTGCCGGATGTGAATCCGTTTTTGCATGCCGCCGCCGTTTATGTGGCTCCCCTCAGGATGGGCAGCGGAACCCGTCTAAAACTGCTGCAAGCCATGGCGGCCCAACAGGCGATTGTATCGACGACAGTCGGTGCGCTGGGGCTTAATGTACAGGACGGTGTCGAGCTGCGGCTGGCGGATGATGCCGGTCAATTTGCAGAAGCCGTAATCACCCTGCTCGAAAACCAGGCCGAACGCCAGGCGCTCGGAGAAGCGGGCGCGAATTATGTCCGGGCGCATCACGACTGGTCGGCAATTGTGCCGCGTTTGCTTCAAGTTTATGATCAGGTGGTGGGCACGTAATCGCTGCTGCGTCCTGAGAAGGGACCTGTTATGAACAAAAAACAACCGCTCCGTCCAAAGCCCGGTAATGTCGTACACCTGGAAGATTACGATCCGGGCGACACCGGCGGCTACGCAGACAAAGACGCTGCACGCGAGCTACTGAAAGATAACCGCGACCGAATGCGGGAACTTCAGGAAGTGCTGTGGGCCGAACACAAACATGCCCTGCTGATCGTGCTTCAGGCCATGGATGCCGGTGGCAAAGATGGCACCATCCGGCACGTGATGCACGGCGTAAACCCTCAAGGCGTGCAGGTTTCGGGCTTTAAAGTGCCAACGTCCGAGGAACTCGATCACGATTTTTTGTGGCGTATCCACCAGCATACCCCGCCGCGCGGCATGATCGGCATTTTTAACCGCTCGCACTACGAGGATGTGCTGGTCGTGCGTGTCGAAAAGCTCGTGCCCGAACCGGTCTGGCAGGCACGTTACGAACACATCAACGCCTTTGAGCGTTTGCTGACCGATGCCGGGGTGACGATTCTTAAGTTCTACCTGCATATTTCGCGGGACGAGCAAAAAGAGCGCTTCCAGGCCCGGCTGGATGATCCAACCAAAAACTGGAAGTTCGCCAAAGGTGATCTCACAGTACGGGCCAAGTGGGGCCAGTACATGGCCGCGTATGAAGACGCCCTGACGCGTTGCAATACGGAGTGGGCACCCTGGTATATTGTGCCCGCCAACAAAAAATGGTATCGCAACCTGGTGATTTCCAGCAGGATTGTCGAAACGCTGGAAAAGTTGAACCTGCGCTATCCCGACCCGGAGCCTGATCTCGACCAGGTCGTGATCCCGGACTAGGCGCCGGGGGCCTATTCGGGCGCCGGTGTGACCGTGACCGGCGATTCGTTACGATAGGTCACCATGCCGGGTTTGCCACCTTTGATCTTGCGCACGTGTTTACGCTGTGTGACATCGACCAGCACGCGTGACTCGCTGCGGGCGCGGCTGTAATACGCGGCGATGGCGGCGGCGTGGTGGATGATGTCTTCCGGCACCGTGCGCCCACTCGCATTGATGATCACGTGTGCCCCCGGTACGTCACGCGCATGTAACCATAAATCGTTTGGGCCGCCCTTGTCGAACGTCACGATGGCGTTTTGCCGCGAATTACGCCCGACCCAGATCACGTAACCGGAGTCGGTCGTGATCTTGAGCGGGCCGGATTTACCCCCGCCGGGACGGCTGGTTCGAGGTCCGCGCCAGTAGCCGTTGGTTTGCAGCGCGTCCTGCACCTCGCCGATTTCGGGCCAGTTTGTAGCCAGTTCCAGGTCCATTTTAAGTTGTTCCAGGTAAGCCAGTTCGGCCTCAGTGGCGCTCACCAGCGCGGGAACTCCGGCACGGGCACGCTTGGCTTTTTCGTATTTTTCAAAATAACGCTGCGCGTTTTCCAGCGGCGTTAGTGAGGGATCAAGCGTAATTTCCAGTTCCGGGCCGTCTACCTCATATTGTGCCCGCAGTTCGGTTTGGCCCGGTTCGAGAGTGTATTGGTAAGCTAACAGCAGTTCACCGCTTTGTTTGAGATGTTCCAGCGCGGCGTCATCTTGCAGCGAACGGCGCAGCGCATCTAGTTTTTTCTGAACGCGGACATGTGCTTCGTCGATGATCGCCCGGACCGGTTTTTTCGCCGCGTCATAAGCACCTTCCCCCACGTGTACGCCAAAATACGCTTCGAGCGCCTGGCTTACGCTGCCGGTCGGCGTCCAGCCGTCGAGGTGTGTCAGGGGATACACTGAATACGCCATAACGGTGTCTTCCTGCATGATGACGCCGGGCTGCCAGCCGGTTTTTTCAAACGCGGCGAACAGGTCTTGAATGACGCTGACCAACTGGCGCGGGCTGGTATCGCCTGCTTTGGTATTGATCGCCCCGGTGGCACGGAAAACAACTTCTTTGGCAAGCTGCGGGCTGAATCCTAACAACCGCCGCGTCAGGATTTGCCGCGTTTTTTCACCGGGCGTGTTATCGAGCCAGTCGCCAAGCTGGTTTGCTGTCAGATTAGCCGGATCGCGCTTGAGCTTCTGCGGCGGGGGTAGGGTATATGGCTGGTTAGGAAGACTGGTGCGCACCCGGTTGTCCTGCGGGCCAACGCGCCGGATACAGTCCACGATCACACCGTCGTCACGCACCAGCAGGATGTTTGCCCGGCGTTCCATCGGCTCAACGATAAGTTCAAACACACCTTCCGGGCCTTCCAGGTCAAACATGACCATGCGTTCCCAGCGCGGCTGGCGGATGGCGCTAATGTGTGAGCCTTCCACATAACGCCGCAGCAGCAGCCCCAGCGGTGATGGTGTCTGCACTCCGCGCCGGAGTTTCTCTGATGACAGGTGTACACGGGCATACTGCTGATGGGCGCCGATAACGATATAATAACGCTGCCGGTTGGCGTACACTTCAAGCCCGATGGTATCTGCGTCTATTTGTACAGAGTCCTGTACACGCCCCCCGGTCAGTGTTGCATCCAGTTCGTCTACCAGCGCCATGATTGTAACCGCGTCGAAGTCCATCTTTTTGGTCCTTAACTCGCCGTATTGTGAAATAGCCTAAAGGTCAATTAGTCAATTTACAAGGGCAATGCTACAATGCGAACATAGTTTGTGAGAACGTGTTGCGATGCGTATTACCATAGGCTCGACTAATCCTGTCAAGTGTAACGCAAGCCGTGCGGTTTTGGCGTCTTTATACCCAGACGCGGTTTTTGACTGTGTTGACGTGCCATCCGGTGTGGCATCTCAGCCCTGGGGTGATGTCGAAACACGCGCCGGTGCTCTGAATCGCGCCCGTGCCGCCCTGGAACAGTCACAGGCTGATCTGGCGGTCGGCATGGAAGCCGGTGTGCAGGATACAGAAGTTGGCCTGTTGACCTGTGCCTGGTGTGTGTTGGTTGGCCGCGATGGTCGGATCGGTGTCGGCGGCAATGCCTGCATTATGCTGCCCCCGGCGGTGGTTGACAAGGTGCGCCAGGGTGATGAGTTGGGCACAGCCATAGACAACCTGGTCAACGAACACAACACCAAATGGGGAACCGGGGCGATTGGTATCCTGACCCACAACCTGGAAACTCGCCAGAGTGCCTATGAGTCGATCTTGCGACTGGCTTTGGCTCCATTTCGGAGTCCGGCATGGTATCCGATTTCCGAACGGTGCTGATCATCGTTTACTCCACCAAGTGGGGGAATTATAAATGATTACGAAAAACCGAACGCTTATTTCGTTGTTTGCTCTGTTGGCTGTAGTCATGATGGCGCTGGCTGCTTGCGGCAGCGATGATTCCGGCAGTGACGTCGTCGCCCGGCCTGAAGTGCACCTTCAGGTAAACGACCAGGTTTACAGAGTGTCGTTTTACAGCTACTGCTGGCCGGAAGCAGCAAATAACCTGGACTGTGATGTTAACGCGGCGGCGTTGTCCCAGCCGGGCATACTGGCCGATGTGGTGGCCGGTGACGAGGTGCAGTTTGTGGTTGCAGGCGACGTTGGAGCGCCGCAGCAGTTTACGGCTACCCTGTTGGATGGACCGGGCGGTGTGCAAAACCTGGGCACATCCACTTCCGGCATCTACAACGCCGAGTTGGTAGACGGCTTTTATCGTGTCCGGGTGGATGCCGAATACGCCGACATCGAAGGCCAGCAAGCCTATGTCTCATATGTGTATGGCCTGAACGTGAGCGGTGTGGTTGTTGCGGTACCAACGGCGATCCCGACCAGTACACCGGAGCCTTCGGCTACACCCACGGTGACACCGACCGCCACTCTGACGCAAGCCCCGACCCTGACGCCAACGCCCGAAATAACAGCCACGCCTACACCGGAGCCGACATCAACACCCACGTCTGGGCCGATCGAAGAACCGACCGAGGAACCTGCCGAACTGGCGACCGAAAACGTTGTCGAGACGGCTGAACCCGCCGCGACCGAAGAAGAAACACCCCCCACGATAGAAACAGTTGAAGTAGCGGTTGCTTCGCCGGAAGTGACTGTTGTCGGCGACCTGGGCGAGAAAACGGTTTTTGGAACGGTGCTGTCCGGTGACAATAATGAACCTGTAGCGGGCGTTTCGGTGAGTTACTCGCACAGTTCGATCGTCAACACCGACATAAGCGGTTCAGGTACCGTGCAAACTGATTTCGATGGGCGATTCTTAGTCGGACCACTTTTTTTGCATGATACCGACCAGATTGTTGTGAGTGTCGAAGCTGCCGGTTATGACGCGCAGCGTATACAGCGCAGCGGGCTTGAAACCTGGACGAACCCGCAGTTTGATATTGTGCTGGTGCTGTCAGGCATAGCCGCACCGGCTGCCGGTGAAATCGAGACAGCCGCTGCTCCAGGTCCAGCCCCAGAGTTGAGTTTGCCTGGCGAGATACCGGAGTTAAAACTGACGTTTGCGGGGAAGGATTTCACACCGGTCGGGTACCAGTACTGCCGCCGTATAGAAACGGGCGAACGCATCTGTGTCGAATCGCCCGTGCCGGAGACAATGACCAGGCGTGTACGCTTCCAGCGCGGCGCACCTGCCCAATTAAGGCTGGATGATGACCGGCCCGACACCGTCCGGATTGAGTATTTGAGCGATACCGGTGTGCCGACTGGCACTCCTGAAACCCAGTCCGGCGATAACCTGGTCCTGTTCACCGTTTCGCCCGAACCCGGCACCTATATTCTTTCGGTCCGTTTTGTGTGGGGGTCCGAAGACGCCACCTACTTTTTCCGTGTCATTGTGACGGACTAGGTATCAGGAGAGCGTAGGGCAAGCGCGTTCTGGCAGGTAAGTGTTTCGTTGGTAGATCGTCGGAACCATGCTAGAATGGGGCCGGGAGAGTTTATGAGTACATTATCACGCCCCGT
This sequence comes from Anaerolineae bacterium, assembly GCA_016930015.1. Lineage (GTDB taxonomy): Bacteria > Chloroflexota > Anaerolineae > Aggregatilineales > Aggregatilineaceae > JAFGHR01. Next base: position 34,416 of record JAFGHR010000025.1, on the reverse strand, counting down.
TGATCCAAAACGCAAACACCGGCGCGAGGTCTGGACTCGTATCGTCGCGCCGGTAGTTTTGTCTTTTCTGGCGCTGATCGCGTTGTGTGTGGCGCTGGTGATTGGTGTGGCAACAGGGGCATTGGTTCATAAACAAGTCGCCATTATCATGAGTGTTGTCGCGACCGTTTTTTTAGCACTCCCCATGATGATATTGTGTCTTGTACCCTATTTCATTCTGGCATTCACCGCTGTTGGTGCTGGACGGCTGCATGCTAATGTGCACAAGCCGCTGCGCGGTGCTCGCCGGTTATCGGGTTCGATTGCTGAACGGACCAAACAGATTATGCCGCGTTTGGCCCAGCCGGTAGCCGCGTTTAATGTGTGGGTAACGCGTTTGGAGCACACGGTACGCGGCTTATCACAACCGGCTGCGGTCGAAACAAATGATGAGATAGATGGAAAGGACGGAAAAGCAAGTGAGTGATTTGTCTGCTGCTCCGGAATCAAACTGGAAATCACGAAGTTATGTTATGGGCGGCGTGCTTGGCGTAGCTGTTGGACTGCTGGCGGCCTATTTTTACGTCCGGGCTTCAGAAGAAAGTAATGTAGAAAGCCCTGGCCGAATCAAGGCTATGGACGCACTCGGATTGGCTGTCGCGCTGCTCTCGATCGTGCGCCAGATTACCGATCTGGGCGCGAACGGCGGCAAAAAATAGCACCTGCCATTGTTTGTATGAGGCGTCTTGTGGTGGTGTTTCTGCCGTGGTGTTGTAGACTGCACCCTATGCGCGCCTGGTTGTGATGCTCTATTACCCTCGATTGCCCGTCTTCCCTGTCGTGGTGCGCGTTGGCGGCCTGCTGATCAGGTTGATTCTGGTGTGGGCTGTGCTGCACCCGTTGATGCCTGCTCCCCCACGTGTAACACTGGGTCCCCCACAACGTGTTGAAACAAACGAGCCTGTAGTATGTGTGCATACACGGCTGACTGATGAGGTCGAGGAGTGGAAGATTCAGCGCACCTTGCGCATGGTGCGCGAGATGGGCGCGGCTACCATTGTCGAATTTTTCCCCTGGCCCTATGTCGAAGGGGTCGAAGGCGAGTTTAACTGGACGCTCCCCGACCGGATTATCCGGCATGCGCATAATCAGGGGCTGACCGTGATCGCGCGGCTGGGACTGGTTCCGGGCTGGGCACGCCCGCCGGTTGACGAAAAAGTAACCTCGCTGGCGTATTTGCCATACGATCATTTCGAAGATTTTGCCGTGTTTGTCAAGGCGTTTGTCGCCCGTTACCAGGACGAAGTGAGCGCGGTCATTATCTGGAATGAACCCAACCTCAGCCTGGAATGGGGCAGCCGGGCAGTTGATCCTGAAGGTTATACGGAACTGCTGCGCGTATCCTACCGGGCGGCACACGACGCTAACCCGGATGTGATCGTGATGGGCGGGGCGCTGGCGCCTACCCTGGAACCGGAGGACAGTGCATCCGGCATGAACGAGGTACGTTTTCTTGAGCGTATGTATGCCGCCGGTGCCGCTGATTATTTTGATGTCTTGGCGGTGCATACGTATGGGTTCACGCGTGCGACACAGGATGAGCCTGATCCGGGCGTGATCAATTTTCGGCGCGTGGAACTGCTGCGCGGCGTGATGGAACGCGCCGGTGATGGTGATACGCCCGTTACCATCACCGAGGGCGGCTGGAATGATGATCCGCGCTGGTCGTATGCCGTCCGTCCCGGCCAACGTATCGTTTATACGCTGGACGCGTTCGAACTGGTGAAAGGGTGGCCCTGGGCTGAGCAGTTGTGCTTGTGGAATTTCCGCCAGCCGTTCGATCGCCACAACCGCCGCGACGCATACTATGCCCTGGTGTCGTCGGAATTCCACCCCAAGCCGATCTACGAAGCGATCCAGGCGTATACCCACGGCTGGGAAAACCCGTTTACACCATGAAACGTTATGCTGTGATCTTTCGAAACGCCGTGCAGCGGTGGCGGGATTGGGCTGTGCTGCATCCACGCGTGACCCTGGTTATTTTTATGGCTGTCGCGGTGTGGATCGCTTACTGGCAGTTGACCCGTCCGGGGGCGCTGTTTGGACCGCAAGACCTGACATGGCATCGTGTGCAGGTCAACAGGGATTTGTACGTTGGGGTTGATCCCAATTATCCCCCGTTTGCCGAGTGGACGCCGGAAGCCATTGTCGGGCTGGAAGCCGATCTTGCCCGCGAGATTGGGCGGCGCCTGGGTGTAGAAACCCAGGTTTTGATCATGGGCTACGACGGGTTGTACGATGCGCTGTATACCGGCACGGTAGATATGATTATTTCCGGCCTGCAAATCGACCTGGGGCGCGTGTCGTGGGTGCATTACAGCCAGCCTTATTTTGACGCCGGGCAGATTCTCATATCCCTGGCAGACGCGCCGGTTGGCACGATTCGTGATCTCGACGGCAAAACGCTGGCGGTTGAATTTGCGTCGGCGGGTGACCTGGAAGCGTTGCGATGGCAGCGCCGCCTGCATGCGCTGGCCATCGAGCGCTTTATGCTGCCGGACGAAGCGATGCAGGCCGTTCAGCAAGGGCAGGCTGACGCGGCCCTGGTCGATACGGTCAGCGCCCGGTTGTATCTAAAACAGCACAACGACCTGGTCATGGCGGATGATACGGTGTATTCTGAAGCGTACCGGATCGCCATGCGCCAGCAAAACTTCCGGCTGATCGAAGCCGTAGAGCAGGTTTTGGACGATATGCAAACTGATGGTACCCTGGAAGCCATCATCGACCGCTGGTTGTGACCAATTTATGGCGAGGGCTGTTATGTTTGTGAACAACGTTAAACGCGTGACACCAATCGAAAGTGATCACGGTGAAACCGTATACGAACTGTTAGGGGCTGCATCCGGCGGCAGCCAGGCGCACAGCCTGGCTCAGGTTGTGTTGGCGCCGGGTAAAGCCTGCTTGAAGCATTACCATCCCACCGCCGAAGAGAGTTATATCATTTTGTCAGGCACCGGGCGTATGATAATTGATGATGTGTCGAAATCGCTTGGCCCCGGTGATGCTGTGGCGATTTTGCCGGGACAGGTCCACCAGGTTTTTAACGACACCGGCACCGATCTGGTGTTCCTGGCGGTGTGTGTGCCCGCCTGGACGCCCGACAACAGCGTTTTTCTGGATTAGGCCATCGGACTGCCGTGTACAAAAACAGGCTGGTTCCGTTATGCTGCGGGAACCGGCCTGTTGTGACGCAACTGTATTTACGAATTACGGCTGCCGCCAAACCGTTTGAGCATATCATTTAGCTGCTGCAAAACGGTGTTCTGGTTCATCCCGGCTACCACACACAAAAGCAGGGCGATGGCCAACTCTGCGCCGCTGGCATTTTCTTTGAGCAAGTCCTCATTGGCAATCGACGCCAACAAAAACATGAGCAGCCCCATCATGCCGCCCAACAGCGGGTTGAACAGGTACCAGCTTGTGTGAATCGGATCAAAATCACGTAACTGGTTGGTGTGCCGGTCCAGCGTGATATAGCCAGAAATCAGGGCCCCGGCAATGCCGAATAACATCGGGTAATACAGGGCCGATACCACGTCAACCCCCACCGATTCGGCCACGCCTGCGAACAGCTCCTTAAGCAGCCCCAGCACAACCAGCGCAATACCCCACCCGATGTAGTAATTGAGCATGAGCGGGCGGTAGCGCATGATGTCGGCTTCGACTTTGCGCAGGCGGTTTATGTCGGCACGAATCCGGTATACGATGGCGCGGGCGTCATCATAATTCGCCCGTGATTCCAGCAGCAGCGAACTGGCTTGTAATAGCTCCTGCTGGAAAACATCCGTGCTGCCGCGATCACCTTTCACCGTCTGGACCAGTTCTTCGTGCAGGTCATCGATCTGTCGCCACAACGCCTGGAGCCGTTCATCATCAACCAGTGCCTTGAGCATCTCCGCATCCGGTTGGCCGGTATCGTCAAACAGGTCTGCGGAGGGTTGGCGTTTGAGCGTAGGCGTAAAGGGATCGGCGATGCCGCGCGCCGGTGCCGGGTAGGTTGGTGCGCCTTCCGGTGCGACCAGGCCACCTTCGTGCTCAGAAGTTGGCGCTGTTTTGTCGGGCTGTGTGTCCGCAGTTGTGTCTACAGCGGGTCTGACATTAGAAACCGGTTCTTCCGGTGGTTTTCGCCACAGCTCAGGCTCACTGGGAACGAGATCATCAATGGCCGGGTCTTCCAGATACAGGACATCGTCCATCGCCGCGAGTTGTGCTTCCGACCGTTCGGCCAGCGGCAGAGCGTCCGGATAACCGGCAGTATCTTCGGGCACCAGACTATCACCGCCGGATATGTGTTCCGGCACAGCTTCAGACGATGGCACATCCTCAACATCATACGCGGGTGATGCGGGTGAGAAATCGAGCAACGCTTCGGTTTCTTCCGGCGTCAGCGCCAGTGACGACGCGTTCACCGGTTCCGAGGCTGGTGCTTCCGGAAGTGCTTCGGCTGCGGGTTGGATATCCTCAGCCGGACCGGTTTTTTCTGAGTCAGTTGTTTGTTGTCCCAGCAGGATTTCACGCCCTCTGCCGCGAAGGGAAGCCCTGGGGCGTTGTTCATTTGTTGAGTCGTCCACGCATGACCTCCTCGGCCAGCACTCGATACCCCTCGGCGATCGGGTGCCGGGGCATGTATTCGAGCATCGAAAGCCCGGCGACCGGCGCTTCGGCGACTATGTCGTCATAATCAATCAGGGTTTTGAACATCTTGGGGCCAAAAACCGAACGCAGCTCGTCTACGACTTCCTGGGCATGCCGTGACTCGGGCCGGTACATGGTGCCGAACAGCCCGCATAACCGGAGTGTTGGATTTATCGAGTTTTTGATACGCACCACGGTATCCATCAAGGCGCGTACACCGCGCATCGCCAGATACTGGCACTGCACCGGGATAAACACTTCATCAGCAGCCACCAGGCCGTTGGCATTCATGATGCCTAATCCTGGCGGGGTGTCGATCAGGATATAGTCGAACGGGATACGGCTTCGTTGGAGCGACTGGCGCAGCCGGAGCGCCCGGTCCGGTTTTGAAGCAAGGTGAATCTCACCGGCGGCCAGATCGATACTGGCCGGTACGAGCGCTACCCGTTCACGAACAGGCCGCATCACACGGGCCAGCGAAATATGGCTGTGCATCACCAGCGAGAAGGCGCTGCGCCGGATATCATACGTGTCGATGCCAAAGGCCGCTGTTAGGCCGCCTTGCGGGTCCAAATCGATCAACAGCACGCGCAGGCCGCGTTCCGCCAATGCCACCCCCAAATTCATGACGGAGGTGGATTTTCCGACGCCACCTTTTTGATTGGCAATTACGAGCGTCCGTGTCATACAATATGAATCCTGATGGTTATTGATGCTGGTTGCATTATAGCATACCCACCTCTCAAGGAGAACCGGCTCCGGCGATTGGATATGCCGGATACGCGTGGCTGGAATATGCCCTGGTCGTGCCTGCTGAGTTATGGTACACTTCCCGCCGCTAAGCCAGGTGCCCGCCGGCTTGATGTTTGCGCCGGATTGGTTGATCTTGAAGAGGACCGAAACCACTTCAAAATACTTTGTGAAAAAGTTTATCGATAATATCATCTGCGTTGAATCTCTGGAAAGATTTGCACCAGTTCGTTTCGGATATTCCTGGGAAGGGCAGTTTGAGCTAATTAAAGACATGCCTTTCGTTCAAATCTTAGGATTGCTGGCCCAAAGTCGCTCAGACCAGGAATGAGTGCTCCATTAATGAGGTAAAACATATGCGGTACAGCAAATTGGCTCCTAAGATCATTCGACGCTTCTACGTCAAGTTAAAATTATTGAATTGGGAAATCATTAGGAGATTCCGCAAGTTCATCACGATTCGCACCAAACAAGGACGCTTCACAATTCGACTTGGGGCGGAGGAATCCATTGGAAGATCGTTATTCGTATCTGGACAATATGAGCTTGATTTGATGTTAAGCTCAATCACACTGCTGAGGAGCATAAACCAACTTCCTGCAGAGGGAAAAGGAACAGTAATTGATGTTGGCGCAAATATTGGGATTATTTCGATAGGTATGCTCCAAAAAGGTCAGATGGAAAAAGCGATCGCTTTTGAACCTGAACCGTATAACTTCTCTTTGCTCCAGCAGAATGTCACACTGAATGGACTTGATGATCGATTTGTCTGCTACCCTTACGCGGCATCTGATCAAGTAGGTGAATCTCTTTTTGAACTCAGTAAGACTAATTTCGGTGATCATCGAATTCGAGAGGCTGCCTCTCTCCATAGCTCAATGGAACTACAAGACGAGTCCACACGCGCAACCATCACGGTAGAGTGTAAACGGCTGGATGATTTAGTTCCGAGTTTTCCAGCTTCCTTTGCCGAAAATATCGCACTTATGTGGATTGATGTTCAGGGTTGGGAAGGATATGTTTTCTTGGGTGCGAAGAATTTGTTGTCAAAGGGAATACCGGTTGTGTCTGAGATTTGGCCATATGGTATCAGACGGGCGGGGATGAGTCAGGAAAAATTCTGCGAAATCGCCGGAGGCATCTGGCGTCATTACTGGGTTAAACGAAGAAAGAAGTTTGTTTGCTATCCCATCGAAACACTTAACACGGTTTTTGAAGAACTGGGCTATGATGGTAGCGTGGGCAATGTAATTTTTACGCAATGATATCGGCACACCGAATCAGCCTCAAAGATTGTTTGAGACGCACCTACAGTTTTTATTGTCATTAGGTTTGATGCTGTGCTAGAAAATAGTACGACGAATGCCTTGTTTGCGTGTATATGAAACCAGTTGCTGCGAACTATAACGTTGGAACGCACATCGATATCATTCGGTCGTTACAATAGCGTGAAAGGAGAGAGGCGTTTGTGCCGCGTTGGGTATGGTTAATGCGGACTGCGCCTGATATCTATGGAGCATATTATCTCGTTTGATCTTCAGGAGTTTATCGCCACTATCGGCTATATCGGCATTTTTTTCATCGTGTTTGCCGAGTCCGGGCTGCTTATCGGCTTTTTCCTGCCGGGCGATAGCTTATTGTTCACCGCCGGTATGATTGCGGGAAGTTCAGCATTACAGCGAACGTTGAATGTTGAACTGAGCCTGCCCGTGCTGGCTATTGGGTGTTTTGTTGCTGCTGTTACCGGTGACACCGCCGGGTATTGGTTCGGCCACAAAGTGGGGCGGCGGCTCTTCCAGCGTGAAGACTCTTTCCTGTTTAAGAAAAAACACCTGCATCGGGCGCAAGAACTATATGAAAAACACGGTGGCAAGATCATTGTGATCGCACGCTTTATGCCGATTGTGCGCACGTTCGCGCCGATTGTGGCCGGCATTGGTACCATGCACTACCGCCGTTTTATTTCCTACAATGTGGTTGGTGGCTTCCTGTGGGCGGTGGGTGTTACGTCCGGAGGCTATTTCCTGGGCCAGCAGTTCCCGGACGCAGACAAGTACCTGATCCCGATTGTGCTGCTGATCATCATTGTGTCGGTTCTACCGCCCGGTATCCACTTCCTCAAGGACTTCCTTGACGAGCGCCGCGCCCGCAACCTGCCTGAAGCTGATCCCAGCACCGAACTCAGCTAAACGCAGGTTGGACCGTACACGGCGAGCTGAGCACCACCTGACAATCGATAAAGGGCATTTACACCATGCGGTGTTTTATGCTCTTTTTTGGTTACCTGGTCTACCCTGTCGGAGTGATCCGGGGTGCGGCTGTTCACCTGTTGGACACGTTGACTCTATATCTCAACAAGAGTATAGTCCTGGTAGTGTGATGGCGGCTGTGGAAGGGGAAAAATATGTCATTTTTCGGTGGGCGCAAACAGCAAGAAATAACAGAACATCACGAGGATACGTTTCCCGCTCCCCCGCCTCTGCCGCGTTCGCCGGTCGGTTTTGAAACCGTGTTAGGGGCCAGCACAACCTTACAGGGTGACTTAAAAAGCCAGGCCAATGTACGTTTGGATGGCACGTTTGAAGGTACATTGGCGATTGATGGTAACGTCCTGGTGGGTGAAACGGCCAAAATAACGGCTGACATCCACGCGAAGAACGTATCGATTGCCGGTGCGGTGCGTGGTAATGTGAGCGGCAAAAAAGTGCAACTGCTTCGCACGGGGCGCGTGTGGGGTGATATCACGGCAACGTCGATATCGACCGAAGAAGGCGCGTTTATCGACGGCAAAATCACCATGATCACCCATGCAGCCGCTCAGGGATTTGACCCGTCAACATTACCTTTGCCGGACGACTTTGAAAGCGAACCATCCGGCGGGACGCCTGACGCCGAGGCGCCTGTTAAAAGCGATATCACCGCTGCCGCCCAAGGCGGCGATGGTCCAGAGGTCGATTCATCCTCTGAACAGGCTGAATCACCTGTGTCTGACAAATCCGATACCACGCCTCAGGCGTGATACGACCTTCAAAAACACAAACCCCGCACCAGGTTCTGTTGATATTTCGGTAGCGGTGGACCTTTGGCGCACGGTGTTCCGCTGTATTTTTGTTCGTCCACACCTATTCAGTTGATTAGTTCGTATACGCGCTCGGTATCCAGCGTAATCACATACCGCAGACGGTGTTGTGCGTCTACCGCGGCAAGGGAAAATTTCTCGGCAGACTGATCCGGTAGGGCGTCAAGCGCTTCGGTGTTGATTAAAATGTAACGCACCCCCCATTCGGCCAGCCTGTCCAGTGCCGCGTCTGCGGGGAAATCAAGTAGTTCCGGGTGGCGATCGCGGAACAGAAACGGGAAATAGGTGCCGTAGCCAAACACGATCGGCTGCTGATGAGTGCGAGTGTAGAACACGCTCGACCCGCTCAGCGCTTCTCCGATAGGATACTGCATCAAGACAGAATGGCTGGGTTGGTTGGCCAACCAGGCATCAACCGGTCGCGCTTCGACTCGGATTAGTTCCCAGGGGCCAATCCAGGTTGTGAACAACACCAGGAGCAGCAATATGGCAATAACACGCTTCTGAGCTTTGGGTGAGGATGTGTGTAATGCCAGCGCAATCCCTGCACTCGCGAGGATACACATGCCCATAGTGACTATCAGTGAAAATCGTCCCCAACTGCGCACCGAGGTCGCAAACGGAGCTATTTCGCGTAGGGCCAGTGCCGGCAATGGAATGCCTAACGAAAAACGACCTAACTTCAGGTATGGTCCCAGACTCAACACAAACGCCGTGAGTGTTATCCACTTGAGTGCTCGCCAGCGTGGACCCTGGACCTTGCGCCATGCCCAGGTGCCAAAAAACAACATCGGTAGGCCGCTAGTCACGGCAAATTCGACAGGCATTTCGCCAGCCCATTGCACAGGCCACATAAGGGGCTGAATGGTATCGCCCCACAGTGGATGGCGCGGATTGGGCATCAGGTAGTCGGTAGGGCTGGCAGCCCAAAACGCAGCATCCTGGAGGGGGACTGTCATTTCGCCTTCCTCGGCTACGGTCAGATAGGGGATGAGGAAGGGAACGCAGACTACCGCCGTGATACCTATCACCAACCCCGCCGCCAGCCAACTGCGCTGGTCGCGCAGGAGGGTAAAAGGATTACCTGTCCGGGCTAAAACATAGACTGGCAGGATGAACACCAGCAGTAACGCGTAGTACCACGATGATAAGGTTGCCAGGCTGATACCCAGCGCGGTCAGGCAGGCGTCGCGCCAGCGCCGGGTATCTAACCAGGAATCCAAACCCAACACCGCCAGCACGACCCAGTGAGTATCGATGAGCGGCAGGTGACCACTGATACGATGCATCCGGTAGCCGCTGAAGGTGAAAGCAGTTCCGGCTACAAACGCGGCCATTGCGGCTAATTGGGGGGTGGCCAGGTTAGACAACCAGCGACGGGCCATGAGATATAACAACCATCCGGACAAGCTAATCGATACCAGATTGGCCAGGTTATAGGCCACGATTGGGCCCAGCGCCAGCGTTAGAGGAGCCAGTAAAAACGTGTGTCCGGGGGTGATTTCGCCGTAGGCTAACTTATAACCATGTGGATAATAGATGTCTGGGATGAAAAATGGCGACACGTTACGTCGGAAAATGGCTTCTGGCACCCACCACATTTTCCAGAGATATTCGTAATTATCGGTGCGCCAGGGGCCAAGCACATGGGTAGCCAGATGCATGGGCAGGGGCCAGGCCAAAACGATCGTAAGTATTACATAACCGCCCAGTGCCAGTTTATCATACGTGCGTGACTGAGTTGGCATTTATATGATAGTCGCATCCAGTTTACGGTTGTTATACTACGACCGTAGCAGCTTTTCATCTTAAACATCAAACGTCAACAGAGTCCAGAAGCAGAGCACGGCAAAAAACACCCGTGCTCTGGTAGCTAACCTAAGGACCCCAACCGTTGGCAATATCCGTGCGAGCGTCTGTCGTAACTTGAAAAATGGTTTGCGACGCGATTTCGTATACAAACACGTCCCAGTTTCTTGTACGGTTAGATGAAAACACGATATATCGCCCATCCGGCGAGTAACGCGGCTGACTATCCATCGAATCCGAGTCGATGATTTTGATCGGCTGCACTTCACCGTTCGCCGGTACCTGGAATATATCCGTTTCTTCCGATCCGGCTTCCTGCGCCTGGAAAATAATCGTCCGCCCATCGGGTGACCAATCCGGTGCGGATTCAATCAACCCGGACCCATTATGAGTAAGCCGCCGGATTTCCATCGTTTCCAGGTTGATGATTTGCAGCTCGACGATGGGATCACCGGTTTCGGTGAAATCACTGACATATACGATTTCTGTGCCGTCAGGCGAAAAGGCCGGCCAGCTTTCGATTACCTTGTCACTGGTCAAGCGTTGGAGTTCGCCGGTTTCACCTGGAGCTACGATCGATACCCGGTACAAGTCCGGTTCTTCGGCGCCAGAACCACTGGCCGTAAAAGCGATCCACGCCCCATCCAACGACCAGTCTGGTGTGTCCTGGTAGTATAGATATGGGGCGCCGGTCCAGTTCCACGAATCCCCGATCCCATCCAGCGGCGCGTGCTGAAGCACATTTTCACGCGTGCCGGTAGCAAACCGGACATATGCGAACCGCTGCCCCTTCGGTGACAATACCGGTGCATGGCCGCGTGCGCCTTCCGGTGAAACAATGCGGTAACCAGTACCGTCAGGCTGGATGATGGCAATCGGCTGGTTGTATGGATCGGCTGCAACCTGGCCGGAACGCATGATGATGGTCCCGGTCAGACCGGACGGCGGCGGCGCCAGGGGCGTGGTCGGATTGGTATCGATCGGTGTTGGGCTTGGAACAGGTGTCCATGTTGGCGGAAGAGGTGTTAAGGTCGGTGTTAGTGTCAGCGTGGGTTGGAAGATCACGGTTTCAGTGATCTGTTGAGTCCCGGTTTCGGGTGTTTCCTGGGCTTGTACACCCTCCGAGGTGGTAGCGTTGTTGGCCTGGGGCGTACTTTCATTATCGTTGCCCCCACCCCCGACAGCGATCACGAGCACAACCAGCAGCGCGATTACGGCCACTGCGCCCAGCCCAATTGCCAGGCGAACCGAGCTTTTGCTAACGCCCTCGTCCCCACTGGATTTTCCGCGTTTAGAATCACCAATCTCCCCTTCTTCCAGGCGTTCCAATAGACGCTGGGCGCGCTGGTTGTCGGGGTTAATGACGACAACATTGCCGAGACAAACGCGTTTTTCTTCAGTGGTTTCAACCACGGCTGCCAGCCAAAACCAGCCTTTTTCGCTGTACTGGTCCTGCTCCACAACCTGCTCTAATAATTTGCGGGCGGTGTTGGTGTCACCTTCGCGGGCGGCTTTGATCCCCTCTTGGAGTAATTTTTGTACTTCTGGATTGGGGTCCTGATTACTCATGTGGTCCCTCTACTCATTGCATGAATGCCAACTTAACCCAACCGTACTGTTGATCATAACGTGTGAACGCTCAGTGGTATAGTGTCGGTTGGCATAAAACGCCGGTTGGCATAAAACGCCGGTTGGCATCTTTTGCCGACTGGCACAACACTACGGTTTCCAGGCCGGAAACCGGCTGTCGCCGTCCTGGGTTGTACTGCGAAACAGGTTACGCCCATCGGGTTGTATCAAATAAATTTCGAATACCCCGCTGTCACGGGTTGAGCTGAACGCGATCCACTGCGAGTCTGCCGACCATGCCGGATCACGGTCTTCGTTGGTGCCATCGCTGATCGTTAACAAACGTTCGCCTGTACCATCGGCGTTCATAATGAACAAATCGTTGTCCTGGTGACGGTCGGAGATGAACGCGATCATGCTGCCGTCCGGTGACCACGCGGGCGCATAACTGTTATTGGCATCGTTCGTCAACTGCTGTTGATCCAGGCCGTTAGCCTGCATACGCCAGACTTCGAGTAACCCCGGTCCGCCCTGGTCAGACGCGTATACAATGTGGGCGCCATCGGGTGACCATGCTGGCTCGCGGTCTTCGAACGTGTTTTCGGTGATCGGTGATAAAACGCCATCGTCGATACCAACTGAGAAAATATCATAATCACCGTCCTGGTTGGATGCAAAAACAAGGCTGCTGCCATCCGGTGACCAGTCGGGATTATCGATCTCTTGTGCTTCGAGCGTGGTCAGGCGCTGCATCTCACCACCCTCAGCCGGTACGATGTAGATGTCTCTGAACTCAACGGTTTCACTGCCATCATCCACCGTGCGCGTTTCGCGGATTCTGGCGACGAGCGCGATCCGCTCGCCACCGGGTGAATACGTGGCGTTGTACACTTCCAGCATAGATTGATTGGCTATGTTTGATGGCAGCCGCACCGGTACGGCTTCTTCTTGCGTCCCATCACCACGAAGTGTGTACAGGCGCCATTCCCCTTGTCCTCCGCGCCGGGCGGTGATCAACAGCGTGTAACCAACGGGCGGCGGTGGCGTTTCTGTCGCGGTGGGCAGCGAGGTGGGGGTCCAGGTGGCCGTAGGGGTCCAGGTAGCGGGCAGTGGCTCCGTGGCGGCCAGTGTGATCACTGCTGGACGCGGTGTAGCTGTGTTGCCAGGGCTGGTAGCCGTACCCGGTGCGGCGGCCAGGGCTTCAGTCGGTTCAGGTGTTGTGGTTTTTTCTTCGCCTGAACGGGTAACGAGCAGCACAATGCCCGCCGCGATCATCGAAACGGCCAGGAGGCCGATCACCCAGAATACCCACGACGATGATCGTCTGCGCCTGTGTTGCGGCTGTACGTCGGGTTGTGCGCTGCTGTCCATTTCCTCGAATGACAGTTCATCGCGCAGCGTATCGACCGGTTCGGCAGGACGGATGGGTGCCGGAGTCGGTGCTGGTGTTGGGCGCCTGACAGGTGGCTGGGCTGCCATTTGTTCGAGCTTCTGGAGCGCTTGTTTAGCGCGTTGGTTATCGGGATTAATGTCGAGTACACGGTGCAGATGGGCACGCCGTTCGTCGATTGAATCGACCACAGATGCTAACCATAACCAGGCCAATTCATTATTGGGGTCCTGGTCCGTCACCTGCTCAAAAATACCACGGGCAATGGCCTTGTTGCCGCTCTTAGCGGCCTCGATAGCCATGTGTAACAGGTTCTGAATCTCTTGGTTTCCCACGACAGGTTAATCCTGGATGCTAAAACGCTACCGGCAACAGAAGCAACTGTGTTTCACGCAGACGTTCACATGACTAACTGGACGCCCGATGGATGTTCCGGTTCTACGGGCTGTGATGGCAACGGGTTAGAGTACAAAAAGCGCCAGAAGAGCGACCGCGATCAGAATCAACACAATAGACAAGGCGATTCCACCGTAAACAAGCACCTGGCTGTTACTCGACTGGCGTTTTTTCTGTTCGGCTCGCCACAGCCGCTGTGCATCGGCATTATTGGGATTGATGTTCAGCACAGTTTGAATATAACGCTGGCGGTCAACCCGGTTCTCGGCAACGCGGGCCATCAACAACCAGGCGCGTTCGTTCTTTTTATCTTCATCCAGAACTTGCTGAAAAATCATGCGCGCGTTTTGCAGGTTACCTTGCTTAGCTGTCTGGATGCCGAGCTGTATCAACTGCTCAAGATTGGGTGAGGCGGCGTCTTTATTGTTTTCCATACTCATGTGTATACACTCCTGCAAGCAGTTGCTCACATAACGACAAACCGCTTCTAACCGTTTGTTCGGATGTCGTGTGGCATATTCATATATAGTCGGTTCTCTGCCGCTTGACAAGTTACTATTTTACCTCATCTGCTGAGTATTTCGTACCAGCGCCCTTGTTTTATTGCGCTTTGTCGCTCAATACTTTGACGCCACACCACGTTTGAGGCACAATGAAAATGTGCAGTCTGTAACCAGTACCACCAATAATATGCTGTTTTTAAAGACGATATCCACCCTGTTCAGCTAGTGTGTTTGAGGAGCGATAATCAATGGATGCTGATCCATCGGTATTAGTGATCGGTGCATCCGGTATCGACACCAAAGGGCGACCGTATGAATCGCTTCAGATGAATACCGTGAACCGGGGTGTCATAAAAAACAGTGTTGGGGGTGTGGCTCGTAACATCGCCGAAAATCTGGCGCGGCTTGAGGTTGTTACCACGTTACTTTCCGCGGTCGGGCAGGACAGCGCCGGTGCGGTGGTGATGAAACGTACAACTGAGGCGGGTGTTGATACCAGCCAGGTGCTGCATGTCGAGACAGGCCATACCGGGAGTTACACGGCCATTCTTGACGATGAGGGCCAGTTAGTGGTGGCTATCAGTGACTATGATATCGTCAAAGCCATCTCGCCCGCGTACCTGCGCCGCCAGAGCGCCTTGTTTGCCGAGGCGGATATGCTGGCTATCGATGCCAGTTTGTCGCCTAAAGCGCTGTCCACCATTTTTAAAATAGCCAAGCGTTATGATCTGCCGGTTTGTGCCGATCCAACATCGGTTGAGTTGGCGGTTAAGTTTGTAGATTACCTGCCCGACCTGTATATGATTGCGCCGGATGCGAATGAAGCAGCGATGTTGTGTGGTATGGACAACCCGCCGACTACTAGCGAAACCGCGATCGAGGTGGCGCAATGCCTGGTCAACCGGGGGGTTGGGATCGCCATTGTTACGCTGGCCGAACAAGGATTGGCCTATGCAAACGGCAGCAGCGCAGGCCATATGGCGGCGCTGCGCACGCCGGTTATCGATAAAACCGGCGCAGGTGACGCGTTGACAGCCGCTGTCATCTTTGGCCTGCTGCACCACATGCCGCTGGATGAGGCGATGCGGCTGGGGGTGTCAGCGGCGGCGCTGACGTTACGCACGCGGGAAACAGTGGCTACTGATCTGAGCCTGGATCGGCTGTATGACGAGCTGGTTGTGTAACGGATCAAATAAAGAACTGCATTTGTACGCAAATACCAGCTTCTGAAAAAAATATAAAAACGCCTTTGTGTCACCTGATCAATCAAATGTTGTTGTATTCTTGATGCATGGATAATGAAATGTTGTGTTAATGAAAACATCACGCCACATGCACACACTTGATGTCGCTACATTGGCGTTTAGACGTCGAAAATACGAACGAATCGCGCCGCTGCTAGAAAACGCTTACGGGTATCCTGCATGGCGCCAGCATCTACCCCCGGTTGACGAGTTGGTTAGCACGATACTCAGTCAGAGTACGACTGACACCAACCGGGACATGGCTTTTGACGGGCTCAAACAGGCGTTTTTTTCGTGGGAAGCGGTGCGTGATGCGCCACTTGATGACGTGATCGCGGTTATCCGTCCGGCAGGATTGGCTAACCAGAAGGGACCGCGCATCCAGGCGGCATTACGGTATATTGCCGCGCATCAGGGTGAGATATCATTGGACTTTTTGGCTGAAATGGATGTGCCGCAGGCCAAAGATTGGCTGACACAGATCAATGGGATTGGACCCAAAACCGCCGCTATCATCCTGTTGTTTGCGTTCAACAAACCGGCGTTTCCGGTTGATACACACGTTCACCGCGTGTCCAGGCGGCTGGGGCTGATCGGTCAAAAAACCAATGCCGAGCGTGCCCATCTTGAGTTGGAAGCCATTGTTCCGCCAGATGACTACTACTCGGCCCATTTGAACATCATCCGGCACGGTCGAACCATATGCCAGGCACGACGACCGCAGTGTGAGGCCTGTCCCTTGGCCGCACAGTGTGACTATTTTACTGCTCAGTCTGATCAGATAATGGGTGAAGAAGCGTTATGAGTCAACCATCATCACGACAGGATCATGATCTTAATCTGGCGATATCCAATGCGCGTCAGAATATCACCTTGCTGCGCAGTCAGGCGCAAGCCAACGCTGTTGATCCGGATTATCTGGACCAACGCTTAGCTACACTGGATCAACTGCTGCAACAGCTTGCGACCAGCCATCAAGAGACAGTGCATCAAAAACGGTTAGGTGCCCTGTACAATGTGAGCCGTGTGATCGGTTCCTCGCTGGACCAGCAGACGGTGCTTGATCAGGTGATGGACGCGATCATTAACCTGACCGAAGCAGAGCGCGGTTTTTTGATGCTGTTAGATGATGACGGCAAATTAACGGTGCGTGTTGCCCGCAATTTTGACCAGGAAACGCTGGACAGCGGCGATTTTGCGGTCAGCCGCACAGTTACGAATCAGGTTGTGAACACCGGGCAGCCGGTGGTTACAACCAATGCGCAAACTGACCCGCGTTATGCCGGGCAAGCCAGTATTGTCGCCCATGCCCTGCGCAGTATTATGGCCAGCCCACTGCGCGCGCGCGGTAACACGATCGGTGTTGTGTACGTTGATAACCGTATTCGAACAGGCATTTTTTCTGAACAAGACCTGGAAGTGCTCGACGCGTTTGCCGGGCAAGCTGCCGTTGCGATCGATAATGCGCGTTTGTATGGCGCCAAAGACCAGGCGCTGGCCGATCGTGTCGAAGAACTGACCATGCTCCAATGGATCGACCGGCAGCTTAACGAAACCCTGGATATGTCACATGCCATGCATATTACGCTGGAATGGTCATCTCATTTGTGCCGGGCACAAAGCGCCAGCCTGGGTATGCATGATCCTGAAGAAGACGTGATCCGTATCGTGGCCCATTATGGCGAGCCGGACGAGTTTTCGGCCACGGCCCAGATTCCTCTTGTCCACCCGTTGATCGGGCAGGTGTTCGAGACGGCAGAGGCGGCTTTACAGTTCTCAGCACCTGACGCAGAAACGGCGCGCACGGTGTTATGTGTGCCCGTCTGCCGGGAGAATAACGTGATCGGGGTCGTGATTCTGGTTGCGAATCGTGCCGATGCGTTTGACGAAGATGCCCAGGCCCTGGTGTCTCGGCTGGCTGACCGCGCGGCCATTGCCATCGAAAACGGGCGCTTGTATGACGCGGTTCAGGCCGCTAACCGTGCCAAGTCTGAATTTGTCAGCCTGGTTGCCCACGAACTGAAAGTGCCCATGACCAGCATCAGCGGGTACGCCGACTTGTTAACCGTTGTGGGCGATGTCAACGACCAACAGCGCGATTTTGTCAAAACGATCAAGAATAATGTACAGCGCATGACCGTGTTGGTCAGTGACCTGAGTGATATCAGCCGTATCGAAAGCGGCCAGCTAAAAGTCAATTCCGAGCGAGTGGATTTGCGTTCGACCATCGAAGAAGCCAAAGAAGGCGTGATGCAGCAGATCAGCGAGCGCGAACATAACTATGTCGAAAACGTTCCGCTGGACCTGCCACCGATCCAGGCCGATCGCAGCCGCGTTATCCAGGTGATGATTAACCTGTTGAGCAACGCGTACAAGTATACGCCGTCCGGTGGCAAGATAGCGCTGACCGCACGTGTGCACGATTCACATGTCAGTGTCAGCGTGGCCGATACCGGGATCGGCATGACACCTGAACAAATTGCCAAACTGGGCACAAAATTCTGGCGTGCCGATCACGAGCATGTGAACAACCAGCCCGGCACCGGGCTAGGGCTGGCGATTACGCGTAATTTGCTGCAATTGATGGGCGGTGATCTCGGCGTACAAAGCCAACCGGGTAAAGGCAGTATCTTTACCCTTGTGTTGCCGCTCGATGCAAGCCCATCGTCTGACTAGATCGGGTTGGTTTTTTGCCTGAAAAAGGTATCTCGCGGAGTACAGATATCAACACAACCTGAGCATCTGGTATGACGCATTGTGAGCGATCACCCTATTTTACGCCGGAAAAATGCGCTCTGTCAGTTAACCCTGTATCGGACCAGCCGGACAACTCGCAGGTGCTCCGAATCCAGGGGCTTTGCTGGCGTGGTGGACTTGATGGTATAATCGATTCAGGTCAAACTGCTGTTTTCGAGCGTTCGGTTTCACGCGGAATTAGTGGGAATATGCCATGATCAAGGTCAATATCGATAGCATTCGCGTCAGCCTCATGTCACAACTGCGGATTGTGGTTCTCAAGGATCCGATCAGCGGAAAGTATCTCCCCATTTTTATTGGCCCGTGTGAAGCAGAAGCCATTGCAGTCAAGTTACAGAACATGGCTCCCGAACGCCCGTTGACGCATGACCTGCTCCGGTCAATGGTGTCGGAAATGGGCGGCGAGGTGAAGCATATCGTGGTGAATGATCTCCGGCAGGACACATTCTACGCCCAGATTGTTGTTGAACAAAATGGGCAAACACGTAACATCGATTCGCGTCCCAGTGACGCGATTGCCCTGGCGGTGCGTTTGGACGTATCCATTTATGTGGAAGAATCGGTTATGGAGCGTGCCGGTGTTATGCCCGATGAAGAGGTCACCAGCGAAATCCCAACTGATACAAAAGAACACGAAGCCGAAGAACGTTTGAGTATCTTTGAAGATTTTGTCGAATCGCTTGACCTCGACGATCTCGAAGACGACGAAAAAGAATAGCCATCTTTGGCATGCTACCCGCGTTGAATAACGGGGCAACTCATAAAGAGTAGCCCCGTTTTTGACCTGAGCTGGACATCAACCATTTTATATTCAATCCCAAATCAGAAACCAACATGAGCCATCAGGAACCAACGGCTGCCCAACCTGATCGAATGGCCCCGCACAGCGTGGAAGCTGAAGAAGCTGTGCTGGGTTCTGTTTTGATCAATCCCGATGCCCTGTTTGAAGTGGCGGCGTTTCTTCAAGCAGACGACTTTTTTATTGTACGTAATGGGTGGATATGGGAAGCCATATTGACCCTGCAAGAGCGTAATGAGGAAATTGATTACGTTACGGTGGTCGAGGAGCTGCGTCACCAGGCGCGCCTGGACGAGATTGGCGGGGCGGCGTATATCACCTATCTCATTAACCATACGCCATCCTCGATCTATGCTGAGGCATATGGGCGTATTGTCGAGCGTGCCGCGCTGCGCCGCCGTATGTTGGCTTCCGCCAGCGAGATCGCCCAACTGGCCCATGAGGAAACGGCTGATATCAACGAGGTGATCGATCGCGCCGAAGCGTCGTTGTTTGCGGTCACCGAGCGGCGGTTACACCGTGATCTGGTGCCGATGCGGATCGCTATCAGTGACTATTTTGACCGTATCGAGTATTTGTACGAACAGCGCGGCGAGCCGCTTGGGGTGCCCACCGGGTTTACCGATCTGGATAATCTGCTGGGCGGGTTTCAGAAGTCTGACCTCACGATTGTGGCAGGCCGGCCCGGTATGGGCAAAACGTCATGGCTGCTCAGTGCGGCGTTGAACGCGTCCCGGCAGGCGCGATCACGCGTCGCCATTTTCAGCATGGAAATGAGCAACGAGCAGATCGTTCAGCGGCTTGTGTCGTCTGAAACCGGTATCAACACGCACAAGCTGCGTTTGGGCCAGCTTGATGAACGCGAGTGGGCGCTGTTTGTGGAAGCAACCGGCAGCCTGAGCGGGCTTCGAATTTACCTGGACGATACCCCGGCCTTGTCGCCGCTCCAACTGCGGGCCAAGTGCCGCCGCCTCTACAGCGAGCACGGGCTGGACCTGATCATGATAGACTATTTGCAGTTGATGATCAGCGGAACGAGCCGCAGCGAAAACCGCGTGCAGGAGATCAGCTTTATCTCGCGCAATCTTAAGCAGATCGCGCGTGAGTTAAACGTACCTGTGCTGGCTGCTGCCCAGTTATCGCGTGCGGTCGAACAGCGGCAGGACAAACGCCCCCAATTGTCGGACCTCCGTGAATCAGGCAGTATCGAGCAAGACGCGGATGTGGTCCTGTTCATTTATCGGGACGAAGTCTACAATGAAAACACCGAACGTCCCAACCAGGCCGATGTGATCGTCTCCAAGCACCGTAATGGGCCGACGGGCACGGTCACTCTGTTTTTCCGCAAAGAATTAACACAGTTTGCCAACCTGCGAAAAACGGACATGGACCTGGTCGGATATTAGCGAATAGGGTTATTGGTGCTAGGGAACCGGGGTTGAAACAGGCTGATGCGTAAATTTGACGGGTTTCCACCGGGTAAAATGCATACGACAACCGTGCCAAGCCAGTTTTTTAGCGAACTGCTGCCACAAATCGATGATCTGGCCGAGCTAAAACTTGCTTTATATGCGTTTTGGGCCATTCAGCAGCAGGAGGGCGACTGCCGTTATCTGCGCCGCCGCGAGGTGCTGGCCGACCAGTTGTTCCTGAGTGGGTTTGATGCTGATCCGGTCGCGGCGGAACACAAGGTTGACGCGGCATTTGAACGCACGGTTGGACGCGGGATATTGCTGCATGTCCGGGTGGATGGTGTTGGCGGCCCGGAGGATTTGTACTTTTTGAACACGGTTCGTGGTCGTAATGCGGTCCAGGCGATCAACAACGGGCAGTACGAAGCCGGCAGCCGGGACTACCCGGTCGCGTTGATTGTCGAGCGCCCCAATATTTATTCACTCTACGAGCAGAATATCGGCCCGCTGACACCCTTGATCAGTGATCAACTGCGCGACGCGGAACAGGACTACCCGGCGGAGTGGATCGCGGAAGCGATCCAGACGGCGGTGGAACGTAACAAGCGAAACTGGCGCTACGTGATGGGTATTCTTAAACGATGGCAGTCAGAAGGAAAAGACCGTGGATTCACTAAACAATCAAGTCAGGCGGCTCGCAGACGGTATATCGAAGGGGAGTTCGCCGATTTCATCGACCACTAACCCCGCGAATCCAACACCGCCGGATGGTGAGTCAGAGGCCGCACCACAAGCCGTCTGCCCGATCTGTGATGGCATGGGGTATGTTACGCGGAATGTGTCTGTCGGGCATCCGGACTTTGGAAAATCGTTTCCCTGCGTGTGCCAGCGTGATTTGATTGCCGACCGGCGTAATACCCGGCTGCGTGCGTTAAGCAATCTGGACGCTGTATCGGACAAAACGTTCGATGCATTCGAAGTCGATCTGCCCAACCTGAGTGACGAGCAGCGCGCTGTTCTTCGTTCAAGTGTTGATCTGGCGCGGCGTTATGCGGAAAGCCCGCAAGGTTGGCTGCTGCTGCAAGGGAATTTTGGCAGCGGCAAGACTCATCTGGCGGCGGCGATTGCGAACTACCGTTTTGAAGCCGGTGACTTTGTGATATTTGTGACAGCGCCGGATTTTTTGGATCATTTACGTTCGACGTTTGGCCCAACGTCGGAGGTGCCCTACGACGATTTGTTTGAACAGGTGCGCGGCGTGCCCCTGCTCATTCTGGATGACCTGGGGGCAGAAAGCAGTACACCGTGGGCACAGGAAAAACTGTACCAACTCATCAATCACCGCTATGTAAACCGGCTGTGCACGGTTATCACTACCAACAGCGTGCTGGAAGACCTTGATCCTCGTGTTAGGAGCCGCCTGGTGGACTGGCACCTGGCACGCAGCGTCAACATGCTGCTGCCTGATTATCGCCGCAAGGACGCCGCCGCTGAGCCGAATCTGCTGGCAGACCTCAGCCTGTATGGCCACATGACGTTTGAAACCTTCGATCCACGGCGCAACCTGCCCGACGACGAACGCCGTAATCTGGCTGATGCGTTTGAGACGGCTTCTAACTATGCCCGTGACCCGCAAGGCTGGTTGGTGTTTATCGGTGAACACGGATGCGGTAAAACACACCTGGCGGCATCTATCGCGAACTACCGGCAGGCGTTGGGCGATACGGTGATCCTGGTCACGGCGCCCGACCTGCTGGATTATCTACGGGCGTCATTCAGCGCCGCTGCCGCCAATACATTTGGAAAACGGCTTAATGATATTCGTTCGGCGTCGCTGCTGGTGATCGACCAACTGGATTTGAATAATGCCTCGTCCTGGTCGCTGGAAAAAATCCGCCAGATTGTTGATCATCGTTACCTGGCCAAGCTGCCGACGGTATTCACAACCGTGCAGGCATTTGCGGAACTTGATCCCCTGGTGCGCAGCCGTTTGCTGGATGACCGGTTCTGTCACGCATTTGCGATTCTGGCGCCGGATTATCGCGGGGGCCGGCGGGTGCGATAGCGGGATTAGGCCGTGTTGCCATTTGACACTGCCGCCTGACAGCAACGCGTATCCGTGGTCCACATGGTGCCACCCCTCAATCTGAATGAACACATGAAAAAAGCCCGGCTGACCGCCGGGCTTCGCGCTTATTCGGTTGGGTTGCTGGGGGTTAGTTAGCTCGCTGGCCCAAACGGCGTTCCTTACCGTCCAGCAGGCGGTAGATATTGCTGCGGTGCCGCACAAGAATCATGAAGCCCACCAGTAGATAGAGGCTGTAGATGGGGTCAAGCATACCGATGCCGAGCAAAACAACAAACATCAGTCCGGCCACGGAGACAGCAGTCAGCACCGCCAGCGATACGTAACGTGTCAGTAGAACGACCGCAGCGGCCAGCGCCAGGGTTATCGCGACCAGGAATGTGGGCGCTAACAGCAGAAACGTGCCGCTGGCCGTGGCTGCTCCCTTGCCGCCCCGGATACTGCCGGTGATGATCGTAGCCAGAAGTGACCAGTTATGACCGGCCACGACAGCAAGCGCGCCCAGCACGCTGGCCAGCGCTTGATTATCTGGAATGAGCCAACGGGCGAGGAGCACGGCTATTATGCCCTTCAGCCCATCACCGATCCACACCAAAACGCCATACCGCGGGCCACAGGCACGGGCAACATTCGTAGCGCCCATGTTCCCGCTGCCCACTTCGAAAATGTTGATACCCTTCATATAGGCGATGAGATAAGCGGTCGGGAATGAGCCGATGATATAGCCAAACACGACGGCCAGGATAACAAATGTAACATTCATTCGCGACCAACCTCGTTTCTTCTTGTACGTTTACAATACAGGTTAACGATTGTTTAAACTAAAAACACACTCACAGCCAATTAGATGCGCTCAGTACCAACTTGGTTCATTTTGCTTCCTAAGTTTATTGCTTTACGGCTATAATTTGCTCGTAGTATCAGCCGAGTGTAAAACATTGTATAATTCAGCCAGAACCGCCTGCATGCCACACCTAGATCATACACTATAGGGTAGCTAGTTCCAAAACCCAGATATTCAACGAGGTATTCTGAGGTGAGCAAAGCTCCTGAAGGAAAAATTCCCCATATTGTAGTCGTCGACGATGACTATGAGCTTGTTAAGCTGATCGGTATGCTCCTACGCCGGATTGGCGCCGAGGCCACATCATTCTATGATGGCCAGAATGTACTGAACTATTTTAAAGATCACACGCCTGACCTGGTAATATTAGACTTGATGTTGCCCGATATCAATGGCTTTGAAATCCTGCGCCATATTCGTGCCGATGATCGCTTTGATCATGTCCCTGTTTTGATTTTATCGGCTAAGGCTGATCCTAGCTCGATCCGGCAGGGGTTAGAAAATGGCGCGGACGGTTATGTTACCAAGCCCTACATCGCCAACAGCCTGATCGATCGTGTGCGGCTTCTGTTGAGCGTGAAGCGGCAGCCGGTCAGGACACAGCCCAACGAACGACCTCAGAATTCTCAGGATTCCTGACGGTACCCTAAAAACAGTGATCAGCCCGCCCCGGTTTATGGCGGGTTAATTTTTGGTAATACGATCACTATGTTGTGCGGAGATAGGTTTGCTGTTAAGCTGAACCTGGAAAACGGAGCTCGATTGGCGGAGATGTGGCAGGATGACCAAACGTTTACGATGGGTTTTGGGGTTTCTGATCATAAGCATTATGCCTGTACTGGCGGCATGTGAAACGGTCAAGACTGAGACGCCGGCATCTCAATCTGATTCACCGGGTGATACGGTTCTGAGCCAGCCCACACGGACGGTTAAACCGATTGTGAGCTTTACCCCGCGTTTTACGGCGACGTCGATACCCAGTGAAACGCCAATTCCTTCGGAAACCCCAACCCCAACCGACACGCCTATTCCACCGACAGCGACCCATACGCCGTCACCCACCCCGACGCCTACCAGCGCCGGGATCATTCGGGCAGAAGAAAACGTAAATTTGCGTAGTGGCCCTGGGCTGGAGTATCCCGTGGTTGTCAGTATTGCTCCGGGTACTGAAATGGGCGTTTTAGACCAGCAGATAGATGACCAGGGGCTGAGTTGGTATGAAGTGGTTTACGTGTCCGCAGAGGGTGAACAACAGCCGTTGTGGGTGCGGACCAACCTGGTAGATACTGACTTTGAGAAAATTGTTGTGGCTTCAACAGGTGATGAATCGACCGCCGAAACACCCGCCGCTTCGACGGTTGCCGGGGAGACAGCGGCTACGCCCGCGATCAACCGGGTGAATATCCTGGCATACTGCCAGCAGAAGGGCGTGCGTCCTCCCGTACCTACCACCAACGACAAGGTGTTCATTGAGTGGAGTTGGTACGTCTCACGTGAAGCGTACATGGACGAACATATCGAGAACGCCAATTACAATGTGACGGTGGATGGTGAGCTACTCGAAGACTGGGGCGACTACGCGACCGAGATAAAATACGAACAAGGCGTGTGGATCGTTTACTGGTACTACCCGATTGGCAAAATGGAACCGGGAGAGCACACGGTTGATTTTGAGCTGACGTGGGATGAGCCGATTACGGATGGGTATCGGCAGTTCGGTCCTGGGACAACCAGCGAAGTTGATCAGGGGGAATGTACGTTTACTGTAACAGAGCCATGATTGGCTGAACTGGCCCCAGCGTAGTGAGCACTGATTTTGTCACACCCGTTCTGCTGCTCAAACGCATCAGGGCCGAGATAACCCGGCGAGGAGTGGCGGCAGCACCGACAGCGATTTGTCGCTTGTTTTGGCCATCCACAGCGCTGCTTCTTTGAACTCGTTGCTGTATCGACCCCGTTTTTTCATCTGCTGATCCCCTTTTCCATAGGTCTGCGTGGCGTTTTTTGTCTCCGCAGACCTAGAGTCAGTTTGTTATTTGTGAAAAGTGTAAAAAAGCTTTCGCCGCTCCCAGACTTAACGTATTATAGGAAAGAGGTTTTGGGTGGGGTGATAAGGACACCAGTATATGGCTAAACCGAGATGGCAAGCTCTAGTTGAGCAATTACAGGACCCCGATCCCAAGGTGCGCCGCAAAGCCTGCCGGCGCCTGGCGGCAGCGGGTAATCCCGAAGCGCTGCCGTTTCTGCGCAACCTGTATCTTCAAGAGGAAGATGAGCATGTGCGTCAGGTTGCGCATGATGCGCTGGCGACTTTTAAAGCCATGCAGCTTGGCCAGACCAGCAGAAATTTGCCGGTGAGCCCGGACACATTGCGGCGGATTATGATCGGGTTGGCGGTCGTGTTTGGCGTATCCCTGTTGCTGAATCTTGCCGTTGCTGCGTTCGGCGGATCAGAGGATGATGGCGACGGAGACCAGGGCGCAGTCGCTACCGAGGCTACCAGTCCTTCTGATTGGCAGGTGTTGATCGATCAGATTCAAGAGCGGTTATCACAGGCGCAAGGCGATCTGACAAACTTGCGGGCCGAAGTTGAACACCACAACAGCACGTCACAGGTGGTGTGTGACGTGACCTACAATAAACCCCAGCCGCTTGTTTTGTCGGGCATAGACCGGGACACATTCCGTCAATTGGCGATCATCGGCAACAGGTTGAACCTGGCGTTATTCCAGCTTGAGCAGCCCCAGGCTGCCTGGGAGCGTATTTGCAGCAGCAAGATCGCGTCTCTCGAAGACGGTCTAGGTATTCTGGATAGCCTGGACGATATCAACGGGCAGTTTGTTGAGGTTAATACGCTGCTGCAAGAAGAAATACGGAATCCTGCGCCTACGTTTGGGCCAGCGCCAACGCTGCCGCCCACCAACACGGCTACTCCGGAGGACAGCCCAACGGCCAGCACGGACGACGCGGGCGCAGCGTCCACCAGCTTGCCGGAAACCGAGGCTGTGCCAGTGGAAACTGAAGCCGCGCCGATTGATGTTGTGCCGACCGACGTGCCGCCGACTGAAACGCCCATACCCACCGCGACAGATGAACCGGAACCTACGCTGTCGCCAGAACCCACTCAACCGCTGCCGACACCGAACATGGACTACAACGCGGTGCTGGGGGATATGGATGCCCGGTTTATCATTCTGGGTGATCTAAAAAACAATTTCCAGACCGGTATGCTCGATTACTGGCAACGCGCGCTTCAAGGCGAACAGCCAAACCCGCTGATGTGCCAACTGAATGATTGGCCCGCGCCATTCGAGTGGACTCAGGCCCAGTTAGCGGCGATTCAGGCCGAAGGCGTGGCTGATGCGCAGTTGATGCAAGCGTACCAGCTTCTTAATGAAGGCGTTGACCTGGCTTATCAAGCACGGGCGCTTTATGAGCCGTCCTGTACAGCGCAGACACTCAATCAGACGGCGGCCAGCGGGATTCCGCTGGCGGAAGATGCGATCAATAAGTTTAATGAAGCGCAAGCCGTGCTGGACTTGATCCGGGGACGTGGCAACGGGTGAAACGTTTTCGGCTCAATCGGTTTGGGGCCGCCGTGTTAGCGGTGGCGCTGGTGATAGGGGCTGGTTTCGGTGGCCCGGCGGCGGCTCAAGATGGCGAGAACAGCAGCCCGCCCGCGGAAACCACGATCCACGTGGTGCAGCAGGGCGAAACCCTGTTCCGGATCGCCATGTTACATGGCACCACGGTTGAAGCCATTGCCGCCGCCAACGGTATCATCGACGTGCAGGTTATTTCGGTTGGGCAGCGCCTGTTGATCCCTGGCGCACAGCCTATCGCGCCGGGGGCTGTTGTTTATCACACCGTGAAGCCGGGCGACAGCCTGCATAAGATTCTGCGCATTTACAACACCACCCTCGACAGTGTTGTGACATCCAACTACCTGACCAGCCCGGATCAACTCTATGTCGGCCAGGAACTTGTGCTCAGTTATGGCGTGTCCGGCACGGTGCTGCCTACTCCGGCCCGGTTACACCCTGTTGAGGCCGAAGATAACATCTACCGGTTGGCGCTTCGATATGGCGTTCCATTAAACGACTTGCTGCGTTACAACGCTCTGTCTTTGCCCGCGCCGCTCTTTGCGGGCCAGCGGCTGTGGATTCCAGGTGAGGGTGAGGCGGACGCGTTGGTTGACCTGCCGCTGCCATTCACCGCGTGTACGATCGCGCCGATTCCGGCAGTGCAGGGGCAGACGATTAGCGTTCATCTGGCGACAACCGGCCCGGCGACATTAACCGGCTCATTTATGGGGTTTCCGCTTCAGATCGCGACCGAAGACGCTACCCGGCATGTTCTTTTGTTCGGCGTGCACACGTTTACCGTTGCCGGAGTCTATCCCATGGTGCTGACGGCGGTGGCGCCGGATGGCACACAAACGACGCTGCGGCTGCGTATTCGTGTTGATGATGGTGGTTATGGCGCTGAGGACATTTCACTCGAAACACAGCAGCAGGATTTGCTGAATACGGATGTCACCGAACCCGAATGGCAAAAAGTGGCAATCATGATGAGCGGGTTTACATCGCAGCGTTACTTTGACGGCCTGATGGGACTGCCATCAACGGGCGCGGTTACGTCCCAATTTGGCACCCGGCGAGCCTATAACGGCGGGGTGCTCAATACGTTTCACAGCGGTGTGGATTTTGGCGGCGCGCCCGGTTCTTCGATTCTCGCGCCAGCCGCGGGTGTCGTTGTGCTGGCTGAGAGTCTGCCGGTGCGGGGCAACGCCACGATCATCGATCATGGATGGGGCGTGTATACCGGGTATTGGCACCAGAGTGAGATCAATGTAACGGTGGGGGATGTTGTGTCACCAGGACAGGTAATTGGTATGGTGGGGTCTACCGGGCGCTCCACCGGGCCGCACCTGCACTGGGAAATGTGGGTGGGCGGTGTCCAGGTTGACCCGATGCAGTGGGTGAGCCAGTCATTTCCCTAACCCGTGGAGTGTTGCGCCATGAGCAAGCACCATACCGAACGCCCGCCCATCCTGCCCACGCGCGTTTATTCGCGGGCCGAAGCCGCCGAGATTCTCGATGTCAGCCTGAGCACCGTCAAGCGGCTGCTGGCTTCGGGCGAACTGCGTGCCAGCCAACCGGTGGGGCTGCGTCGTGTTTTTATCACGGGGCAGGCGATTCTGGACATGTTGGACTGCTCTGAGATGCAGTCAGGTATACAGGCCACCGGCACAGTCGAGCAGCCAGACCAGGATCAGGAAACCGAATCCGGATAACATGAGCAGGTGTTGTGTATCTGGCCGTGCACCGGCGTAACCATCAGTATCCGAGACTGCTTCGGATCATTGAGATCACGGCCACAACGATCATGGCAAACACCATGATCACTGTCAGCGCGGATTCACCAAAATTGATGATCCCGGCGATGAGCAGCACGATACCCGCCACCGCAACCACGAGCATCAAACAGCCACACCCCACAACCCATCGTGTTGCCCCGCCCAGGATGCCGCGGCTAGATAAGGCTTGTCGGCCTAGCAGTATTTCCAAAATTTCCACGTAAGTTTCCTCTTTTTTGTAGTCAGATGGTCAAGAACCGGATACCAATCCGGTCCGGCGGTTTAACCCTGTTTGCCTGACGATCAGCCAGTCTGTTCACCCGCTTCGCGCACGTCGTAATCATGTGTAATCTCTACGCTGGCCCGGAGTGTCGCCGATACCGAGCAGTATTTTTCATGCGACAGGTGAATGGCTTTGTCCACATCGCGGGCCGTGATATCGCTGCCAACGACAACATAGTGCAGGTGGATGTGTGTAAACGGCCAGGGGGCTGTCTCCTGCTGCTGGCCTTCAACATCCACACGGACGGATGATAACAACTTACGTTTTTTCTGTAAGATGTTGACGACGTCATAAGCTGTGCAGCTTGCCAGAGATATCAGCAGCAGTTCGCTTGGTTTCATACCCACGCCGTTTTCATCGTCAGGGGTTGACACGACAACCGAATGTTTTGTGGAGTCGGTCCCCACGAACTGAAATTTTTGAACCCAGGTTACTGTTGCTATACCCATTTTTTCCTCTTGTGTATCTGGTGACCTGTGGGTCAGTTGACGTGACAGCTACAAGCGCAATTATAACCATAAGCCGTTGTTCCGGGCACCTCTAACGAATTTCTTTTAGAACCCCCTCTTTTTTCAGGGTATGATGGGCATGGACAGTGTGTAGTTTTGAGTCATCGTGTGTGACCAGGCAGCACAGTTCGAAACCCAGCGCAACCAACCGGGCACTACTGCATCTAATGGGGTGTAATGTTTCGACAAGAGTCATAAGGATAAGCTCCGATGGCATTGATGGACAAAGACACTCAAGATCAGGTTCGTGACCTGTTGGCACCGATCAACTCACCGGTAACGCTGCATGTATTCACGCAGGAATACGAGTGCGGTTACTGCAAAGAAACGCGTCAGATTGCCGAAGAAGTAGCGGCCTTGTCTGACAACGTGGCGGTGGCCGTGCACGATTTTGTCGAAGACCATGAGTTAGCCGACTCGCTGGCGGTGGACAAAATTCCGGCTATCGCCGTGTTGGGCAAAGATGACAGGGATTATGGCGTGCGTTTTTATGGCATTCCATCCGGGTATGAGTTTACCTCACTGCTTGAGGCTATTTTGGCGATGGGCGCCGGTTCATTTGAGTTGAACGATCAGACCCTGGCCTTTCTCGAAAACCTGGAGCAGCCGCTGCATTTGCAGGTCTTTGTCACACCGACTTGCCCCTACTGCCCCGGCGCGGTAGTCCTGGCGCACAAACTGGCTATGGCTTCCGACATGGTACAGGCCGATATGGTCGAAGTGACCGAGTTCCCGCATCTTGGTCAAAAGTATGACGTGATGGGGGTGCCACGGACGGTGATCAACGAGGATACCTATATTGAGGGCGCTGTACCCGAACCGATGCTGTTGGAAAAGCTCAAGGCCGCGGTACTGGCTTCATAGTTGGATGACGATGCCGCTGTTGGGTGTGACCTCACGCGGGTCACGCCCAGACCGGCATATGAGTGGAATAATCAGCAACTACGTTTAAGGAGAATACGCAAATGGCCGATAAGATCAACATTGAACCACTGGGTGCGCGAGTATTGGTTCTGCCAATTGAGGGAGAATCTCAGTCACCCGGTGGCGTGCTGCTGCCGGAAACCGCCAAGGAAAAGCCGCAGCAGGGTACGATCGAAGCTATCGGTGATCCCGATGAAATGGAAACCGACCTCAAGGTTGGCGACCGCGTGTTGTTCCCCAAATACACGGGCACCGAGATCAAGTACGAAGGCAATACTTACCTGTTGATGAACGAGGATGATGTGCTGGCGCGCATCAAGTAAGTTAGCCATCACGTGCGATCACTAACAGCCGGGCATAGTACCCGGCTGTCGGTTTGTATGGTGTGTGTTGGTTGTCGGCGCTGAGTGCGCCGTGATACAATGACAACAGCTAACCAAGGTATATTATGTAGTATTCCAATGAGCAGCAACGATTCATTGTTGGATGTAAGACCTTCGCCTATTGCAGGCCGGTGGTATCCTGGCGATGCTTCACTCCTGTCAAAAACGGTGGATACCTATCTATCTCGCGCCGAAGTGGAACCGGTAAACGGGCGGCTTATTGGTGTGTTGGCGCCGCATGCGGGCCACCGGTTTTCAGGGCCGGTAGCGGGTCATGCTTTTGCGGCCCTGCGCGGTATGGATGTGGATGTCGTGGCGCTGGTGGGGCCGTCGCATTATCCGTATCCGGCGGATATTCTCACCACCGGGCACAGCGCCTACCAGACGCCGCTGGGGCAGGTTCCGGTTGATCATGATGTGCTGGATGAGCTGCGACGTTCGATCCCTATTGAGCCGGTGAAACGCGACCAGGAACATTCATTGGAGATCGAATTACCGTTTTTACAGCGCGTGCTGGACGATTTTCGCCTGGTGCCGCTGGCGCTCATCGATCAATCACTGGCTACGGCGGAGCGCCTGGGGCATGCGCTCAGTGACGCTCTGCGCGGTCAGCGGGCGCTCCTGGTAGCCAGTTCGGACTTGTCTCACTTCTACCCCCAGCATATTGCTAACGAGCTCGATCGAGTTGTGCTGGATGCTGTTGCCAGTTTTGACCCGGCGCGTGTTATCCAGGTCGAGGAGCAAGGGATCGGTTTTGCCTGTGGCCGGGGAGCTATCGCTACGATAATGGTGGCCGCCAAAGAGCTCGGCGCGGATGTGGCACAGGTGGTATCATATGCGACCTCTGGCGATGTCACCTGTGATTTTGATCAGGTGGTAGGTTATGGCGCGGCCCTGTTTTATCAATCTCATCAATGTTGAATCACATAGTAGTTGAATCACACAGTGGTTAAATCACATAGTGTATCCACACGTACCCGGTAGTTAGATAAAAACAGATACATGGAAACAAAAGTCGTCTCTACGGAAACGTTGATTCTCGAATTAGCCCTGTTGGTCATTCTGATCGGCATCAACGGTTTTTTTGTGGCAGTGGAATTCGCCGTTGTTGCGTCGCGCCGTTCGCGTATTGAACAACTTGCCCCGGCAGGTAGTCGGGCTGGGGCGCTGGTGCGAAACTGGGTTTACGATATTCACCACAAAGACCGCCTTATCGCGGCGGCTCAGCTTGGTATTACCGTAGCGTCGCTGGCGTTGGGTATGGTTGGCGAAAGTGCTTTCCAGTCGTTGCTGGGTACCCTTTTCGCCAGTTTTGAAGGGTTCTCACCGGCTGTTGAAAACGTCATTCGCGCCCTTCCGGTGCTGCTGTCATTGATCATCGTCAGCGGTTTGCATGTTGTTTTTGGCGAGCAGATTCCCAAAGTGGCCGCGCTGCGCAACCCGGAAGGGCTGGCCATGCGCATGGCCCTGCCGATGGAATGGTTCCGCCGTGTGACCGGCCCGTTCAATTCGGTTTTGGATGCTATTGCCGGTGGTGTATTACGTTTGTTCGGTCTTGAACATGACGGCGGCCATTCGATGCTGTATTCGGTGGAAGAACTGAAGCAGATCGTCCGTGAAAGTGAAGAAAGCGGCGTGCTGCAAAACAACGAAAGCGAGATTCTGCGTGCCGTTTTTGACCTGCGCGAAACCGCAACCCGGCAGGTGATGGTGCCGCGTACAGAGGTCGTTATGGTTGACGTCAATGCCAGCGTGGCGGACCTGGTCAAACTGACGGCAGACAGCCCGTATACTAAGTTCCCCATTTACGAAGGCGACCCGGATCATGTTGTGGGTATCGTGTATCTGCGTGACCTGGTCCCGATGCTGGTACGCAAGGAAGAACCGCCCTCCCTACGCGACCTGATGCGTGATGTGTTGTTTGTACCGGAGATGCTGCCTATCGATGTGCTGTTAGCCCGGTTCCGAGCGCAGCGGCAGCATGTGGCGATGGTGCTGGATGAATATGGCGGTACAGCCGGGATTGTAACGCTTGAGGACATCTTAGAAGAATTGGTCGGTGAGGTGCAAGATCAATTCGAAGAACATGAAGACCCCGATATTCAACGCCTGCCCGATGGTTCATGTTCGGTGAGTGGGCTGATGCCGATCAGTGAAGTGAACACAGCTTTTGCGCTGTCCATCACCGACGAAAACTATGATACCATTGCCGGGTATGTGATGGGACAGCTTGGCCGCATACCACGTACCGGTGATGTTGTGGAGGTAGACGGTGTGAAAATTCAGGTCGAAGAAATGGATCACTTGCGCATTGACCGGCTGACCATTTTGTCTGCAAAAGCAGCGTCTACTTTGGCGGACAGTGAGTGATTTAACGCGTCTATGTTTGCTGAAGTCGCCGTTAACCGGCGTGTGCGTGGCACGTTTCATTACCACATTCCCGCCGAACTGATCGATCAGATTGCCCCAGGCCATCTGGTTGAGATAGCGTTTGGCACGGCTTACACCACTGGCATTGTGATCGCGCTGCACGCTGCCTCCCCTGTGCCTAAAACCAAACCCATTCGTGAGCGCCTGGACCCGCTGCCGGTTGTAACGCCGACCCAGATAGCCCTGGCACGCTGGATATCAGCAGAAACCCTGGCCCCGCTCGGCCCGTGTTTGTGGCTGATGCTTCCGCCGGGGCTGGCCAAACCAGGCGGTCAACGTTATTCGCTGGTGGAATCCGAAATAGACGACACTGCGCAGCTGTCGCCCACACAGAAACGGCTGCTGAGCCTGCTCCAGCGGCGCGGACCGCTGCGCGGCAAACAGCTTGATCACGCCCTGCCCCGCACACGCTGGCGTGGTTCGATGAACGCCCTGATCAAGCGTGGTCTTGTACACAGAGAAGCCGTGCTCGACCGTCCGGACGTCAAACCGAAGGTCGTCCGAACCGTCCGGCTTGTTATTCCCCCGGAACGGGTAGACGATGTGGCGCTGCGGCTCGGACGTGAGTCACGCCGGGCGAACGTGTTGGAAGTGTTGTTGGCTTATCCCCGGCGGCGGTTGAGTTTGAGCGCTATTCTGATGGCGGTGGGCTGTACCGATGCGCCGGTTAAGGTACTTGCCGAATCCGGTGATGTGCGCATCGAAACCCGCCAAACCTGGGTCGAACTGGCGCTGCCGTCACAGCATGTGGCGGCTCGTTTGGCCGGTGGACAGTACGAGCGTGCGCCTGCCCAGCGCGGTGTGCTTGAGGCCCTGTTGAATGCGGACGGCCCGGTTGCGAGTGACCAGCTTAACGCGTCGGCGCTGCGTACGCTTGAGACTGCCGGTACAGTTCGCCGCTGGACTGAACCCGCGACCGTCGAACTTTACCGATCTGAAGCCGACACGCGGCAGCGTATCATCGACCTGCGCGGCGGGCAGCCCCAGTTGGATGTGCTGCGTTTTCTCGCGGCCAATGATGATGCACAGGATGTGAAGACGGTATGCGCCCAAACTGGCGCGGACCTGGCAAAACTGCGCCAGTTGGCCGAAGATGGGCTGGTGGTGCTGGGTGAAGCGGAAACCTGGCGTGATCCACTGGCGGAGCGTGATTTTGTTCCGACACTGCCGCCGCCGCTGACCGGTGAGCAGGCGTTAGTCTGGAACGAAATCC
>JAFGHR010000024.1 GCA_016930015.1 Anaerolineae bacterium | reverse complement strand
TGCGGCAGCGGGCGGGACGGCTCGCCGGTGTGATCGCGGCGCTGTGTTACGTGTACAGCCCCTACATTGTGTACCGCGAGCCGCATGTACGCGGCGCGTACCCCGAACTGCTGGCGTTTACTATTTTCCCCTTTGTGATGTGGCGTTTTGCGTGCGTGCTGATCGATGAGCGGGCGCGTAATGTTGTGCTGGCGGCGGTGTCGGTGGGCGTGCTGATCATTTCGCACAACCTGATGTCGCTGGTGCTGTTTGGCATGTTGTGTGCGTGGCTGGCCTGGAATTGGGTGGCACGGTTAGTGGACTGGCGGCGGTTGGCGCTGGCGGCTGTCGCGGCGGGATTTGGTGTCGGGCTGGCGGCGTATTTCTGGCTGCCGGTCATGCTGGAACGGGACGAGGTCCAGCTTGAGAACCTGACCGGCATCCCCTCATTGGATTATCGTAACGCGTTTGTGGAGTTTGATGAACTGCTGGCGCTGTCCGACCGGACGGACGCGGCGCTGTTCAGTGGGTTGAATGCGCAAAATAACCTCGGTGTGATGCAGTGGGTTTTGGGACTGGGTGGTTTTGCCGTGGCGCTGTTTCTGAATACACGCTTAGGGCATGCCGTCCGGCAGCGGCGCGCGACAGTCGCCGATATCCCGGTGTCCACGTCATACGGCGTGTTCTGGGTCCTGGTGATGGCGGTCCTCGTCGGGTTGATGGTGGATAGTTCCGAACCGATCTGGGACGCGGTGAGCGTGATCGGGTACATGCAGTTCCCCTGGCGCTTGCTGGGACCGGCGGCGTTTGCGCTGGCGGCGCTGGTCGGCACGAATATGGTATGGATCGAGCGGCTCCCGGCGCGCTGGGGTGGGGCGCTCGCTGCCGGGATCGTCGCGGCGGTGGTGGTGCAGGCCAGCCCCCTGTTTTTTATCGCGGATAGCTGGCGCACCGGCCCGGTCGATACCTCGGTGGCGGGTTATCACGCGGTGGAGGTGCCCTCGCTGCTGCCCTACGGCGCGACCGTGACGAATGAATTTTTGTCGAAATACGTGTTTGTGATTCCCAGCCCGACGCAGCGCCTGCTGGATGATTACGCCGACGGTTACCCGGTCAACAAGCTAAATCTTGACGGACTGCCCGATTCGGTCGATGTGGACCTGATCGATCACGGGCCGCAGCACGACGAATGGCGCATTTCCACGCCGGAATCGAGGAGAATCGAAGTCCTGACGTTTTATTTTGACGGCTGGCGGGCCACGATTGACGGCGACGAGGTGGATATTGTCCCGTCAGAGCCGCACGGCCTGATCACGTTTGAAGTGCCTGCCGGTGAGCATACCGTCCGCCTGGAATTAACGCGTACCCCGGTGCGCTGGACCGGCCTGGGGATATCGGTGGTCGCGCTGTTCGGCCTGGTCGCGTTTGGCGGCGGGCTGTGGTATTGGACCCGGCGATCACGCCCGCGCGTTGAGCCTGAGCCGGGATCGCTTCCCGCCGGGGCGCTCAAACCGGCCTGGGGCTGGGGAATGCTTGGCGGCGCGGCGCTGGCTGTAGTCCTGCTGGCGATAGTGATGCACGAAGGGCGGGCGTGGGTGCACTCGGAACCCGGTGAAGCGAAGCTGGCCGATGTCCAGGTACAGTACACCTTTGGCAACGACATCCAATTAATCGGTTACGATATCTCGGCGGATACGCTCAAGCCGGGAGAACGGCTCAAGCTGTGGCTGTACTGGTATGTGCGCGGCCAGCCGGACAAGGACTACCGCAGTTTTATTCACCTCTCGACGTGGGGGCCGCCGCTGGCCCAGGCCGACAAGTTTTACCCGGCAGGCACGGCGACGACCAACTGGCCGCCGGGTGCGCTGCTGCGGGATGAATACACAATCGTGCTGCCGGACGCCATGCCGCCAGACGTGTATAACCTGATCGTGGGGTTGTGGACGTGTGACGGAATGCCCGAAGGCGAGTGTGGCAACGGTATCCGCCTGGACGTGACGGACGGTGATGGCGACCCGGTCGGTGATTCGGTGCAGTTGCAAACCGTCCGCGTCAGGTAGCGGGGCTGTTTTTTACCCGAAACGAAACAAGCAAGAGCCGGTTTGCTCTTATTCAACGTCTTCCAGTGTCGATTTTTTGAAGCGATGACCCTAAAACGCCTGCAAACGACCCTTGTCAAGCATAGGTCCCTATGATAAAATCCCCTTCACCTTGGGGGATAGTTTAATAGGCAGAACAGTGGACTCTGGATCCATCAGTCCTG
Source organism: Anaerolineae bacterium (assembly GCA_016930015.1). GTDB lineage: Bacteria > Chloroflexota > Anaerolineae > Aggregatilineales > Aggregatilineaceae > JAFGHR01. The sequence goes on along the minus strand of JAFGHR010000024.1, from coordinate 3,539 downwards.
GTTCAAATCCAGGTCCCCCAGCCAAAAGAAAACCGCCCGCGGCGCACGGGCGGTTTTTGTTATTCTGTGTGGTGCGGTGGACGTGTTTTTTAATCCCCGATTTGCGCTTTTTGCAGGCGGTTGCTGTAATCGATGAACACGGTTTTGATCTCGCTGAACTCGTCAATCGCAACCGTGCCTGCTTCGCGGCCCCCGTTGCCGGTGTTTTTTGTGCCGCCGAAAGGCAGGTGCACCTCGGCGCCGATGGTCGGCGCGTTGATGTACGTGATCCCGGTTTCCAGGTCGTCGATCGCGCGGAACGCCAGGTTGACGTCTTTGGTATAGATCGATGACGACAGGCCGTATTCAATATCGTTGGCGACCCTGACCGCCTCGTCGTATCCGCTGACCTTGATCACACTCAGCACCGGCCCAAAGATTTCTTCTTTGCTGATGCGGGTGCCGTGTTTGGTGGCAAAAATGGTCGGCTTAATGAAGAATCCCTTATCATACATGCCCCCGGTCAGGCGTTCGCCGCCGGTGACCAGTTCCGCTTCTTCTTTGCCGATCGTGATATACGCCATGATCGACTGCCCGGATTGTTCATCGACCACCGGCCCGACATCGATGTTCGGATCGAGCGGATCGCCGATCGTCAGGGCTTCGGTGCGTTCGACCAGCATGCGCATAAATTCGTCGTAAATCGCCTCGTGCAGGATCAGGCGGCTGGTAGCCGTGCAGCGCTGGCCCGCCGTCCCAAACGCGCCGAATAACACGCCCTCAAGCGCGAGTTCCAGGTTGGCGTCATCCATTACGATCTGGGGGTTTTTGCCGCCTAATTCCAGTTCGACCGGTTTCAGGCTGCGCGCCGCAGCGGTATAAATTTCTCTGCCCGCAGGTACGCCGCCCGTAAACGACAGCGCCTTGATGCCTGGGTTTTCGACGATCGCCATGCCGACCGTACCGCCGCCGCCCGTCACGACGTTGAGCACACCCGGCGGCAGCCCGGCTTCCTCAAAGACCTCGGCCAGCCGCGCCACACACAGCGGAGTCAGGCTGGCAGGTTTAAAGACGATGGTGTTACCCGTGATCAACGCCGCGCCGATCTTCCAGATCGGGATCGCGGTTGGGAAGTTCCAGGGCGTGATACAGCCCACCACGCCGAGCGGCTGGCGCACCGTCATGCAGAACTTGTTGGGCAGTTCGGACGGAGTCGTTTCACCCAGCAGGCGGCGGCCCTCCCCGGCGATGTATTCCAAAAAATCGATGGCTTCCTGTACGTCGCCTTTACCCTCGGCGATCACCTTGCCCATTTCGGAGGATACCAGCGCGCCGAGTTCGTCTTTGCGCTGGCGCATGATCTGGGCGGCACGCAGCAGGAGTTCACCCTTTTTCGGCGGCGGGAGCTTTTTCCAGGCAGGGAAAGCGGCCTCGGCGGCGTCGATGGCGTGCTGAACATCACCGCGCGTGCCCTTTGGAAAACGCGCGAGTACCTGACCGGTCGTGGGGTTTTTGGTTTCGAACCACTCGCCGCTTTCGGACGGCACCCACTCCCCGTTGATATAATGTCCGTAGTCTTTTACTGCCACTGTGTTTACTCCTTATTCGTTTAATCCTATGTGTTGCTGCTGGCCGGGTGGATGTCCGGCGGGCTGCGGTCACGCGTGGGAGCGGCCTGGGATGGAGGGATCGCGGAACGCAGCGCGGTGTATCAAAATTTTAGGCCAAACAGGAATGATATCCCAATCTCTGAGTGAACGAAAGGCCGGGGGGATTAAAAACACGAGCAGCACCAGGCCGCTCGCGCATGAGGTCGATCTTGTGGATCGAATTTCCAGCAAACCGGATGTGTGGCGAGATTAGCTGCCGTTAAACCCGTTATGATGGTGGCGGCGCGTATAGGCGGTCACCGCGGTTGCTCCTAGCAGGCTGCTGATGCTGCCGCTGAGCGTAATATCAAGCCGCATGCTGGCAGCCAGCGCGACCCCAATCAACAACGCGGCCAGCGCCCCGGTGCCAATCTCGGCCCATTTGATGATCTGTTTGTCGGTGATTTGCCTGGACCCGTCAAACATAACACACTCTCCTCACAGCCACTCGAACAGGTGTTGTCGTGATGGCATGAGCATCCTGAACATGAACAGCGCCAATGCTGCACGGCTTTTAAGCCGGTTGCTCCTCAGAATAGTTTTTGTGCCGCGGGCGTTTGTCTTAAGTCAATGCCCCCGTAATGCCCCTGATCCGTATTACATATAGTTTCGCAGATTTCCTCACCAAACACAAATATACAAAAGTCATATGACAAAAACGGCCCTGCCAGGTGCCGGGGCAGGGCAGAATTACGCGGCTGACGGTGAATGTTCGCTCGAACGTTCAGCCGATAATCAGATCATCCAAAGCGCGTTTGGGCACATGGTGAACGGCGTTGTCGTCGCGCCAGTATTTGATATCCCCGTCCGCGCCAAGCGGATCGATCATCACGGATTCTTTGGGTTTGCCCAGCGCCAGCGCCAGCCGGATCGCGTAATAGTCGGGGATGTCCAGCGCCGCGCGGAGTTTTTCGCGCTGAATCGACGCGATGATGCAGCCGCCGAATCCCTGTTCGACCGCGCCCAGCAGCATACTTTGCGCCGCGATGCCGTGATCGCAGTCGATGCTCTCTTTGATGCGGTTGTCACCCAGGATGATGATATACGCGGCGGGACGTTCGCCCTCAGCGGGACCGGGCCAATCGGAGATATATCTAGCCCAGGCGAGATGATCAAAAATGACCGCGTTTTTCTCCGGCGTGTTGGACAGGATAAAACGCAGCGGCTGCAAGTTCATCGCGGACGGCGACAGCCGCGCCAGGTCAACCCACGCGCGCAGGGTGCCGGTATCGATGGCGACATCCTGGTAAAAGCGCCGGTAGCTGCGGTTCTGGCGGATCAGGTCTTTTAACATGGATCGGTTGCTCCTCGTCAGGTTATTTTCAGACGATCATTTTTCACAGTGACGGTTTTCGGCTCCCCGTGAATGGTCAGGTGACGCAGCACGCAGTCTCCCCAGGGCGGCGTGCGCGGTGATAACGTACCGTCCAGCGCGGGACGCAGCCCCAGTCCGCCGGTCAACATCGCGCTGAGACCCATACCGCTCCATCCCTGCAACAGACCGCCGACCGGGTGCGCGGGCGAAAAATACTCAGCCGGGGTCAGCCAGCCGTTTTTGAGCTGGACTTTCCACCAGCGGGCAAGCACATAACGCCAGTCAGGATCGCCGCGTTCGAGCAGTAGTTCGGCGTACATCGCGTTCAGGTACGGCCACGATGCCCCGTTGTGATAATGGTACGACTGCGCGGACTTGGCGAACAGGTCGGCGCGCAGGCTGTACGACGGCCAGCAGCACATCACGCCCCAATCCTCATACGGCTGGAACATGTTACGCCGGGTCTGGAGCCGGTCACAGGCAGCGGTTAAGGTCTGGTCGGCGCAGTCCGGCGGGGCAGCGCCATAACGCAGGGCCAGCAGGGTATCCAGCGCCAGGTGCCCTTCTACGAATGCGCGCCCGCCGTAATCGCCCGT
>JAFGHR010000023.1 GCA_016930015.1 Anaerolineae bacterium | reverse complement strand
GTATCGACCGCCCGCAGCCCATCCTCACCGCCAAGCGTGACCGTCAGGTATTCGCCGTTGGCGATATCCTGGCTGAAGCCGCGCGCCGTGATCGTGCCGGAGCCGGACAGCGCGGCCACTTGCAGATCACCGGCAGGGGTCGCGCGTACCAGCAGGGTTGCATCGGCAAAAACCAGCCTGACATCATTGATCATCAAAACAGCCGGGGTTTCGCCTGTGAATTGCAGCAGCAGTCCGGACGGCGTGCTGGGGCACATGTCGGATACAGCGCCGGTCATCAGGTTAAACGCCTGGAACGGTGCGCTGGCCTCAAACGGCGGGGTGACATCATCCGGCGCCAGAACTGGCAGCGCGGTCAGATCACCGTCCCAGTTCACCAGGCGGGTGAACACCCATGCTCGCCGCTCTTCGAGAACAACCCGTACCCAGTCGCCCTGCTCATTACGCCCGTCGCCCTGCAACTGCTGGTCGGCGGCAAACACACCCACCGTATCGTAGAAAACGCCAGCCCCGTTGCGCAGGTTGACCTCGCCACCGCTGTCGTTGGTGATGGTCAGCGTCACCTGTTCGGCGGCGGTTTCGGTCGGGTGCATGATCTGTGCGTTGCCGTACAACACCGCCGTCACGGCGCGACTGCCGCCCTCTGGCTGGGTGACCGGCAGCGTGAACATGGCCACGCCCCATTCACCGGTTGCCGGATTCGCCGCGGCTGTCGTGATCCCGTCAACCGCCGCCAGATCGATCAGGGCTGAATCCGCAGCCGGTGCACCCTCGATCATGACGGCGGTGACGCTTGCATGACCGGCGCATAACATACTGTCGGCCAATCCTGCACACGTTTCGCCAGCTTCGGCCAAGGCTTGAAGCGCCAGTTCGGCACATTGATCGCCGCCATCCTGGGCTTGCACGCCGGGCGCCTGTTGAAAGGGGCTGTTCACCGCCACTACCGTCAGAATCATCACAATCACTACACCAAAACGGGAACGCAGGTACTGCATCAGTTTTCCTCCGTGTAATTTGTACCAATCGGCGGAATCGGGGTAGGATTGCCCGTCCTGCCTGTATATAATGTTACCTTCGGAATCGATTTTTTTCACACACGCTTAAGGAGCACATCATGCGCCATCACTTGCGATTTGCTGTTATCCTGTTCATAAGCCTGTTCGCCCTGTCCGCCTGCGCCGACGAAGGCAGCGCCTCTGACGCCATCGAGGATTACCTCAAGGCCAAAGTCGAGAGTAACGAGGACAAGCTCGTCAAACTGTCGTGTAACGAATGGGAATCGCAGGCCATGCTTGACGCTGCATCATTCGAATCGGTCAAAGCCGAGATTCAGGATATGTCCTGCAAAGAAAACGGCAAAGACGGCGACTATACCCTCGTTACCTGCGAAGGCAAAATTGTTGTCGAATACCGGGCCGAAACCCGCGAGTTCAACCTCAGCGACACCACCTATCTCGCGCAAAAAGAAGACGGCGAGTGGAAAATGTGCGGCGAACAGGCGAATTAGTCACCGCCCTAGTATTGACCCGCCGCCTTCAAAATGGCATCCAGTGTCTGAAGCGTGACCAAGTTCCGCACCGTGAAGCCGGTTTGCAGGTTGTCTTCGCTGAAGTGGCCCGCCTGGCCGTTTTCCGGCGCGGTCATGTGTGTTGTATCTACCGGGTCAACACCATGCTCCGGCAGGGGGTCTAACGCTTCCCACAAATTGATCAATGGCACATCGTATTCAACCGCCACCTTAACCACGATCTGGTTGTACAGGGCCGACTTTTCCGGGAACTCTGGCCGCACCGGGAACGTGCTCAGGACCGGCAGCACGCCGCTGCGCAGGGTTTCGACCACAATCGAGCGCAAGAAAAAGTCGTACTGCGCCTCATCGAGATAATATACGTCGTTGGTTCCGAACATGATCAGGGCGATGCCGGGCTGCATGATCCGGAATTCGCAGGTCAGCGGTGTTTCGCCCGCCTCACAAAATTCAGGGTTAGCCCACATGCTGTCAACGATGCTGGCTGTGTTAAATCCCCCTTCGGCGGCCTGGCTCAACCGCGCAAACGGATTCGGGTCCGTGATCGCATAATATGCCAGCACCGCTTCAAGGTCGGCATACTCACCGAGATCATAATCACTCTCACCGAACGGGATCAAAAAGTGCGGGTCGTCGGTCATGCAGTCGCCCACTTTGACAAACGACAGCGGATTGTTCCCAAGCGCCACGCCATCCAGGAACACCTGTGTATGGCGTTCGTTGATCGCCGGGACAACGAGGTAATCCGCCAGATTGATATCCGCAATCGACGCCGGATCAAATTCGCCCAATACGGGATCGGTCAGGGGGAGCGGGGTCGGGGTCGGATCACCCGCTGCCAGCGCACCACTGCCAGCGCTGACAGCCAGACTCAGCGCCGCAACAAGGATAACTCCGGCCAGGTACACGTTCTTTTTCGCCATATTTCTCTCCAATATCGCGATTTATAATGCTTGAGGAGTTTACACCCTTCGCCAGATCATGTAAAGTCAGCGCTCACTGCAAGGTGAGATTTGCTCTCCGGGTGCATTTTCTGCTATCGTAGCCATCGCAATTGCAACTACCTTCGAAACGAGCTGATTCATGACTCAAGATGTCGTGCTGGCTATCGACAACGGCACTCAGAGCGTGCGCGCCCTGCTGTTTGACCTGCAAGGTAAGCTGATCACCAAGTCGCACGTCCCCATCGAAGCGTATTTTTCGCGATATCCCGGCTGGGCCGAACAACATCCTGAATACTTCTGGTCGTCGCTGTGCCAGGCCTGCCAGAAATTATGGCAGCTTACCGATGTGCCCAAAGACGCCGTTAAAGGGGTAGCGTTGACCACGCAGCGCGCCACGATGGTCAACGTTGACGCACGCGGGCGATCCCTGCGCCCGGCGATCGTGTGGCTGGACCAGCGGCGTACCGAGAACATCAAGCCGATCGGCGGGTTGTGGGGGCCGTTGTTCCGGCTGGTACGCATGCAGCAAACCGTCGCGTATTTCCAGGCCGAGGCCGAGGTCAATTGGATTCAAAAACACCAGCCGGATATCTGGGAGCGCACCCACAAGTTTTTGCTGCTGTCCGGTTACCTGACGTATCGCCTGACCGGGTGTTACGTGGATTCGGTCGGGTGCCAGGTCGGTTACATCCCCTTCGACTACAAAAACCTGCGCTGGGCGGCGTCCTACGATTGGAAATGGCAGGCGGCGCCTGTTGATCCGTCCCAGCTTCCCGATCTGAAACCGCCCACCGACCGCCTGGGCACGATCACGCCGGAAGCCGCCGACGCCACCGGTATTCCCGCCGGGCTGCCCGTGATCGCTGCCGCTGCCGATAAGGCGTGTGAGGTCATCGGCTCCGGCTGCCTGGAACCGCATATCGGCTGCCTGAGTTACGGCACAACCGCGACCATCAACACGACCCACCGCCGTTACATCGAGGTGATTCCGCTCATCCCGCCGTATCCTGCCGCCGTGCCCGGCGCGTACAGCCTGGAAATTCAAATTTATCGCGGCTACTGGATGGTGAACTGGTTCAAGCAGGAATTCGGACACCGCGAGCTGGACCTGGCCCAGGAGCAGGGTGTTCAACCCGAATCCCTGTTCGACGACCTGGTTAACCAGGTGCCGCCCGGCTCAATGGGGCTGGTGCTCCAGCCGTACTGGTCACCGGGCATCAAGGTGCCGGGGCCGGAAGCCAGGGGCGCGATCATCGGGTTTAGTGACGTACACACCCGCGCCCACATTTACCGCGCCATCCTCGAAGGGCTGGCCTATGCGCTGCGCGAGGGCAAAGAACGCGCCGAGCGCCGCAGCGGTGTTCAAGCAACCGAACTGCGCGTATCGGGCGGCGGCTCACAAAGTGACGCCGCGCTCCAACTCACCGCCGACATTTTCGGCCTGCCGACATCCCGCCCGCACACCTACGAAACATCCGGATTGGGTGCTGCTATCGACGCGGCGGTAGGGCTGGGTTTGCACCCCGATTTTGACACCGCGATCCGTGAAATGACACGTGTGGGCCGCGTGTTTGAGCCGGACCCGGCTACCCAGGCGATCTATGACGACTTGTTCCAGCGCGTGTATAAACGCATGTACCAGCGTTTGCAGCCGTTGTACGAGGTAATTCACGATTTCACCCGCCGCTACGGGATGAATCCGCCGTATAATGAACGGTAGAAGCCGATCTCCATAATCCATCCGGGCCGGATACGAGTAAAAGGAGAAAGCATCATGCCTCAAACCATCCATACGGCGGCAGTCCGACTCTGTAACGAGCCAGCACCCACCGCGGAGCGGCTTAAGGCCGCCGAGATACAGGTAATACAGGCCGCGCAGCAGGGCGCCCAACTGGTTGTACTGCCCGAATTGTTCAACACCGGTTATGTTTACAGCCGCGATAACTACACTCGCGCCGAATCCATCGACGGGCCAACTGTCCGGTGGATGAAACATATTGCTGCCGAACAGGGCATTCACCTGGCCGGTTCGCTGCTGCTGTTGGGACCCGAACACATCACCAACAGTATGCTGTTGTTCGCGCCGGATGGGCGCATGTGGCGCTATGACAAGATGTTTCCGTGGGTCTGGGAGCGGCTGTACTTCCGCGCCGGGCGTGATATCACCGTGGCACGGACTGATATCGGCACGTTCGGTATGATGATCTGCGCCGACGTGTTTTTGCCGGACCTGTTCCGGCGTTACGCGGGGCAGGTTGACGCGCTGATCATTTGCACCAGCCCGCCGCGTATGGATGAACTGCTGCTGCATTTTCCGGATGGCGATCACGTCCGTATGATGGACCTGATGCCGTCGCGCGACAAAACGCAGCACAACCAAACAGCGGGCGTATTCGGGGAAAACGTGCAGCGGGCGGCGGCGTGGATGGGTGTCCCGATCATCCAGTCTGTGCCCTACGGCCAGTTTTCGACCCATATCCCGATCCCGTGGCTGTCGTTCGGAGTCCTGCTGGCGGCCAGGCCGTCGCTGTGGCGGCATATTCCCCAGGGAAAACACGTCATCGGCAGGGCGCGGTTTTTCGGCGACAACCAGATCATCAGCGCCAGCGGTGATAGCCTGGCTCGCTACGATGCTGAAGCGGACGGATTCGCGTTCAGTGAGATTGAACTACCCGCGTCACCGCCCATCCCCAAAGGCAAACCACCGCGTTGGCCGGTGCCGTCTCCGGTTATATTTCACGAAGCCATGACGCCGTTTTACCGCATGGGTGTGCGCCGCGCGTGGGGACGCCACATGGCACCTGTTGATTTTTACGGGCGGGCCGGGCGGCGGTTGGTATGGCGAGTGTTCTGGACCGGGATGGCGCTGGGCTGGCTGCGCGGACGGTGCGCCCGGCGGCGCGCCCAGCAGCGGCACGAGAAAACAAAACAACACAAACAGAAAAACCAATCCGACACGTGAGCGCAAAAACGGGGCTTTCGCTGTGTGTTGGAAAGCCCCGTTATGCTGTGCCCGTACCGGCAGCGGATTAGAAGCTGTTGTCTATCGACGGCGGCACCAGATCGCGCTCAAACAGCACATGGTGCTCCGTGCTGTTGGCCGTGACCGTGACCGGCGCGACCAGTTCCACGCGGTCCACAAAACACAGCGTTTCGTTAACCGCCTCGCACCAATACACGGTCAGATCAACGGCCAGTTCAGTCTGGCCCTCGCTAAACGTGACCGGCACCTCTAGCGGCAGGTCCGGCTTGATGATGCGGATATCGCGCGCGTCATCCGGGACCAGCGCCACGCCATCCTCCGGCCAGATCGCGGTAAACGGGGCCTGGTCATTCAGCTTGTAACCCTCCGGCATGGTCACGTTGATCACCAGCGTTCCCTCGCCGGGCGCGACCGTCTGCGGCGGCTGCGGCACGATATCCTGTTGCATTCCACTGCCAAACGCACTGTCGAGGCTGTCCGCCCCGGCGGTATCATCGTCTGCCGTCACGGCGAGCCGGTCGGCGTTGGCAAACTCGACCGTGCTCACCTCGCCGGTTTCCAGGTCGGCCACACGGATCGCGTGGTTGTTGGTGTCGGCGATGTACAGTTTTCCACCGGCAAAATCGATGCCGCCCGGCTCGTAAAACAGCGGTTGATCACCATCCGCGAACCCTTCTTCGCCCGTGCCCAGGAACGTCACACTTTCGCGCGATTCGGGATCAATGCGCTTGATCTTGTTATTGTACGTATCCGCGACATACAAATACCCGTCGTCGGCGAGCGTGATACCCAGCGCGTGCTGAAGCAGCACCTCATCGCCCACACCATCCTGATCACCAAAGTCGAACAGGCCGGTGCCCACGATCGTTTTTACGTCGCCGTCGGGGTCCAGGTCGGCGGTGCGAATGGCGCTCGCTTCAGCATCGGCAAAGTAGAGCACGGTCCCATCGGTTTCGATACCGCTGGGCTGGTTCAGCGACGACTCGGACAGCTTGCCATCGACCAGCGCCTCACGGCGGTTGCCCGCATACGGCCTCACATCCCCGCCTGCGATATCGTACACCCACAACTGGTGTGATCCGGCCATGGCGATATACACGCGGCCATCGTAAGCGACCACGTCCCAGGGCGAGTTCAGCCCGGTTTTAGGACCGGGGCCGCCCTCCGAACCGTACACCCCCTGTTCACCGGTCCCGGCGACGGTGGTCACCGTGCGGGTGTCAAAATCAATGGCGCGAATAGCGTGATTCTCGGTGTCGGCCACGTACAACGTATTCCCGACCAGGGTCATGCCCTGCGGGCGGAAAAACCGGGCGGTTTCAAAATCACCGTCGGCCAGACCTTCCACCGAGCCGCCGATCACGTCGAGCACTTCGAACGTGTCCAGTGACGACACCACGATCCGGTTGTGATTGCTGTCGCTGATAAACAGGCGGTTACTGTCCGAGTCGGCCAGCACCTTACCGGGGAAGCGCAGCGGCGCCGTATGATCGAGCGCGGCCAGCTCCGGCTGCCACTTGGCCAGGGGCGACGGATCGATCACGCCGCTGGCGCCGTATTCCTGCGCCATGGTATCAATAATGGGCTGGATACGGTCGTACAGCGGCTCGCCGGACAACTGCCCGACCACTTTACCAAGCGGGTCGATGACCATCACGGTCGGCCACGCCTGCACACCATACGCCTGCCACATCACGAACGCGTTATCATTCAAAACCGGGTGCTCGACCTCGTAGCGGCGCACGATGCGGCGGATGTTTTCGGTTTCGCCCTCGTTATCAAACTTGGCCGAGTGAACGCCCACCACGACCAGCGCGTCCGCGTATTCAGCCTCAAGCCGCTTGAGATCGGGGATAATGTGAATGCAGTTGATGCAGCCATACGTCCAGAAATCCAGCAGTACGATCTTGCCGCGTAGATCGGCCATCGTCAGCGGTTCGGACACGTTGATCCAATCCACACCGGCGGGGAAATCGGGGGCGTCCACATCACCTGACCACGTATAATCGCCGCCGTCCTGGGCGCGAACGTTGACTGTACTCAGGATCAGTGTCACGGCCAGCCCGGCAGCTACCAGTACCACACCAACCAGATAGAGTCGTCTCATTTTGGTTACCTCGTTGTCTCTCTAAGCCTGGGTTTGAACGTGGTGTTCGCCGGTGCACCCTACTCGCAGGCACAGCGCCCCCCATAACAGCACACGCATACATGCGGAGATTGTAAAGAAATCGGGCTGGCCTGCCCATTGTGTTATCGCGCCGCTGCTGCGCGCCGGTACACGTCAAGCGTATCCTCGGCGGTACGCCGCCAGCTAAATTCCCTGGCACGGGCTAACCCGTGATCGCGCATGGTAGCGGCGAACTCCGGCTGCACCAGCAGCGACAGGATCGCGCCGCCCAACGCTTTCGAGTCGTCGGGATCGACCAGAAACGCCGCGTCGCCGGTAACTTCCGGCAGCGACGACACGTCACACGCGACGACCGGCGTCCCGCAGGCCATCGCTTCCAGCGGACCCAACCCGAAGCCCTCGTACCGGCTGGGAAACACAAACACACTGGCGAGACGGTACAACGCGGGTTTGTCGGCTTCGTCCACCGGGCCGATCCAGCGCACGACGTCACCCAGCCCCAATTCATCGATAGTGGCAGGCAGATCGGGGAAGCGGGGCGTACCCCATTCAGCGGGCGTATGTCCGGCCAGCACCAGCGGTACATCCGGCCCCATGCTCTGTGTTACATACGTATACGCCGCCAGCAGCAGCCGCACATTTTTGTGCACCGCATATGAGCCGAGGTACAGCACAAAGTCATCGACGTCCACCAGCCCATACCGTTCGCGCACGGCGGCGTCATGCTCGCGGTCATCATCAGGCTGAAACACCCGGTCAGCGGCCAGATACGTGACGGATACACGCTCCGGCGGCACCCCGATCAAGCGTACAATATCGTGTTTGCTGGCTTCGGAAATGGTGAGGATGTGTGTAGCGCCCCTGGCCGCTGCCGTAACCAGGCTGGTGTACAGCCGGTTGGTTAACCCGGCCCGGTAAGCGGGTACAACCAGCGGGATCACGTCTAACACGCTGACCACCAGCGGCACGCCAACTCTCAGCGGCGGCCCCCAATAGGGCACGTGCGCGATATCGGCTTTGAGGCGCGCGACCGCGCGCGGAAACGCCCGCTGTTCAAACCACACTTTGCCCAGGTGCCCGCCAAAGCGTGTTTTGATCGGTAACACATCCACCGCTGGCGGCAGGTGATCCAGCGTTCGCATGTGATCGGGCACCACCAGCGACAGGCGCAGATCAGGATTCAACGTATGCAGCGCCGTCAGCAGGTGGCGCACATACTGCCCGCTGCCCGTGTAGGGTTGATCCCAGAACCAGCCGTTAAACGTTATGTGCATCGAATCTGGCCATATTCATTTTTTACCTGGCGGAGCGATCAGGCCGGGTCCGCGCTGCCCTGGTCATCGTACCCGTTCGGGTGCGTGGTGTGCCACGTCCACGCCGTGGACATGATATCCTTCAGATCGGGAACGCGCGGTTCCCAACCTAATTCGTCGTTGATGCGTTCGGACGACGCGATCAGCATATCGGCATCGCCGGGGCGGCGATCAGTTTCGATGGCGGGAAAATCGATGCCCGTCACGGCGCGCGCCACGTCGATCACCTCGCGCACACTGTATCCGCGCCCGTTGCCCAGGTTGTAGATCATGCGGTCCCGTCCATCACCGAGCGCCTCTAGCGCCAGCACATGCGCCGCCGCCAGGTCTTCGATGTGCACGTAATCACGAATACACGAGCCGTCCGGCGTGTTGTAGTCCGTGCCATAAATATAAATCGCGTCGCGCTGGCCCAGCGGCACTTGCAGCGTCAGCGGGATCAGGTGCGTTTCCGGGTGGTGATCCTCTCCGCGCACGGGTTCGCCCGACTCATCCACCATCGCGCCGCACGCGTTAAAGTAACGCAGCGCGGCATACTGCAAACCCGACACCTCGTTATACCACCGCAGCATACGCTCGATCATCAGCTTGGATTCGCCGTACACGCTGGTGGGTCCAACCGGGTCATCTTCTTCGAGCGGCGCGTTTTTGCTGGCGTATATGCCCGCCGTGGACGAGAAAATCAGGCGTTTGACATCGTGCCGCAGCATGGCATCGAGCAAGTTTTGCGTGTTGACGACGTTATTAAAAAAGTACTTGCCGGGAAGCTGCATCGACTCACCGGCTTCGATGAACGCCGCAAAATGCGCGACCGCGTCAAACTGGATGGTCTGGAACAGGACATCCAGCGCACCCGCATCACCGATATCACCCTTGACGAACGCGGCGCCTTTGGGGATCGCTTCAAAGTGCCCTTTCACCAGGCTGTCATACACCGTCACCTGGTGGCCTGCGGCTAAAAAGTGTGCCGACGTCGCCGAGCCAACATACCCCGCACCACCTACGACCAATACATGCATGATTCACATCTCCACATGATTTTCCAGACAGAGGGTTTCACCAACTCACTATACACGCCGACTTATTACAGGTCTTATGTGTCACTGTTCCATCACCCGGATAGGCGTTACGAGCATATAATCGTCGCCGGTTGGCCCTATCAAACGCTGCCAGTCGTCGCGCCGGTAAAAACCCGTGATCAGGTGATATTCGCCCGGTGACACATCCCCCGGTATGGTCAGGGTAAAGGGCTGGCTGACCATTACCTCGTCAGGATCATCCCAATCGTGTGTGCCCCGACGCGTATCGACATAGGGCGACCCGTCGATCTGCGCGACAAAGTCTCGTGAATCCGGCGGGACCAGGTGGTTATATACCACGTAATCGACATCGGTCGGCCTGGATGCCTGCCAGTACAACGTAAACGTCACCGTCTCACCGGGGGCGACTAGTGTTTGATCGATATCATAACCAACCAGTGCGATAGGTCCCACCTGTCCGGCGGCCTGGTGCTGGATCGGCTCCAACCGGAAGACCACCATCGACGGCCCGCGAAAGTCATCCGAGGGCGGGTACATCTTTAGCTGGAGCATCTGGTCCAGGTAACCCTGACCATCCGGCGTGCGCTGCATTTCCTCATAGTGATAGTAGGGCACAATCGCGTATGTGATGCCCTGCGCCTTCCAGGTATCAAGTGGGCGGCTGGTCACCTGCGCTTTTTCATAAAACGGAAACTCAGTTTGCCCGGCGTAACCACCCCACGCATCGTTGAACACCTTGTGATTGGCCGCGTCGCTGATGTAGTAGCCCGATGGCAGCGACGTATCCATGTAATGCGCCAGATCGTTGCGGCGATCCGGGAGTGTATGCTGGCGTGTTTCGTCAATGGACGTGGTGATGTTCGGCCACAGGGCGACCAGCAGCAGGATCGCCACACTCACCGCGCTGATTGGCGCGGCGAAACGTGCCAGACGGGGCTGTCCAAGCTGCTGCAACCCCCATTCGAGCGCCACCACTCCTAACGCGAGGCCCACACCGCATAACGTCACGGCCAGGGCGGCCAGCGAAATGAACTGGCGGAAAAACTGCTCGCTGTAAAAACTCACGCCCACGCCCCACGCGATCGCACCGGCCAAAAGCATACCCAGCCCGAACAGGTCAACATGGCGGCGTAACCTGGGCCACACCAGCAGCCCCAGCCCAAAAACAGCGGCGATCCACACACGATCAACAACCACCGGGTCCAGCGCCGACTGAAAATTGTTCTTAACTATGTTCCAGGTGGGAAAAGCGAATTCCTCAGCAGGCGCGCTCCAATCGGGGGAACTGGTGGCTTCGGTAGCGGGGTAGATCACCAGCAGCCACACAAAAAACAGGCCCAGGAAAAACACGTTGTTCGCCAGGTTGGTCAGGATAACCCGCACCTGGTTTCGATCACGCCAGTGGAACAGCAGCCGCCACAGTGGCCCGGCCAGGATCAGCGGCACCACGAACACCGCCTGATATTTGAACACAACCGCGCCCATCGCCGACACGATCGCATATGTCGTCAGCCGGTTGCGGTTATACAGCGTGCCCGACAACATCAGGAAAAAGGCCAGCAGCGTAAAAAACGTAACAAAATTGTCCGCCGTCGCAAACCGGCTGTGTTCCAGCACAAGCGGCGTGATCGTCCACATCCCGGATGCAAACAGCCCGGCTAACGGTGTCGCCACACGGTAGCCAAGCAGGGCGATCAGCAACACGACACCGATGCCGAACGTGATCGAGATCAGGCGCAGCGGACCAATGACTACTGATGGCGGTTCCGGTGGGTTGTGGAAATATCGCAGCAAGACGTAATTCAGCATCACAATGCCTGGGGGATAACCGTGCATACCGATCGGTTTGGCCGAACCATAATCGATGATCATACGTCCGGCGATGTTATAGGCCGGCTCGTCAACGTGATCGACATACGGCAGGCTGAAGTCATATCCCGTGTAGCGTAACCCCGCCGCAGCCGCCAGAATCACAAGCAGCGCCATCCACCACCAACGCGCAGGCCAAAACGGTTTTGTATGAGACAACGTGAGTTCCATTCAGCGCCCTGCTAGATTCAAGCGTTCCGAACACCGCAGGGAGTATAGCGGGAGATGTTATCTTGCTCAAGAACGGATCATGGCGCACGGACCACAAGCTGGTTGCCGCCAGGGCTGACACTAACCCCCTCAACCGTGATCAATCCGTCCGCGTCGGCTGTCACCGTGCCCTGCTGAACGATAGCGTAGTTGTCCAGGCGGATGTTTTGCCAGTCGAACACAGCCCCCGGCGTAATGACAAACTGCCGCACACGGCGCGGGGTCACGTCAACCGTCTGGTCGCCGGTCATGCTGCGTAACACGACCGCCCACTGCTGCGGCGTATCGATCGGTGCACCGGCGAAAGCATGCCACGACGACGACCATTCCAGCGTGGTGTTATACCCGCCCACGCCATCCGGGGGCACGCCCAGGCTGTCCGACGCGTAGGTCAGCGCCGGGAACGTTTCGTCGCGGCGGAACGTCATCAGGTCGAAGGGCCAGTCTGGATGCTCACGAAAACCGAGCCAGGTATGATCGGCGGGCACAATTTCAGCCATAAATGCCCGTCTGCCGGTGTAAAAGTTCGCGTAGGCTGGTTGGGCGACCGTCTGCCAGTCGATCACGATGTCCTGTGTCCCATGCGCCACCGTGATAAACGCCATTTCATCACCCCGGCGCGCGGCCAACTGGTCCCCCAGGTTTTGCCAGTCCCAGACACCGGTGCCCTGGTAACGGCTGAGCGGTGCGCTGTCCGGGCCGCGCAGCTCAACCGGCAGGTTCAGGTCACGCGCGCCCCACTTGTTTTCCAGTTCATCGATCCACATCGACGACGCAGCAAAATTCATCATCGGTTCGCTGGCCGAAGCCGCCGCAAACACGTTCGGATACCGTTCTGCCAGCGCCAGCGCGCCTGTTCCGCCCATCGAATGCCCGTACACATACACCCGGTTGGGATCGATAGACGGCTGCCCCGGCCCAGTGACGACTTCGCGCACGGCGCGCAGCAGGCGTTCTTCCGTGTAGTTTACGATCGGTCCGGCAGTGACCGGCATAGGGGTACGGTAATCGTGCGTGCTGCTGAATCCAAAATACCAGCTCTGGTTAGGATCATCGCCCCAGATCATGACCGCGCACCAGTACGGCGCCGACTCCAGCACCGTGTAACGCGTCCCGTGTCCCTCGATGTGCAGCACCAGCGGCAGTTGATCCGGCACCGTGCCGCCGCAGTTTTCCGGCGCGGGCAGTCCTACCCAATAGTTGTACGCGTACTGCTGCTGCGGGACCATGCGCTCCAACGCCTGCCAATCGGGCAGCCCCATCCAGCTATTACTTTCGCTGGGCGCGTCGAACGTGGGGTTATAGGCGGCATAGTCCATGAACTGGGTGTACACACGGCCCAAACCATCAGCGGACTGCCAGACGAGAACCGGCGCAGGTTCGCTGACCTGTTCGGCTACCGGCCCGGCGGTCACAAATAACGCCTCATCCGCGCTTAACACAGCATAATACGCGTCGCCGCCGGTATGCGTGGTCCACACAAACAGGCCGGTGCCATCCGGCAGCGGTGATCCCAGGTCATCAATGATATACGTGTTTAATGAAACGTAGTTTCCCTCATCGGACAACGGACCAAGCGCCCGCGCGTGCTCCGTCCAGAAAATGCCCGACCCCTGCGGGGCCTCGGCCACCAGTTCAGCGCTGCTCAAAACTGCCTGATCGATCGGTGCGTTGTGACGGTATACGCGGTAAGTCATGGTGGGAGCGCCCGCGACCTCCGGCCATGTCAGAAACGTCTGGCCGCTGCGATGAAACACGGTCAGGTCACCGGCGGGCGCATGGGCTGCAACGGGCAGACTCACCGGCGGGCCACTATGTGCGATGATCACAAGCACAATGAACAACACCATACCCGGTTTCATGGCGACCTCTCGGAACAATATCACACGGCAATTTTCATTGTACATGATCTGGCGATCATCACACTGGACAAGAACGCTGGAATGCGTTATCCGGCAGCGTGTTTATCTTGAATCCGGCGGCGCGCTAACTGGACCCAGGTACGCTGCATGTTCAATTCCATGATTGTGACTTCATGGATAAGCTGCTGGTGGAGTGACGCATCGCCCGCTATCACCTCGTAAAATACACGTCGCTGAATATCGAACGTATCTAAAAGCTGCTCATAACTTTCCAACCAGGCGAAAATATCATCCGGTGACAGCCGTTTTTCCATAAACAGGAATTTGATCAACACCAGATCACGTTCGTCCAACACTTCATTAGGGCGCAGTTCACTCGTCAGCCAAATATCCAACGCAGTTTCACCGCTTGGCATCAGATGATACATTTTTCGCGGGCGAGTCTCGTACACCATCTCCAATTCGCCAACGATCAACTGCTGTTTTTCCAGGCGCTTCAGAATCGGATAAATCGATCCGGGGCTTGCGCTCCAACGGTGCGTACCTTGTTCCAGGGTGCTGATAATGCTGTAACCTGACTGCGGCTCCTCGTTGATCAGTCCCAAGACGATACATTCCAGTGTGGTCAGTTCACGGTCGGGAGTTGTGCTCATACCCGCCTCGCAGCGTAATAAAACTCAACGATATATTACGTTTCGTATTGTATCAGAAATGCGGCATAAGGGCAACCGATCTATGCGCGACGACATTATCACACATCAGACTCAACAGGTTAAAAACCGGCTTGCATACCCACAAGGCCGTGTTGTTTGCTGTTTACTGCGTTTAGTTGCAGGATACCCTCTTGACTCACGAATCGGAAACGTGATAGCATAATTACGATTCGTAATATGCAGAAGCGTATTATTCAACCCTGAATTATATCAGAACAGATCGCCGGGCAGTGTGACTATAGAACATGATCGGGGGAAGACCTCATGAGCCAGATCAGTATGCGTGACGTGCGAAAAACTTACCGGATGGGAAACAATATCATCACCGCCCTGGATGGGGTATCGCTACAAATCGAACCGGGCGACTTTGCAGTAGTGCTTGGCCCCAGCGGCAGCGGTAAAACCACGCTGTTGAATATCCTGGGCGGGTTAGAATCCGCGGATGGCGGCGAAATCCTGAACGGCGACGAGTCCATCAGCGCGATGTCAGAAAACAAACTGACCACCTACCGGCGGCATCAAGTCGGTTTCATCTTCCAGTTTTTTAACCTGCTGCCAACGCTGACCGCGCTCGAAAATGTGTCACTGTCTGCCGAAATGAGCAACAGGCGGGCATACAACCCGGTGGACATGTTGGAACGCGTCGGGTTAGGCGACCGCATGGATCACTATCCGGGCCAGCTTTCCGGCGGGCAGCAGCAGCGGGTCGCCATTGCGCGGGCGTTGGCTAAAAATCCGGCGCTCATCCTGGCCGATGAGCCAACCGGCAGTATGGATGTTGCAACCGGCATCGACGTATTACGCGTCATGCGCGACCTGAACCGCGAAACCCAACAGACATTTGTGCTGGTCACGCATAATTCAGCCATCGCCGGAATCGCCGACCGTGTGATCCGTATGGGCAGCGGCAAGGTTCAGAATATCATCCAAAACGATTCCCCGTTTGAGCCTGAAGAGATCGATTGGTAGGCACGCCATGTTAAAAAGCCTAAGACGCAAAACGATCGGTGATCTACGCGCCAATCGCGGCCAATTTCTGGCGGTGTGGTTGATGGTCACATTGGGCACCACCTTCTTTGGGGCGATGTATCCCGCTGCCGTGAATCTGTTGGACTCGGTGTTCCGCACCTATGACCGGCTTGAGTATATGGATTTTCAGGTTCAGGTTGACTCGCCGTCAGAGGATACGCTGCAAGCCGTGAGGGCTATTCCCGGCGTTGAAAGCGCCGAGCCGCGCCTGGTTGTCGAGAGCAGCCTTCAGCCCATGTCTGTCACAGAACACGCGATCATCCTGCGCCTGATTTCGGTTCCTGACGAGCGCGAGTCCGGCGTCAACCGCAACGAACTGATAGAAGGTCATGATCTGCGCAACAGCGGCGACCTGCTGCTGTTGGAATCCTTCGCCAACTATCACGACCTCAAACCCGGCGACACACTGCGCGTCACATTGGCAGACCAGACGACGGTCGAACTGCGTATCGCGGGGTTGGTGTTTAACCCTGAATACCTGGTGGCCGGGCGCAATCGCCTTGTCACCTTTCCCACTCCATCGACGTTTGGCGTGGCCTGGATGCCATACAGCGACCTGGCCGAGCTGGCCGGGCAGCCCGGTGAATACAACGATATCGTGGTTCGCCTGGAAGGCGCATCAGAAAACAAAGACGCCGAACGCGACGACCGCGTGCGCCTGGCGCTCACGACTGCCTTTGAGGATTATCCCGATGCCGTGATTTATTCACGGCTCGAAACCGCCAGCGGCGGTGTGATCGATGCCAACATCAACGGTAACTTCCCGGCGATGGCGTTTTTCTCCGGGTTGTTTCTAACCGGCGCGGCTGTGATCACCGGCATTCTGCTGGCGCGTATGGTCGAATCGGAACGGCAGCGCATCGGGACCATGCGAGCGATGGGCATCACCCGGCGTGAACTGGTCACACATTACCTGGCGTTTGGGTTCATTATCGGCCTGACCGGCGGATTCGTGGGCAGCATATTGGGCTACCTGAATTCGTTCTGGTTCATGAACACGTTTCTGGACTATATAGTGGGCGGAACGCTGCCGGGTTACAAAAACATACCGCAGATTCCGTTCATCCTGCTGGGATACGGAATCGTGCTGGTAAGCTCCACCATCGCCGGGGCATATCCCGCCTGGGTTCAGTCCGCTACGCCACCAGGAATCGCGCTGCGCCCGGCCACGCCCAAAACGCCGAACGCTATCAGCCGTACACCTCTGGGCTTTTTGCCGCTGGTGCTGCGCCAGACCATACGCAACCTGCTGCGTGCGCCCGGACGGTCGTCAAGCACGGCCCTGGGCGTGATCGCAGGCGCGATGATGGTGTTTTCTTCGCTGGCACTGTGGGACACGATGGCCGTTTGTTTCGGTGATTATTACGACGCATCTGCGTTTGATCTACAGGTGACGTACAACGGCCTCCTGCCCGCCGATAGCATCGGGGCGGACCTGGACCAAATCGACGGCATAACCGGAACACAACCGGCGTTGATCGGTCCGGCTGCGCTGGTAGATGCTGATGGAGAACGGCTCGACACGATAGCGGTTGTGCTGAGTGAAAACGAACCGTTTTTTGACCTGACCACCGTGGACGGAGACGACGCGTTTTCAAACAGTGACGGGGTCTGGATATCACATAACATTCAGCGCATTCTGGGCGTCGGGGTTGGTGATACCTTGACCATCCGCGCGCTGGGGCAGGCGCACGATGTCACGATTCAGGGGATCGTATTGTATACGGTCGGCAGCCCGGTTTTTGTGCCGCAAGGCCTGGTTATGGCGTGGGCACCCGGCAGCACCGCCGTCGCAAACACGATCCTGGTACGCGCCAATGATGAGGCAATACCGGCTGTTCAAAATGCCCTGGCCCAGATGCCGGGTGTAGCCATGGTCGAAAACATCCAGCAGTGGGAAAAAGACCTGAAACATTTCCTCAACTACTTTGCAGCCAACACCGTTTTGTTCGGCAGCTTCGGGGTCATCCTGACGATAGCGCTACTGTATAACACGGTCAATGCCAGCCTGCGCGAGCGCCGTGATGAACTATCGATTCTGCGTGCGCTGGGATCAACGCGGCGCGAAATCGCGCTCACGGTTACGCTCGAACTGTTGATCATGGTCACGGTCGGCGTTTTGATCGGGGTGCCGTTGGGCCGCGAAGCCGGTTACTGGTTGTTGTTTCGCTACAATACCGACTTTTTCGGTTACATCGGCTACCTGACTATGCCCTCCTACTTGGTCGGGATTGCGGTGCTGCTTGCTACGGTTTTCCTGGCCGAGATTCCCGGTTTGCGCGCGGTCCAAAAAACCGACTTGGGACAGATCAGCAAATCGCAGTCGTTCTGATCACGACACCATACACAGCTTGATCTCAAAAAAAACGAGCGCCGGTGTGTAGTTCCCCGGCGCTGTTTTGTGCGTTATACCCACATTCCGCATCCAAGACAAGCAAGCTCATGCGTCGAAGCAGATGGGTGTGGCGTAGAGCGCATCGCCGTGCGGCATATCTTCTTCTGTCCAGGTAGCGAAAATTATCAGCGCGTAATTGCCGTTCACGCCGTCGGGAACTGTCACCAGAACCTTGCCGTTTTCGTCCAGAGTCACCTCCACCATGCTGTCGGGAACGTGGGTCGTCAGGTTGTTTTCCGGATACAAAGTAGCGGTCACCGTATCGGGAAACGGTGCGTCAAAGAACAGATCAACCGTATTGCCAATCACCGGAGTGTACATGTCCGCCGTATAGGTGGGCGGGAAGACGGCGACATCGGCGCAGATACTGCCCGCTTCCGTGGTCCCCCAACAAAAGCTCCCCCTATTCATAGGGGAGGCAACCTGTCCGTGCAGTATGGTGAGTGATGGGGGTTCTGTCTCCAGCGGGATTGGCGTGCTGGTAGGTTTTGCATCGAGATGAGCAATTGGGAGGTTTTCCAGAAGCCCACAGCCAGACAAAAATACACTCAAGGTTAGCAGGGTAATCCACCGGATTTTGGTCATAAAACAGCCTTTCTGATTCGGTCGCATTATTTATGACGCCTGATGGGCGGTTTGTGTTCCCAACTCTCATTCCGCACCAGTTTGGTGCCAAAATGACATTTATTCCGAATCTTGTTTTTCAAGTGCGGAATGTGAGTTATATATACAGCCAACACCGCTACTGGTAACGCAGGATGTCGGAAACCGTCCGGCGCGACGCCGCCACCGATGGCCAGATGCTGGATATCGTCGCGATCACCATGATACCGATCAGCCCTGCCGGGAGCATAACCGGCGGGTAGGCGAACTCGATAAACTCACCGAACGGCAGCAGGTTGGTCAACAGGTACGCCAGCCCATAACTCAGCGGCGCAGCGATGATCCAGGCGATCAGGCCCACCAGTATCCCTTCGACCAAAAACTGGGTGATGATCGTCCACGATCCAGCCCCGACCGAACGCATCACACCGATCTCTTTCTGGCGCTCAAACACACTGATCGACAGCGTCGTAAACAGGCCGATGGCCCCGACCGCCGCCATAACCAATGACGCCATGTTGAGAATGATGCCAATACTGAGAATCGCATCTGAGGCCTGATCGGCGATTTCGACCATGTTCGTAAACGATGAGGTGATGCCGTTTGCCACCAGCAGATCGTTGATGTCTTCGATCATACGGTCCACTTCACGCGCGCTCATATCCGGGTTTTCGGCGACGATCAAAAATACGTTCGGCGTAGGTTCGCCATCCAGGTTCACGTCTTCGAGCGTGGCGAGGGTTGTCCACTCGAACGCGATTACCTCGCCAGTCAGGTCAACACCAGTCTGTGCGGCCATGTCCGCGACCTCTGGACGCGGCGAGAAGATGGCGGCGACGCGATACGTTTCCGAGCGAACACCAATGGTCAGCGTCACGTCGTCACCGACGGCGTAACCGCTGCTGTCGGCCAATGCCTGGGAGATCATCACACTCGGTATTTCAGGCGCGGTCATGGTAAAGTCGATAAACTCGACCAACTGCATCACCTGTTCGTCAATGCCCCAGGCCGTCACCTGGCCGTTTTCCAACGCCCCGGTGTAGCCATCGAGGTTAACGCCGGTGAAGTACTCGTTTGGAATCGGCGCCCCCCTGGTATACCCGGCAAACCGGGCCAGATCACGCCACGGAATAAACGCGATGTCAAAGGGAAAGTTCGTAATGCCGATGATCTCTAGCTCAAGTTCTTTGCCGCCAGCGACAATAGTTACCATGTCACCGACACTTTTACCAACCTGATTGGCGACTTCAGTGGTCAGCACAATCCCGTGGCGGCTCGAATCCTCTCGCCAGGCTGTGCCCTCTGTGAGATCAAGTTCGAGCAGTTCGGCCTCGGTGTCGATGCCAGTGAGCAGCAGTTGGCTGGTGTTGGTAAACGCCGACACATAACCTTCAAGCTGTATGGCGATCGCCGTGCCGGGAAAAACCCTTTCGATCCCGTCGATGTTTTCCATCAGCAGGGTTTCCACTTCTTCGAAGCTTTGGCTTTGCGTGGGCTGAACCTGGACTTCAAAACCAAACGTATCCAGGATATCTTGAAGCACGTCGTTGATGCGTATAAACACTGCCGATACGCCCATAAACGCGGTTATAGCCAGTGTCAGCGTCAGGACTGTCAGCGCCAACCGCCATTTTTTCTGGTTGATGTTGCTCAGTGACTGTTTGATGTTCACCGGCAGCGGCAGCACACGGATAAAACGCGCGATCAGTCCCACTTTGTAACCGCCGGAAATCCCCAGATCGGTCATCGCTTCCAGGATCGTCACGCGGGTACCGTTATACACCGGAAGCACAGCCGAGAACACCGGCACAGCCAATCCCAACACGACACCGAGGATGATCGCCGGTGGCGAAACCGCAAAATCATCGATCAATGTATTGGCAAAGTTGCCGATGATCACGGCCATTTTGTACCCGGCGGGAATCCCCAACAGCACACCGGGGATCATGCCCAGTATGCCGTATGTGAGCGCGATCCCTGCATACATGATAAACGTTTCTCGCCGCCGCGCACCAAGTGATTTGAGCACGCCGATCTGCCGTTTTTGCTCAACGACAATGTTGTTCACGACATTCACAACCAGAAAACCCGATACGAGCATGGCGACTACCGCCAGCGCTGCCAGTATACTGGCATACTGTTCTGTGCCTTCGATGGCGGAATTTTTAGCAGGGTCTTCTAAAAAGCTGAACACAACAATGTACGGCGTTTGTTCGGTGATGACGCTACTTAACGCATCTTGAGACGCTTCCGCCAGCGCGAAACTATCGTAACGTACAACGAACACACTCAGCCCTGAAAAACCGCCGAGATGGCTCGCATCATCATATGTCGCGAACATGGTTTCATCTGGCAGTTGGCTGTAGGGGTGGAACAAAATACCCACTACCGTCCACTGCTCGGTTAGCAGATCTTCGGTTTTGCTCAGGATACGAATGTCGATCTGATCGCCAATTTTCAGATCAAAGGCGTCGGCCATGCGCTGTTCGACAGCGATTTCGTTGTTGCCGGTTTCCGGGTATTTGCCCTTAACAAGCCGCGCTGGCATCATCTGCACGTCGTCGAACGGACCATAAAAGGCTTGTATACGCGATTCACGGAATCGCCCTTCGTCAGGCATTTTCCAGAAAAACGGGTAATTCGCCTGTCCTTCGACCACGTCCACATTCGGCAGCGTGCGAATTGAATCCAGGTAACGCGCATCGTCCAGGTTCGCGGGTGCATCGCCGGGGATGGTTATGTATGCCTGGACCATCGGCAGCGCATCCTGCTGGATATCCGCTTTTAGCTGTTTCACCAGCAAATCGCCTGCCGTGATCAGGGTCACAACGCCCAACACGCCGATAAAAATGCTGATGGATACCAGCGCTGTACGCCCTTTGCGCGTGCGGATATCCCCCAGAATTTTTTGAAACATCGAATAGTTCATAGCCATATTCCTTTGGCTCAAATGACTCGCCGATCGGTTCCGGCTGCGTGAGTTGGTTTGTTCACACTAACGCCAGAGCTGCTTCAAAAAGCGTATGTGTTCCATTTCCTGGTATTCACGGCCACCTTCGTGTTCGTTAAAGCGATATACCTTGATTTCTTTGGGAGCCTGAACGTGGTTGTAGGCAGCAAATACCGTAGACGGGGGACAAATCTCATCCAGCAGCCCTGTTGAATATAACGCGTGCGCTTTTGAACGTGCCGCAAAGTTGATCCCATCGAAATAGTCGAGCGTGTTGAATACCGTGTCAACTTTGTCACGTTGGACCGACAGGTATTTGACGATTTCAGTATAAGGCGCCTTATCGGTCATCCCAACCGCCCGCCGGAAGTGGCACAAAAACGGGACATCCGGCATAGCGGCGGCAATGTCCGGCACCAGCCCGCTGACCGCTACGCTGATACCGCCGCCCTGGCTGCCGCCCGTGACAGCGATACGATCCGGGTTTACATCATCACGGCTGCGAGCAGCTTCAACAGCCCGCGCGGCATCGGTGAACACGCGGCGATAGTAATATGTCTTTGGATCAAGAATACCCTGGGTCATAAAACCGGGAAAAAACGGGTTAGCGCCGTCCGCCAGATCAGGCGTATCACCATGTGACCACGCACCGCCCTGGCCGCGTGTATCCATTACTAAAGTCGCGTATCCCGCGCTGGGCCACAGCAGCCAGCTCGACGGAAAGGAGCGTCCGCCGCCGTACCCGATATACTGCACCACACACGGCAGCGGGCCGTCCTGCCCCGCCGGGCGTATAAACCAGCCCTTGACCGGTTGGCCGCCATACCCGGCAAACGTGACATCGTAGGTATCAACCATTACGAGCCCAACATCAACACGTTCAAACTGTGGGCTTAACGGAAACTGACGCGCTTCGTCCAACGTTGTCTGCCAAAATGCATCAAAATCGTCTGGCTCCGGACGTTCTGGCTTATAAGCTTTCAACTCGTCCAGGCTCATATCAAAAAACGGCATTGTACACCTCTATTCATGATACAGGCTGCGCTCAAAGGTGTGTCCTCAACAGCATATCACATTCCGATCAACATACGACGGCTATTTATCAAGACACACTACGATATAGTGTACCCTTTTTGACCGGAAATATGGTACTCCAAAGCATGGTATGGTTATACTACGTGCGTTTGCCTCAAACAGGGTCCGGCACACCGTTATGCGACCGATTATCCAACGCCAGCTTTTTGACACCGTTTCGCACACCAGCCCGGCGATTCGAGCCGCCGTGATCGATGGACTCACCGCTGCCGCGGTCGGGCTGATGATCGTGAGCGGTTACAATTTCCGGTGGGACAGCACACATATGCTGCCGTATATCGCCGCCTGGCTGATGTTGGGCGGCGGTGTGTTGTTGTGGATCGTTTTACTCGCCGCGCGCCCCACCATTCCCACACTGAGCCTATCTGCCAACCCCGCCGAACGAACACCGCTGCGCTGGCCGCTGCTGGCGGCGGGTGCGCTGGCCTTGGCGATTTTTGCCGAAGTGAACGCCAACTGGGCCGGTTTTGACTGGCGCGTCTCCTATCACATGCAGATGGCTTTGTTTGCCACGGGTACCGGGCTGGTGCTGTGCGGCCTGGGTGGCGAGCGTACGTTATGGCATCTCGCGCGGGCCTGTGTGACTCACCGGTCGGACGCGCTGACAGTCGCCCTGGTGACTCTCGCTGCGCTGATCGTGCGCGTGTGGCGGCTGAGCACTGCGCTCCACGTGATGATCGATGAATTACACTTCATCGACGCCGTGATACGTTTGTGGGACTATCCGGATACACGGCTGCTGATGTATGTTGATCATATTGCCGCGTTCACACATATATTTCCGTATTTCCAGACGTGGACGGTCGAACTGCTGGGGCCGGACCTGGACGGCGTGCGCCTGACCAGCGCGATTGTGGGCACCGCTACGGTTCCGGCCCTGTACCTGTTGGCACGCGCACTGTATGATCGCCAAACGGCCCTGATCGCGGCGGTGATGCTGGCCGCTTTTCCGCCACACATCCACTTCAGCCGTCTGGCGCTGAACAACATCGCCGATCCGTTATTCGGTGTCTTGGCGCTGGCGTTCCTGGCGCGGGGATTAAAAACTAACCGTCCCGGCGACTACGTTGTTTCCGGGGTTATGCTGGGGCTGGCCCAGTATTTTTATGAGGGCGGGCGGCTGGTATTCACCGGGGTGTTTGTGGGGTGGGTGGTAGTGGTCATCGTACTACAGCGCCCACGCCAGCACCGATCCGGACTGGTGCGGCTGGTGATCGCGGTGGTGCTGGTCGCTGCGCCGTTGTATTACGTGCTGCTCAGTCCTGGTTATTCCCTCATCCCGCGTTATGACGCGCAGGCCACCCACCGCAGTACATTAGTCGATCTCGTAGAAAACGAGCCGCTGCCGAAGGCGGCCAGACTGTTTTTTGAAGGTCACGTCCGCCCGGCGCTGCTGCACATCATGTACAGTCCGGACAGCAGCCAGTTTTATTACGGCGGCAGCACGGCGCTGCTGCTGTGGTACATCACGCCCGCGTTTTTGCTGGGGATCGTGGTGGCGCTGTGGCGCTGGCGTTTATCGGGCATACTGCTGTTGGGATGGGTCGCGGCGGTTGTCTGCGGAAACAGCCTGTTACAGAGTGCGGACTGGCCGGTGCGTTTTGTGCCCGTTTTTCCGGCGCTGGCGCTGCTGGCGGCGGTTGGGCTGCGCCACACACTGCCGCTGATCTGGTCGCGCGGACGGTGGCAGCGCCTGGTCTATCCGGCGCTGGTGATACTCGTGATCGCGCTGGCACTGTTACAGGTCAGCTACTACTTCGGCCCACATCTGAACGGGTTTAACGCTGATTTCAGGCGAAACAACCGTGATTTTTACGACCCGCTGTACCGAGCCAAAAACTACCCGCCGGGCACACACATCTACTATGTGAGCAACGACGTTATCTTCAGGCCGGTCATAAACTCGACGCTGCGTTTTTGGGACCTCGACTTTGAGGTCAGTTACCTGGAGCCGGATGATCTGCTGCACGAGGTCTATCTTATGTCACGCGACCGGACGGTGCTGCTTTTTGTCGAGCCTGACGATACCCAGTCGTTAATGGTGTTATACCATCGTTTTGACGACCTGCAAGGGCCGATCTGGAGCACTTACAATACGGTGGCCTATGATCGCCAGTATGTGATGTTTGTGCTCGAACCCACTATTTCAAATCCTTGAGCCTGGGCCACGGTTTGGACTGCCTTTCAAATAATGGGGCTTGACGAATACCATCGGTGAATTTATAAAACGGAGTACATGATTTTTAACACAACACAGCAAAGGACACTATGACCCCACAATATCATGGGATTTTTGACAAGCTGGTCGCTCTGTACGGCCCGGAACGAGGCGCGGCGTGTTATCAGCAACTCGAAGACATGCTGGCGGCGTTTCGTACTCGGCACGCGGGGCTGGCGCCGCAGGCTGTTGCCCCATCCGAGCGGGTAACCGAGTGTGATATCATTTTGATTACATACGGTGATTCCCTGTACGAAACAGGCAAACCGCCGCTGCAAACACTACATCATTTTTTACGTGAACACCTTCACGGGATCGTCTCCTCGGTGCACATTCTGCCATTTTTCCCGTTTTCGTCAGATGACGGTTTTTCGATCATCGACTACACCGCCGTCAATCCCGACCTGGGCACCTGGGAGGATATACGGAACCTGGGCGGTGATTTTGACCTGATGTTCGATGCCGTGATCAACCATATTTCAGCGCACAGCGCGTGGTTCGAAGGTTTCAAAGCCGGGGACCCGGCGTACCATGATTTTTTCATCGTGGTCGATCCCGCCGCCGATCTATCCAGCGTGGTACGTCCGCGCGCGCTGCCGCTGCTCACGCCGGTCGAAACTGACCGGGGTACGCGGCACATGTGGACGACGTTCAGCGACGACCAGATCGACCTGAACTTCGCAAGCGAAGCCGTCCTGCTGCGTGTGATCGACATCCTGCTGTTTTACATCAGCCAGGGGATGCGCTTCATCCGGCTCGATGCGATTGCGTACCTGTGGAAAAAAATCGGTACCAGCTCGATTCACCTGGACGAAACCCACACGATTGTGCAGTTATTCCGTGATATCTTTGACGTGGCGGCGCCCCACGTGGCGATCATCACCGAAACGAATGTGCCGCATGACGAAAACGTGTCCTATTTTGGGGACGGCACCAACGAGGCGCAGCTTGTGTACCAGTTCACACTGCCGCCGCTGACGCTGCACGCCATCGCCACCGGAGATGCAAGCGTTCTCAGCGCGTGGGCCGCCGGGCTGGAAAAAGTATCGGACAGCACGACCTTTTTTAACTTCACCGCGTCGCATGACGGTATCGGCGTGCGCCCGGCAGAAGGCATTCTGACGAACGACGACGTATGGGCGCTGGTCGAACGCACCAAGGCGCACGGCGGCGACGTGTCCTTTAAAACTGACAGCGACGGGTCACAAAGCCCGTATGAACTCAACATCAACTTTTTTGACGCAATCTCCAACCCGAACATCAACGAACCATTGGACGTTCAGGTGAACCGGTTCATCGTGTCGCAGGCGATTCAACTGGCGTTTATGGGCGTGCCCGGCATTTACATTCACAGCTTGCTGGGTTCTCGCAACTGGAACGCGGGCGTCGCTGCCACCGGCAGGCTGCGCACCATCAACCGCGAAAAACTGGACAAAAACACCGTCCGGCGTGAACTGGAAGACCCGCACACGCTGCGTCACCGCGTCTTTGAAGCCTACCGCCACCTGATCACCGTCCGCGTGACTCAAAAAGCGTTCCATCCCAACGGCGCACAGACCGTGCTGCAACTGCACCCGGTGTTGTTCGCGCTGCTGCGCACCTCACCGGATGGCACAGAACAGATCGCGGCGATTCACAACGTCAGCGGCGAGCGTATCACGCTCGATCAAAACGCCGTGCCGCTGCCGGGCAGCGCCGCGTATGACGATCTTGTTTCCGGCCAACACATCGCGCCTGGGGCACCGCTGGTCGTCGCCCCGTACCAGGTTCTCTGGCTGAAAGCCCGCTAATTTTACGCTGGCGTAAACTGTCATCATAACCCGGCGCCAGCAGCGCGCACGCACCAGGCGGCCAAAAACGCATAACCTACCGAAAACAGCGTAAATGCGATAAACTGCTGCTCACAAAAAGGACGGTCAACAGGTAAACCGATATGCCAGAACTCAACCAGATCACACTGATCAACATCACCGCCGCGCTGTTCGCGCTGGCCGTGTTGTTGTTTCTGGTATCCCTGCACCTGTTCCGTAGAAGCCGAAAAGATGTCTTTTGGCGGCGGCGGCGTGAGGCCGGACAGCGCGGCTGGCGTTTTTTTGTATTGAGTGTGGGGTTGTTGTTTATCGGCGGCATTTTCTGCGTTTCGTCTGTCGCCTGGATGACGTTTTTCGACGAGGAAACCACCGCGGGTGATGATACGGTGATCATCGTGGGCGGCGTTGCCGATCTGTCTTCCGCACGCACAAATGACACGATTCAAGCGCCTTCACCCACACCGGATGTCCTGCCGACTGTTACACCCGCCACGCCCGACGAACCGCCGCCGGTCGAACCTGTGATCATCGTCATCACCGCCACACCGGCAGCAGCACCAACCATCACCCCATTTGTCACCTTTACGCCCAATGCCGCCCCGATACAATCCGATGTCACGCCCCAACCCAACGCCCAGATCAGCGTTACAGCGTTGGACGACGCTGTTTCCGGCAACTTGCAGCCGGTTAACCCGCGTGACACGTTTGTGGAAGGCACCACGCGTATCTATTTTTTTGTTGAGTTTGAATTTATGACACAGGGCGTTTTGTGGCGGCGTGAACTGTATCGTAACGGCGAACAGATCGAAAAAAGCCGCTACCTGTGGGGCCTGGAAACGGACGGGGAAAGTTTCTTCTTCTTCGGAGATGACAACGGTTTTACACCCGGCAGTTATGAAATCCGCCTGTTTATTGGCGACAATGTCGCCCCCGCTGCTATTGTCCCGTTCACCATTACCCCGTCCGAATAAGCGCACGCATGGCTTCTGCCCGACACGTTACCCGGCGCGGTTTGTTCCACCTGGACCGAACAACCGGCCTGATCATCCTGCTGGCCCTGCTAGGGTTGGGGCTGCGGTTGATCCTGCTGGTGGATGCGGGCTGGCGCTACGATTACGACGAAGGCATGGTCGGGCTGCACGTGCTGCGTATCCTGCGCGGCGCGCGCCCGGTGTTTCATCCTGGCCAGCCGTACCTGGGCGCCCTGGAATCGTACCTGATCGCGCCCGTGTTCGCCGTGTTCGGCGCCAACGCGATCACGCTCAAACTGGTGCCCTGGCTGCTGTCCGGCGCGTATGTCGGGATCAGCGGCTGGTTGGGCTGGCGCGCCTTTGACCGGCAGGTCGCCGTACTGAGTGCCCTGCTGGCCGCGCTGGCGCCTGTGTACCTGCTCATCACCGGGATGAAAACCTGGGGCGCGACTGCCGAAACGCTCGTGTTGGGCGGCCTGATGCTCGTCGCCACGAGTTATGTAATCGACCGCACACAGCCGGAACACGTCCAAAACCGGGCGCTGATCGCGCTGGGATTTCTCGGCGGTGTGGCGTTCTGGGTGTCGTGGCTGATCACGTTTTATGCCGTGCCGGTGGTGATCGTGGTGTTGTGGGCCGGGCGCAAACCGCTGCGGCGGCGCTGGTGGATGGCAGGACTGGCATTTGTGGCCGGGAACTGCCCGCTGTGGCTGTACAACGTCCAGCACGATTTTGCCACGTTCCGGCACTTGCTGGGGGATCAGGATAACGGCTCCGGCAGCATTTGGGACGTACTCCACCACCTGAACACCGATCTCGCGCCGCGCCTGGTCAGCGGCGATCCTGATTGGCGGCTGTTAAGCTGGCCCGCGATCTGGTGGCTGCAAATCGTCTATCAAGGCGGGCTGGTCAGCCTGGTGATCTGGGCACGGCGCGGACGGTGGGCGGCTGCGACTCGCCCGGCGCGCGTTTTGCTGGCCCTGTTCGCGTGCGGCCTGCCGTGTATCTACCTGCTCAGCGACTACAGCCGTTACGCGCTGAACGAATTTGGATTTGACGCGACCGGGCGTTACGTGCTGATGATCCATTCCGTGCTGCCCATCGGTGCCGCCGCCCTATGTGTAGGGCTGATCCGCTGGCGGCGTGGGCTGCGCCTGCTGGCGGCGGCGATGCTCACCAGCGTGATAGGGTTGAACCTGCTTGGTGTCGTGCGCATGAATCCGACCCAGGCGTTTGTTTCCCCGTATTACACGCGCCAGCCCGCTACCCTGGAACCGCTGATCGATTTTCTGGATGAACAGGGCATCCGGCACGTGTGGACCGATGTGGGTATCGCGCACGTGTTGATGTTCGAAACCGGGGAACGGATTTTAGCCGCTGACTGGTACGATATCTACGGGGCGAAGGGGGTAGTCCGCTTCTGGGATGTGCCGCACGCGATTCAAAAAGCCGGTCAGGTTGCTTTTGTCGAGGTGATCCTGCCTGGCCAAACCAATACACCCTTTGAGCAGGCGTTTCAGCGGTCCGGCGTGCCACATGCTGTCGTGCGGGTAACACCGGACATCCTGGTGATCGTGCCGTTTGGACCGATTGACCCGGCTGTGCTGGGCGACGGTATCGGTTACCAGTTTTAGCGCGTAGTGATCAACACGCCGCTGCCCGCTTGCGGACTCTTTACTGGGCCGGGGCAGCGACCAGCGGCACCTGGCTTACATCCCCTACCGTAGTCGTCAGCCCTCCAAAAACCCAGGCCGTCCCACTGCCAAACGAAATCGCCCACCAGCTACCGTCCTCGTTACGACCGACGATATCGGCGCGCTCGCCCTGTGACAGTGTTCCCACCGCCGGGTAATCCGTGCCCGGTCCCTGGCGCACATTCAGGCTGGGCGTTGCGGCCTCGATCATGGGACTGCCGGTCGTATCCGGCGGAGCAGCGGGTTCAACGGGTTCGCCTTCGGCGGGGAGAGCATCGGCGGGCGGCTGTTCAGGCGGCTGCTCCGCCGGGACCGTTTCGCCGGGAGCAGCCTGTATCTCGGTTTCAGATCCCGCAGGCAGGGCGCCGGGTGCGGTCATAACTTTAACAGCCGCATCACTCAGGCCCAGCGATGATCCGTCCGAGCGAAACGCCTCGACCGTGACCAGGTGCCCGGCTGCGCCAGCGGCCACCCACACAATGTTAGCGTCGAGCGTTTCCTGTCCGTCCGGCTGGCTGGATGCCACATCGCCGACCGGCGCATCATCAACCCGGAACTCGATCCGCGCCACACCTAAGCCGGTATCCTGGGCGATAGCATGCAGTTGGACTTCAGCCCCTTCGGCAAATGTGCTGCCGTTTACCGGTGCCAGCAGTAATACTAACGGGCTGCTTGTAATCGCTTCAACTTCAGCGTCACCCTCATTCGATGTCGCACTGAGATTACATGCCAACGACGCCAGCGCCAGCAGTGCCAGAACCAACAAGAACCAACGCCGCGTATGGGGCCCGGTCATAGGGTGTTCTCCTTCACGTGCAGCAGCCAGAATCCTGGCCGGTGAACTGGTTCACTCATATCGCACGACAGCTTAGCGAAAAAAACGCTATCATGCAAAACCACGCTTGCACGCGCGGCTACAGGTCTGCGCACGCGCTCAGGGTCCCGGATTCCTCTAAACCAAGCCAGCAGTCAAAGGTAAACACCCACACGCGGTCGGTTTCGTCATCTTCAATACGCACGTCTTTGACCTGCCAGCCGGATGACGGCCCCGTTTCGCTGTCATCCTGGCGCAGGCAGCAGCGGGTCAGGTCGCCAATGTCGGGCACTTCGAGAATATACTTATCGGTAGCGCCTGCCTCAAACGAAAAAATGTCACGTGCTGGCAGGTGGATTTCGCCCGTGCTGCCCCCGGTGCCGAACATTTCAATAAACACATTACTATCCGTTCCGGCCAGGGTATCATCGCCAGTCCGAATATACACGGTATAAATGTTCTGCTTCGCCATCGCCTATACCCTTATTGTCACGTTTTTTGTATGATTGTGTATATAATGAACGATCGTGTAAGCCAACAACCTGACAAATCATGCGGATTTGCCCGCACAGCCAACCATCATGTCAACTCAAACTCACCTGTCGTACTACATCCGCCCTGTGTGTGCATCCGATGCCGCCAACCTGAACACGCTGTGCTGGGCGAAACGCTCCCCCACGCGCGTCAACGAGTTAATCGCACGTGCCAGCAAATTGATGGACAAACAGCGCGGCATGGGCGTTGTCGGCGTATGTGATAACGCAGCCTGTGCGTTTGGTATGTTAACGCTGTGGCCGCGCACCGCCGAGGTCAGCGATCTCATTGTTAATACACAGTATCGCGGCTGTGGTATTGGCAGCGCCATTATCAGGTACCTGACCGAAACCGCCTGTTCGCTCAACGTCCAAACACTGGAAATCGGCGCAGCGCTCTCGAACCCGCGTGCCCTGGCGCTCTATCGCCGGTTGGGTTTCAGCGACGACCGTGTGATCGTGATTGATCTCGGTCAGGGTCCTGAACCGGTATTGTACCTGACCAAACAACTATCCCGTGATTAGGTCGTATTGTTATTTTTGCCTGAGATGGGTGTTTTGCTGAGTGCAACTGCCAACACGCCCCTAGTATCGCCATTTGTTCGAGTCGGTGCCAAACAACTCACGCACCGCCGCATCTTCAGGATCAGGAAACCCGTAACGATCGATCAACCGGCCTAGCGAAATTTCGGTCAGATCGCGCTCGCCCAGCAGCAGTTCCTGGAGCACGATATCAATCACCAGCAGCAGCCGCCCAAAGTGCACATACTGCCCACGCAGCGCCGTAAACAATGTAGCAAAAACATGCTCGCGTAGTTCCTCATCAAGCATACCGCTGCCCGGCCAGCCTACCAGCCATTCATGCTGGTACGAACCGATCGATAACACATCGGCCCGCAGCAACACCAGTTGTAAAACCGCCGCTTTGCGTGCCGACGCGTCGGCCAAGCGCCGGGTATCGCGGAAGGGTACATTACTCAACGCAAGATAAATCTCGCCGGGTTCCGCAGATCGCGCCACACGCCCCAGGTTTTTTTTGTCAAACCCAAACGCCTTCGACAGTGCACGCGAGCACTGGGTGTAATACTTTACCAGGTTGACCTGAGTATAATGCCGGTCAACTCGCCACAGCAGGGATAAATAGTCACTAAAATCAAGAGAGAGCTGCGGCGGCTGAAACGGGCTGTATGGTGAGGTCAGCTGCTTGATGCGATCCTGATCGCTGCGGTTCATAACACAAGCGTCCTATCGGGCTGGGGTGTAATCGGGTTAACCGAAACCCATCACATGAAAACTACCAGTAGTATAACAACCAACGTTCCACAAGCCTATTTGTGCATTGGACGTATTGTACAGGCTGTATCCCGGCTCATCAATCAAAACGTCCACGCACGATATTGAGCATATCAACCAGCATACCATATGCTGTTGTGGTGGGATCGGTATCACCTTCCACCAGTGTCAAATGGTGCAGCGTGTCTGTTTCCAGCGTAACGGCGCTGCTGGTCCGGCTGACATGGCACAGCGGATCGGACAGCGGCAGCCAGATCGGGCGCACACTGGCCCGCACCAGATCACCCTCGCGGACAGCCTCGCATATCAGCTTGATCCGGCCCTTTTCGGCAATAGCGGCTTTGATATCCTCCCCGGTAATGTCCGTAATCCCCACGCGATCCACGTCTTGAGGCCGCAGGTCAGCGCCCATCAATACATTGGCAAGCACCACGATCTTAACCGCCGCATCCCAGCCTTCCAGGTCATTGGATGGATTGGCTTCGGCTACGCCAACCGCTTGAGCGCTGGCCACCGCCGCGTCAAATGTCAAACCTTCTTCCAGTCCGGTCAAAACCAGGTTAGTCGTGCTGTTCAGAATACCGCGAATCCGGTTGACAGTGGTGGCTAACAGCGCCTCGCGCCCGATCCCCAGCACCGGGGCCCCGTCCATAACCGTGCTCTCGAAGAAAAAACCGCAGTTGTTCTGCCGGGCCAGCGCCGACAACTCACGGTAAGCGTAGGCCACCGGCCCCTTGTTCGCCGTGACAACATGACGCCCCGCCTGCAAAGCCGCCCGTACATAGTCCGTAGCCGGTTGGCCGGTCTGGGGATTAAGCCATGTGGCCTCCATGATCACATCGGTGGGGCAAGCGGCGATAAATTCAAGCGTGTCGGCGACTGGCGGCCCCTGGTGCAGCGCGTCCAGCCTGTCCCCGGAATCAACGAGTCGCAAGGCTTCTTCCAGGTCCAGACCAGCCGGATCAATGGCGCTGCCGCGAGACCGGGTAGCGATCCCTGTCACGTCAAACGTCAAATCATACTCCTGGCGGAGCGTGTCCGTTTTGCGGAGCAGCAGACGTGCCAGCGCACGCGCTACTTTGCCATAACCAAGCATCGCTATCCGAATGTGCATCAGACTCTCCTTCGACACGCGAGTAACACCGCCCGTATTATACTAAATATTTGTGCAACACCTGCATGATTCTTTTTTGGCACGCGACTCAAATTATGTTATTATTCTGGTGATTAACGCACTCATCCAGAGCGGTTGAGGGATCGGCCCGATGACACCGCGGCAACCTCCGGCTGAACACAAAAAAGCCGAAAGGTGCCAACTCCGGCAGAGAGGATTTCTCTGAGAGATGAGGGGCAGGTACAACTATGTTCCTGAATCGCCCCTCGCTTGTGCAGGGGCGTTTTTCATTTGAACGACCACCGTCCGTTACACATTAAGGCGAAAAGCAGCAGTCATATGGTACACACAACCTATACCAACCGCCGTTATCTCGATGCGATTGCCGATCATGTGCTGGTTTATGACGGCGCGATGGGCACTAACATCCAGCGTTACAACCTGACCGCTGAAGACTTCGGCGGCACGCGTTACGAAGGCTGCAACGATTATCTCGTCATTACCCGCCCGGACGTGATCGAGGAAATCCACGCGTCATTTCTGGCGGTGGGCAGCGAGGTTATCGAAACCGATACGTTCCGCGCCAACCGTATCACGCTGGGCGAATACGGCTTACACGCGCAAACGCTCACGATCAACCGGACCGCCGCCGAACTGGCGCGCCGGGTGGCTGATCGTTTCGCGCAGGAAACCGGCATTCCGCGTTATGTGGCCGGGAGTTTGGGACCATCCGGCAAGCTGCCCAGCTCTGATGATCCCGATCTCAGCAGCATGACATTTGACGAACTGGCCGAGGTCTATTATGAGCAGGCGCGCGGGCTGGTCGAGGGTGGTGTGGACGTGTTACTGCTCGAAACCAGCCAGGACATATTAGAAGTCCGGGCCGCGATCACGGGCATTCAGCGCTGTTTTGACGACACCGCCGCCCGTATCCCGCTGCAAGCCCAGATCACGCTGGATACTGGCGGGCGCATGTTATTCGGCACGGATATCAACAGCGCGCTGACCACACTCGAAGCGCTGCCCGTGGACGTGATCGGTATCAACTGCTCGACCGGGCCGGAGCACATGACCCAACCGGTCAAATTCCTGGTCGAACACAGCACCAAACCGATCAGTGTGCTGCCCAATGCGGGTTTGCCGCTGAATGTGGACGGCGAAGCCGTTTACCCGATGCAGCCGGTCCCATTCGCCGCCATGTTAAGCGAGTTCGTGGACTGGGGTGTAAACGTGGTCGGCGGCTGCTGCGGCACCACGCCGGAACACCTGGCCCGCCTGATCGAAAACGTCAAAGGGAAACCGGACGGCGTGCGAAAACCGCTCGACCGCCAGCCCGCCAGCGAACCGGCAGCGTCCAGCGGGATGCGTGCTATCGCCCTGCGCCAGGCACCGCCGCCAACGTTGATCGGTGAACGGGTCAACAGCCAGGGCAGCCGCAAAATCAAGCGCCTGCTGCTGGCCGAAGACTATGACGCTATTCTTGACGTCGCGCGGCAGCAGGTTGACTCCGGCGCGCATATCCTCGATGTGTGCGTGGCGCTCACCGAGCGCGCAGACGAAGCCGAACAGATGCAAAAAGTCGTCAAAAAGCTGTCGATGGGCGTGGATGTGCCGCTGATGATCGACAGCACCGAGCCGCATGTACTTGAAGCCGCGCTGAGCCTGTACCCTGGGCGCGGTCTGATCAACAGCATCAACCTCGAAAACGGGCGCGCGCGTATCGACGCGATCATGCCCATCGCGCAGCGGCACGGTGCGGCAGTCGTGGCGCTCACCATCGACGAACAGGGTATGGCTAAAACCGCCGACCGCAAGTTAGCTGTTGCCCGCGAAATCTGCGACATTGTCGTCAACGACTACGGGTTCGCCCCCGAAGACCTGATTTTTGACGCGCTGACCTTCACGCTCGCCACCGGTGATCCGGAGATGGCCAACAGCGCGGTCGAAACCCTGAACGGTATCCGCCTCATCAAAGCCGAACTACCCGGCGTGCTGACATCACTGGGTGTGAGCAACCTCAGTTTTGGGTTGAGTCCGGCAGCGCGGGCCGTGCTGAACAGCGTTTTTTTGGTTCACGCGGTTGAGGCCGGGCTGGACATGGCGATCGTCAACCCGGCGTTTATCACGCCTTACGCCGAAATTCCCGACGACCAGCGCCAACTGGCCGCCGCGTTGATCTTCAACGAACACCCGGACGCGCTGACCGATTACATTCGTTATTTCGAGGAACACGATATCAGCGTGGGTGACGAGTCGCAGGTTGATCCCACCGAGGGCATGACCGCCGAACAGGCCATCCACTGGCAGATCGTGCACCGCAAAAAGGACGGGGTCGAAGCCCTGATCGATGACTGCCTGACGCGCCGCGATCCGGTGGACGTGCTGAATAACGTGCTGCTGCCTGCCATGAAAGAAGTGGGCGACAAATTCGGAGCAGGGGAATTGATCCTGCCCTTTGTGCTGCAAAGCGCCGAGGTGATGAAACAGGCTGTCGCTTACCTGGAGCAGTTTTTAGAGCGCAAAGAAGGCACCAGCAAGGGTATCATTGTGCTGGCCACGGTCTACGGTGACGTGCACGATATCGGCAAAAACCTGGTGCGAACCATCCTGAGCAACAACGGTTATACCGTGCACGACCTGGGCAAACAGGTGCCCGCCAACACGATCATCGACGCCGCCGTCGAACACAACGCCGACGCCATCGGCCTGAGCGCGCTGCTTGTCAGCACGTCCAAACAAATGCCGCTCATCGTCAACGAACTGGCACGGCGGGAGTTAACATTCCCGGTGTTGATCGGCGGGGCGGCGATCAACCGCGCGTTCGGGCGGCGTATCCTGACGCTGGAAGATACCGGCACCCCCTATGCTCCCGGCGTGTTTTATTGCAAGGATGCCTTCGAAGGGCTGGACGTCATGGAGCAGCTCATCGAGCCGGACAAACGATCCGCGCTGGTGGAACGCATGTTGCGCGAATCGACACAGGAAACAGGCAAACAACAAGCGCCCGTCAAACAGCGCCGGGCCGCGTCATCTCGTTCCAGCGTGCGCCCGGCTTCGGACATCCCGAAACCGCCGTTCTGGGGCACGCTGCGCGTGCTTGATATCCCGCTGGATGCCGTGTTCCCGTTTATCCACAAGCCGGAGTTATACCGGCTGAGTTGGGGCGCAAAAAATACGCGCGGCGCGGAATGGGAACGGCTGGAAGCCGAGTTTGAAACCCGGTTAGAGCGCATGAAAAAAGAAGCCATAAATGCGGGGACGCTGGTGCCGCAGGCGGTTTATGGTTATTTCCCGGCCCAATCGGACGGGAATGATATCGTGATCTACGATGCGGTTGTGTACGCCACGGATCAACGGCTGGTCGAAATTGAACGGTTTACGTTCCCGCGCCAGCCATCCGGCGATCGCCTGTGCCTGGCCGACTATTTCGCCCCGGTGACCGGCGACCGGGTGGACGTGGTCCCGCTGCAAGTGGTCACAGTCGGCGAACACGCCACCGAAACATTCGACGCGCTGCAAGCCGGTGACCAGTACACCGAAGCGTATTTTTTCCACGGGCTGGCCGTTCAAACCGCCGAGGCGACCGCCACGTATATGAACCGGCACATCAACCGGGAACTGAATATGCCGGTAACACGCGGCAAACGTTACAGTTGGGGGTATCCCGCCTGTCCGGATTTGGACGATCATCAAACGCTGTTTCGCCTGCTGCCCGCACAAGATACGCTGGGCATGACCCTCACCGCCGCCTACCAGCTTGTGCCGGAACAGTCAACCGCCGCAATCGTGATACACCACCCGGACGCCCGTTACTTCAACGTGGGGGTGTCACGGACCGAACAATTAACCCAGGCGTGAGGAGAATACGATGGCCAAATTACCATTTCGTGAACGGTTGGACCAGGGCACGCTGCTGCTTGACGGCGCGATGGGCACAATGTTACACGCTAACCAGCACCTGCCGATGGATTCCTGTTTCGACCTGTTAAACGTCACCGAACCGGCAGCGGTAGCCAGCATTCACCGCCAGTTTATCGAAGCGGGCGCCGAGATCATCGAAACCAACACGTTCGGCGCCAACATCTACAAACTCGGTGCCTGTGATCTGCAGGACCGGTGCGCCGAGATCAACCGCGCCGGGGTCGAACTGGCCTGCCGGGTCGTGGATGGTATGTTCAAAGACAGCGTGTATGTCGCCGGGTCAGTCGGGCCGCTGGGCGTGCGATTGGCGCCGTTTGGCCGCACAACGCCCGAAGAAGCATTCAACGCCTTTTTTATTCAAACCGGCGCGTTGATCGAAGCGGGCGCCGACCTGCTGCTGTTCGAAACGTTCACCGACCTGCGCGAAATGGCCGAAGCGGTCAAAGCAGCGCGTGCTATCAACAGCGATATCCCGATCGTGGCGCAGATGACGTTCAACCGCGACAACCGCACCCTGTTAGGCGACACCCCAGCCCAGGTCGCGCGCAGCCTGCACGACCTGCAAACGGACGTGATCGGTGTGAATTGCAGCGGCGGCCCGGCCCAACTGCTGACCCTTGTGCAGTTGATGCACCGCGCGGCACCGGACGCACGCCTGTCAGTCGTGCCCAATGCCGGTTGGCCGGAAATGGTCGGCGGGCGAGTGATGTACCCGGCCACGCCCGATTATTTCGGTGAATACGCGCTGGCCTTTGAGCAGGCCGGGGCGTGTATTGTCGGCGGCTGCTGCGGCACCACGCCGGAACACATTCATGCCATGCGGCGGGCGCTCGACGATCCGGCCCACGTCACACCGACAATTGTGTCTGTGTCGGAGCCAAAAGAATCCGCTGTTAGCGAAGTACCCGAAACGCCCACACAGCTCGCCCAAAAACTGGCTGCCGGAGACTTCACCGTAACCGTCGAAATGCCGCCGCCGCGCAGTTATACCGCCCAAAAAGTGATCGCGTCGGCGGAACTGCTGCACGAAGCCGGGGTAGACTTCATCAACGTGTCCGACAGCCCCATGGCCCGGATGCGTATGAGTCCCTGGGCGGTGTGCCACCTGGTACAGCATCATGTCGGGCTGGAAACCGTGCTGCACTTCCCGACACGCGGACGTAATATCTTACGCGTACAGAGTGATCTGCTGGCCGCTCACGCGCTCCAGGTGCGCAACATTTTTGTGGTGATGGGTGATCCCACCGTGATCGGCGATTACCCGGATTCGTTCGACACGCACGATATCGCGCCGTCGGGCCTGATCAAACTCATCAAACAGAACCTGAACGAAGGCACCGACCAGGCCGGAAACTCGATCGGCCAACCAACATCGTTTTTTGTGGGCACCGCCCTAAACCTGAATGCACGCGAGCCTGAACGCGAAATCCGCCTGCTGAAGAAAAAGATCGACGCCGGGGCCGATTTTGCGCTCACGCAGCCGATTTTTGACATCACCGTAGCGGAACGGTTTTTAGACGCCTACAGCCGCGAGTATGGCGCGCTGGACCTGCCGGTGCTGATCGGCATTCTGCCACTGTATGGGGTGCGTCACGCCCGCTTTTTGCATAACGAAGTGCCGGGCATCGACATCCCTGAGGCCATCCAGCAGCGCATCAGCGACGCGGGCGACGACGCGCAGCGTGAAGGCGTTCGCATCGCGCAAGAACTGCTGCTCGGTGTAAAAGATTTCGCCCAGGGCGTGTACATTATGCCTGCCTTTGGCCGCTATGACCTGGCGGCGGGCGTGGTAGACGTGTTGAAACGTGTACCTGCGCATTAACCCTATGGCAATACCAGCCGTTCATGATAAGATGCAGGCACAGCAGCAAGGGGACATGCTGCAACTCGATGCAGCCCGCTGCGTAAACGATCCTTGGACAAAACGCTCACACTATGGAGGTAACCGTCATGCGCCGTGTAATGACGTTCATGTTAGTGATCCTGGCCGCTGTTTTGCTGTTGGCTGCGTGTGGAAGTGACAGCGACGACAACAAAAGTGACCTGCCCGAAGCCCGTTCTCTGCTCAACGAAGCCGCCGGCAAAGTCCAAAACGCGGATACGTTTATGTTAGAGATCGGTGTCAGCGGTTACCCGGTATTTATTGATACCGGTGACGCGTTCAACCTCGATATTCCCCTGACTTTCCAGTACGCGGAAGATGTAGCGTTCGACACCCCCAACGCGCTGCACGCTAAAACCGTTCAGTTTAATATCGGTGACGTGGGCCTGACCGCCGAATTGATCGGTATCAGCGACCAGCAGTATCTGCGCAGTGACCTGCTCACACGCGGCCAGTGGCTGAATCAACAGATCATCCCCGGATTCACGCCGGAATCGTTGATGACGGATGATGGCGGAATCGCGCACGCGCTCGAAAGTATTGTTGACGTGGACATGGTCGGAAAAAAGGACCTGGACGGTGTGGACGTTTACCACGTGCGTGGTACGATTGATGCTGCTTCCGTGAACTCGCTGACCTTTGGGTTGATCGGCACCAAGTCCGGCTTGCTCGATATCGATGTGACTATTCTGACAGGCGAACGTGTTGTCTATCAGATCGTGCTGACCGAACCGCTGCCTGAAGGCGTAGACGACCAGGACCCAACCGTCTGGACCATTGAGCTGCACGATTACAATACGCCCCTTACCATCGCAGCCCCTGAGCCAGACGACTAAACAAGGCAAAACCCGTTATGAATCACTCCCTAACGTCAGAACGACCCCGGTCGGCATGGTGGATACTGGCGGTTGTCAGTCTGCCGGTATTCATCGGCGCCCTGGACCTGACGATCATTTCAGCGGTGCTGCCGGAAGTGATCGTGAGTCTGAAGCTTCCTGTCAAAGAATACCTGGACCAGGCATCCTGGGCCGTCAACGGGTACCTGCTCGCCTATGCCATCAGCATGACGTTTGCCGGTCGCCTGTCCGACCTGATCGGGCGCCGGGCTGTATACGTGGGCTGCCTGTTGATCTTTATCGTGGGTTCCTACCTGGTCACAGCCTATGACAGCACGTTTCTAAACAGCAGCATCGCCCGTTTTTATAACGAGGTGCTGAACCAACGCCCGCCGCGCCTTGAAGTGCGCTACCTGTACCTGGTGATCGCCGGGCGTATTGTGCAGGCGTTCGGCGCGGGTGCCATGGTCCCGATCACGTTTGCGCTGGTCGGTGACCTGTTTCCAGCGGCGCGGCGCGGCAAACCACTGGGCGTGATCGGTGCGGTGGATACGGTCGGCTGGGTGCTGGGCCACCTGTACGGCGGCGTGATGGTGCGCCTGTTTGGCGATCACGGCCATGTGCTGGTCGATGCCGCCGCCGATATCGG
Organism: Anaerolineae bacterium; assembly: GCA_016930015.1. Lineage (GTDB taxonomy): Bacteria > Chloroflexota > Anaerolineae > Aggregatilineales > Aggregatilineaceae > JAFGHR01. Next base: position 4,373 of record JAFGHR010000023.1, on the reverse strand, counting down.
CCTGACGATTGCCAAGCCCTCATGGGAAACGCTGTTTCTTCTCAACATCCCGATCAGCTTAGTGGCATTAGCCGGGGCGTGGTGGGTGCTGCGCGATGTGAAGCCGTCCAGCGCAGGCGGGCGGTTTGACTTTTTGGGAACGCTGTTTATCGTGCTGGCCTTGATCGGGCTGAATCTTGGCCTGGGCACCACCAGCCCGGAAACCGCCACATCGGCCACCAGCTTTGATGAACTCCAGGGCACAGCCTCGGACTACGGCCCGTACTTCCTGATCGGGGGTGGGATCGCGTTTTTGTTATTCATCCTGATCGAATCACGTGTGAAACACCCGCTGATACCGCTGAAGCTGTTCCAGCATCGTAACCTGTCAGCGGCATCGGTGACCAACCTGCTGGTGGGTTTTTGCATTGCGATCGGGCTGGTGAGCGCGCCGCTGCTGGTGAACTTCCGCGCCGAAAACCCCACCAGTGACAAGATTCAGGCCGCCGCGTATACCGCCGGGCTGCTGCTGTCCGGACTCACGATCCCGATGGCGCTGGCCGCGATTCCGGGCGGCTGGCTCAGTGAACGGTACGGCTACCGCCTGCCAACCGCGGGCGGCCTGCTGCTGGCTACGGTGGGATTTGCCTCTACCGGGCTGGTGTGGGAGCACGATACGTCCTACTGGCTGATGGGTGCACAAATGGCGCTGATCGGTGTGGGCCTGGGATTAACGATCTCGCCCATCAGCACCGCTGTTATCAACGACGCCGACGAACACGATCGCGGCGTGGCGTCGGCTCTGATCCTGATTCTACGGCTGGTCGGTATGACGATCGCGATATCGTCGCTGACCGTGTATTCGCTCGAACGGTTTGATGTTGTCGTGGCGGGTTACGAAGCCCCCGATACCGATGATGTCAGCGAAATCATCGAATTCTCGCAAGACGCGAATCTGCGTGCCGCCGTCGAAGTGATCGACGAGATGCAGTTTATCGGCGCCGGAGTCAGCGCGGTGGCCCTCGTTTTGGCCCTGCTGCTGCGCGGCGGCCAGCGCAGCGCGTTAGAACATCCCCCGGCGCCCAATCGCAGGCGGGAACACCGTGACATCGTCCTGACCGAAGCCGACGGATAAATACACAGCGAGGGATCGAACCGGGCTTGTAGCCTGGTCGATCCCTCCCTATAATCAACTCAACTGTGCTTATTCGTTTCGCTGGTGGTGAAATCACATGGCCGAAAGTTCCCAGATTCACATCCTCATTTTAGTTAATCGCTCGTCGCTCGCTCGCTACAAAAACAACCTATCTCAAGACTCGCAGTTCAAGCTCACATTGGTCACAACCGAAGCCGATGCACGCGAGATTCTAGCCGACTCGCAAAAGCGCACAGATGTGTTTGTCGTAGATAACAGCCTGGGCGGTGTATTTGCGCTGGTCAAAGACCTGCGGCAAACCTACCCGCGCCTGCTGATCGTGCTGGTCGATGAAGAGGCCGATTTTGGCATGCCGGGGCGGGCTGATGAAGTCTCGGTGGACCCGTTCCATAACAACGACCTGCTGCGGCGCATCAAACGTATGACCGAGGAACGCCGCCTTGAAACGCTGCGTGCCGACGCCCTGCCGCCGGTGCGTTCATTTGCCAAGTCGCTGCGGCGGGCCGGGCCAGGGCAGGCCAAACAACAGACAGCGGTCGAGGCTATCAAAGAGTTGGGCTATGATTTTGTAGCTTTCTACCACATCACCCCCACAACGCCGCCAGAACTCACGCTGCGCGCGCAAGTTGGCCCCAGCGCCATCACCAAGTTGACGCCGCAAAAGCAGGACTATGACAATTCGCTGGTTGGCTGGGTATGCCAAAATGGGCAGAGTCGCATCGTTGGGCCGGATGACGAACCCAACCACCCGTTTGTCAAACAACAGCGGTTTGGGGCCGGAGCCTGTACCCCCGTCGGTGTGACGCTGCGCTTCGGCGTGATCCTCGCCTGCCGCGAACAGCCAAATTCCATCACCCAGCAAAACGTGCTGATGCTCGAACTGGTCAGCACACAGCTTGCCAGCGCGATGGCCAAAGAAGCGCGTTCATAAACACGTCCGCCGGTGTTGGCGACCGCAACCGGAGTTGAATCACGCGCCGCCGTCGTGGCTCAATTTTCCACAGACCATTTGAAGTGCCGCTGCTGGCCGGTAGCGGCGCTGATCGTTCTGCACGCCCGTCACTCAGGGGCGTGTATGTTCAACGGACTCACACGGCAAAGCCCAGCCGCACCTTTCCCCTGGACGGCGCATTCCCCACTTAATCCTTCAATTCGTCGCCAATCACGAGCTATGTTACAATGCGCACACCACACTATTCAACTCATATACAGTGCTTTTTAACAGTCCCAAAAACAGGCAGATACGATGATAGGTACCCAACTTGGCCCTTATGAAATTCTTGAGGAAATTGGCCATGGTGGTATGGCTACGGTTTACCGGGCTAACCAGGCCAACATGGATCGATCCGTTGCCGTCAAAATTATTCACAAAGCAATTGCTATCGATCAAACAACTCTGGATCGTTTCCAACGTGAAGCCAAGCTGATCGCACGGCTTGAGCACCCGCACATCCTGCCGGTGTACGATTACAACGGCGCTCACGACCCGCCGTATATCGTGATGCGCTACATGCCGACCGGCACACTCAAAGATATTCTGGCGCGCGACCGGCTTGAGTTTAGCGAAGCCGCCTTCCTGATTCGCCAGATCGCGTCCGCGCTGGACTACGCTCACCGGCAAGGGGTTGTACACCGCGATATCAAGCCGTCGAACATCATGGTGGACAGTGATGGCAACGCGTTCTTGACCGATTTTGGCATCGCGCGCATGATCGAAGGCACCGAAGGATTAACCGCGAGCGGTCTGGCCGTGGGCACCCCCGGCTATATGGCGCCAGAACAGGGCATGGGCCTGCACATCGACAACCGCGCCGATATTTATGCGCTGGGCGTTATGCTGTTCGAAATGGTCACGGGCAAAACGCCTTACCATGCCGAAACACCCATGGCCGTCATCCTCAAGCACATCAGCGATCCGATCCCGACAGCATCGTCCATTAACCCGGATGTACCGGCAGTGGTCGATCACATCATTATGCGGGCCATGGCCAAAGAGCCGGACGAACGTTACCAGACCGCCTCCAAGATGGCGAATGATTTGATGGAAGCGATTGGGGCCAGCGCGACTATCACGCCAAAACACCTGCAACAGATCGCCGCCCAGACCATTGCCGAAATGGAAGAAGCACGCGCCGAAATGGCCAGGCAGGCGAGCATGCAGGAACGCGAGACGCTCCAGCCCGGCGCGCACGAACCCGGTTATGCCGGACCACCGTCACCCGCATCCCCAGCCCTACCACCTACCAGGATCATCTTGCCAGGCGTACCGGAGGGAAAAAACCGGCGCTTGATCGGGTACGCGATCGGTGGTGTGGGCGTGATTGCCGCCGTTGCTGTCGGAATCATCCTGGCGCTGAGTGGGGGAGACGATGGCGACGAATCCGGTGTAGTCACATCCGGCACGTGTCCGATCATCGCACAGCAAGCGCTCGACGTGAGCGGTGAACAATGCGCAGCCGTCGACGATAACAGCATTTGCCTGGGGAACCAGGCCATAACACTGACGCCGCGTCCGGGTGAAACTGTCGTTTTTGATGCAGCAGGGGACCAGGTGCCGCTGTCGGCGGTGAAGTCGATCCGCACCAGGGCGCTCGACGAAACGAGCGAAACCTGGGGTATCGCCGTGATCAATGCCCAGGTTGACCTGGACGACGACGAACAGGTGCAGTTTGTGCTGTTTGGCGAAGCCCAACTTGATCCGCTGGACGAGCACCTGCGCAGTTTTAAATTCCTGACGAGTTCTGAGCCTACAGCCTGCGCTGAAGCGGCGCACGCCGGTTTGATCGTGCAGGTGCCGCCGGACAAAACGATTCACTTTACGGCTAACGGTATTGATATCACCGTCAGCAGCACCCTGGTGTTACACGCTCAGCCTGCCGGACAGATGATCATTTATGTATTGGATGGTGAAGCTACGGTCACCGCGCGCGGCAGTACGTTCGACGTGCCGACCGGGTACGCCACCAGCCTGACCATGAGCGCGGCGCTGCGAGCACTCGGCCCGCCCAGCCCACCCGAACGTATCCCTGATATGGCCGCCGTCCTGAACCTGGAAGGATCATCACCGCTGGTGCTGTTGGCCGAACCGCTCAAGCCCGCGCTGGTCGCTACGACAGTCGCGCTGGTACCGGAACTTACCAACACGCCGGTGCCGCCCACCAAAACACCAACGCTGACGCCATCATACACGCCAACGACCACCGATACACCCACCAGCACGCCGACCGATACACCGACG
>JAFGHR010000022.1 GCA_016930015.1 Anaerolineae bacterium | reverse complement strand
TTGGTTGGGTGGCTGTAAGCAGCATGAGCCAGGAAAATCATCACGATCACACGCAGGGCGAGAGCCATCAGTCCGATATTGAGTCGGTGCTGCGGCTCGCGTTTGGGCGCGTCGTGCCGACCACGCCGATTCCGGTTGTGCCGGGACAAAGCAAGCGCATGATGGCGTTTGCCCTGCACGACCGGCGGCTGCCCGACCGTGTGCTGCTGCGTCGTTACAGCCCGCACGAACAGGCCAGCGCATTTCGCGCGTTCACGGTGATGCAGGCGCTCCACAGCCAGAATTTCCTGGTCCCGACCGTGTATTATTTCGGTTGGAGTTATCACACCCGCTTTTTGCTGCTGCTGCTGGAATACATCGACGGGCGCAGCGAAGAAGGCCAGGCGCACGCGTTTTTTGCGCGTGTTGGCACGCATTTCGCCGAAACACTCGCGCACCTGCACGGGCTGCCCTGGGACCCACTGCCCGATCTGGCCGTGATGCCGTTCCGTTATATGTTCGACGATCTCGCGCGTCAGGTGCAGCGGTTATCCACCAAAGAACTGAACATTGTGTTCTACTGGCTGATGGGCCAGATCAAGCACATCCGGGAGCAGCAGCACACCGTTGTTCACGGCAACTATACGCTGCCTAACGTGCTGGCCGATGGTACGGAAATCGCCGCCGTGCTGGGCTGGGAGCGTGCCATGCTGGCTGATCCACGGATTGACGTGGGGTATGCCAGCGCCGTGCTGGGTGTGTACGGTGCCGCGCTCAGCGATCAATTCATAGACGCGTACCAGTCGGTTGCCGGGCCGGTCGCCGACCTCGCGTTCTGGGAAGTGTTCGGCGCGCTCCGGCTGTTGTCCACTATCATTCACCGGTTATCACTGGCGCACGTGTCGCAGGTTCACACGCTGCAAAATCACGCCTGGCCCATCTGGGAAGGACTGCTCAATTTTGTCGAGGCCCGCACCGGATTAGAATTGTGAGGACGATCCCGCGTGATGCAGGTGCGGACCCGCACCGGATTAGAGTTGTGAGGTTGTACCCTCACCTGGGACTATCGCTTCAAAATCGAGAAACGCCCCTCCCCTCCCCGGCCAAGCCATGGAGGGGAAAAAGCAACTGGGCGCGCGTGTTTAAGTCCCCCGTCCAGCTTGGCTGGAAGGCGCCCCGTCCAAACAGCGGGACGGGGGATTTAGGGGGAAGGCGTTACACAAAAAGCCCGACCGCTCATTTGACCTCGACTTTACGCTATTTAGCGATAACATAGAAGCTCATAACCGGGGGTGGAGTGTTACGGTTCCGCCCTATAACATTATTTTGACGGTCTGTATTGGTAAAGGAAATTGAATTCTGATGGATAACCGTGTTTTTAAAATGGCCCAGGTGCTCATAAACTATTCGACGGCAGTGCAGCCCGGCGACCGCGTGTTGATCCGCAGCACGTCGCCCGCCGCTGAGCCGCTCTGCCAGGCGCTTTATGCCGAGGCGCTGCGCGCGGGCGGCCTGCCGTCCGTCTACATCCACATGAGCCAGGAAGACCCCATCGCGCTCGAAACGACGGGTAACCTCGACCTGCTGTCGTATGTGAATCCCATGCTCAAGCTGATGTACGAGGAGGCCGAGGTCGTGATTCGCATCGATGCGTTCGAAAACACCCGCAACCGGTCGGCGTACCCGCTCGATCGTCAGAAGGCCCGCGCCAAAGCGCATTCCGACCTGATCGATATCCAGATGGAGCGGCAGGCGGCCAAGACGCTGCGCCGCTGTACCACCCAGTACCCGACGTTTGGTTATGCGCAAACCGCCGGGATGTCGCTGCGCCAGTACGAAGACTTTTTGTTCGGCGCGTGCAAAGTCGATGCCCCCGATCCGATCGCGGCCTGGCGCGAGATCAGCCGCGCCCAGGAGCGCTTGATCACGTGGTTGAACGGCAAGCAGCATGTTCACGTGCGCGGTGATAACATCGATCTTCAGATGTCTATTGCCGGGCGCGTGTTCAAAAATGCCGACGGGACCGAAAATTTCCCCGACGGCGAAATCTTCACCGGCCCGGTCGAGGACAGCGTCAACGGCTGGGTGCGTTTTACCTATCCGGCCTTTTACGAGGGTAACGAAGTCAAAGGGGCCGAATTAGAGTTTAAGGACGGCCTGGTAATCAACGCCAGGGCCGACGCCAACGAAGCCTTTTTGATCGCCAAGCTGGATACCGACGCCGGATCGCGCCGCCTGGGTGAATTTGCCATCGGCACCAACCGGGACGTGCAGCAGTTCACCGGCTCGATCCTGTTTGACGAAAAGATCGGCGGCACGGTGCACATGGCGGTGGGGCAGGGGTACGCTGAAACCGGCAGCGTGAACCGGTCGTCCGTGCACTGGGACATGATTTGTGACATGCGCCAGGGCGGCGAAATCCTGGTGGACGGTGAATTGTTCTACCGTGACGGCGAGGTTGTCATCTGAGCGGCCCATGAGCGAGCAGCACAACCGGCAGGTGGTCGAAGCGCTGTGGCGTGCGTTTGACGCGTTTGAGTTCGACGCGGCGGGTGATCTGCTGCATGACGCGTTTATCTGCGAGTGGCCGCAGTCGGGCGAGCGCATCCGGGGGCGGGATAACTTTGTAGCCGTCAACACGTACTATCCTGGCCGCTGGCGCGTGAGTGTTCAAAAGCTGGTCGCCAGCGGAAACGACGTTGTGACCGAATGTCTGCTGCGCTGCGACGATCAGACCGTGACGGCGGTTTCATTTTTTACGCTGCATGAAGGCCACATTATCCGGCTGCGCGAGTATTTTCCCGATCCGATGGAGGCGCAGCCCTGGCGCGCTCAATGGGTTGAGCGGTTGTGATTCACGCGTGAACACGCGCAAACCGGATAACAAAAAATCCCTGCCAAACATGGCGGGGATTTCCGTTGGCTCCTGAGGTAGGATTCGAACCTACAACCCTCCGGTTAACAGCCGGATGCTCTGCCGTTGAGCTACTCAGGACAGTGGCAGTAGAATACCAGACGCGTGCATCACTGTCAAGACGAAAACGACACTCACCAGGCGAATTTGTTCAAAGCGTCCAAAACGTGTTTTGCGGCAAATAATAAGTTGAGTAAGATACATGGCAGCTTTCAACATCCCCAAAGGAGAACCGGTTAATGATCGATCCGCTGTATGTGCGCAAGGTGCAGTCCAAACGGGAGTTTAATGCGTTTCTGAAATTTCCCTGGACGCTTTACAAAGACGATCCCTACTGGACACCGCAACTGGTATCCATGCAGCGCGACCATCTTGACCCGCGCAAAAACCCGACCTGGGACCACCTGGAAGGTGATTATTTTGTGGCGTGGCGTGGTGACAAACCGGTGGGCACGATTGCCGTGTTCATCAACCACCGGTACAACGAGTTTCACAACGAGAATATCGGGTTTTTTGGAAAGTTCGACCTGTACGACGACCAGGAAACCGCCACCGCCTTATTGGAAACCGCCGTAGACTATCTCACCGCGCGCGGCTGTGAGGCGTTACGCGGCCCGGCGACGTTTTCGACGAACGATGAATGCGCGCTGCTGATCGATGGTTTTGACGGCGTGCCGGTCGTCCTGATGCCGTACAACTACCCCTACTACCAGCGCCTGGTCGAAAATGTGCCCGGCTTTGAAAAAGCTATGGACCTGTACAGCTACCGGTTTACACTTCAGCGCCTGGAGGAATCCGCCGCCCTCCAAAAGCTGATCCGGGTGACACACAAGAACAATGCGCGCCGCAATATCACCGTGCACCAGCTTGACACCAACAATCTCGACCAGGAATTTCTGAAACTCAAAAACATCTATAACTCTGCCTGGGACCAGAACTGGAGCTTTGTGCCGTTTTCTGATCGTGAGCTGGACGAAATGGTCAGGAGCCTGGGCATGTTTTTTGATCCGGAACTGGCGTTTTTTGCGGTGGTTGATGACAAACCGGTGGCGTTTTTGTTGGGGCTGCCCGATATGAACCTGCCCCTGCATGCGGCTTATGCGCGTCCCGGCAAACCGGAACTGGTGAGCATGTTACAGGTGCTGTGGCATTGGAAACTGCGTTCCAACATCCGGCGCATCCGTGTTATGCTGATGGGCGTGATGGAAGGTTATCGCGGTATCGGGGTTGAATCGGCCATGTTTATCGAGATCATGGATCAGGCCAAAGAACTGGCGGCAAAACGGGGTTGGGATTATGCTGACGGCGGTTGGGTGCTGGAAACGAACGATCCCATGAAACGTTTATGTGAGGCATTCGGCGCCGATATTTACCGCCGCTACCGTTTTTATGAGCGGAAATTGTGAGCGCGCGGCCTGGCTGCGCGCTGTTCATGAGACACCTGCCATAAGGAGTCGGGATGGTTGATCCGCTGTATGTCCGGAAAGTCCAATTAAAACGCGAGTTCAACGCGTTTTTGATGTTTCCCTGGACGCTGTACAGGGACGATCCTTATTGGACACCGCCGCTGAAATCCATGCAGCGTGTCAAACTGGACAAAGCCAAAAATTCGACATGGAAACACATGGAAGGTGATTATTTTGTGGCGTGGCGCGGCGATAAGCCGGTGGGCACGATTGCCGCGTTCATCAATCATCGCCACAACGAATTCCAGAAGGAAAACATCGGTTTTTTTGGCCTGTTCGAAGTGACCGACGATCAGGAAGCGGCGGACGCCCTGCTGAACACGGCGTCCGATTATGTGGCGGCGCGGGGTTATGACGCCATTCGCGGCCCGGCCAATTTTACCACCAACGACGAATGCGGTGTGTTGATCAAGGGCTTTGACGATCTGCCCGTGATCCTGATGCCGTACAACTACCCCTACTACCCGCGCTTGATCGAAAACGCGCCCGGCTTTGAAAAAGTGATGGACGTGTTCAGTTATCATGTCTCGCTGCAAGATTGGACCGCCTCCGATAAGCTGAATCAGTCGATCCGCGTGGTGCGCAAAAATAACCAGCGCCGGGGGATCACCGTGCGCACGATCGATCCCAAGCGGGTAAAACACGACCTGGAAATCTTCCGCGGGCTGTATAACCGGGCGTGGGATGATAACTGGGGCTTTGTGCCGCTGTCTGACGACGAACTGAACGCGTTGATCGCTGACCTGGGGCAGTATCTGGAACCGCGTTTGGCCTTCTTCGCGGAGGTCAAGGGCCAACCGGCGGCGTTTATGCTGGCGTTCCCCGACATGAACGCGCCGCTGCGTCACGCCTATTCGCGTCCCGGCAAACCCGAATTACTCACGCTGGCGCAGGTATTCTGGCACTGGAAAATCCGCTGCAAGATCAAGCGCATCCGGATCGCGCTGATGGGCGTCAGTGAAGCCTATCGCGGGATGGGTGTGGAAGCGGCGATGCTGGTGGAGTTGTTCGAACAGGCGATCGCGCTGTCGGCGGAAACCGGCTGGCAGTATGCGGACGCCGGGTGGGTGCTCGAAACCAACGCGCCGATGATCCGCCTGATCACAGCTTATGCGGGAGATGACTATAAACACTACCGTTTTTACGAACGGTCATTCAAATAGCGGGGAAAACTAACGGGCAGGGGGGCAGGGTGTGCCGTGCGGGATTCGTGTGTTGGATCGGGCACAGCCGAGTGGAGCATAAACTGGAGTAACAGTATGCCGTCAGGAAAACGTGTTGTGGTGGTCGTGGACGATGAGCCGAATATGGTCGATATGCTGTCCACGTTTTTGAAGATCAAAGGGTTTAACGTGCATGGTGTGTATTCCGGGACGGAAGCTCTGGCGACCATCACAGCCGAAAAGCCCGATATTGTGTTGTTGGACCTGATGCTGCCCGACATCGACGGGATTGATGTATGCCGCCGTTTGCGCGCCAATCCGGATTTTGCGACACTGCCCATTGTTATGGTCACGGCGCGTACCGATCCTGGCTCGGTGGCGCGCGCGAATCAGGCCGGGGCCAACGGCTATCTGACCAAGCCGGTCAGTTTGTCCAACCTGATCGCTGAAATTGACCGCCTGACTTGATCGGGCACCTTGTTAGGGAAGGGAATGGTTATGCGCAGTCTGGTTGACCGCATCAAATACAGAATTGCTGTACCTATCGTCAAGTACATTCGGTGGGAATGGGCGATCAGGCAGTGGCATGCCGCAGGGCGGACGGGCGCACCGCCGCACCTGTTTAAGCAGCGCGTCGTGAAGCAGTACGCGCGCCAGTTTGGCCTCAAAACGCTGGTCGAAACCGGGACTCACCTGGGCGAAATGGTCAATGCCACAAAACGCACATTTGACCGGATTTACACGATTGAGCTGTCCGAAGACCGGTGCCGCGAAGCGAGTCAACGGTTTGCCCGTTTTCCCCATATCACGGTCATCCAGGGCAGCAGTGATGTGATGCTGCCGGGGGTGCTGGCCGAGATATCTACTCCGTGCCTGTTTTGGCTGGACGCGCACTATTCCGGCGGGATTACAGTGCGCGGCGACAAAGACACGCCCATCGTCGAGGAACTGCGCACGATTTTGGTTCATCCCGTTGGTGATCATGTCATCTTGATCGATGACGCACGCGAATTTGTGGGCAAAAACGATTACCCCGCTATCGCGGAGCTTGAGGCGCTGATACACAGCGTGCGTCCGGAATTCACGTTGGACGCACGTGACGACATTATTCGGATTCACAAGGCTGGACAGCCAGCGGCGAAGTAGCCGTTTATTCCTCTAGTTTAGCGACGGCGGTGTCAGCCGCGACATCAGCCGGAACCCCGTTGAACACGTCTAATAAGCTGGCCTGGAGCGCAGCGGCAGCCGCGTTGTTTCGCTGTGACTGCGGGATGATCTGGGTATTCCCCAGTATGTTTTGGGCAAAACCGGCGTAGGTTTGATCGTCCCACGATGCCATCGCGCGCTGCTGTGACGGCAGGATACCTAACGCTTCGGTCAGGATGCCGTGCTGGTTGACGCGCATCATCCACGACAAAAACGCCTCGGCGCGGTCCTGCCGGTCCGGGTCTTGCGTGGTGAGCACCCACATCCACCCGTCAAGTGTCGTAATCGTCGCGCCGGTGCTGGTCGGCAGCGGCGCCAGCCCGATGTTCGAGAGGTTGTTTTTGTGGCGTAGGTAGGTGGTTGAGTCTACAAACGCCATGTTAGCCTCATTGGTGACAAACGCCGTCCAATAATCCTCCGGTTGTTCATAGTCCAACAGGGCCGCATCAAAGATACCGGCTTCGATCCCTGCCTGGTAGTACGCCAGCACGTCGTTTAACACATCACCATCGAGCCACGGCGTACCGTCGGCGGTAACCAGTGTGCCGCCCGCCGCCCAGTATTGCAGCAGCAGCGACCAGTTCACCTGGCTGTTCTGGTCGGCTTTGGCCGGGAACAGGTAAACGGGCTGCTGGTCCAGCACGTCTTCAAACATTTGGAGCGGGCCGTCAAACGCCGATTCGCGGTAGATCGTGTGATACAGGTTCAACGCATACGGGACGCCAAACAGCACCCCGTCGATCTCGCCCAACGCGATCGCGTTTGGAATCAGGCTGTTATCCATAAGGTCCGACGGCGCCCAGTCATCGAGCGGCACGATTAAGCGTTCGGCGGCAGCGGTGAGCATGTCGGACCGGCGCATCAGGGTCAGGTCGGGCAGCGCGTTGGGCGCGACCGGTTTGGCGGTTTGCATGGTGGGCAAAATACCACCCAGGCCGCTGGAACGTTTCTGCCGCACTTCCAGATCATAAGATGGATACGTGCGCATAAAACCATCGATCTGTGAATCAAAAATACCCCCGGCGGTGCTGCCGCTTTTCGGATACAGTTCATCCGGCCACCAGACGGTGAGACTCAGTTTGTCGGGTTCAGCCGGTTTGTCTGGCCCAGGGGTCGGGGTGGGCGTATTTTGAAAACCGGCGATTGTGTTTGGATAATTGTTGTGTTCGACAACGGTCAGCGTAGCCGTGTTTTGTTCGGAGATGCTATCCGCCAGGTTGGATATGTCACCGCTGGCCTGCGTGAGTGTATCCGCGCACGCCGTCAACCCGCCGATGAGCAGCAGCCCCATGATAGTGTAGGTACCGAACCGCCTGTGCATGAGAACAACACTCCTGTGCTTTTTGTCGAAAGCGGTAGCTCAGCGATAGCTCAGCGATAGTTTGCCGCGCTGGTGGTGCGGCGGCAAACGGATAGTCAGGATGCTGCACCCTGCATGATACGGTCGATCATCTGGTCGAGCGTATCCAGGTTGTCTACCGTGAGGTCGGGGTCGGGGATGTAAATGTCGAATGTTTCTTCGACGAACACGCCAAAGTGCGCCAGCGAAAACGAATCGATCAGCCCGCCGGTAATGAGTGGCTCGTCGTCTTGCAAATTGTAGTTCGGGTTGCGGATTAACTCAGCCAGTACGAACGCCCGCAGTTTGCCTTTTACGTCGTTACGATCCATGTCGTTTTACCACCTTCGTTTTGTTTACAGTTCCCATACCACAATACCACGGTCCCGCAAGACCGCGTGCACGACCCTGAAGCAATAATACTCGGATACCCGGTGTGTTGTCTAGCTGGGGGAAAACGTTTGAGCAAAACAAAATTGAGGCGGAGGGGGTGGGATTCGAACCCACGGTAGCGCGTAAGCACTACAACGGTTTTCGAGACCGCCCCGATCAACCACTCCGGCACCCCTCCGTAACAGTGATGATGGTGGTCGCCAGCCACTACTTTTGACCGTCAGCCCGCAGCGCGCCAAAAAAATCACGCAGCAGCGCGGCTGCCTCGTCGGTCAGCACACCGCCCACAACCTCTACCTGGTGATTCAACCGCTCGTGGTGCAGCAGGTCCATAATACTGCCGCCCGCACCTGCTTTCGGATCAGGTGCGCCGTACACCAGGCGCGGCAGCCGGGCGAGGATCATCGCCCCCGCGCACATCACACACGGTTCCAGCGTACAGTAGAGCGTGGCCCCTTCCAGCCGCCAATGGCCGATCACGCGTGAAGCCTCACGGATGGCCAGCAGTTCGGCATGGGCCGTCGGATCACCATCGATCTCACGCCGGTTATGCGTTCGTGCGATAACGTCGCCGTCGCGCACAACAACCGCGCCAATTGGTACATCGGCGTGTTCGAGCGCAGCCTGCGCTTCGTCGAGCGCCAGCCGCATCCAGGTGATGTCGTCCATCGTGCGGGGCATTATAACACGCGCGCTTGCAGAGGGGAAGAGCCAGTTAACACGGGGCCAGGGTTATCGCTTCAAAAAATGAACGCCCCTCCCCTCCCCGGCCAAGCCATGGAGGGGAAAAAACAGCCGCCGGACGTGCGTGTTCTCTGAACGTGCGTTGTTAAGTCCCCCGTCTAGCTTGGCTGGAAGACACCCCGTCCAAACAGCGGGACGGGGGATTTAGGGGAAAGGTGTTGCTCAAAAGTCATCCATCCATTTGATAGAATTACACTCAAACCGGTGCGCCCGCCGCCTGATCGTCAGAACAGGCCCATTTGTGTGTCATCTGCACCGGCGGTGTCTTCCGCCTGATCGTCCCGCTGTACGTGGGCACTCAGTTTGCTGAGATCATGCTCGGAAAGCCCGGAGTGCAGCAGCACGTTGCGCAAGGTCGGCTCGGTGATTGTATCCTGGGTGCGGATCACGTGTTCATAGTGCGACCGCAGACACGCCTGCCACTCGTCAAAAAAGATACTGCGTCGAGAATCGCCCATCAATTTCCCCATCCGTTACTGATCGTGGCCGTTCGAAACGATCCAATCCGGGCGGTAACCTGTGATCAGAAGTGTACCTTCGTCTAACAAACGGCGCACGGTCTTGCGTGACAGTTGGGCGATGGTTTCGTGCGATCCAACCCGGTTACAGATCAGGCCGTTAGGCGTCCATTTGATAAATTCCATCTCGACACCGCACCACCACAGTTGGGTATCATGTTGAGGATTCACGCCGCTGCTCCTTTGTGTGTGTGCCCACCCATGTTTAGTATACCCTGATACGGCGACGTCAGAACGAAAAAACTTATAAAAAAAGTGACCGGTTTCTCCTCAGAACAGCGCGCTCAGCAGGCCCATACCGGTGCCGAACATGACCAATACTGCCGAGCTGACATTGCCGCGCAGCAGCAGCACCGCCGCCGCCGCGCCGACCAGCACAGTAAAGGTATCTTCGAACGCCGCATACGCCAGTTCACACGTGACGGCGGCCATCAGGCCCAGCGCCGCCACGTTGACGCCGTCCAGAAAACCGCTGGCCCATGCCGAATCCCGAATGCGCGGGATCAGCGGGTTGCTGACGGCAACCACGATAAACGCCGGGAGATACAGCCCCGCCGTAGCGATCAGCGCCCCCGGCAGGCCGCCCAGCACGTAGCCGATAAACGTAGCTGACGACGACAGCGGGCCGGGCGTCATCTGGCCGATCGCGATCGCGTCGATCAACTGTTGTTCGGTCAGCCAGCCATACCCGTCCACCAGGTCGGCTTTCAGGAACGCAAACAGCACATAACCGGAGCCATAGAGCAGCAGCCCGATTTTGGCAAAGATCAAAAACAGTTTGCCCAGGCTGAACGACGACCCGGCAGCGGCGGCCAGTCCCGGCCCGATCAGCGGCAGCAGGATAGGCAAGTGCCGTGAATCGCGCAGCGCGGCGGCGTTGCGGATCAGCATGACGGCCAGACCGCCGCCCAGCAGCAGCCCGACAAAATTGATCCCGGTGAAATACAACCCCAGCGTAACCAGCCCGGTCGTGGCGGTCAGCCGGTCCTGAACGGCTTTTTGGCTCATTTTCCACAGCGCCAGCAGGATCAGCGGGATGATAACGGGTTTGATGCCGTACATCAGCCAACCAGCGGCGGGCGTGCTGCCGTAGGCTTCATAGGCCCACGCCAGCCCCAGTGAGATCGCCATCGCCGGGAACAAAAACCCGATGCCACCCGCCAACATCCCCGGCCAACCGGCGCGCACATAACCCAGGTGCATGGACATTTCGCTGGCGTTGGGACCGGGGATCAGGTTGGTGGCGCCCAGCAGGTCCAGGAAATGCTGCTCATCCAGCCATTTTCGCCGCTCGACGGTTTCGTCGCGCATCATGGCGATGTACGCGGCGGGACCGCCGAAGGCCGTGATCCCCATGCGCGCGAACATCACGCCGACTTCGGCGGCGGCACGCCATGCCGCCAGGCGAGGGGAAGCGCTATCGCGGGCCGATTCGACGTTGGGCATACGTGTTTTCCCGCTCATTGAGCAGTGACTAGGCGGTGACGATAAGGGGGCGGGCGTTCAGGTTAGGCTGTTCAGGCGGGTAATGTGAACCAGAAAGTCGCGCCCTGTCCCGGCCCGGACTCAACATCAATGTGCCCGCCGTGTGCCTCGATCATGCGGCGGCTGATCGCCAGCCCCAGCCCGGTGCTTTTTTCGCCCCCGGTAGGCCGCGCCGACAGCCGCGCGAAATCCTGGAACAGCTTTTCGCGGTCTTCCGGTCGGATACCGGGACCTTCATCTTGCACGTTGAAGCGCCAGCCGTCCGGCAGCCGGTCCAGCCAGACGGTAACCTGGCTGCTGCTGGGCGAAAAGTTGACCGCGTTGGAGATCAGGTTGTCGAGCACCTGCCGCAGCCGGACCGGATCGGCGGTGATCGTGCCGCCGGGCGGCGGTTTCAGCGTGACGTGTGTGTTTTTGCTGGCCGCCAGTTTATTATGTCGCGCGGTGATGTCTTGCAGAAAGTCCGGCAGAGTGATCGGCTCTGGCTTGAGTTCCAATTTGCCGGATTCGATGCGCGTTACGTCCAGCAGGTCATCGATCAATTGCAGCATATACCGGCTTTGCCGGTATGCTTCCTCGATCATTTCCTGCTGCTCGCCCTCGGACAGCATATCGGCATGCCCCGACACAAACGACAGCGCCACCTGCACCATGCCCAGCGGGCTGCGCAGGTCGTGCGCCGCCATGCCCACGAAGGTATTTTTGAGATCGTTGAGGCGGATCAACTCGTCGTTTTTCTCTTCGAGCGCCTGTTTTTGCGCCGCCAGTTCCGACACTAACCGGCCTTTTTCGACAATGACCGATAACTGCCCGGCGATGCGCTGGAACATGTCAACATGCACGTCCGTGTAGGTGTTGGGCAGCAAGCTGGAAAAGAACATGAATCCGACCGGCATATTGTTGGCGACCAGCGGACAGGTCAGTGAGGATTGGTAACCTTCCTCGACGATCAGGCGGGTTGATTCAGACTGCGGCTTGTCGCGCAGGTACGCGCGCAGATCGTTCAGAATGCGCGGTTGGCCGGTGCGCATAATGGTTTCCAGGCTGCTGCCCGCCATCGAGGCAGCGTAACCGATCGTGAGTTTGATATCGGAAGCGTTGGTTTTGGCCCAGCACGCGCGCAGCATCGTATCATTGTCTTCCAGCAGCGCAAAGCCGATGCGGTCGTATGGGATCAGTTCGCGGAAATCGTTATAGACGTTTTCTAACACCTCGTCCAGCAGCAGCCCGGCGTTCAGGTTGGCGGTGATACGGTCCAGGTATTGAAATTCGCGGTAGCGGTGTTCTAACGCTTTCGCCAGTTCGTACAGCGCCTGCCCCAACTGGCCGAGACCTTGAATCTGGCTGCTGATATCGTATTCGCCCCGTTTGAGTTTTTCGGTGATGGCAATGTAGTGGGGGATACGGTATTCGTCTGCGGCAGGTGGGTTGCCGGTCATGATGATCTGTTCTCCACACTCTGGTGCCGGAATGCAGGCTGTGATGGTTTTTTGTGAACAGAATATCGTAAAGAAACGCAGCGGGGGCAAATTGATGACTGCCCCCTGATCGTGCGTGGTGCGTGACCAACCTCTAAAAACGCTCGACGCTGCTTCCGGCAGCGGCTTTGCAGACATACAGTTCCGGTGTCAGGCCGGTTTGTGCCGTGTAAGCCGGACCGACAGCCTTTTTGAACGTTTCGACAGCGTCGTTTTTGACCAGCGCCACCGCGCATCCACCGAATCCGCCGCCGGTCATACGCGCCCCATAACAGCCGGGCTGCGCGTTCGCCAGGTCTACCATCACGTCCAGTTCGCGGCAGCTCACCTCGTAGTCATCGCGCAGGCTGGCATGGCTGGCGACCAGCGCCTGCCCGACGGTTTTCAGGCCGTTGGCCCGCAGCGCCATCACCGTAGCCTGTACGCGCAGGTTTTCGCTGACGATGTGCCGCGCGCGCCGGTAGAGCACGTCGCCCAGCAGGTCTTTAGCCGTTTCGACCTGCTCGCGGTTGGCATCGCGCAGCGCCTTGACGCCGAGTTTGTCGGCGGCGGTTTCGCACTGTTCGCGCCGCCGCGCATATTCCGAATCCACCAGGCCGCGCTGTTTGGTCGTGTTCATGATCACGATGCTCACGCCGCCCGGAACCGGGATCGGGGTCGTGTCCAGGCTGCGGCAGTCGATCAGCAGCGCGTGATTTTCCACACCCAGCGCCGATGCCATCTGGTCCATCACGCCGCATGGCATCCCGATAAAGTTGTGCTCGACATCAACCCCAGCCAGCGCTTTTTCCGATTGTGTCATCTCGCCCCCGGCCAGCGCTAACCCCAGCTCGATGAATGCGACTTCGACCGCCGCCGATGACGACAGCCCGGCCCCC
>JAFGHR010000021.1 GCA_016930015.1 Anaerolineae bacterium | reverse complement strand
GCGGAAGCAGGAGGTGGCGGTACACCGCCGCGATCAGCGCCTCTGAATTCACATGAACCCGGACCAACAAACGGGCACCCTCGTTATTTTGCGCCAGCGCGAGCAAAATATGATCGGTGCCGGTGTAGTGCGTGCCAAGCTGGTCAGCGCGATCGACGGCATGATCGATCACGTCCTCCAAAGCGGCCTGCTGGTCTGGCGTCGTACCGGGAGCCGGATCAGCGCCGGGTCTGGCAAGCGCGGCTTCCAGTTGATCCCATGCTAACCCACACTCACGTAATATCGAACTGACCATGCTGCGGCGTTCGCTGGCCAGCACCGCCAGCAGATCGATCAGGCTGGCCGCCTGCCGGTTATGTTTGGCGGCGAGTTGATCGGCCCCATTCAGCACCCGGCGCGAGAGTTCGCTCAGCCGGGCGGTACGTTTGGCAGCCTCAATGCTAATCTCGGTGAGGCCGTCATTCAGCAGCAGCCGGACACGCCGCCGTATCTGGTCCGGGCTGACGGCCAGTGTGCGCAGCAGCTCCGAAGCGCCGCCTTCACGGCTGCGAGCCAGGGCTAACAGCAGGTGTTCGGTGCCGATGTAATGATGGCCGAACCAGCGTGATTCCTCCGCCGCCAGGGTCAGCACACGTTCCAATGCCCCGGTTAGTTCGATGATCGTGTTCAGCGGATCAACCGTTGCGTGCAAAACGCGCACTTCTAACTCGGCCCGCCGCCCATCGATCTCAAGATCGGTGAGCACTTTGGCGCCAAGACTGCTTGTTTCACGCAGAATCCCAACCAGCAGATGATCGGTATCAACCGATTCGTGCTGGTAATCCTGGGCCAGCAGCCGTGCTTGGCTCAGCGACCGACGCGCGTGCTGGCTGAAACGGCTGTTTACGATCATAGGTGGCCTACTCACATTCGACGCCCCGCGTAAAGGTATTATAATCGGGCAGTTAACCCCGGCAAGCCGGATTCTATTCGACCGGGACGGGCAAACACGGCGATTCTATGAGGGCGTGGTATAATTTCGCCCATGCAGCCTATGAATACACATGTTGGTTTGAGCGCGCACTTACTAGCCGGGCAGGCGGGTTATCGCAGCGCGGGCATAAATGGTTATATCTATAATTTGATTCGGGCGCTGCCGGATGTTGACGCGGACTTTTCGTACACGGTTATGGCCGGTCACCAGGGACATGTCCCGGTTCATGAGCGGCTCACCGTGCGCCGGACACCGTGGTCTACCGAAAAACCGTCGCGCCGCATTGTGTGGGAGCAGGCAATACAACCATTTGCACTGGCGCGCGTGCAGCCCGACCTGGTGCACGCACTCGCATTTGTTGCGCCGGTTGCCAACAACATCCCAACGGTGGTCACCGTGTACGATCTGAGTTTTATCCATTACCCCAACCGGCTCCCGGCTGTTCGCCGCCTGTACCTGCGCACGCTGGCGCGCTGGTCATGCCGCCGGGCGCAGCGGGTGATCGCGATCTCCCAGAGCACCGCCGACGATGTGATCGCCACATTTGGTATTCCCCGCGCCAATGTCGATATCGCCGTGCCGGGTGTGGCGGACGAGTTCCGCCCGCTGCCACAGGCCGACGTTGACACGTTCCGGCGGCAAAAGGGGCTGCCCGACCGTTTTATCCTGTTTGTGGGCACCCTGGAACCGCGCAAAAATCTGCCCGTTCTGCTGCGAGCTTACGGGCGGCTGCCCGCGCGGGACCGCGCCGCCGTACACCTGGTGCTGGCCGGTGGCAAAGGGTGGATGTTCGATGATATTTTTAGTACGATTGACAGGTTAGACCTGGGCGATACCGTCCATTTGCCGGGATATCTGCCCGCCGCCGACCTGCCGCTGTGGTATAACGCCGCCGAGGTGTTTGTTTATCCATCGGTATTCGAAGGCTTTGGGCTGCCGGTGATCGAAGCGATGGCGTGCGGCACGCCCGCGATGGTGTCGGATGGTTCGTCGCTGCCAGAAGCGGCTGGTGATACCGGCTACCGCCTGCCGCCGGATGATGTGGCGGCCTGGTCGGATGCCCTGGCGCACGTGATCCACGATCCGGACTGGCGGCGGGCCGCTGGCGAGCGTGCGCGTGCGCGTGCGGCCCAATTCACCTGGACTCACACGGCTGCACAAACGGTAGCCAGCTACCGGCGTGCGCTGAATCGTTGTCAGGAAGACGTTCATGCATAAAACTGCGTTCCACTGGCCGCGCTGGCTGCTGCCCACCGTTGATGCGGTATTAACGGTCGTAGCGTTTTTGATATCCTACTATCTGCGGTACGAATTGCAGTTCATCCAGCCGGTGGACGAAGCCAATGCGGCACCCTTTACGCCCTATATCCCCTATACGGCGATCTTCGTGGTCCTGCTGCTGTTGTTTAATCAGGGGGCGAGTTTATACCGTGAGCGCCGGGGCCGGACATGGTGGGACGAGGTTTTTTCCATCAGCAATGGGGCGACCAACGCCGGAATGACCGTGATGGCCTTGAGTTTTTTGCTGCAACCGCTGGTATTTTCGCGTTTGTTGATCGTCCAGGCGATTGTGCTGGCTGTGGTGCTGCTGGGTGTGTGGCGTATTGTGCTGCGGGAAGTACGCGGCCAGATGCGCAAACGTGGCATTGGCGTCGAACATGTGTTGATCGTAGGGGCGGGCGCGGTGGGGCGCTCGGTGTTGCAAACGATCATCGCCCGGCCCGACCTGGGATACAAGGCGGTCGGGTTTGTGGACGACGATCCCGAACGCGGTACCAATGATTTGGGGCGGGTTCCGGCCCTGGGTGATGTGACGAATCTCCCGCGCATCATCGACGACTACCAGGTCGATACGGTGATCATCACCCTGCCCTGGCAGGTTCAGCGCAAAATTTTGCGGATCGTGCGGGAATGTGAGCGTAAGCATGTGGGCGTGCGAACCGTGCCCGACCTGTTTGAACTGAGCTTGAGCCAGGTACAGGTGGAAATGCTGGGCGGTATTCCATTATTAGGCTTGAATGGCGAAGCGCATCTTCATTCGAGCAGCCGCCTGATCAAGCGTTCGCTCGATATTTTACTGACGATCCTGGTGCTGCCATTTGCCCTGTTGATTATGACCGTGGTGGCGGCTGCCATTCGCCTGGATTCGCCGGGACCGGTGTTTTTCTCACAAGAGCGCGTGGGATTAAACGGCAGGCGGTTTGTTGTGCATAAGTTCCGCTCGATGGTGACTGATGCCGAAAAATTAAAGGCGGACCTGATCCGCCGCACCGGGCAGGACCCCCGCCACCCAAAGGTGTCCGACGATCCACGCATTACGCGGATAGGGGGCTGGATTCGCCGTTTCAGTATCGATGAACTGCCCCAGATTCTAAACATCCTGCGCGGTGAAATGAGCTGGGTTGGCCCGCGCCCGGCTGTGCCCGAAGAGGTCGAGTTATACGAACCCTGGCATTTGCAGCGATTGCGCGTGCTGCCCGGTCTGACCGGCTTGTGGCAGGTCAGCGGGCGTAGTTCAGTCCCCTTCGAAGAAATGTGTTTGCTCGATATCTATTACATCGAAAACTGGTCTTTGGGACTCGATTTGCAGATTTGTCTGCGAACCGTTCCCCGCGTTCTGTTAGCTCATGGAGCGTCATAAACGGTGTCCGGTCAGTCAGCATTCATCCGCAACCTGGAGTTGGAATGGGCCACGGCCCAGGACTTGTATCGATTTGCCCAACAACTGGTCCAGACGCCCAGCCCATCGGCTGGCGAAGGTGACATAGCAGCGTTGATTGTTGGTCATCTGAAAGCGCTTGGTTTTCCCGATGTTCGCGTCAATGCGATGGGCAGCGTTATCGCCACACTGGGCAACGGCAGGGGGCCGACCCTGCTGTATGATGCACACATGGATACGGTTAGCGTACCTGTGCCCGAAAGCTGGCCGCACCCGCCTTTGGCGGGCGTCATTGACGATGGTATTCTGTACGGGCTGGGCGCGATTGACATGAAAAGCGCCATCGCCAGTATGGTGTATGGGGCGCGGCAGCTTTTGCCTTACCAGGATCAGTTGAACGGCACCCTGGTGCTGGCTTTTGTCGTCCAGGAAGAACCGTGCGAAGGTCTGGCCGTTCGTGTCCTGATCGAAGAAGACGGCATCCGGCCTGATTTTGTGCTGTTGGGAAATGCAACCGGGCTTCAGATCAGCCGGGGACAGCGGGGCCGCGTGATGTTCAGGATCACGGTAAAAGGCGAGGCATCACACGGCAGCCAGCCCGATTTAGGCCGCAACTCGATCTATGCGGCGGCCCGTCTGGTGTTCAGTATTCAGCTTATGGCCGATGAGCTGCCCAGGGACTCGTTTTTGGGACCGGGCACGATAGCGGTTACCGGCATCGAAAGCCGTGGTGCCAGCCTGAACGCCATCCCCGATCGCTGCAAAGTGTATGTAGATCGACGGCTCACGCTGGGCGAAACCGTGAATGCGGCCCAGGCACAGCTTGAAGGCATGATTCGCCGGGAAGATATCCCCGCGATCGTGGAGATCACCACGTATAACGAGCCGTCATATACCGGCAGTGTGCATATCGCGCGGGAAGCTCACCCGGCCTGGGTGCTTGATCGTAATCACCCGCTGGTTACCGCGCTCGGCCAGACGATCGCAGCCGTGCGCAACGGCACCCCCGATATCGGTCACTGGCCGTTTTCCACGGCTGGTGTGTACACCATGGGCCAGGCCACTATCCCCACGGTGGGATTTGGCCCAGGCGATCCCAACCTGGTACACACTAACCGCGAACATGTACACCTGGACGATCTCAAGACCGCCGCGCATGTATATGCTGGGATGGCCGCTTCACTTTTAATGGGCGGTGACGGCTAAGCCGCTTATGGCCTCAGACTAGCGGCCTCCGCGAGTCAATTCATCGAGGAAATCTTCGTTGGTGTCAGTGTGTCGAATCTGGTTAATCAGGGCTTCGGTGGCACTAATCGTGTCGTTGGACGATGATTGGACCATCTGGCTCAACATACGCCGCATCGTCCACACGCGCTGCAAAATATCCGGGCCAAGCAGCAGTTCTTCACGCCGCGTTGAGGATTGATTGATATCAAACGCCGGGAAGACGCGCCGTTCCTGCAACTCGCGTGACAGGTGCAGCTCCATGTTTCCCGTACCCTTAAATTCCTCGTAAATCACATCGTCCATACGGCTGCCTGTTTTAACCAGGCAGGTGGCGACGATAGTCAGGCTCCCGCCTTCCTCAACGTTACGCGCCGCGCCAAAAAACCGCTTGGGCGGATACAGCGCCGAAGGGTCCAGCCCGCCGGTCAGGGTGCGCCCGCTGGGCGGAACAACCAGGTTGTAGGCACGGGCCAGGCGTGTGATGCTGTCGAGCAAAATCACCACATGCTGCTCGGATTCAACCAGGCGTTTGGCGCGTTCTAATGCCATTTCGGACACGCGTACATGGTAGGTCACCGGTTCGTCAAATGTGCTGCTGATCACTTCGGCGTCAACCGAACGATCCATGTCCGTGACTTCTTCTGGACGCTCACCGATGAGCACGACCATCAGGTGTACCTGGGGATAGTTGTGGCTGATAGCGTTGGCCACTTCCTTGAGCACAGTCGTTTTACCGGCTTTGGGTGGGCTGACGATCAGGCCACGCTGGCCGCGTCCAATGGGCGCGATCAGGTTCAGCATACGTGTTGAGATGATCCGGGGATTCGTCTCCAGGTTGAAGCGCACGTCAGGGAAGATCGCCGTCAGGTCATCAAAACGCGGGCGGCGCTTGGCCTGTTCGGGGTCCAGCCCATTGACTGCTTCAACACGCAGCAGGCCAAAATATTTCTCTGAGTCTTTGGGTGGGCGCACCTGCCCGATCACCATGTCACCCGTGCGCAGGCCGAAGCGGCGAATCTGCGTCTGGCTGACGTATATGTCGTCCGGCCCCGGCAGGTAGTGGTCCGAACGCAGGAACCCGATTCCATCCTCGATTACTTCAAGGATGCCGCCGCGCAGTTGGTGGCCTTGTTTTTCGGCTTTGTCACGCAGCAAGCGCAGGATCAGGTCTTGTTTCTTCAGTCGACTAAAACCCGCGATATCGGCATCACGTGCCAGCGTACGCAGGTCTTCTAGCGTTTGCAGTTCAAGTTCTACTATGTCCATATCAGGATCTCCGAACGAAAAGCGAGGAAGTGTCTTATGTTGTAATACACCAATCAATGGTAGTTACTGACAACCATACCGTGATTTCAATATCTCAATTGGATACGGGGGAGTATCGCGTTTGCGATTCACACCACGTGAACAGGTGTTACCAACACCTAAAAAGAATAGGAATTTTTAACGAAAAACGAAATGCGGGCACACAGACGGGAGTAAGATGCAATATAGAATCCGAACTTACTAGTCAATATAGCACAGTGTGGCGTCTCGGTCAAACGTTTTTCGCTTACGCGACGAACCATATCAGAAAATAGTACCCGATTGCCGTCCCAACCAAGACCGAATCCAGGCGATCCAGGACGCCGCCATGCCCCGGTATCAGGTGGCTGGAATCTTTGGCGTCTACCTGGCGTTTAATGGCCGAGATACCCAGATCGCCCACTGTGCCCAGTGTGCCGATCAGCAGGCCGATGATTGCCCCGTCATCCCATGACAGCGGCCCGGTTTGTGGCAGTCCTCCGGCGAGTGCTCCGAACACGCCCCCCGCGATGGCGCTTCCGGCGTAACCTTCCCAGGTTTTTTTAGGGCTGACGTGCGGGGTGAGCTTATGACGTCCCCACTGGCGGCCAACGAAATAGGCGGCGCTGTCGGACACGATCACGCTGCCGTAGATCACGAGCACCAGGTAAACACCGTCATCCATAAGGCGCACGGCCAGCAGGGTGCTGCCCAGCCAGCCCAGGTATACACCCCCAAAAATAGCCAGCGCCAGATCAAGCACAGGCTGGGGCTGGTTACGTTCCATGGCCCAGATGGCGTACATCACCCCGGCGATTAGTACCAGCACCAGGCCGGGATCACGCCAGTCCGGTTCATCAAACCACGTCGAGCCGACCGCCAGCACGATCAGCGCCAGGATCAGGACCAGCGGCGGGCGATAACCGCCCTGGTTGAGCAGGAGGCCGTATTCTACTGCGCCAAACATCAAGGCGCCCAGCACAACCAGCGCGAACAACTCGCCCCCGATCACGATTACCGCCAGCAAGATCGGCAGGGCCACAACAGCAACCAACACGCGCGTTTTTAACATAAAACTGTTCCTGGATGGGGCGAAACCCTGTTCGAGAAAACGTAGAATAACTAACTGCTAGGCACCAGGCCGTAACGCCGCTCGCGCCTTGCGAACTGCTCGATGGCCTTCAACAACTGGTCACGGTCGAAGTCCGGCCAGAACACGGGTGTTGAATAATACTCGGCGTAGGATGCCTGCCAGAGCAAGAAATTCGACAGCCGCATTTCGCCGCCGGTTCGCACGATCATATCGGGGTCGGGCTGCCCAGCGGTATACAGGTAATAGTCGATCAACGTTTCATCGATCTCACCGGGCGGCACGCCGTCTTCGATGATGCGGCGAAACGCCCGAATCAGTTCCTGCCGTCCGCCATAGTTAAACGCGATGTTGAGCGTTAACTGGTCATTGTTACGCGTCATTTCAACGGCATGCAAGACTTTCTCTTGCAGCGTCGGTGAAAGCCCGTCCAGATCGCCAATATGCCGCAGTTGCACACCGTTTGCATGGAGATGGTTCAGTTCGCGGTCAATCACGGTTTCCAGGATATTCATCAAGCCGCGTACTTCGGCTTCGGGACGCCCCCAGTTTTCGGTCGAGAAGGCGTAGATCGTCAATATCCTGATCTCAAACTCCGTACAGGCGCGCAAGATACGGCGTAAGTTTTCGACCCCGGCACGATGCCCGGCCAGGCGGGGAAGCCCGCGTGATCTGGCCCAGCGACCATTACCGTCCATGATAATCGCGATATGATGGGGGACTTTTTCCGGCGGAATCGCCGATTCACCAACCATGTGATGTTACCACTCCACGGTGATTGCGGTTAGATAGTCAATGGCTGGCATTGGCACACCCTGTCGCCAGCCATTGTGGTTTCAACCCTATTATACTTCCATAATTTCTTCTTCTTTGCGTTTGCCGGCTTCTTCGATCTTGTGGATGTACTTATCAGTCAGCTTCTGAACATCTTCTTGCCCGCGTTTGCTGTCGTCCTCAGATAACAATTTTTCTTTTTCAAAATCACGCAGATCATCAATGGCGCTGCGCCGGACATTACGCACGGCAACGCGGCCTTCTTCAACACGCTTATGGACCAGTTTTTGCAGCTCGATGCGGCGTTCCTGGGTCAGCGGCGGGATATTCAGGCGGATAACCGTACCGTCATTATTGGGGGTCAAGCCCAATTCCGACGCCAGAATGGCTTTTTCAATCGTTTTTAGCGAAGACTTGTCAAAGGGACGGATAGAGATCAACTGCGGCTCAGGAATATTGATGGTTGCCAACTGTAACAACGGTGTTTCTGTCCCATAGTAATCAACGGGCAGTTTTTCAACCAGCCCCGTCGAAGCTCGCCCGGTTCGCATCCCGACAAGGTCTTCTTCTAAGACCGAAACAGCACTTTTCATGCGTTCTTCAGCATCTTTCAAAACATCTTTTATCATGATCTTCCGCTCCACTGTGGTTAACAAATTCCGGGGAAAATGGCGGTTGACACGCCATTGTCGCTTATTCATGCGCGGTTGTCAAACGCACCACATCCGGAGCGTAGCTGCTCCGAAACGAAACGCTGTAAAGGTGACCATGCCGTCTGAATCCCCGGTCGTAACGCTGCTGGGAATGTGTTGTTTTGCACATTCTGCCGCGTATTATACAATGTTTGCTGAACCATCTTCATTGTGCACTGTGGAGAAACCAATGAAACGAACATGGGTTTGTGCATTGGCGTTGGGAAGCATGTTGATCGCTGCGGCTGTTCTGATGTCAGGCAGCGCTGGCAGCCGACCCGCACTGGCTCAGGATGATCCTGTTGGCACACCGCCGCCAGAGTTCACGGGGGCGCTTCTCCCGACCGAACAGGGCGCGTTTTTTTCGGGCGCAGGTAACTGCACGACCTGTCACCGGGACATGACCGACGCGAACGGTACTAACGTGTCGATCAACACGTTTTGGGGTTCGACCATGATGGCGAATGCGGCGCGCGATCCCTATTGGCAGGCGACCGTTTACGCCGAGATCACCAACCTGCCCGATTATCGGGTCGTGATAGAAGACAAATGCGCTACCTGTCATATGCCGATGGCACGTTTTGAGGTAGCCGCCGAGGACCAAAGCGGGTTGGTGTTGGGCGCGGGCTTTACCGATCCGGACAGCGAATTTCATGCCCTGGCGATGGACGGCGTATCGTGTACGCTGTGCCACCAGATTCAGCCGGACAAGTTGGGCCAGCCGGACAGTATGGCCGGTGCTTTTGTGATCGACACCCAACAGCCCATCGGTGAGCGTGACGTGTTTAGCCGCTTTTTGGTCGGTGATGCCGGGGTAGCGATGATGCAGACCGCGTCCGGTTTTGCCCCGGTGCAGAGCACCCATATTACCGGCGCGGAGCTGTGCGCGACGTGCCACACGCTGTATACGCCTTATGTTGACGCTAGCGGCGAAATCGCCGGGAAATTCCCCGAACAAATGCCGTATTTCGAATGGCAGAACAGCGATTATGCCGACCGGGTAGCCTGCCAGACCTGCCATATGCCCCGCGCGCGTGGTGAGGTGGTGACCAGTATTGTAGGCGGCGAGCCGCGCAGCCCGTTCGCGCAGCACGCGTTTGTGGGCGGCAACGTCTTTTTGCAGCAGATATTCCGCACATTCGGCCCGGATATGGCTGTCACGGCGGACAGCGCCCAGTTTGACATGACCTACGCGCGCGTACTCGACCAGCTCCAAAACGTGACGGCAGTGGTCGCGGCGCAGCCGGTCGCGCTGGCCGCCGATCAGCTTTCCGTCGATGTCACACTGCGGGTACGCACCGGGCACAAGTTCCCGACCGGTTTTCCGGCGCGGCGCGTGTGGCTGCATGTGACACTGACGGACGCCAGCGGCGCGGTAGTATTTGAATCCGGTGCATACGAACCGACCGGTAGGATTGTGGGCGACGATCACGACGCCGACCCGGCTCACTACGAACCGCATTACACAACGATCACCGAGCCGGATCAGGTGCAAATTTACGAGTCGGTGATGGTGGACACCGAGGGCGCCCCCACTACAACGCTGCTGCGCGGCGCGGGGTATGTCAAGGATAACCGCCTGCTGCCGTTTGGCTTTGACAAGGACTCCGCCCGCGAGGAGATCACTGTACACGGGGTCGCGGCTGACGATGCTGATTTTGACGGCGGCGGTGATACCATCCGGTATATCATGAAAGTGGCCGGGGCCGAAGGCCCGTTTACGGTTACGGTGGACGTGTTGTACCTGTCGATCAGCGCCAATTGGGCCGAAAAACTCCGTGTTTACGATGGCGCTGAAGCTGCCCGTTTTGTGGACTATTACGACGCGGTGCCGAATGTGCCGGTAGTCGTGGCCAGTGCATCAGGCACGTTCAAAAACTGATCGTTCTGCGCTTGTGGAGCAGGGCAGAGAACACGTTTCCCCGCCCTGTTTTTGATTCACACGAATCAGTCAGCCGGACTGCCAAGCTCGACACCGGCCAGGGCTTCCAGCACGGTTATGATCGCGCTGTTATCGAGATCGCCGTTGCCCATGCCGATCATGGCCTCGTACATCTGGTGTACGGTCGCCGTGACCATCAGCGGCACGCCGTAGGTGCGCCCGGTATCGATCACGATCTTGAGGTCTTTGGCCTGCATATGGGCTTTAAAACCGGGTGCGAGGTCGCGTTTAAACAGTTTTTCCGGCTTGTTATCCAGCGCCCAACACTGCGCCGCGCCCCGGCTGATGGCCTGCACCACGCGTGCCGGGTCTACGCCGCTTTTCTGCGCCAGGACCAGGGCCTCGGCCATAGCGGTCATGGTTCCCGCGACCACAATTTGATTGGCGGCTTTGGCGATCTGCCCGGCCCCGCTGTCACCGACCAGAATCGCTGTTTTACCGATCGCTTCGAACAGCGGCAGCGCTTTGTCAAACGCTTCCTGTGGACCGCCGACCATGATGCTTAACGTTCCGGCTTTGGCGCCAATATCCCCGCCGCTGACGGGCGCATCCAGCGCCAGCACGCCCACCTTTTCCAGTTCGGCGGCAACTTTGCGGGCCGTTTCGGGCTTGATGGTGCTGTTGTCAATGGTGATCATGCCCGCGTGGGCACCTTCGATGATGCCATCCGGGCCGAGCACCACCAGTTCGACATCCGGTGAGTCCGGCACATTCGTAAACACAAAATCACATTGCTCGGCCACTTCGCGCGGCGAGAATGCCGGTGTAGCGCCTTCGCTGGCGAGCTGGTCCACAATCGCCCGGCTGCGGTTGTGAACAACCAGTGAATGACCAGCCTTCATCAAGTTGCGCGCTATGGGAGCGCCCATCAGCCCCAGGCCAATATATCCTACACGAGCCATAAGCATATACTCCTTGTTGGTTTGAATCTATTATGAGCGCTTACGTTTATTCGATGCGTCGGGCCATATCCTCACGGATGTAGGCCAATGCGTCGTCATACGATTCGAACAGCGGCACATCCAGGTTGCCGTACTGCGTTTGTTTGAGGCTTGTGGCAGCCAACCGAATCATCTCATCCGAACCAACAGCTACACTTCGTACACGCGGGTCGGCCAGTGATCCAGCCGATCCTGAACGGGTTTCTCTGGCCAAGACGGTCATGATATCGTCAAGTGATGCCTGTGTGACCGCGCTGTAGTCATTGATGCGGTAAATGATAGGGCTGTCAATTGTGTTGGCGATTGCCTCGATAGCCTCCAGTTTTTGTATAACATCTTTGT
Source organism: Anaerolineae bacterium (assembly GCA_016930015.1). GTDB lineage: Bacteria > Chloroflexota > Anaerolineae > Aggregatilineales > Aggregatilineaceae > JAFGHR01. The sequence goes on along the minus strand of JAFGHR010000021.1, from coordinate 99,828 downwards.
AACTATCAAAAGGTGGCGTGACAGTGATAACAATGATCGGTTCGTCTCCCAGTTGTTTGACAACCATAACCATCGCGAACATACCTCCTGCGCAAGGTGATGAGTGACCACAGTATGGTTCAAGGTAGGTTTGTTGACAATTCTGTTAAGTAGCGTGTTGGCTAACTGCCAGTTGTGATTCCGGCCAGGGTATCCAGTGAGATCGACGATCAATCCGGCATATAAAAACGCACCGGGCAGCCTATCGCCCGGCACGTTGAACAGGCACGATCACCAGCAGGCCGCGCTAGCGTTTCCAGGGCGGCGTATCGGGCAGGTGCGTTTCAAATTCGGCGTTCAGGCTGGCCTCATAGTCACCGGCGTAGGTGCCATTCAAGAACCGGTCCTTAGCCTCGTTGATGAACCGTTCCCATGACCGTTCCTCGTCGCCGGGGTTGATCGGGTAAAACAGGGCATCATTTGCTTTGGCGGCACGCCTGTCGCCCGGCGCATCACCGATCATGAGGATACGCTCCGGCGGGTAACGCCCGGCAGCAGCCAGCTTAAGGTGTACGGCTTTTTTGCCCATTTCTTGCCCGGCGATCGCCTTCACATATTTGGCGATATCGTGCTCGTTCCATTCGGACACAAGCGCCGCGCACGGTGTTGCCGAAACGACGATCATATCCGCCTTGCCGGCCAGCGTATCCAGGCTTTCGCGCACAAACGGGAACGGCGGCACGCCGTGCACCATGTCCGCGACGGCGTCATTGACGGCGGTCGTCCATGCCATGCCGCGCTCAAGCTCCGGGTCGCCGGGATGTTCGGCCATATACGCCTTCAAGCCGTCGTTGCTGTGGGGAAACGTGTCTTGATCGATAAAAGCGCGGAGCGACTCAGCCTGCGGGATCGAGACGCTGCGGCGGATCACGTCGTCGCGCTCGCGCAGCAAGTCGAATACCATCACCAGGGCAGGCCAGCGGTTGATCCCGCGCCATTTGGAATAGAGGTTCACAAATTCAGCGGCTTCGCGTGCATACTTCGATACCGGCTGAAGGTCCCAGAATTTGATGGTGTTGGGCGCGAAACACTCTTTGTGTTTGATCTCCATGCTGTCGAAGGCGCAGCCATCGGAGTCAATGCCGATAAAATAATCATGCTGGGGTTGAAGATCGCGTAGGGGTTGGGCTGGATCGCTCATAAGTTTGCCTTTTAACTCAACTAGAAAACACGAATATAGGCGGCTAGCGGTGAGTCTGCGGCACGTAAGCCGGCAGCACCTGGTCGGCGAATTGGTGTTCGAAGCGGGCAAACCGCTGCAAGCCGTTGACGGTCGGAATGCTCGGCCAGTCACTGCCGATCAGGGGACGCGCGTACCGCACAAAATCGTCGGTAACGTCGGTGCGGCTTGCGCTGATCCACTGCGCGGGGAATTTGCGCTCGGAGTTGGCGACCTGTTCCAGCGGCACCCGGTCGAATGTGACGTGATAGATATCACCCGGCGCGCGCAGGATTGTAGCCATGTAACCATTATGACCGTCGGCGGCGATCTGAACGGCTTTGCGGCCCACGTTGTACGCTTCATCCAGGTCTACGGTTGAGGCATAGATCATCGAATCGCGCTGGTCGGTGCCGGGGATATTGGTACGGGCCGAGCCGGGGACGGCTAATCCCACGTGGTTCAGGTAGTTGATGACGGCCTGCCCCGCCTGGGTGGCGCTGGCGCCAAATTCCGTGTGCCCGAATGAGTCTTTTTGTGCGCCGATCTCGCCCACATCAAAGCCTTCGCTGACGACCACGATCGCGCGTCCGTGTTCTTTGAGCATGTCGCTGACCCGGTCGGCGAGTGTTTCCAGCGTCAGGCCGGATTCGGCCAGCACGATCAGCAGCGGCAAAACCCGGTCGGGGTCGGCCAGGCGGGCCGCAGCGGGGATAAAGCCGATCTTGCGTCCCATCGCCTGGAGCACAAGCACCGGGTCCGCCGGGCACGATCCGGCATTTTCTTCGTTCAAATTCTGAAGATTCAGCGCCCAGTAACGCGCGACACTGCCATAACCGGGCGTGTGATCGATCAATTTAAATTCGGAGTCGCCCACGTCGTTATCGATGGTTTTGGGCACACCTACCGCGATGATATCCAGGCCCCGGTCGGCAGCCATCAAGGCGACTTTGTGCGCGGTATCCATCGAGTCGTTGCCGCCGATGTAAAAAAAGTAGCCCACGTCGTGCGCCTGCATCACATCGATGACGCGCTCGAAATCTTCCTGCTGGCGCGCCTTGAGCTTGTAGCGGCAGGTGCCGATCGCCCCCGCGGTGGGCGTGGTACGCAGCAGCGCGACCTCGCGCGGGTCCTGGATCGACAGGTTCAGCAGTTCTTCCTTTAACACGCCCTCGATGCCATGCCAGCCGCCGTAGACGGTGCCGAACACATCGGGCCGTTCGCGGCAGGCTTCGATCACGCCGCGCAGCGAATTATTGATCACCGGCGTGGGGCCGCCCGATTGGGCCACAATAACATGAGATGCTTTAGCCATAAGTTTTGATTTATCCCTTCCTCAAAGAGCAAAACAGGCTGTTAATCTTCCCATTCGGTGTGAAACACACCGTCTTGATCAATGCGGCGGTAGGTGTGCGATCCAAAAAAGTCACGCTGCGCCTGGGTCAGGTTGGCGGGCAGGCGCGCGGTGCGGTACGCGTCAAAATACGCCAGCGATGCCGCCAGCCCCGGCACCGGGATTCCCAGCCCGACCGCCGTTTGAACGACTCGACGCCAGGCCGCCTGGCGTTCCTCAATCGCCGTGCGGAACACGTCCGCCAGCAGCATATTTGGCAGGTCCGGCTGGGCGCTGTACACTTGGCGGATATCTTCCAGCAGCGCGGCACGGATAATGCATCCCCCGCGCCAGATGCGGGCAATGCCTTCGATATCCAGGTCGTAAGCATGTTCCTTGCTCGCCGCCTGGATCAGGGCCAATCCTTGCGCGTAGGCCGTCAGCATCGACGCGTAGAGCGCCCGCCGCACGTCGTCAAACAACGTGTTACGGTCGCCGTCGAACGTGGTGCCCGGCCCGGCAAAGATGTTTTCTGCGGCGATCCGTTCCTGCTTCAGCCCGGAGATAATGCGCCCCTCGACTGCCGCGTTGATGGTGTGAGTCGGCACGCCCATATCCAGCGCGTTCTGGCTGGTCCATTTGCCGGTGCCTTTTTGTTTGGCTTCGTCAAGGATGACGTCCACAATCGGCTTGCCGGTGTCGGGATCGGTGCGACCAAAGATCGCCGCCGTGATCTCGATCAGGTACGAATTGAGTTCGGCCTGGTTCCAGGCGCTGAATGCCTCGTGGAGTTCCTGGGCGGTGGCGTTGGCCCCCCGGCGCAGTATGTCATACGCTTCGGCGATGACCTGCATAATGCCGTATTCGATGCCGTTATGCACCATTTTGACATAGTGCCCCGCGCCGCGCGGCCCGATGTACGTGACACACGGCTCGCCGTTGATCCTGGCGGCAATCGCTTCAAACGCCGGTTCGACCAGGGCATACGCTTCGCGCTGGCCGCCGGGCATGATCGCCGGGCCGCGTAACGCGCCTTTTTCGCCGCCGGATACACCACTGCCGATGAACAGGAATCCTTCTTTTTCCAGCGTTATAGAGCGGCGCTCCGTGTCGGCAAAAAAGCTGTTGCCGAGATCGATCAGCAGGTCGCCCTGGCTCAGGTGCGGCTTGAGCGAGTCGATCGCGTTATCGACCACGCCGGACGGCACCAGCAGAATGACACGGCGCGGCACGTCGAGCGCGCCTAAAAACTGTTCAACATCCGGAAAACTGGACAGTTCGCCTTCGCTGGCATGCCGGTCAAACGCAGCGCGTTTATCCGCGTCCAGGTCATAACCCGCGACGCTGAAGCCTTTCGATACGAGATTACGCGCCAGGTTGCCGCCCATAACACCCAACCCGACCATCCCAATATGATATTTTGTCATGATAAGTATTCCATCCTTTATCAGGTAAATAAGTGTACCGGCCCTGCACCGTCGATTGCAGCAGTCCGGGCCGGGGAGATTTCCCCCGCTCAGTCCGGTTTGACGCGAAATAGCTGCTCGCCCGCTTTGGGCACAAACAGGATTCCGTCGTCCTCGCGCTCGCGCCACGCGTCGATATCGATGCTGGCCGGGTCCATATAACCCAGGTTCAATTTTTTGCAGTCTTCCGGTGAAATCCGGCTTGCCAGCGTAACCTGAATACGGGGCGTTTCGACGCCGTTTTCAAACGTCCCCGATCCCTTGAGGTGAGTGCTGTGTGCCAGCACACCCAGGGGGATGTCTGCGAAACGATCCCACTGTTTCAAAAAATAATCGCGCACGTGATAGCCGGTTTTGTACAGGTAGTGCCCGTGCACGTCGCTGACGGTGTCCAGGTGCGGCGCGTAAACGATCACTTCGCCGCCGTCCGCGATGCCGGGTTCCAGTTTGTACATGGCTTTGGCACCGGTCCACAGTTCATCATACATCGGGGGTGCCTGTGATAACACACGCCGGTATGGTTTATCCAACCAGGTAATGTGTCGCTGCGCAGAGAGTACTGCTGATGCATGGTGCGCGTCACGGTGCGGCCCGATGAACATACCGGCCAGCCCGTCACCCGTGACGACCACCGAGATCAGTGTTACCGGGGTCGGCAGCATGTCGGCGGCAGTGTGGATCATGCGCCGCATCGGGGTGTCTTCGATGCCGATTGTGTCCAGAATGGTGATCAAAGCGCCCAACCAGTGCGTGACGTTGATCATCTCCGGCCCGGAAATGCCAGGCCACAGGTATTTTGCGCCGCCGGAAAAACCGACCACTTCGTGCGGGAAGGTCGGCCCCACGATCAGGATGTGATCGCAGGCCAGCGCGGCGCGGTTGATGCGCACCGGCACATCACCGCCCAGCGACGGGTGCCACACGTCACCGGCCAGGCTTTTGACCTGCTCCTGGGTGATGGTGCCAACGTTCACCAAAACGCCGGGATCGTCCCAGGCGTGGTTGAGCAGGCCGGTATGCTTGTAGGTGCTGGCGCGTTCCTCCGGCGTGATACCCACCAATGTGCACAACACCGCCTCATCAAGCGGTAAGTGTGTGCCCAGTGCGACCATAAAATCCAGCTTGCGCGCGTCGTGCAGAGTCTCGGTCAGGGCGCGAAACAGCAGCGGCAGCGGCATGGTGCGGGTGTGATCCGGGATCAGTACCAGCACATGCTGGCCCCGGAATCGCCCTTCCAGGCCGCGCGTGATCGTGTCGCGGATGGTGGATTCGGCGAGCAGTCCGTTTTCACTGGCGGCATGTGCATCAAGCATGAGTCACACTCCTGCATAGGCGTCGAACCCGCCGTCAATGGGGATCACCGTGCCGGTTACAAACGCGGCTGCCGGGGACACAAGCCACAGCACAGTCCCCAAGAGATCGTCGGGTGTCCCAAAACGATTCGCGGGCGTGTGGTCGAGAATCAGTTGGCCGCGTGCGGTCAGGTCGCCTGTGGTTTCGTCGGTTAACAAATAACGGTTTTGCTCGGTCAAAAAGAAGCCCGGCGCGAGCGCGTTCACGCGTACCCCAGGCGTATATTCCTGGGCGATGTGTACGGCCAACCACTGCGTAAAATTACTGACGGCGGCTTTGGCGGCGCTGTAGGCCAGCACACGGGTGAGCGGGCGCAGCGCGCTCATGGACGAGATATTGAGGATGACACCTGCGCCGCTGTCGACCATCTGCTTGCCGAAAACCTGTGACGCTAACACGGTTCCCAGAAAATTCAGGTTAAAAACCCATTGAAGCGCATCGGGTGGCAGATCAAAAAATTGGCGTTCGGTGCTGGTCGTAGCCTGGGCCTTGTTGCCGCCCGCACCGTTGATCAAAATATCCGCCGGGCCAAACGTGGCTTTCACCCTGTCGGCAGCGGCTTTGAGTGATGCCCGGTCCAACACGTCAGCGCCAATGCCGATCGCGTTCGCGCCGAGATCGGCGGCAAGCGCAGAAGCGCGGTCCTCTGCTAAGTCCAGAATCACGACATTAGCGCCATGAGCGGCCAGCATACGCGCGATGGCGCTGCACAACACGCCCGCGCCACCGGTCACAACGGCGGTTTTACCTGTGATGTCAAAACGGTCGGTAATCGTTGTCATCGCTCTCCCAATTCTTTCTAGAGCGCTTGCTCAGGCGGGGCGCACGACTCGCGGACGACAAGCTCAACGTCCAGCAGCGTAGTCTTGTGAATGGTCGGGTCGGTCTGGTTGATGCGCATGAGCAGCGTTTGCATTGCCAGTTGGCCTAGTTCGTAAGCCGGGATGCGCACGGTCGTCAGCGGCGGGTCAAGATAACGTGCCGACAGGATATCATCGCAGCCCGTCACCGACAGGTCATGCGGAATACACAGCCCGCGTGCGCGGCAGACGGCGTAAACTTCCAATGCCACTTTGTCGTTAAAGGCAACGATCGCAGTGGGTGGATGGGCATGGTCCAACAGTTCGTTAATCACGCCGCGCCAGTCGTTAGCGTCGTAAGTTGGCTCGCGCAGCTCAACCACCAGGTCAGGATCGGGCGATAAACCGGCGGCAGCAAACGCGTTTTCGAAACCCTCGCGCCGCATGCGAGCCGGGTAGTAGTGGAGGGCCGCCAGATTGAGCAGCGCAATCCGGCGGTGTCCGAATGCCAGCAGGTGGCTGGTCGTCTGGTAGATCGAACTGACGTGATCGGCCAAAATACACGGCGTGCCGGTCCCCTCAACATGGTAGTTGCACAACACCAGCGGCACGTCACTGTTTGCCAGTTCAAGCACCTGTTCCGGTGCCGAGCGCGGCGAGACATACAGCACACCATCAACCATGGTTTGCTGCGATATCTGCTGGATGTATGCTTGCTCGCGGGCGCTGTCACCGCGCGTGCTGCACATGAGCAGCGAGTAGTTTTCTGTGACGGCGACATCTTCGACGGCCTCAACCAACTGGTTGATCACCGGTTCGGCAATGGTGGGGATCAGGATCGCGATAGTGCGAGTCTGGTTCGTGCGCAGGCTGCGGGCCGCCAGGTTGATCTTATACTCCAACTGGCCGATGGCATCCATGACGCGCTGGCGTGTCTCATGGCTGACACATTCCGGTTTGTTGACCACGCGTGAAACCGTTGCGGTTGATACACCGGCAAGCCGGGCAACATCTTCCATACGGGCACGCATAGACACCTCAATGTAAGCGCTTCAAAATACACGGTGTAATCGATTACATTAAACACCAAAACGAAGGTGTTTGTCAAGTTTGTATACCGGGGCACAAATGGGTTTTATGGCGCCTGTTGGGTTCTGCACGGATAGCAGATTGTAGGATAACTGGCATTATTTTGTTATCATGGAATCAACGGGCAAAACAGCAAGCCGGCTCTGGGGAAAGAGGGACCAGACGTGACCAGTGAGAATCGTCCCAACAACACGAACTATAGCGAAGCTATTGAAGATTTTCTAAAAACCGTGTACCTGCTCCAACAAAATCATGAGCGTGTGCAAACCTCGATGTTGGCCGATGCGCTGGGTATCACCGCCCCCTCTACAACGGAAATGGCGAAAAAGCTGGCAAAAGCTAACCTGGTTGTACACGAACCCTATCGCGGGATTCAACTGACACCTGCGGGCGAACGGATCGCGCTGGAGATCATCCGCCATCACCGGCTGCTTGAATTATTCCTGGTCGAGGCGCTGGGTTATGCCTGGGATGAAGTCCACGAGGAAGCCGAACGCATGGAACACGCGGTTTCCGAGCAGTTGGCCGATCGGATCGCGGAATATCTTGGCAACCCACGGTTTGATCCCCACGGCGATCCCATCCCCGGCCCGGAAGGTGATATTTTCCGCCGCGATCTGACACCGCTGTCGGACTGGCCGCCAGGGACCAGCGGCGTGGTGGCCCGCCTGAGTGATCAATCGCCGGACATGCTGCGCTACCTGGCTGAAAAAGGACTGCGTGTTGGCGCCACGATCGAAGTGGTTTCGTGTGATCCCTTTGAAGGTCCCATGACTCTGGTAGTCAACGGCTGCCAGCAGATCATCGGCCAGAACGTGGCATGTCATGTGCTGGTCAGCCAGCCGAACTCGGTCTGAACGCCAGGACGACGGCTATCAGGCTCCCCTCTATTTGTATTCCCATAAGCGCAGCCCGTACCGGCTCAGGTAGATGGGCAGGCTCTTAAACGCGGGATTGGCTTCCTCGATGGCCGAGATCAGGGACCGTTTTTCGCTTGACGTGGCCCCACACAGCAGCGTTATCGAGCCACCATCCCCTCCCGCGCCATTCACTTTCCAGCCGATGGCGCCGTTTTGACGGGCAATGTCAATAATCTGGTGTGCATCTTCGCTGATCAGGTCGGGATGCAAATCACCCTGGGCCTCGGTGTTCACGGTCATAGCCCGGCCAAGCGCCGAAAAATCACCGGCATACAGCGCGTCTCGTGACATTTCGGCGGTCCGGCGCAGCGTATCCAGGGCCGCGTTGTTCGGTCCCCCTTCTTCGAGCTTTTGGATAACCTGCTCGTGTACAGCCGATGATTGGTGGGCTTTGCCCAGAAACAGGAGCAGCAGCCGCCGCTCCAGCTCCCACCAGAGCGAGTTCGGGACAAGAATCTGTGATACGGTCGCGTAAGGGTAATTGAACATCTCAATAAAATTGATGCCGCCAAACGCGGCGCACAACTGGTCTTGAATGCCGCTTTGCAAGTGGAGCATATCCGTTTCAACACGGTGCGCAGCATACGCGATTTCGTGAGGAGTCATTGTGCCCGGCGTGAGGCGATCCAGCGCCCCAATCAGGGCGACGGTAATCGAAGCTGACGTACCGGTTGAACACCCGGCGGGCACCTCGGAATAGACCGTGATGTGCAAGGCGATGTCGTCGGGCACATGCATCACTTCGATGGCCGCTTCCAACAGCGGGTGACGCTCCCACTCGGTGTGACTGGGGACAATCGGGTACACGTCGCCGTAATTCTCAGCATACAGCATGATCCGGTGTTTGCGCGCCCGCGCCGGATAAACCTTGATCTGGACCTCAACGTAGGGGTATACACCAATGTTGAATACCTCACCGTGTCCGGCAAACCAGGTATCTGTCCATCCCCCGTTATCACAGATTCGGATGGGGGCGACGCTGTTGATCACGCGAATGGGATGACTCTGCGAATCGACACTCAAAACAAAACATCCTTTCGTCAGGTCAAAACATGTGTGCACAAGTATACTGTCATCGACTTCGTGGTGCGAGCAGCGTCGGCTGTAAGGGGAGCGGGGGGCAGCCGGTTAGTGACAGGTGATATCCGCGTATCTTTTGACAAGATTCGTGAACATCTTGACTTCAAACCGGCCATTTCCGTCGAAGACGGCGTGCTTGAGGTGCGCGACGCGATCGAAAGCGGATTGGTCGGCAATGCCCTGGCCGACCCCGTCACCGCAACGCCCAGTTTATCGTGTAGTAACGCCCGGCGCTGATTCGAGGAAATCTCAGGGCACATGTATCACGAAAACATGTGCCCTGAATGGTTTTTATGGTTTTTAATCCGAGGACGTGACCCCGATTTCGACCGCATAACTTACGCTTTCACCGGGTTCCAATACCCGCAGTTGGCCGTCCTTACGAGCCGCAAGGCGCCCGTTTACCTGGGCGCTGCCCGGTTCCAGGCCGCAGACATATGTACCCGCTCCCATCATTTTCCACTGGGTGAGGCATGGCAGCTCTGCCTGCCGGTAGCGCACGTAGGCGGCCATTCCCAGCGCCGGATTGACTAACCGGGCCTGCGCATACCCCTGATCGTCTGCCTGAGGCGTGTGGTAAAACACCTGCTCGGCAAAACCGGGTGTGGGCGGATCAAACTGGCGCCAGCGCTCGACTCCCTTTTCGGCGGCGGCATCACGCGGCGCGGTTTCTGCGGCGTCGATCTCGACCATACTGTCCGGGCTGACGAACGGGAAGCCAAAATTACAGTGATAGAGCATCATGTGTTCGGCGGGTGTATATCCGGCGTTGGTAACCTCGTCTTCGATGCGCAGCGATGACGCTGTCAGCGAGGTGCTGATCCGGCGTGTAAGCACCAGGTGATAGTTAAACCACAGCGCTTCGCTCACCTGTCCCTCGACCCACACCATATAATCATCGTTCTGCCACGCCGCGCCCGTGGATACCCGGCGGGCGGGAATGTGTGATAACCGTCCATGCAGGCCCAGGTGTTGGCCATTGTCGTCAAGCGGCGGCCCGTACCAACTCAGGCCGCAGCCGACCATCAACCCGCCGCCGAACGTTCGCAGCCAGCCCAACCCGTCCGGTTCATAAAACGACGGATGCGCTGTCGTACTCGGCGCGTTGAGGGCCAGCGGCACCCCCTGGAATGACGCTGCGCCGATATCCATGCCGCGATCAAGTAGCACGGTGAAATTCAGTCCCGCCGCATTAAACACGTCGGCCACGCGTAAGCCGCGCTCGTTTCCCTCGACCAGTTCCCCCAGCCGGACACCGGCCAGTTGGTCAAGTTTGCCTGTCAACCGCTTAAGTTCATCCGGTGCATACGATTTCCCAAATAGTTTCATGTGATCGTTTTCCTGACTGCTCTAAAAAGCTGAATAGATTCATATTTCCTGATTCTAAGATTTCGCTACAATTGGTCAAGCTGGCACACTGGCATCGGACATCTGCCGGGTTACCCAAAGGATCACCCCGTATGGACAACCTGAGGATACACGGACCGGCCCCCTATCGTGTCGCGGTGATTCATGGCGGCCCCGGCGCACCGGGATCGATGGCCCCGGTGGCGCGTGAACTCGCCCGCAAGCGGGGTGTTCTGGAGCTACTGCAAACCGCCGACTCGCTGGACGGGCAGGTCGAGGAATTACGAACGGTCATCGAAACATACGGCGATCAGCCGCTTACGCTCATCGGCTGGTCGTGGGGCGCGATGCTGAGTTTTGTCACTGCGGCACACCATCCCGCCCTGGTCAACAAGCTGATTCTTGTCGGCTGCGGCGGATTCGAAGCTCAGCACGGCGCACAGGTGATGGAAACCCGGCTCAGCCGCCTGAGCACGGATGAAAAAAGCGAGATGGATGCCCTGTATAAAACACTGGATGATCCTGGCGTTGACGACAAAAACAAGGCGCTGGCCCGGCTTGGGGCGTTGTTCAAAGACCGCACGGACACGTACAGCCCGCTCACGCTTGACGCGGAAAGCACGCGTGTCCAGTACAATATTCACCAGCGCGTATGGCGTGATGCCGAACAGCTTCGGGCAAACGGCGCTCTGCTGCAACTCGGCACACACATTCAATGCCCGGTGGTCGCCATCCACGGGGATTACGATCCGCATCCTGCCGACGGTGTCCGGGAACCGCTCGCGCGTGTTCTCAGCGACTTTCGATTCATCATGCTCAAAAACTGCGGTCACTATCCCTGGAACGAAACAGAGGCGCGCGATTCATTTTTTGAGGTTCTCGAACACGAGTTGATCTGATGCCAGCGCAGGAAAGCAGCATGGCATTGAACACGACTGTCACGTGTTCTGCGGTATTATGCGGTACACTGGCTGTTTGTGCAGTAAGGTGTTGCAGTTGTGCTAAAATGGGCGAGAAAGAAATTGCTGTACCACGTTGACAGTTGAAAGGCAGCAGCCGATCAACACCAATAAGGAGATCATTGAAGTTATGTCGGATAATGTATTGATCAATCAAATTAGAGAAGCCGTGATCGATGGTCAGGCCAAAGTCGCGGTTGCCAAAGTTGAAGAAGCGCTGGCTGAGGGACTCAACCCGGAAGTGATTTTGCACGACGGGTTGATCAGCGCCATGACCGAAGTCGGCCAGTTGTTTGAAGACGGTGAGTTTTTTGTGCCGGAGATGCTGATCGCGGCGCGTGCCATGAAAGGCGCGCTTGAACTGCTCAAACCGCTCCTGGTCGATCAGGGCGTCGAGCCGCTGGGTAAGATTGCGATTGGCACGGTTAAAGGTGACCTGCACGATATCGGCAAGTCGTTGGTAGCGATGATGCTCGAAGGGGCCGGGTTCGAAGTGGCCGATCTGGGTGTTGATGTCTCGCCGGAGAAGTTTATCGCCGAGGTAAAAAACGGCGCCCAGATCGTGGCGATGTCGGCTTTGCTGACGACGACCATGCCCAATATGAAAACCACCATTGATGCTATCGTAGAGGCCGGTTTGCGTTCTCAGACGGTCATCATGGTCGGCGGCGCGCCGGTTACCCAGGCTTACGCCGAACAGATCGGTGCCGATGGTTATGCGTCGGATGCGTCCGCCGCGGTGCGAAAGGCACACGAGTTAATCGGCCAGTAGATGAAGCACTTCGTGGCGCTAACGTGTGAGGCGCTGGCGCGCAGCCTGTACGCTGTGGCGGCGGCGGCGCCTCATACCATTTCTATCCGGCTTTTCCGCCAGGGATTGCACAACACACCGAACACCTTACGTGATACCCTCCAGGCTGAGATCGACACGATCCAGCCGGGCACGTGTGATGCAATCGTGCTGGCCTATGGCATGTGCGGCCTGTCTACGGTCGGGCTGACCGCCTGGCATACCCCGCTGGTGATTCCCCGCACGCATGACTGCATCGCGATCTATCTCGGTTCGCACCAGCGTTACCAGGTGGAGTTTGACACGAATCCGGGCACGTACTGGTACAGCCTGGATTACATGGAACGGAATGAAGCAGGCGCAGCCGTGGCGCTGGGCGCGGCCAGCCTGGGCGCGATGGATGGCGTGTATGAGGATTACGTCGCCAGATACGGCCAGGACAACGCCGATTACCTGATGGAAGTGATGGGCGAGTGGGGCAAACACTACAACCGGGCGGTGTATATCGACATGGGCACCGGTGATGGCCATGCATACGAGCAGATGGCCCGCGACGAAGCGGCCCGGCGCGGCTGGACATACGAACGCAAACAGGGCGATCCGCGCCTGCTGCGGCTGCTGGTGTCGGGTGACTGGCCGGAGGATGAATTCCTGGTCGTGCCGCCGGGCAACCGGATTACACAAGCGGCGGGGGATGGCCTGATTCAAGTTGAACGGGTTGGTGTATGCGTGGATGCACACCATGACTGAAGTTGTGTTCCAACCGGTCGGCAAGCGTGTCACAGCCCAACCCGGTGACAGCCTGTTGATCGCTGCGCAGGCGGGCGGCGTCGGGATTTCGGCGGTGTGCGGCGGCCTGGGGATATGCGCGGACTGCCAGGTGCGCGTGCTGCAAGGCGCGGTCAGCCCGCTCAACGATTCTGAGCGTGATAGGCTGTCCGATGCTGATATCGCTGGCGGTATCCGGCTTGCCTGCCAGGCCGTGATCGCGGGGGATGGCGTGATCGTGGTCGATATCCCGGCGGAGTCGCTGAGCGCCCCGCAGCGCAGCCAGGTTGAAGGCGAAGAAATCCCGCTGCCGGTCGAACCCGCGATCCGAATCCACGATTTGAGCGCGATCCCGCCCTCGGTGGACGATCTGCGCGGCGATTGGGAACGCGTGCGCTGGGAGAACGAGCGCGTGCGCTGGGAGAACGAACGTGCGCAGGGCCTCACGCCGTCCGGCTGGCGCATAACTGCGCCCGTGCTGGCCGATCTGCCGGGGATTCTGCGCCAGCATGACTGGCACGCCCGCTTGATAACCAACGAGTCCGACGCCGTGCGCTGGCTGCCGCCGGACGGCGTCCCGCTGGGGTTTGCGGTCGATGTCGGCACGACCGGATTGGCTGCGTACCTGGTTGATCTCCAGACCGGGCACACGCTCGGCATAACAGGCGCGACGAATCCCCAGATCGTTTATGGTGAGGATGTCATGGCCCGGCTGACGCTGGCCGTACACGATCCCGAAGGCCGGGCGCGGCTGCAAACGACTATTCTCGATGGGCTGAACGACCTGCTGCACACGGTCTGTGATCAGGCAGGCGCGCATTCCGAAGATGTGGTGGACGTGGTCGCGGTCGGCAACACGGCCATGCATCACCTGCTGCTGGGTTTGCCCGTCGAGCAGCTTGGCGCGGCGCCTTATGTCCCGGCGATTTCGTCCGCGGTGCGCACCCCGGCGCGTGCCTTGGGCCTGGACGTGGCGCCCGGCGCGTGGTTGTACCTGCCGCCGAACGTGGCCGGGTTTGTCGGCGCGGATCACGTGGCGATGCTGCTGGCGACGGCCACCCCGGACCGGCCCGGCGTTACCCTCAGCCTGGATATCGGCACCAACACCGAGGTCACGCTTAACGCGCATGGCCGCCTGTGGTGCTGCTCGACGGCATCCGGCCCGGCCTTCGAAGGCGCACATATCCGCGACGGCATGCGTGCCGCCGGTGGCGCGATTGAACGCCTGATGTGGCAGAATAACGGGCTGCGCTGGGCGACGATCAACAACCTGCCGCCGGTCGGCTTGTGCGGCTCCGGGATTCTGGACGCGGTCGCGGTTTTGCGCGGAGCAGGGCTGATCTCCCCAACCGGCGCTATGCGGCGGGGACATCCTGACATCCGGCGCGAAGGTCACCGGTCATGGTATGAAATCGTACCGGCGCACCAGGCCGGGCACGGGCGGGCTGTGACCATCAGCCGCGCGGACGTGAACGAGGTTCAGCTAGCAAAGGCCGCGATCCGGGCCGGGATCAAACTCCTGGTCGAGCGGGCGGGACTGTCCGAACAGGATATCGACCGCGTGATCGTGGCCGGGGCATTCGGCAACTACATCGACCTGGCGAACGCGGTCGCGATCGGGTTGTTCCCCCCGCTTCCGCCGGAACACTTTCATCAAGTCGGAAACGCGGCGGGTATCGGTGCCAAGCGGCTGTTGATCAATGCCGGGGAACGCCAGCGAGCGGACGCGCTTGTCCGGCAGTTGGACTACATCGAGCTGACCAACCATCCCGATTTTTCGGATCGGTTTGCGCAGGCGGTCAGGCTCGAACCTGAGCCGTGGGAATAGGATAGCGAGGTTCGATCGTGTTTCGACGCGTGATGTTGAGCAGCCTGTTAGCGGCGGTCCTGGTAGCCGTGATCGTGCTGGGAATGAGCGCCGGGCCTGCGGCGTGGGGATACGCGGGCAGCACGCCCACGCCGTTTGTCGAACCGGCAGGCTGTTGGGAGCCGCCCGACGACTATACGCGGCTGTGGGTCAACGGGGGACAGTTCAACCTGCGCACGATAACCATGCTGGATCACGCCCAGGCGTTGTATACGGCGCAAGGCGGCGTGATCGATTTCCGGCTGGCGATCACACAGGGCGGCTACAACGGGGGCGCGGTAGCGGCCAGTTTTGGCACGCATGACGGCGGCGGCGCGGTTGATCTCTCGGTGCGCAGCCGGGCGGACTGGTCGGTGATGACAGGCGAGATCGGACCGATGGTATACGCACTGCGCGTGGCGGGGTTTGCAGCCTGGCTGCGCGATACGGACGAGTTATACCCTGGCTCCCCGATTCACATTCACGCCATCGCCATCGGTGACGTTGAACTATCCGAGGCGGCGCGCGCCCAGATCGACGGCACGTTCGGGTATCTGCGCGGGTACAACGGCCTGCCGCAGGTCAACGGGATTCCCATCCCCGACCGGTACGGCGGCCCCATCCTGTGCCAGTGGATGATCGACCGGGGTTTTTATGATATGCGCGGCTGGCCGAATCCACTCCCCACCCCCGGCGGCACCTCGGCAGCAGTCACCGCCATTCCCTGATCTGACTCCCCGCACCTGCTCACAGGGGTAAATGCCTCAAAATCAAAACGCCCCACCCCTCCGGGCTAACGCCCGGTGTCCCCTCCCCGACAAAGTCATGGAGGGGAAAAACCAGCGGGCGCGCTTGTAAAGTCCCCCGTCCAGCTTGGCTGGAAGGGGGATTAGGGGGAAGGCGACACACGGTGTCGCACAGTGTTGCGCGGCGACGCGCAAAACGCATAGTTGGCCATCTGAAGCGATAGCCCGTACCTGCGCGCAGGTTGAGCACGTCCGGGCGGCAGAGTACAATAGGTGGCGTCCGACTGTGATCTTGCCAATGGGGAATGGGCATCCTCCATTAGTTTCGAGTTAGAAAACCCTTGGAAAAATACCCGCAAACCGGCTTCCTGCTGCGTCGGACACACACCCCGGCGATGGCGCTTCAGTTAGGCACATTCCTTGTCACGCGTATGATCACCAACACGGGCTACCGCATGGTTTACCCGTTTCTGCCGGTGATCGCGCGCGGGCTGGGCGTGGAACTGGAAGCCGTCGCGCTGGCGGTGACGGCGCGCTCCAGCCTGGGGCTGATCAGCCCGGTGTTCGGATCGCTCGCCGACAGGCAGGGACACCGGACGGCGATGCTGTTCGGGCTGGCGTGTTTTGTTGGCAGCATGCTGCTGATCGCCGTGTGGCCGAGCTACACGGTGCTGTTTGCCGCGCTGCTGATCATGGGCATAGGCAAGCTCGTTTTAGACCCGGCGCTGTACGCCTACGTGGGTGATCACGTGCGTTACGCGCGGCGCGGCATGGCGATTGCGATCACCGAAATGAGCTGGTCCGGGGCGTTTCTGCTGGGTATGCCCATGATCGGCTGGTTGATCGACCGCACCGACCGCTGGTATGCGCCGTTTTCCTGGCTGGCGGGGTTAGCGGTGGTCGCGGCGCTCGTAGTGTGGCGGGTTGTGCCGCCTGAAGCCGTGCGCCCGGCTGAGCGTCCCTCGCTGGTGAACGGCGTCCGGATCGTGCTGGCGCATCCGGCGGCGCTGGCCGGGCTGGCGGTCGGTTTTTTGATGTGCATGGCGAACGAAACGATCGGGATCGTCTACGGCGCGTGGATGGAAGATACGTTTGCGCTGGAAGTGGCCGCGCTGGGTGCCGCCTCGATGGTGATCGGCGTGGCCGAACTGAGTGGTGAAGGGCTGGTGGCGGGGATCGTGGATCGCCTGGGCAAGCGGCGCGCGGTGGCGGGGGGCGTGGCGCTCAATGCGCTGGCGTGTGTGTTGCTGCCCGTGATCGGCGTGAGCATCGCGGCGGCGCTGGTCGGCCTGTTTTTGTTTTACATCACGTTTGAGTTTGCGCTGGTCAGCCTGATCCCGCTCATGACCGAGCTGGCCCCGGACGCGCGTGCCACGCTGCTGGCGGGCAACGTGGCCGCGTTTTCTGCCGGGCGTATGGTGGCCGCGTTGATCGGGCCGCCGCTGTTTGACGTGGGTTTGCTGGCAAATGGTGCCGCCGCTGCTGCGTTTAACGTAGTGGCGCTGGTGGTGCTGGTCGTGTTCGTCCGGCAGGAATAACTTATACTGGTGTGTGACGTTTATTGAAAGTGATACTGCATGACGAAAACATTCGGTTTTGCGATTCCTGGCCCTGGCAGCGCCGCCGCCGTGTTGGTGATCTGTCGCGCGGCGGGCCTGCTATAACCAGGACAGGATAATTATGGGAGACAAATCAACCCCGATCGCGCTCATGGTAACCTGCCTGGTCGATCAGATCATGCCGGACGTGGGGATCGCGGCGGTCAAGCTGCTGCGCCGGGCCGGGTATACGGTCGATTTTCCCACCGGCCAGACGTGCTGTGGACAGCCGTTTTATAACAGCGGGTTTCACGATCAAGCGGCGCAGCTTGCCCGGCGAACCATAATGTTGTTTGAACCTTATGCGGCGGTGGTCGTGCCCGGCGGCTCGTGTACCTCGATGATCCGCGAGGAATACCCGCGCCTGCTGGCCCGCTGGCCGGACTGGCAGCGCCGCGCCGTTGATTTAGCCGCAAAAACATTCGAACTCAGCGCGTTTTTAGTGCATCGCGCGCAGTGGCTGCCGGAGCCAAATGCCAACGCCCCGCGCGTGACCTATCACGATTCGTGCCACATGAACCGGATGCTGCACCTGCACGACGAGCCGCGTACGCTGCTCACGGCGGCGGGCTGCACGCTGGTCGAGATGGACGAGCCGGATCGCTGCTGCGGGTTTGGCGGCTTGTTTTGTGTGCGTATGCCGGAAGTCTCGAACGCGATGACGGCGGAAAAATTACGGCGTGCGGCAGCGGTCGAATCGGACGTGCTGGTGAGCGCCGATCCGGGCTGCTTGATGCAAATGCGCGGGCTGGTAGAGGGCACGGGCGTGCGGATAGAACATTTAGCGACGGTATTGGAGGCGATCACACGGTGAGCAGTGTATCGTTTAAGGATTTCCGGACCAGCGCGGCGCGAGCTATCGCTGATGTACGTTTACAGAGCGCCATCGACGGGGCCACGCTGACGTTTCGGACCGGGCGCGTGAAAGCCCTGGCCGACCTGCCGGACGTGGACGGGCTGCGCGACCAGCTCAAAGCGATCCGGTCGGCTACGCTGGCGCGGCTGGCCGATCACCTGGAAATGTTCGAGCAGCAGGCGCGCGCGGCGGGATCACACGTGTATTGGGCACGCGATGCCGCCGAAGCCAACCGTTTTGTGCTCGATATCGCCCAACAGCACGGGGCCAAGCTGGCGGTCAAGTCAAAATCGATGGCGACTGAGGAAATTCACCTCAACGCCGAGTTACAAAACGCCGGGATCACGCCTGTTGAAACCGATCTCGGCGAATGGATCATCCAACTGGCCGGAGAGCCGCCGTCGCACATCATCGGCCCGGCGCTGCACAAAACGCGCGAACAGGTCGCGGAGTTGTTCAGCCGCGAGGTCGGGCGCACCCTGCCGCCGGACGATATCCCCATGCTGACGGCGGAAGCCCGGCGTTTGTTACGCGAGCAGTTTTTGGCAGCTGATATCGGCATTTCCGGCGCTAACATCGGCGTAGCCGAAACCGGTAGCGTGGTCCTGGTGACCAATGAAGGCAACGGGCGCCTGGTGACCAGCGCGCCGCCGGTACACATCGCGATTATGGGCATAGAAAAGATCGCGCCGACATGGGATGATGCCGCCGTCTGGCTGGCGCTGCTGGCGCGCAGTTCGACCGGCCAGCCGATGTCATGTTACACCACGGCCATTACCGGCCCGGCCCGTGACGGTGATCCCGACGGTCCGCGCGAGGTGTATATTGTGCTGCTGGACAATGGGCGGGCTGATTTGGTTGGCTCGGACTACGACGAGATTTTGCAGTGTATCCGCTGTGGGGCGTGCCTGAACGCCTGCCCGGTATACCAGGAAGTCGGCGGGCACAGCTACGGCGTGCCCTACAGCGGGCCGGTGGGCGCGGTGCTGATGCCGTTGTTATACGGGCTGGCAGAAAACGAGGCGCTGCCGCATGCCAGTTCGTTATGCGGCGCGTGCCTGGACGTGTGCCCGGCCCGGATCGACCTGCCACGCCTGCTGCTCAAGCTGCGCGCCGAGGAAGTCCGCGAGCACATGCTCACCCCGCAGGAACGCTTGCTCGAAAACGCGGTGGCGTTCGTGCTCCGGCACCCGCGCCTGTACCGGGCGCTGACCGGGCTGGGACGAATCTTCCAGCGGCCCCTGGCGCGCGGTGGATTGCTGCGCTTGCCCCGGCGTTTGAATCCGGCAGGTGAGCGGCAGCTCCCTGCGCTGGCGAAACGTTCGTTTCGCTCGATGTGGAATGAGATCAAGGACGGCCAGCTATGATCACGGCACGCGATGATATCCTGAAGCGGTCGAAACAGCGGGCACGCGCGGCTGGGGATCATCCCCCCGCGTGGAGGTCGCGCCGCCAGTTTGACGACTTGAGCCGCCGCTTTGTCGATTCGCTGGCAGCGGTGCACGGCGAGGCGTGTGTTGTTCCATCGTTGGAAGCAGCGTTCGCCCGGCTGGGTGATCTGCTGGCCGAGATCGGGGCCGGGCGTGTGGTCGTGAACGACGAGCCGCCATTTTCTGGTGTGGACATGGCCGCACGCTGGCCGGATATCGAATGGCATGTTGCAGGGCGCAGCGCAGGCGATCTGCGGGCGTTTTGCGCGGCTGCCGACGTTGGCTTGAGCAGCGCCGATGCCGCCCTGGCCGAAACCGGTACGCTGGTGGTGACCAGCGGGCCGGGCCGCAGCCGGTTAGTTACGCTGCTGGTGTCCGTGCATATCGCGCTGGTGCCTGTTTCGCGCCTGACCGCCGATCTGTTCACCTGGACCGCCGGGCGCAGCACGCCGCCCCCGGCGATGATCACGCTCATCAGCGGGCCCAGCAAAACCGCCGACATCGAGCAGGTGATGGCGATTGGGGTGCACGGTCCTAAACGATTTATCGTGATCCTGTATGGCGACGAGGACTAACAAAAACGAGGGCGCAGGATGATCTGCGCCCTCGCGTGATCATGGTTTATGCCAGGGTGGCGATCCGGCGTGCTTCCTCGATGTACTCCAGGCTTTGATGCCGGAAATAGGTATTATACAGGTCGGCATAGTGCCCGCCTTGCGCCAGCAGGGAGTCGTGACTGCCTTCCTCGATGATCGTGCCCTCCCTCAAAACGATGATCCGGTCGGCGTTTTTGATCGTGGATAAACGGTGCGCGATGATGATCGATGTGCGCCGCTTCATCACCACGTCCAGCCCTTCCTGGATCAGCGTTTCGGTCAGCGGGTCCACGTTGGCCGTTGCTTCGTCCAGGATGAAGATCGACGGGTTCTGAAGCATCACGCGCGCCAGTGCGACAAGCTGCCGCTGGCCCATCGACAGGCCGCCGCCGCGTTCGCCGACTTCGGTTTGCAGGCCGTCCGGCAGGCTGTAGAGCCAGTCCCCGTCGCCGATCTGGTTGGCAACGCTGATGATGTCGTCGTTGGTGGCGTCCGGGCTGCCGTAGCGGATGTTGTCCATCACCGTTCCATCAAACAGAAACGGCACCTGTGACACAATACCCAGGTGTGAGCGGTAGTGTTCCAGGTCCAGGCTGCGGATATCGTGCCCGTCAATGGTGATCTGGCCGCCCTGGAATTCGTAGAAACGCGCGACCAACCGGGCGATACTTGATTTACCCGATCCGGTGTGCCCTACCAGCGCCAGCGTTTCACCAGTCGGGATCGACAACGAGAAATCTTCCAGCACAGACTCGCCCTCTTTGTAACTGAAATCCACGTGATCGAACACGATATCACCCATGATCAGCCGTAGCTGGTCGCTGCCGGTCTGGACGACTTTCGACTCGGCGTCGATCAGGGCAAAAATACGCTCACCCGCCGCCAGCCCGATCTGGAACTGGCTCCAGAACGAGGCAATGCTGGTCAATGGGAACCAGAACATTTGCAGCCCCTGGATAAACAGGAACCATTCACCCGCGCTTAATGCGCCCTCGCGGACGGTATCGCCGCCATAATACACGATCGCCGCCGTGCCGAACCCGGCGATCAGGTTCAACAGCGGGAAGATGCTGTTAAACACGTATCCCGTGCGCAGGTTGATGCGGTAGGACTGCCGGTTTACATCCAGGAACTCGTCATAGATCGCGTGTTCCTGGCGGAACGTCTTGGCGACGCTGATCCCGCTCACGCTTTCTTGAATGTGGGTGTTGACCGTCGCCAGGATGCGCCGCGACTGGGTGACCGTTTTACGAGCAACCGTGCGGAATCCCAGCGCCACGACCACGATAAACGGGGCCAGTGTCAGCGTGATCAGTGTCAGGCGCACGCTTACGCTGAAGAGGTAACCGACCAACAGCACGACCAGCAGCACCTCGCTGATCAGGTTCATCGTCAGGTTTACAACATCTGAAAACGCCTGGGTGTCGGACGTGACGCGGCTGACGATTTTGCCGGATGGAAACGAATCGTAAAATGACAGGTCACGCCTGACCACGGAGTCGAACGCATCTTCGCGCAGGGCGAGCACCATGTCCCCTACCGCGCGGGATGATAACCACCGGCGCACCGCATTAAAGACCCATGCCAGCGCCCCCAGCGTAATAATCACGATTGTGATCGTGGCCAGTTGTGACGTCGAGGTTTTTTCTTGCAGTCGATCCAGGCTGCGCGAGATAAAGATCGGGATGCCGGTGTTGACCAGCGAGTTAAGCAGGATCATCACACCCACAATGATCATGTTGCGAGCCTGGGGCCGGAAGTATTTGGCGATGCGACGGACCAGTGCACGGTCACTGTATTGGCGATCGTAGTCTTCGGCGTCAAGGCCATCCATTATGAAACCCATGTTTTCCTCTCCTAGGCGGTCTGCAAGTTTGCCTGTGGCGGCTCGGTTTCCAACGGCGGAAGATCAACATCATAACGGGAAAAAATGCGCCGGTAATGCGGTGATGTCCGCAGCAGGTCATCATGTGACCCGGCAGCGACCAGGTGACCCTGATCCAGCACCAGGATCACGTCTGCCCACCGGATTTGTGACAGCCGGTGTGTGATCAGCAGCGTGGTCCGGCCCTGTTGGGCGCGTTGGATCGCTTTCTGGATATCATCCTCGGTGGCGCTGTCGATAGCACTGGTTGAATCATCAAGAATCAGGATGCATGGATTGCTCAGGAACGCGCGTGCCAGCGCCAACCGCTGCCGTTGGCCGCCCGACAGGGTAACACCGCGTTCGCCAATTTTGGTGTCGTAACCATCTTCAAATGTCAGGATGAAATCGTGTGCCTGCGCTTCACGCGCGGCGTGCTCGATCTGGTCTTGCGGGGTGCCGGGCGCGCCAAACGCGATGTTTTCGGCCACCGTGCGCGAGAACAAAAACACGTCCTGCTCGATGGTCGATATCTGTGATCGCAGTTGGGTCAGGTCCCATTCGCGCACGTCCACGCCGTCGATCAGAATACGTCCGGCTGTGGCGTCATAGACCCGGTTGATCAGGTGAGTCAGCGTGCTTTTGCCGGACCCGGTTTGGCCGACAATGGCGACCGTTTGCCCGGCGTTTATATGAAACGAGATATCACTGAGCACCGGGGCGTCACCGTTTTTGTTGTAGCTGAAGCTTATGTTATCAAAGGTGATGTTACCCTCAATGGACTGGCTGAACCCCCCGGCGTTCTCGTCCAGGTCGGTTTCGGCCTGGATGATGTTTAACAGCCGGTCGGCGCTGGCGATACCCAGTTGTA
Source organism: Anaerolineae bacterium (assembly GCA_016930015.1). GTDB lineage: Bacteria > Chloroflexota > Anaerolineae > Aggregatilineales > Aggregatilineaceae > JAFGHR01. Next base: position 76,918 of record JAFGHR010000021.1, on the reverse strand, counting down.
CCAGCGAGAACGAGAAGATCGAGATAAAAACCGGGAAGCGCAGCACGTTCATCAAGCCCATCACGGCGATGATCTCGGCAATGGACACGCTGCCCCGGTCATACAGGATCATGCAGTGCAGAAATGTCAGGCCAAATGTCACCGCAAACAGCAGCAGCGGCAGGTACATGGCTTCCAGGCGGCCCTGGTGTACAAAGTGATCGCGGAACAGGCGTGCATTACGGTGGAACCGGCTGCGCTCATATGGCTCTTGCACACTGGCTTTGACGATCTCGATGCCGGATATCACTTCTTCCAGCCCAGCGTTCATCACACCATACTGCTCACGCTGCCGCCGTGTAACCGGGTTGAGGCGGCGGGTGTAGTCGCGCACCACCACGATGTAGACGAGCACAAAGACGGTTGGAACCAGCAGCAGGTCCACCCGGACCAGCGCAATATACAACAGCGGCACCACGATACCCATGACGGTCTCGTAGATAAAACGCAAGCCGGGACTGAGCATAGCATTAAGCTGGCGCACGTCATCCGTGGCACGCGCCATGATGTCGCCAACACGCTGCCGGTTGTGAAAGGTCTGGCTTTTGCCCAGCAGACTCGCGTATAACTCGTGCCGGGCATCGGCCTCCATGTGCTGCGCGAGCGTTTCGGCCAGCAGGCCGCCGCTCCAGAACGCGATGGAACTCAGGGTTAGCACCCCCATCACGGTCAGCGTAATGGCTAACAGCTTGTCACTGCCGGGGTCGTTCATGATGACATCAGCCGCGCGCCCGACCTGGACAGGTCCTTGTGAATACATCAAAAAGTCGATGGCGCTGAATAGGATAGCGCTGATAGCCAGCCACTTGTAGCGCCAGATGTGAGAGATGATCCACCATGAGGTAGTGCGATAGTTGTATTGGTAGGTGTCTTTGACGGTAAATTCACTCTTGGCTGCGGGTTGTGCAGTCATAGTTTATTACTCCCAGGGAGGTTCTGACACCGATAAGGACTCGAACGTTTGTTCGCGTATTTATGTAGTATAACACGCTTTTGTTGACACCTGTTGTCAGGATTAGCTGGCAACACTAGAAGGGGAGAACTATGTTGAACCCGATCCGTAATTGGTTAGTTGTCGCGTAGTGAACACATGAGGAATCTACCTGAGATATTTTGCCGCCACTTACCTGCAGGAGTATACCGGATTGTAGGATGAAACGAAAGGGTGAGTAATGAATAATATCCAGCCCGTTGAAACAGCCGGAGCGGCTCCTGCACTTGGCGCAAATTGGAACGTATGCAAGTACATCAGCCTCTCCCTGGAAAACAGGACAGGCTGCTTCATGTTTTTATTCAGTTTTTAAATTGGCTGTTTGGCGGTTATTTCTTTTTCTTTTTCTTCTTCTTCCCGCCTCCGCCTTTTTCTTCTTTTTTACTGTTCGGCTTGTTGTTATCTGGTTTTTTTGCCATGTCTCTACCTCCTGGTTAAGGGAATAGTTTGACCTTAATAGTCCTCATCCTCGTCCTCGTCCTCGTATTCCTCATAGTCTTCCGGGGCAAAATTTAGTTCAAGGGGGAGAATCGTGACAACTTCCAAAGGCTCCCCACAATGAGGGCAGGACACGTACTGGCCGAGTTTAGGCTCACCCCGGATTATTACCTGTTCATCGCAGGATGGACAGTCGGCTGAGGGCATGATGTGCCTCCTGTATGACTAATTTTAAAAAAGTCACGGAAGTATATACCTCCCTTTGGAAAATAGGCAACAAATTGTCAACGTAATGACGGCTATGTTCCCCGTCAGCCCTGACTTTTCCAACGGGCTTGCAGTATTCTCAGAAGTGCCACCGCCATGATATAATTTGCTTGTTTATTTCGCTCAGGGTTATGTTTAGCCGATTGTTTTCACTCTTTATAGAAGGGCGTTTGCCAATGGATTTTGCACTTACTGAAGAACATGTCATGGCGCAGCAGATGGTGCGCGACTTTGCCCAAAAAGAGATTTATCCTACCATCAAGGAATGGGATCGCAAACACGCGCCGCACCCGGATGTGCTGCCGCGCATGGCCGAATTGGGTATTTTGGGGATCAATGTCCCGGTGCGCTACGGCGGCCAGGGTTTTGATTACATCACGCTGGCGCTGGTTTGCGAAGAATTGGAACGCGTGGATGCAACGCTGCGTGTGGTGATGTCGGTGCACATGGGCCTGAACTGCATGGCCCTGATGCAGTGGGGCACCGAGGAACAGAAACAACGGTTTCTGGCTCCCCAGGCGCGCGGCGAAAAATACGCCGCCTACGCGCTCACCGAAGCCGATGCAGGCAGCGACCCCGTCAGCCTGCGGTCTACCGCGCGCCGCGAAGGAGATGTTTACATTCTCAATGGCGAAAAAATGTGGATCAGCCTCGCCACCCTGGCCGACAACATCCTGGTGATTGCCAAAACCGACCCGCACGCCGAACGCCCGCACAAAGGCATCACCGCCTTTATGATCACCAGGGATATGAAGGGCGTCACCACGGGCGACATTCATGGCAAAATGGGTGTGCGCGCCGGGTCAACCGGCTGGATCGCAATGCAGGATGTCGAGGTGCCGGTCGAAAACCGTATCGGCGAAGAAGGCGAAGGTTTTTACGTGGCGATGAGCTGCCTGGATAACGGGCGTTATACGGTTGGCGCCGGGGCGGTAGGCTGCATCCGCGCCTGCCTGGAAGACAGCGTAAAATATGCCAGAGAGCGCGAAACCTTCGGGGTGCCGATTGCCCATCACCAGTTGATCAAGCAGAAAATTGCGTACATGCAGCAGTGGTACGACGCGGCTAAGCTGCTGATTCTCAAGGCGGGTTGGCTCAAAAACCAGGGCCAGCGCAATACGCGTGAAACCGCCGTCGCCAAGTGGTTCGCCACCGACATGAGCGTCAAAGCCGCGTTGGAAGCCGTCCAGCTTCACGGCGCGTATGGTTTCAGCGACGAATACGACGTTGAGCGCTACCTGCGCAACGCCAAAGGCGCGGTGATCTACGAAGGTTCCAGCGAGATTCAGCAGCTTATCCAGGCTGACTACGCGCTGGAATATCGCAAAGATAAACCGCTGCGCTGCGAACTGCCCGCGTATGATGTCGATTACTGGCAGAGCGAAGTCTAGCCGCGCAGCCGCCGGTGTGAGTCAAAACTTAATGGGTTTAGGAGGATCAACTTGCATGTTGTTGTGATTGCTAAAAATACGCCTGATACCGAAGCGACGGTATCGGTGGATGCCAGCGGAAACGCCGATTGGGGCGACAAGCTGGTCGTGAATCCCTGGGATGAATACGCGATCACCGAAGCCGTGCTGCTGAAAGGCGCGCATAACGTCACGGCCACAGTGATCACGCTGGGCACCGAGGAACACGCCGAAGCGCTCAAGCACGGGCTGGCGATTGGCTGCGACCAGGCGATCCGTATCTGGGATGACGCCCTGGCCGGTCATGACGGGCTGGCGTATGCGACCGCCGTCGCGGCGGCGGTGAACAAGCTGGGTGACGTTAGCCTCGTGATCTTCGGCAAAGAACTGTCGGATATCGCGTCCGATCAGCACATTTTCCAGACGGCGCGCAAACTGGGCTGGAACATGCTCGGTTTTGTGGCCCAGATCGAAGCCATCGACTTTGCGGCCAAAACGATCCGTGTCAGCCGGTTAACCGAACAGGGCAGCCAGGTAGTATCCAGCGCCTTACCCGCCGTGATCAGCGTGGTCAAGGATATCAACGAGCCGAAATACCCGACGTTCATCGGCATTCGTAAGGCGGCCAGGGCCGAGATACCGGTCTGGGACGCGGCAGCGCTCGGACTGGATGCGGCGGCGCTCAGTTCTAAAACAGCGCATATACGTTACCAGGCGCTCCCCGCGCGTGAAGGTGCGGTCGAGATCATCGACGGCGCGACCGTTCAGGAACAGGCGGAAGCGCTGGTCGATAAGCTGCTGGAGGACAAGGTCCTATGAACGTCTTTGTGTGGATCGAACAGCACAATGGGACTCCGGTAGCCGCCTCCTGGGAAGCAATCGGGCTGGCGCGCCAGCTTGGCGACACCGTAACCGCGCTGGTCTTGGGGCAGGGCGTGGACGACATCGCGCAGGCGGCCATTCACTACGGCGCGGATGCCGTGCTCAAAGCCGATGACGCCACGCTGGCGCAGGTTCGTTTTGAGCCGTATGTAACGTTGATCGCCCATCTCGTGCAGCAGCACAACCCGGATATCGTGCTCGCAGCGGCGACCATTTCCGGGCGCGAGGTGCTGGCTGGGGCGGCAGCCGACGTCAACGCCGCGATGCTGCCCGACGTGATCGAACTGTCGCTTGAGGATGGCAAACTTTCCGCCGCGCGGCCTGTGTTGGGTGGCAAGGTGTTGAGCGTCGAAGCGGTAACCGCCGATGGGCCGCAGTTCGCCACGCTGCGCAGCCGCGCGTTTCCCATGCCGGAGCCGGACGCTAACCGCAGCGGCACGATTACCGAGGTTTCGCCGGTGCTGGCAGACGACGTCATCGCCAGCCGCGTTGAGAGCGCGGCGGAACTATCCGGGCAGGTCAGCCTCACCGATGCCAGCGTGATTGTTGCCGGTGGGCGCGGTGTCGGCGGGCCGGAGGGATTCGCGCCGGTCAAAGAACTGGCCGACGTGTTGGGCGGCGCGCTGGCGGCCAGTCGTGCTGCCGTTGACGCGGGCTGGATTCCGTATGAACATCAGGTCGGGCAGACCGGCAAAGTGGTGTCGCCGGACCTGTACATCGCGGCGGGAATCTCCGGCGCGATCCAGCACCAGGCCGGTATGCGCACGTCAAAAGTGATCGTGGCCATCAACAGAGACGCCGACGCGCCGATCTTCAGGCTGGCGCGGTATGGAATTGTCGGCGACCTGTTCGACGTCCTGCCCGCGCTTGCCGAAGCGTTCCGCAACCGGCTCGGCTGATGGCCCGCCGTGTGTACAATTCGATGAGGTGATGATATCAAAACAGGTTTCCGCACACCGGGGGCCTGTTTTTGTTTTTTCAGCAAATTTACTTGAGGTGACGATGGAACACATAACTCTGCTGGCAGACAAGCGCATCATTTTAGGTGTAACGGGCAGCGTCGCGGCTTACAAGGCGGTTGACCTGGCCAGCAAGCTCACCCAGGCCGGGGCACAGGTAGACGTGATCATGACGGACGCCGCGCGGCAGTTTGTCACGCCGATCACGTTTCAAGCCGTGACGGGCCGCCCGGTCTACACTACGATGTGGCAGACGGCGGCGGGAGATGGTTTGCCCACGCACATCGCGCACGTCGGGCTGGGCGAAGGCGCTGACCTGTTTGTAGTGGCGCCGATTACGGCGAACACCCTGGCTAAACTGGCGCATGGGCTGGCCGCTGACCTGCTCGCAGTGACGGCGCTGGCGGTGCGCTGCCCGGTTATCGTCGCCCCGGCGATGGACGGCGGCATGTACCAGCACCCGGCCACGCAGGCTAACATAGCGCTGTTGCAGGCGCGCGGCGTGTTACTCATCGAGCCGGATGAGGGGCGTTTTGCGTCCGGGCTGGTGGGCAAGGGGCGTTTTCCTGACACGTCCACGCTGATCGGCCACATCCGGCGGGCGTTGGGGCGCGGCGGAACGCTGGCCGGGCGGCACATCATCGTGACGGCGGGCGGCACGCGCGAGGCGCTTGATCCCGTGCGCTACCTGACCAACCATTCCAGCGGCAAGCAGGGGTACGCGCTCGCTCAAGCCGCGCTGGATGCCGGGGCCGACGTGACGTTGATCAGCGCCGCGCGTGATCTGCCGGTGCCGGTCGGTGCGGCGCTGGTGCCCGTGGATACCACAGAAAACTTGCTTCGCGCCGTGATGGACGCCATCGACAATGCGGACGCGCTGATCATGGCGGCGGCCCCGGCGGACTTCCGCCCGGCGCAGGTGGCCGCGCAGAAAATCAAAAAATCCGGCGATATCCCGGCCCTGTCGCTCAGCCAGAATCCCGATATCCTGATGGCGGTCGCCGGACAGCGGCACACGTCCGGCTGGCCGCGCGTGGTAGTGGGGTTCGCTGCGGAAAGCGAAAACGTGCTGGCAAACGCCCAGGCGAAGTTAGCTCACAAAGGGGTTGATCTGCTGGTGGCGAATGATATCACCGCGCCGGATGCCGGTTTCCGTGCGGATACAAACCGCGTGGTGCTGCTGGATGCGGCGGGCAGCCAGCAGTCGCTTGAACTGGCCAGCAAGACGGCTGTGGCCGAAACCGTGATCCAGCGTGTGGCCGGGTTGTTGAACACTGCATCCTGACCGGATTTGCGGCGGATCAGGGGCGCGGATTGCGTTCCGCCAGCAGGCGCAGTCCGTCCAGCGTCAGCCAGGGATCGATCGCGTCAAAGCGGTCGGTGTAAGGCCCCAGCGCGCGCGACAACCCGCCCGTCGCGATCACGTGGGCGTCACCGAGTTCGGCCTTGATGCGGTCGATGAGACCCTCTACCATGGCGATGTGGCCCAATACCAGCCCAGACTGCATCGCGTGTACCGTGTTACGCCCGATCACCGAGGGCGGCGGTGTCAGCGCGACCTGTGGAAGCTGCGCCGCGTGGCTGGTCAGTGCGTCCGCCGTGGTACGCAGTCCCGCCGCCAGCACAGCGCCGATCATGTCGCCCGGTTCGGCAACAATCGTAAACGCGGTAGCCGTACCGAAATCGACCACAATACAGTTGCCCTGGAACCGGTCATAAGCGGCGACCGCGTCCGCGATCCGGTCGGTGCCGACTTCGTTGGGAAAATCCGTGCGAATCCGGACGCCGGTGTTGATGGTGGCGCTGACCACCAGCGGATCAAAGCCGGTGCGTTGGGCGACCATGTCGCGCAGTCCTGACGTGAGTTGGGGGACTACGCTGCTCAACACCGCGTGATCGAACTGGTCCAATTGCAGCCCGGCCTCGCGCAGAAACATCTGGAACATCACGGCGTATTCATCCGGCATACGTTCCTGGACGGTTTGTACGCGCCAGGTGTGCAGCCAGGCATGGCCATCATGCACGCCAAAAACCGTATTTGTATTCCCAACATCAATCGCCAGCAGCATCATGTTTTGTTATCCTTGTTTCGTTGTCTTCACCGTGTCGCGGTATCCATTATAAGCAGGCATCCGGCGGCATACGAAAACAGGTACGCCCAGGAAAAAGGAGTTATTTTGATGTCGAATCATACTATGATGTCGAATCACACCATAACGGCCATCGATGGAATCCGGGTCGGGCATGCGCACGCTCTCGACGGGCCGACCGGCTGCACGGTGATTCTGTGCCCGCCGAATACGGTCGGCGGTGTCGATCAGCGCGGCGGCGCTCCCGGCACGCGCGAAACCGACCTGCTGCGCCCGCTGCACATGGTCGAGCACGTCCACGCCGTGATGCTGGCGGGGGGCAGCGCTTACGGGCTGGACGCGGCGGGCGGCGTGATGCGCTGGTTGGAGGAACAGGGCACCGGCTTCGATACCGGGGCGGGTATCGTGCCCATTGTCCCGGCAGCGATCATTTTTGACCTCGATGTGGGCGATCCGGCGAAACGTCCTGACGCGGCGATGGGTTACGCGGCGTGTCAGGCGGCAGTGTCCGATCCGGTTGAGGAGGGCTGTGTGGGGGCCGGAGCCGGGGCGCGTGTTGGCGGCCTGACCGGCCCGGCGCTGGCGTGTAAATCCGGGCTGGGCAGCGCCGTGATCGAGGTGGGCGACGGGCTGCGCGTCGGCGCGTTGTTCGTGGTGAATGCGCTGGGGGACGTGATCGACGAGGACGGCGCGATCCTGGCCGGGTCCCGCATGCCGCCGGATGGAGCACAGTTCGCCGGGGCGATGAACGTGCTCCCGGCGCTGGCCCGGATGCAAACCGGCGGCGGCACGAATACGGTGGTGGGTGTGGTCACGACCAACGCCCAACTATCCAAAGAGGAAACCAACAAGGTCGCCCAGATGGCCCAGGATGGGCTGGCGCGGGCAGTGCGCCCGGCGCATACCATGCTGGACGGCGATACTGTTTTTGCGCTGGCGACCGGGTCCGCCGGCCCGGCCAACGTGAGCGTGATCGGCGCGTTTGCTGCCGAAGCCGCCGTGCAGGCGATCCGGCGTGCAGTGCGGGCGGCGGTGCCGATGGCCGGTCTGCCGGATGGGGCATCAGTCAGCGCGCCAGGGGCCTGATATACCGTGCGGATTTCACAGCCGCGCTAGCAAAGTAAAGAAATCTTTAGGTTTTCCAAAAACGCTTGACATGCCGCCCGCTGTCATGCTATACTGCCGACAGTCTATAGAAAGGAGAAGGCGTAATATGTCCAATTTCATCCTTTTTGCCACCATGCGTGTGCATGATGCACCTGAAGGCATTCCTTGCCGTATTGCGCCTGTCTACCAGTAATATAGACCTCCGATGATGGTCACTGGCCGTGGGCGCAACGCCCACGGTTTTTATTTGAATATGCGACTCTGCACGAGTTGCGTCAAAAAACCGAAGCCGTGGGCGAAACGCTCGCGGCTTTTTGTGTTGCGGCGTTGGGCAAGGAAACGGAGAAACAAGCGGAACAGCATTTTCATCTTAAACGCTAACGAATCCGAATAACGCAGCAAAAAAGGAAAACCAGCAGTGACTAATCGGGACAATACCATCGATACCATCGATGAGTTCGAGCACTACGAAGACCAGTTTAACCCGATGCGTACCGACCGTCAGGCACGGCGGCGCCGTAAGCCCAGGGTCAAGTACATACCCAAAAAATCACAAGGAGAGGTCGTCGATGAAGTTGCGGATGTTACAGGCGTAGAGGCAGGCTTCCGTACCACCTATCAGCCGTCGAATTATGAGGCGGGCTGGCTGCTGTCATCGCTGGAATCGTTTTTTGACCAGCAGTTGATCGTCGATGTGCAGGCGCTGGTGAAGGGTGGCAAGGAAGCCAACGTCTACCGGTGCGAAGGCAGCGCAGTCACCGGCGAGACATGGCTGGCGGCGAAAGTATACCGCCCGCGTATGTTCCGCCAACTGCGCAACGACAAGCTCTACCGCCAGGGACGCGATCTGCTGGCGACCAATGGCCGCCCGGTAGAAGAACACGATGCACGCACGCAGCGCGCGCTTGAAAAAGGATCGGCCTACGGCCTGGAAGTAACGCATACATCATGGCTGATGCACGAGTACACGACGTTACAGCGCCTGCACAACGCCGGGGCCGCCGTGCCCCGGCCCATCGCCGCCAGCGAAAACGCGATCCTGATGAGTTATCACGGCGATGAGCACATGCCCGCGCCGACACTGAACCAGGTCCAGTTAGACCCGGACGAAGTCAGGCCGCTGTTTGAGGATACGATACGCAGCATTGATCTGATGCTGGTGCACGGCCTGATACACGGTGACCTGTCCGCTTACAACATCCTGTACTGGGAAGGCGAGATCACACTCATCGACTTCCCGCAGGTGGTGGACCTGCACCGTAACGGGAGCGCGTACTTTATCCTACAGCGTGACATCACGCGGATTTGTGAGTATTTCACGCGCCAGGGTATCAGGCATGATCCGCAAGCCATCATGGATAGTCTGTGGGGCCGGTATGTCGAACAGCGCCCCGATGATGTGATTGCGGACCTGTCACGGATGTTAGACGAAGCCTGAGCACAATCGGGTTTCCCGGTTCAAAACAACCGGCGGAACGAGAAACATCGTCGTCACGTTGACACACAACACAATTATGGAAACGCCAGCGTAACATGTACGCAGCACATGAGGAATTAACCATGTTTAAGCCAACGAACAATACCCAGGTCGCCGTTTTGGTTGACGATGTCGTCAAACAGTTTAACGTTGCCGCCGTCCCTGTCTGGCGCAAGCTGATCCGCCGCAGCCACCAGGCCGCCGAAAACGGTAACAGCACTGAGCTTAAGGCTCGCCGGGGCAAAGAGGTCATCACCGCCGTGGATCATGTCACGTTTAACGTTCAACAGAACGAGATTTTTGGCGTGTTAGGTCCGAACGGCTCCGGTAAATCGACCCTGATCCGGCTGCTTTCAACGCTGCTGCTGCCCGACCAGGGCCGGATCGAGGTATTTGGCCTGGATATTGAGAAAAATGACATGCAAGTTAAGCGCCTGATCAACCGGGTATCCGTCGATGCGGCGTTTTTCAAGAAACTCAGCCCGAAGGAAAACCTGCTGTATGGGGCGCGGTTGTACGGGGTTTCTGGTCCCGAAGCCAATCGTAAGGCCAAGGAAATTCTCAAGCGGCTGGGGCTGCGTGAAAGCAGTTATACCAGCCCGATGGAAGACATGAGCCGTGGGATGCAGCAAAAAGTCGCGATTGCGCGCGCGTTTCTCAGCCAGCCGATTGTGCTGCTGTTGGACGAGCCGACGACGGGTTTAGACCCGCGTTCCAAGCTCGAAGTGCAGGCGTTCATCAACGAACTGCGCGACACGCACAACGCGACGATCCTGATCACCACGCATGACATGAACGAGGCCGACGCCATCTGTGACCGGATTGCCATTCTGGACGAGGGTAAGATCGTGGCGCTCGATACACCTGACGGCCTCAAGAAGCTGGTTAGCCACAATGGGCAAACGCCCAGCCTGGAAGAGGTGTTCATGCAGCTAACCGGGAAAGAACTCGTGGAAAAAGATGACCTGACCGACTTCGTGCCGGAAAAGGTCCTGGCATAAGAAAGGGGACAGCGGTGATTAAAGGGCTTCAACTCGAATTTCGCCAGTCCTACGCTTTCATAGCCCGTAACTTCAACCTGGTTAAACGTTACTGGGGCTGGGAAGTTGTCTGGCTGGCCTACTCGATCGCCAATGCGCTCTCGGTGACGTTCATCGGCGCGGGCGCAGGCGAGATCACCGGCCAAACCGATATCGACACGGACTTCTTGATTACCTACCTGTTGATCGGAACGCTCGTATGGCGGTTTTTGGCCAGCATTTTTAACAACATCAGCGAGATGATCGCCTGGGAACGGTGGGAAGGCACCATCGAGTACACGTTTATGGCCCCGGTTCGGCGTTTTAACCAGATGCTGGGGCAGACCGTGTTTGCGATTATCTACAGCCTGATCTTCACCGTAATCATTGGGGCAGTTGTGGCATCGTTCTTTGAGTTGGATTTCAGTGAGGCAGACCTTGTCAGCGCAACACTCATTTTGCTGGTCGGCAGCCTGTCGTTTGTGGGCATTGGTGTGGTCGCATCGATCTTGCCACTACTCTACCCGGAACGCGGCGCGCAGATGACCAACATCGTGCAGGCGTTTTTCCTGCTGGTGTCCGGCATCTACTACCCGATTAGCGTACTGCCGAAATGGCTGCAAGTCCTGGCGCGTTTTTCACCCGCGACCTATGTGCTAGAAGGTATGCGGGCGGCGCTGCTGCCGGGAACTGTGGACAAAGAACTGACAAGTTTCGTGTGGCCCCTGTTGTTAATGGGCCTGGTGATGCTGCCGCTGGGCATCTATCTGTTCCAGCGGGCAGAACGGTATACCAAACGCACGGGTAAGCTTAAACGCAGCGGCTGAGAGAACTCATGATGTCATTGCCTGCCCGTGTTGTCAGAGAGAGGAGTCTAGTCGTGAACCCTATCATGGACGTGAAAGCTGTCACGATAGACCGGATTGACAATAACGCCTGGTATCGCCAGATCGCGGCGGGATGGGCCCGCCAGATGATCACGAGTGGTGAACCCGGCACATGGGCACAGAGTACAGAAACCGAAGTCCAGTTTTCGATCACGCAGCTCAAGCTGCGTGCCGGTGACCGCGTGTTAGACCTGGGATGCGGGTGGGGCCGTCACAGCCTGGCCCTGGCCAACTACGGGTTAGCTGTCACCGGGCTGGACCTGTCACACGATCTGCTGGCGCTGGCACGTTATAACGCCCGCCGGCACCGGTTGGCCGTCAACTGGGTTGAGGCTGACCTGGCTAACCCGCCGCTGCGCGGTCCCTTCGACGCGATCGCCCAGTTTTGCGGTAACTTTCTAACGTGGTTCGCCAACCGCGAGCAGACGTTAGAGGCGCTGTGGAACGTGTCTAACCTGCTGCGACCCGGTGGCCGGCTGCTGTTCGGCACCGATGACTGGACCCCCGAACTGCCCGAACGCTCCCAACATTGGGATGAATGGGACGGCGGCGCGGCGATTTTCCGGCAGCGGTTTAACGTTCAGCAGCGGTTGGCCGAAACACAGACGGTGATCTTTGGCCCGCAGCACCGGCGCAGCGAGTACCGGCGGCAGATATGGTGGCCGTCACAGCAAGAAATGGCATCGCTGTTTGCTCAGGTAGGGTTGACTGTGTGCGGTCGGTACAACAACTGTACCGGGGAACCGTTCGATCCACGGTATGACGGGCTGGTGTACGTCCTGACCCGCGAATAAGCCGGGTGAGAGTTAGCCCGGTGAATGACCTGAATCACCAGATCAGTCGGTGTAGGGCACGTCGAGGTCCTGCACCGACTTTCGATTCATCCAGTCATCCAGCCCGGCGCAGATTTCCGCGCCCAACAGGATGATGATCACGGATACGTAAATCCACAACATCAGCACGATCACCGTCGCCACTGAGCCATACACCAGGCTGTACGATGCCAGGTTATCCAGGTACCAGCCAAACCCGCGCTTGGCGATCTCCCAGGCGCCCCCGGCCAGGAACGCCGCTACCCAGATCGCGTCCCAACGCACGCGCCGCCGGGGAATAAAGCGGTACAGGAACGCAAAAATAGCCACGCTCGCGCTCAGGGGAATGATCAAGGCGCCCATGGTGAGCCACGATGTCGCCTGGAAAAAGAACAACAGGTCCATCAGCCGGAACAGCAGGGTGCTGGCTAATGATGCCACCAGCAGCAACGCCAGCGCGATCATCATGCCCATGCCGATCAGCCGGGACTGCCACGTATTGGGGCCTTTTTCGTCGCGGAATGTGCGGCTGAGCGCTGACGACAGGTTAGAGAACAGCCCCAATGACGACCACAGCAGCATGATACCCGCGACAATCCCGAACGAACTGCGCTGTTCAAGCGCCTCAGCGATGTTATCTTGCAGGAACTCAGCCGTTGTTTTGGGCAAAAACAATCGCAGCCCATCGTCAATCTGGCTGCGAGCGGCAGCCGGTCCTAAAATGGTCCCGATCACCACGATCAGCAGCAGCATGAGTGGGAACAGCGAAAACAGTCCGTAATATGACAGGGCGGCTGCTTCACGTGTGCCGTGTTTGGAAAAACGATAAATGGCCTGCCAGAGATATTGCAACAGGCCGTCTGTCATCGCGTTCGCCAAAATCCACCAGCGCTGGTAAAACCGCAGCGTGTGTTTGACTGGGGCTGGGGTTGTTGTCGGGACGTTTTCTACAGGTGGTGTTGTCACGAATGACTGCTCAGTTTTTTCCGGGCTTATGGTAAGATTATAGCCTATCTGCTGGCGGAATGAGATTATACATGGAAGCCCGATGATAAAAGGATTGATCTTCGACTTTGGCGGCGTGATCATGCGCACAGAAGACCCCGGCCCGCGCCTTGCCTGGGATCAACGGCTTGGACTGCCGCCGGGCAGCGTAGAACGCGCTGTTCACCAGAGTGACATTTGGGTTCAGGTTCAACTGGGACGCATCTCTAACGATGCTTACTGGAAAGGTGTTGCCGAACTGCTGTACACCACACCCGATAACATGGATGACTTGCGCCGCGATTATTTCAGCGGTGATCGTCTCAACGATGACCTGATTGACCTGATCCGTGCGTTAAAAGAGCAGGGATACCCGGTTGTGCTGTTGAGCAATGACAGCCTTCAACTCGAAGCCAAGCTGCGCGAGTTGGACATAAACACGCTCTTTGACCAGGTGTTGATCTCGGCCAAGATCGGCGTCATGAAACCCGACCCCACCGCCTATCGTGTTGCGTTACGAGCGCTGAAGATCGCACCGTTCGAGGCCGTGTGTATTGACGATCTCGCGGCGAATATCCACAGCGCGGAGGCGCTCGGTATTCACGCCATCCTGTACCGGCCTGAAACAGATATCCAGGCCGAACTGCTGCGTTTGTTCGAAACGACTGCCGGGTAGAATCTGATGAACACGCCGCCTCCTGGCCGACTCGTGCGCACGGATACGTTTGAATCTGCTGACGTGTGCGCGTGCTGGAAGCCGATGGCCATCGGCACGGGCCGGTTGAACCAGGCGGACGGCGTGCTGCGGTGTGTGCTCGATCCGAGCGACACTTGCCGTTACAATGATGCTCAAATTACCGATTACCAGGGGCTGCCCAGGCGGGCGTTCCCGTGGCGCCCCCCATTGCGTTTGACGGTTCGCGCCTGGGCATCGCACACCACCGAACGCTTGCGGGGCACAGCCGGATTTGGCTTCTGGAACGAGCCATTTGTGCCGGTACAGCGCGGGCTGCCGCGTTTGCCGCGTGCGGTATGGTTTTTTTTCGGATCGCCGCCCAATAACATGGCTCTGGCATGCGGTGTACCGGGTTATGGGTGGAAAGCGGCCACCATCGACGCCAGCCGCCTGCGCTTTTGGCTGATGGCACCTGTCGCGCCGCTGGGTTTTGCGCTGATGCGTGTGCCGGTTGTGTACCGGCGGCTGTGGCCGGTCGGCCAATGGGCGCTCGGCGTGTCCGAGGCACAGCTTAGCGTTGATTTGTCGGAGCCGCATACATACGAACTGGACTGGCTGCCGGATTCAGTATGTTTTCGAGTTGACGGCCAGCCGGTGCACGTGGCACCCACTGCGCCGCGCGGACCGCTCGGTTTTATCGCGTGGATCGATAATCAGTACGCGGTTGTGACGCCGCAGGGTCACTTTAAGTTTGGCGTGCTCACAACGGATGAACCGCAGTGGTTCGCACTGGACCGGGTAACTATCCACTCATTGTGATCAAGCCGTGTTGGCAGGTTGGCCTGAAATCGAAGCTGTTCATCGCACACGTGCCCATACGGCCTGGCAAAAAGGGGAGCACTATGCAGCACACAGACCGTTTTGCAGGCAAAGTCGCGCTGGTGACGGGCAGCGGGCGCGGTATCGGTAAAACAATTGCGCTGCGGTTTGCGTCCGAAGGCGCGGATGTGGTCGTTAATTATTTCCGCAACCGCGAACCTGCTGAGGAAACCGCCGAGGCGATCCGTGCGTTAGGCCAGCGAGCGCATGTCATCCGGGCCGATGTGGGCAGCCCGGAGGATATCGAGCGCCTGGTGGATACGACGGCGCACATGTTGGGGGGCCTGGACGTGCTGGTACATAACGCCGCGTCGGGGTACAACCGCGCGGTCATGGAGCAGCGTGTTAAGGGATGGGACTGGACGCTGAACATCAATGCGCGGGCGGCGTTGTTTCTGGCGCAGCGTGCGGCGCCCATCATGCAGGCACGCGGCGGCGGCGCGATCGTGAATGTATCGAGTATTGGGGCGCAGCGTGTGCTGCCCGAATACGTGGTTGTAGGGGCGTCCAAAGCCGCGCTAGAGGCTGTGACTCGTTACCTGGCGGTTGAACTGGCCCCCATGAAGATTGTCGTGAACGCGATTTCTGCCGGGATGGTGCGCACCGACGCGTTACAACATTTCCCTGGCATGCGTGAGCATTTCGAAGCACGATTTGCCTATGCCCTGGCGCGGACTCCTGCCGGGCAAGTGCTGACGCCGGATGATATCGCTAACGTGGTGGCTTTTTTGTGCTCGCCAGAGGCATTTATGATTCGGGGGCAGACTATTTTGATCGACGGCGGGGCATCACTGGGTTTTTAGATCACTCACTTGTTGACGGTGCTGCCAGCGGAAATGTAAGCGACACCTTGGTTCCTTCATTCGGAACACTGTATAGATGCACGTCACCATTGTGGGCGGTCATAATCCCCTTGGCAATCGGCAGCCCCATGCCTGCGCCTTGTTGTTCGGTACGCTCACGGCCAACCTGGATCAAAACATCCCAGATCGTTTCTTGTTTATCGGCTGGTATACCCATGCCCTGATCGACTATGGTCAGCACACCATAGTTGTCCTGCTGCTCGATGATCAAATCAACCTGGGCGCCCTCTGGTGAATACTGGATCGCGTTACGCAGCACTTCGCTAATGGCCCTGACAAGCAGGTCTTTTGCGCCACGCACAACCACTTGATCGTTTTCGGGCATGATGTGCCGAAATGACGTATTGTGTTCTTGAGTTAAATCGTTCAGTTCATTAAGCGCATCGGCCAACAGGGTTTCCAGTTCCCAGTTTTCGCAGGACTGTTCGATCTGGTGATTGATAAACTCGCTCATAATCTCAGAGTAGAGCACCATTTGTTCGGCCAGCCGGTTGAGTCGCTGGGTGCCGCTCTGGATCAATGCCAGGCTGATGCGGATATCATCAGCAGTGGTCCCTTCCAACTCTTCGGCCAGCAGCGCGAAGCCCCCGGTGACGTAGGTGAGCGGGGTGCGCAGCTCGTGTGATAAAAGCTGCACCAACAAACGGCGGGCTTCGTTCAGGCTTTCGGCAGCCTGGGCACGCATATCGGCGGCGCGCTGAATTTTGTTTTGAACCGCGATCAAAAAATCTTCAGGATCGAATGGCTTGACCAGGTAATCGTCAACACCCAGCAGTTTACCGGTCGAGATATCACGCCGTGATCCGCGTGCGGTTAGAAAGATGAACGGCACACCGCGCAAATGCGCGCGCCGCCGCACGGCTTTAAAAAACTCATAACCATCCATGCGCGGCATCATAATGTCGCTGACAATGAGGTGGGGCATGATCCCCGTGTCAAGGATTTCAAGCGCTTCCTGACCATCGCTGGCCAGTTGCACGGTATATCCTTCAAGACTGAGCACCAATGCCGCATTCTCGCGCAGGTCTTCATTGTCTTCGACGAATAGGATGGTTGTTTCAGGCATGTTGTTCTGACCTATCAACGCGGCGGTTATGTCAACTGTGATTGGCAACCTGACACGCGAGACGTTAAAGGAGTTTGCCAAAGTAAGATTATTATACACTAAACCCTGGTGGTGGTGCGCATATTAATGCATTTTATACTTTTTTACTCGGTATCAGACCACACCATATCCTGTGTGAATTCCGCCAGGCCGACGCTGCCAGGAATCCGGCAGTTGGACGGCGTTTCAGGAATGTATGGTCGGCCAGGTGACGCACACGATAACGCGCACGCTGCGTATGAGGGTGCAAATCGGGTAGGGGAGTACGCTTATCAAAATAGCGTGCCCAGGCGAAAGCGCTGACTTGCGCGGTGATGGTGGTGTGTTTTGATCATCTGGTGCAACCGGCCTGGGCTGTTGGCAGTCACGCTATTTTGGGGCGATGTCGTTGGTTTTTTCGCCCGCTTTAAACTCTTCATAGATACGATCGAGGCCCGTTTTGATACGGCGCTGGACAATGTCGATATTCTCCTCGGCATACGGGAACATATCCAGCAGTTCGGGCACCAGTGCTGCCGTATCCGCGCGTGGATGGCCTGCGCGATACAGGCTAAAAACCCGCCGCCGTGCCAGGCGTAGGTAGTTCGAAATCGGCTCGGTGGCGCTTTTGCTGGTGAGTGTTCCGCGACCGGACACGATGATCTCGGCTGAAAAACGGGCCCGGCGCAGCAGAGTCAGGTTGTCAAGCCAGCTTTTGGTGTGCGGGCCAGAGATGTATGGGTGTTGGTTGGCGATCACGCTGTCACCCGTAAACACGATACGCTGTTCAGACAGGTGGACCCAAATGCTCCCGGCAGTAGGTCCGGGCATGGCCAGCAGCGGGATCGTGCGCCGTCCATAACGAAGCTGCATACGCCGGTCGAAACCAATTGTCGGCGTGATCAAGCGCATGCCCACAAACGAATTACGTTCGGGCGAACTGCTGGTCAGGGTTTCGACCGCCGAATCCAGAAACGACGACGGCAGGTTTTGAATATAAGAAATGGCTTCGGAGTGGCTGACGACTACGCGCGTACCAAACCAGCAGTTGCCGATGATCCGGTCGCGGTGGTAGTCTGTGTTCACAATCGCCAGGATAGGCTTCTCCGACAGGTCGGCTAACATATCACGCCACTGGATGGCATCGATCGGGTACGGCGGCGTGTCGATCAACACAAAGCCGTCATCCGTCAAGATGGCGCCTACATTCACACGCCGGAAGCCGGTTTCAACAAATACATTGGGAGCTAGTTCTTGCACAATACAACCCCTCTATCTGTCGTCGTCAGGTCATTGTGGTTTGGATGGTCTTAACGGCGGTTTGCAGGGCCGTGTTGACCTCGTTCAGATTGGCTGGTGCGCCGCCGCCTTGCGCAAACGAGGGGCGGCCACCCCCACGATCCACATGCCACACGGCCAGCCCGGCCTTGAGCGCGGGGACCATATCAACCGTCAAATCATCCGACCGGGCGGCGATAAGCTGCGCCTTTGATCCGGCGGCACCGAGCACAACCACGGTCGCCGGATTGCTGATCAGATGTTGTGCGATCTGGCGAATCTCGGCTGTGTCGCGGTTTTCGAATGCCTGGACCACCAGGCGGAAACCGTCCCGCTGATCGGCGGCTTGCCACAAACTGTCAGCCTCAGCCTTGAGTATGATTTCATGCTGGGCGCGCAGGTCACGGCGCAGCGCTTTGTTTTCGGCTCGCAAACGGTCCAACGCGTCGGGAACTTCCCAGTAGCCAACGGTCAAGTCGGCGGCGAGCTGGTTCATGAGCGCGTTTTTCTGGCGGTAATCCAGCAGCGCCCGCTCCCCGCAGCGGAATTCAACCCGCACATACTCGCCGCGTTTATCCACGCGCAGCACTTTGATCAAGCCGATCTCGCCGGTACGGGTTACATGTGTGCCGCCGCAGGCGGTTATGTCGAAGCCGTCGATATCCACCACGCGGAACCTGCCGGTGACATCGGGCACTTTGCGCAAGCTCAGGTCGGCCAGTTCGTCTTGAGCGGGGAACCAGGCGCGCACCGGGCGGTTTTCGGCCACGATCTGGTTTGCCAGGGTTTCGGCGTCATCAACTGCTGCCGCTTTGATTTTGCCCACGTTCAAGTCAATCGTCACGCTGTCGGGGCTGAGGTGAAACCCCACCGTTTCAGCCCGGATCACCCGGACAAACGCCTGCGAGAGAATGTGCTGCCCGGTGTGGTGCCGCATATGGTCGAAGCGCCGCGCCCAGTTGATCTGGCCGGTGACAGTATCGTTGGCCGGTTCAGTTTCCAGGACGTGCAGCACCGCCTCGTCACTTTCGCGGATCACAACATCCACCACCGGCAACTCGTTCAGGTGGCCGGTATCATGTGGTTGGCCGCCGCTGGTCGGGTAAAAAAACGTCCGGTCCAGGATCACGGCGGGCCTGTTCGTTTCGGTTGTGCGTGCAATGATCTGGGCGTCAAATGTGGTGGTATATGAATCGGTATAATAGAGTTTTTCCGTTGTCATACGATGAATCCGTTCGACCAACATGATAACCTGTGATGTTCCGCATCACAGCGCACGACATCACCGCGTCGCGCAGTTATTCTAACATCTCGTCGGCGAAAAGTGGAGCGCATTTTTTCAGGTATGCTGAATACCTACCGGTAGGTCAGCAGCCAGTCAAACCACTGGGTAGTGAGATCGTCAAAACTGGCGCCCAGGTGATCCTGGCACGCGTCGTCCAGCGTTTGATCGGTGGCGATGGCCCGAATCCAGGCGTTACGGGTGGTGCTGCCGTACTGCTCGGTGATGAAGTGCAGCAGGGTCGCCGTCTGGTAGATGGCGGTCGTGTGTTCGCCGGGTGTCAGGCTGGCTTCCCGCGCCAGTCGATCCCAGCCGACCAGGTGTTGATCCGCGTCGTCCGGTGCGAAGGCGAGCGCGGCTATTTGTTTGAGCGACCGGCTGTGTTGGCTGAACGTGCGGAGCAGGTCGGCGCCATACTCGGCGATGCCGTCTTCCAGCCACCAGGGAAAATTACCATGTGTGCCGCTGCCCATGTCATAGAGCACCAACCGTGTCAATTCGCGGGATACGTCCGGTTCGTTCGGCGCAGTGTTGTACGCTGTGAGCGTCATTTTGATCGATTCACCCGGCTCGTTCCACACGTTGATCTCAGGCATCGACAGCCGGGTCATGGTTTGCAGCATGGGCGGATTTTCGTACAGGCGCAGGTAGATGGGCTGCTCGAATGTGATATCAAACTCGCGTGTCAGGCGTGTAACAATACTGGGCAGGTAGTCACCGATCACGGCGGCCTGGGCTTCGTAATTCACGCTGGCATCAGCAAAATAATACAGCCGGATCGTGTCCACTTCCAGCATTTTCCAGTCTTCACCGGCAAAAAACCACGTGTCACCCTCTTTGAAAAATATGGCGGATATCGTCGTGCCGCCGGACGATCCGGCTTCGATGTCAACTGCCTGGGTCCAGATCATGGTCATTCGCGCTGTAGCCGTTGTCGGTGATGTGGCTTGAACCCCGTTGAGCCGGATTTCAAAGGCTTTCAGCGGGTGAGCCTGCCAGTCCAGCGCCCACTGCTCGTGGTCATTTTTGAATACGGGATCACCATCCCAGATGTGGGTCATATACGCGTCGTGATCACCGGCCAGAACGGCCTGTTCCATCTGGGCAACCAGGCGGCTGAGTTCCAATTCCGCCTGATTCATCGGCGTAGCCGTGGGTGCGCTGCCGACAACACGCGTCGGTTGGGCAAACAGGGTGCTGGCGGCTTCGATACTGTCCTGGTCAGGTGTGGGCGTGCGGCTTTCTTCTGCTTTGGAGCACGCCGTTAGCCCGGTGACCAACACAACCACGATGAGTATTAGAGTCCAGGGATGCCTGATCATACTGCTGCCCGTCCTGTTCTGATGCGTAAAACACCGCCGCAAAACGCGGTTCCAAACACCGTCATGCCTACATGCCTATGTGGAGTTATACGGAATCTGCGCGCCTGTTTGATCAACCGTACTGTGTACAGCATATCAGCAGACAGCGCCAACCGGCAACCCGGCGGCGGGATCAATGATAAAACGCACCTGCCAGTTAGTTGATGCCCCGGCAGGTGTGATTGTGTGTGGAAAACGCACAGATTGTTGAGTTGTGATTACAGCTCAAGATAATCACGCAGCGGGTGGCTGCGGTTAGGATGGCGCAGCTTGCGCAGGGCTTTAGCTTCGATCTGGCGGATGCGCTCACGCGTGACGCCAAAGTGACGTCCGACTTCTTCAAGCGTGTGTTCCTGCCCGTCACGCAGGCCGAAGCGCATTTCCAGCACTTCGCGCTCGCGCGTGTTGAGCACGGCCAGTGCGCCCCGAATTTGTTCTTTGAGCAGTTGGCGAGCCGCCGCATCGACCGGGCCGGGGATTTTGTCATCCTCGATGAAGTCACCCAGCAGGCTGGAGTCTTCCTGGCCGACCGGCATTTCGAGCGACATCGGCTCTTGCGAAATGCGTAAAACGCGGCGGACCTTGTTGGCGGCGCGGCGCAGTTTGCGTGCCAGCACGGGATCGAGTTTTTCCTCTGTTTTCCACGCCACCCGTATCGCGTCGATTTCGTCCGCTTCCAGAAATTCCATTTCCAGCGCGATCTGTTCGGCGGTTGGCTCCGACCCTAACTCCTGGATCATGTCACGCTGGACACGCATCAACCGGTTAATGGTTTCAACCATGTGCACGGGGATACGGATCGTGCGTGCCTGGTCGGCAATCGCGCGGCTGATTGCCTGCCGAATCCACCACGTGGCGTAGGTGCTGAACTTGAACCCTTTGGTATGGTCGAATTTTTCGACTGCACGCAGCAAACCGATATTACCCTCCTGGATCAGGTCCAGGAAGTTGATGCCCCGGCCCATATACCGCTTGGCGACACTGACCACCAGCCGTAAATTCGCGCGTGTCAGCGCTTCGGCGGCTTCGGGGCCCCGGATGTTGGCTTGTTCAAATTCGTGTTCAATGAGCGATGCCATATGCTCATTCGGTGTATCACGCCAACTGCTGACTGTGTCCGCATCCGGCCAGGTCTCGTTGGTGATGAACGCTTGCACCAGTTGATCTTGCAGCGGTTCCGGGATCAGATAGAGCGCCTGGAACACTTCGAACAGGTTGGCGGCAACCTTATTCCAGTTGTCATCACGGCCCCAGTCACCCTGTTCCAGGTAGTGCCGGATGTAGGACGGCTGCTCGCTGTTCCAACTGTGGCGCAAATTTTGAGTTTCGCTAACCAGCAGATCGATCAGCGGCGGCTCGATATTGAACATGGTGATATTGTCGAGCACCTGCCACCAGAAGGTCAACATATGCTCGTATACTGCCAGCAGAATGTCCACAGGCCCTGGCGCGGGATAACCGCCGGCCTGGGCTTCGAGAGCGAGTTGCTGCGAAATGGAATCTAGCAGCTTACATGCCGCGATCTGTGATGACAGCCAGGTTTCGCGGTCGGAATCAAGCAGTTGAACCTGCCCGATTTCCTTCAGGTACATGCGTACCGGATCATCAGCCAGCGCGGCAGCTTCCAAACGTGCAACATCGACTTCGTTTTCAGCAGAATCGAACCCGTCGGTATCCACGCCATTTTCATCAAGTTCGTCTGTATCCAACCCGTAATTGGCGTTGTGGCTCTCGTTGATGATATCAACCCCCAACTCTTCTAGTTGTTCGAGCAGCGCGTGGGCTTCTTCACTGTCCGGATCATCGAACAGCGCCAACACTTCACGTTCGCCGAGTTGTTTGTCTTTGTTTCCTTTGGCGATCAACTCTTCGATGCTCATCTCGGCGTTACCGGTTTCTTGGGGTTTGTTTTTCCGATCGCGTGCCATATCATCCTGATACCGGCTAAGATACGGTGACTGTTGCTGGTTAGATCACGAACGTTCACGGGAAAACCCGCGCATTTTCTGTAGTGCCTGGTAGATCAATCGTCGGGCGCGGACATTTGCCTTAACTGTGGCGTGATATGCCTGATCTGTCAAATCGTCGCCCGGCGCGTCTTGCTGCACAAAATACAGCTCGTGTCGTTCGCGTTCCAGGCGATTATGCCGCAGGGTGAGCACGTCTTCGATCAACAGGGTTGTGTCTGCCCTGGGTTGTGAGTTGATACGGGCTTGATCGCGCTGAATCGACTCCAATTCGGTGACCCACATCCGGCCTGAATGCTGCTGAAACGAGTCTAACGGCTCGATCCGTAGGGCCTCGACCACCTCAAACAACTCAGGCGTGAGGCACTCGCGCAGGTAGTCCAGCGGTTCCAGGTCATCCTGATAAAGTGATTGTTCTAACTCCCGGAAGATGATCTGGTAGTCGGTCCGGCTGAAATCATCCGCCCCCAGGGGGGCCAGCACCATGCCCAGTTCAGCATCATCAGTGTTTAATTCCCGCAGTTTTCGATTTGCTGCAAACAACCGTTCGGGCTGTTCCAGCAGCAGCCGCAGACAAAACCCCTCGCGCGGTATCGATTGTCCCGGCGCCCCATCGGTTTTAGCGGAGCGTTGTGGGCGTCCGGCCAGGCGCCGTTGTTCGCGCAGTGAGGGCTGCGGCCTGGTTGCTGCTGCCTGTTGGCGGTGTGTCCATTGGAGCAAGGTACGCTCGTCAATGTGTACCCGCCGCGCCAATGCCTGGATATTCCCGCTGCGCTGGATATCGCTTTCGGTCGCGGTCAGAATGGGCAGCAGTTCACGAGCAATCTGTTCGCGCTCATGTAACGATGCACGGTTGTCCAGGTGAGCTGTGCGCTGGTCGATGACATAATCCGCCACCGGCACAGCTCGCTGGAGCAGGTCTTCCCAGGCATCGGGATTTTCGCGGATCAGGTCGTCAGGGTCCTGACCGGCGGGCAAACTGACGACCTTGATATCCATATCTAACATGCCAGTGTAACGCATCATGCCACGTGGATCAAAGGTGACGGTGTGTTCGCCTTCGAGCGTTTCGCGCGCCACGTTCAGGCCGCGCATGGTGGCATTAACCCCGGCGGTGTCCGGGTCCAGGGCCAGGATCAACCGGCTGGCGTACCGGTCAAGCTGGCGAAGCTGTGTTTCGGTGAGGGCGGTGCCCATCTGCGCTACCACGTTGCCGAATCCAGCCTGATACGCCTGTATCACGTCCATATACCCTTCGACCACCACGACGGTTTCCGTCTCGCGGATCGTGCGCCGGGCCATGTCCAGCCCAAACAGCAGGCGGCTTTTGTCAAACAGCGGTCCCTGCGGCGAATTCAGGTACTTGGCCCGGTCTTCCGGGTCCAGGGCGCGGGCGCCAAAGCCGACGGTGTGTCCCCGGTTATCGCGGATCGGGATCATCAACCGGTTGCGGAAACGATCGTATACGTTGCCTTTTTCGTTGCGGATCGCAACCCCGGCGTCAATGATCATATCCTGTGAATAACCGCGCATTTGTAAGTGTTCGAGCGCCTGACGCCAGTCATCCGGCGCGTAACCAATTACAAACGCCTCGACGGCTTCCGCGCCCAGGTGCCGTTTTTGGACGTAGGCGCGTGCATGGTCGGCTTCTGGTGCGTTTAACAAGCGATCATGGAAAAAACGAGCCGCTTCTTCCAGCAGCTCCCGCAGTTGTTCGGTTTCAGATGCTTGCTCGATTTGCTGCGGACTCTGGGGCGTTAATTCGATTCCGGCACGTTTGGCCAGTTCGCGCAGGGTTTCGCTGAAGTCCCAGCCTTCGATCTTCATCACAAAGCTGAAGATATCGCCACCTTCACCGCACGCGCCGAAACAACGCCAGGTTTGTGTATCTGGAAAAACCACAAACGACGGGGTACGCTCCTGATGAAACGGGCACAAGGCTTTATAGTTACGACCGGCCTTTTGAAGGTTGGCGTATCCTGAGACGATATCGATAATGTCCAGGCGGGCTTTTATGTCATCTACGACAGACATGCTTATTGACGTGTTCCCACCAACTACCCCATGAGTAGTTTAGAATTATAAGCAGGAAGCAACACCAGTGCAACTGGTCCGCTCATAAACGGTGTATTTGACAAAGCGTGTCCCCTGCGGTAGCAATACCCTGGTTGGCGGTAGAAACTTCATTAAAACAACAATATAGAGAAAGGGGAGAACGCGACCCGGCGGGTTTGCATCCGGAGCGCGCAAACAGCGATGAAACGACCACTGGTAGAGTGTATCCCCAATTTTAGTGAGGGCCAGCGCCCGGACGTGATCGAGGCGATTGTGGCGGCGATACGACAGGCCGCCGCGATTCATGTGCTCGACACCAGCAGCGACCCCGACCACAACCGCACGGTGATCACCTTTGTAGGCGCGCCCGAAGCCGTCGAACGTGCCGCGTTCGCCGGGATCAAGACCGCCGCCGACCACATCGACATGACCGTCCATACTGGCGAGCATCCCCGGCTGGGCGCGGCGGACGTGGTGCCGTTTGTGCCGATCCGTGATGTAACGATGGGCGAGTGCGCCGATATCGCTCGGCGGCTGGGACAGCGTGTCGGGGATGAGTTGGGTATTCCCGTGTACCTGTACGAGGCGGCGGCCACACGCCCGGACCGTGAAAACCTGGCGAAACTGCGCAGCTCTACATTCCAGTACGAACAACTTGCCGAGGTGATCGAAACCGACCCGGAGCGTATGCCCGATTTTGGCCCGGCGGTGATGGGCACGGCGGGGGCATCGGTGATCGGGGCGCGTCCGCCGCTGGTGGCGTTTAACGTGTACCTGGGCACCAACAATGTCGAGATCGCGTCCAAAATTGCGCGTGCGGTGCGCCATTCGAGCGGGGGACTGCGCTTTGTCAAGGCGGCGGGTTTCCTGGTCGAGGGACAGGCGCAGGTATCGATGAACCTGACGAACTATCAGAAAACGCCGGTATTCCGCGTTGTTGAATTGATCCGGCGTGAAGCCGAGCGTTACGGCGTAAGCATCACACATACGGAGTTGATCGGGCTGGCGCCGCAGGCGTTTTTTGTCGATGCGGCGCGCTGGTATTTGCAGATCGACCAGTTCGAGCCGGATCAACTGCTTGAATACCGGATTCAACAGGCCGAAGCCGAACCGTCACCGCTGGCCGAAGAAGAACCACCCGTTCCTGACGAGGCGGCGCGCCCGGTCCCGGTGATCAAACAGCCCTACGATATCCCGGCGGCGTTTGCCGGTGCAGTCGCGGCGGCGGAGCCTACGCCCGGCGGCGGGGCGGTCGCGGCGTTGGCCGGAGCGCTGAGCGCGGCGTTGGCCGAGATGGTTGCCCAACTGACCACTGGCAAAAAGAAATACGCCGATGTCGAAGAAATCATGCAGGCGGTGGCTGCCGGGGCGGCTGATCTGCGGCGCAAACTCCTGCACGCGATTGAGGAGGACATTCAGGCGTTTGACGCGGTCATGGCCGCGTACCGGCTGCCCAAAGAGCAGCCAGGGCGCCCGGAGGTGATCCAGGACAGCCTGGTTTATGCGGCTGATATCCCGCTGAATGTGGCCCGGCTGGCGCTCAACGCGATGGAACTGGCCGAACAGGTCGCCAAACACGGCAACAAAAACGCTGCCAGTGATGCCGGTGTGGCGGCCCTGATGGGCTTAGCTGCGGTCGAAGGGGCGGCGTTTAATGTGCTGGTCAATACCGCCAGCTTTGACGACGCCGATCTGACCGATCGGTATAAAAACGACATCACCGCACTGGTGGCGCGTGCGCGCGAACTGCGTGATAGTGTTGTGGCCGCCGCCGAGGAACGTACAGGCATCGGCGCGTAGTTCTGCCGGTGGAAAAGAGCCGGATATTGTAAGGCGGGAACAGGAAAAGGGGACAAGTGTGGGTGTAACCGGTTGGGCAAGAACTGTTATTGTTATGTTTGTGATCAGTATCGGGTTGGCGGCGTGTGGCACCGGGCCAGACTCGACACCGGCAGTGCCATCACACACGCCGAGTGTGACTCCGGATGAGTTAGCCACGTTGATCGCCATGCAGGCGATCGCTACCGACGTTCCGACCGCTGCGCCGGAACCCTCCGCCACGGCCACTACGCCGCCCACGGTGCCGACTGTGGCGCCGCCTACGGCGTTGCCTACTCAGCAGCCAACAGCGACCGGTGTGCCTGCCAGCGCCGTCCCTGCGACGGCTGCGCCAACCAGCAGCCCGGCAGCGCTCCCCCCGTATCCCACCAACACCCCGCGCGCGACTCAGGGGCCGGTGCTGCTGTCACCGGCGGCAGCCGTCGTGTTTGATGGCTCGCAAGAACTGGCGGATCATTACTGGTTTGCCCGCCCCTTCCCGCGTGATCCGGCGGGGATCATTCAAGATTATTTTTCGCGCAGTTACGCCTACGGCTCGACTGGCGGCGGCCAGTTTAAGATACACCATGGCGTGGACACCCAAAACCCATCCGGCACCCCGATTCTGGCGGTGTCCGATGGCTGGGTGGTGTATGCCGGGAGCGACAGCAAGCAGCAGTTTGGTCCCCAGCTCGATTTTTACGGCAACCTGGTGATCCTTGAGCATGACCTGGTGGCGCCCACCGGCGAGCCGCTGTATACGCTGTACGGGCACATGTCCCAGGTTGATGTAACCAGCGGGCAGCGCGTAAAACTGGGCGATAAAATCGGCGAAGTCGGCGCGACGGGTGTCGCGCTGGGTGCGCACCTGCATTTTGAAGTCCGGTTGAACGATCCATACGACTACGGGAGCACGGTCAACCCGGATTTGTGGCTGCGCTCGTGGATGGGATTCGGCGTGTTGGCGGGGCGTGTATTTGACCGGGATGGCAGCCGCATATATGGCGCGACGATCACACTCAGCGCGGACGAAGGCCCGACCCGTTACGCGACCAGTTACGAGGACAACAGCGTGAATCCCGATCCGTTTTACGGCGAGCACTACACGCGTGGTGATTTACCCGAAGGCCGTTATGATGTGTATGTGCGCATCCAGGATGTGCTGCGTTTTCAGGGTGAAGTGACCATCATCGCCGGGCAAACCAACTGGCTTGATATCACGCTCAAATAAAAACGGGGCATCAAGCCGCGATGCCCCGTTGGTGATGTTCTACCTGTAATAAGTTACTCAAACGCGCGGAAGACCCATGCACCGCCGATCATCGTGCCGAGCACGGCGGTTTTGAGGATCGCGTCCGGCTCGATGGCGTACAGATCACGGTCCAGCACCACCAGGTCCGCCAGGAAGCCCGGTGCCAGTGTGCCCAGGTCGTGTTCCATACCCGCCGCATAAGCCGGGCCTTGTGTGAAGCCGCGCAGCGTGGTGTCCATGTCGAGTCGCCCCTCCGGGTACCAGCCCTCCGGCCCCGGTGATCCGTCCGGGCGGCGGCGGGTGATGGCCGCGTAGAAACCTTTCAGCGGCTCGAACGGCTCGACCGGTGCGTCCGAGCCAAAGGCCAGCACCGCCCCGGCTTCGCGCTGAAGCTGCCAGTTATAACTGTACCGGGCACGTTCGCCCCAGTTCCGTTCGGCCATTTCCCAATCTGAGGTCGCGTGAATCGGCTGCATGGACGCGATAATGCCCAGTTTGCCCAGCCGGTGCGCGTCGTCGGGATGAATGAGCTGCACGTGTTCGATGCGATGCCGCCGCGCGGCGCGTGAAATACCGCGTTCGGCTTCTTCCTGGCGCACGGTTTCGAACACGTCCAGCACGTCATGCACCGCCCGGTCACCGATGGCGTGAATCGTGGACGGCAGCCCGGCGGCGCTGGCCCGGCTGACCAGATCGTAGATGTCCTCTTTGTCGGTGACGGCGATGCCGGTGTTATCCGGCTCACCTGCGTAGGGTTCGATCATCAGCGCGGTACGCGGCCCAAGCGCCCCGTCCGCAAAAATCTTCAGGCCGCCGATCCGCAGCCAGTGATCGCCGAATCCCTGCCGGATGCCGAGTTCGTGCGCGTGTTCGATCCACGGATCATTGATATTTTTCACCACGCGCAGCCCCAGTTCGCCGCGTTCACGCAGCACTTGCAGCGCGATCATGCAGCTCGGATCGTCGTAATCGTGAAGACCCGTCAGGCCCGCTTGCCACGCGAGCGCCTGGGCTTCGGCCATCATGTCGGCGGTTTGATCGGGTGTGAAGGCTGGCACGCAGTCCCATACCAGGTGCATCGCCGGGCTTTCGAGCAGGATACCGGTCGGGCTGCCGGACGCGTCACGCTGGATACTGGCGCCGGGCGGATTCGGGGTTGTGGCCGTAATGCCCGCGATCCGGAGCGCCTTCGAATTGACCCACGCGGCATGGCCGCTTTTGGCGCCCAGATACACCGGGTTATCCGGCGCGACGGCGTCGAGATCGGCGGCGGTCGGGAAAACGTGATCCGGCCAGAAATCCTGTGTCCAGCCGCGCCCGGTCAGCCAGTCGCCCGGCGCCACTGTACGGGCGCGTGCGGCGACACGGTCGAGCGCGTCTTGTTTGGTCGGAACCTCGAAGACATCGATCTGCCGCAGGCTGTGCGCGACTCCTTCCCAGTGAATGTGCGCATCGGTCAGGCCGGGGAACACGGGCCGCCCGTCCAGGTTGTCGATCGCGGTTCGCGGACCGGCCAGGGCGCGGATGGTGTCATCATCACCGGCGGCCACGATCCGATCGCGGCTGAATGCCAGCGCCGATACAAGCGGCTGGGCCGGGTTCAGGGTGTGAATCCGGCCATTTATGACAAGGCGGTCGATCATAAGTAGGCGGCTCCTGGGGATTTGCCCGGCTTCTGGCCTTCGATTTCTTCAATAGCTTCAAACGGCGTGCGCCCGCCATATATCACGGACAGCAAGCCGGGCAGGTAACGGTCCATGCTGAGTACTGCCGGATAAATTGTATTTCGGATGAGTTGGTGAGTCAGTGTTTCACCCTCAAAATCCAGGCTGGATTTGTAACGCACTTCACCATCTGAAAAATCCATCTCAAAATTGCCGATGCGCATGCCATAGTTGGCACGGGTGATGAACTCGGCCACGGCGGGACGGATTTCGTCGGGCACGCGGGCCGACGAAATCGCGTAAAACAGCAGTTGTTCCATGTTGGTGATGATCTGTGTGAAACAGCGGAAATCGCCATTTTTCCCGGCGAAATGCATGCGATAGGCATATTGATTGTCTATGCGCTGCGGGTACCATTTATCCTCGGCCAAAAATTCACCCAGCGTGATAAACGCCTGTAAGATGTTGGGATTCGGCGAGCCGGAGTTGTGGTCTAGATCGTGGTTTGGTAGATTCGGCGTTGAATCGCTCATGCGGCGCTCTCAACCCTTCCACTGATGGTATCAATTATCGGCACATGCGGCGAGTGCCTCGGTTATTTCGTCGGGCGTGGGTGCGCTGGCCAACCTGACCCGCTGTACCGATTTGCTGGCGAGCATTGCGGCCATCTTGACTGCATTGTCTATGCTGCCGGTACACTGGTACACGCCGGTACCCGAATACAGGATGTGAAACACCGTGGCGAAGATATCCCCCGCGCCGGTCGGCTCGACCTGCGTCACCCGGTGCGCAGCAAATTGTCGTGCCTCCCCCTGATAGTATACCGTACCACCACGTTCTGCGCGGGTTAGAATCAGTAATGGGGCCATGTTCGCGAACGTGTATTCCAGTGATGGATCATGCCGGATATCTTCCTCGCTGAGCACGGCCACCGTGCTGTATGGCAGGACGTATTCCGCTGCGTCCCAGGGCATGGTCGTGACCAGTCCGTCAGGCTCGCGGTGACGCATCCAACCTTGCGGGGTGACACAGATCGGGCGATCGGCAAAAAACGCGGCGAACGCCAGGTCGATTTCATTGGCGATCGGTGCCAGGTGTACCAGTTTGGCAGATCGCCAGGCAGGCGGCAGCATATCGGGCGTGAGCGTTTGTGCCCGGTGATGGATGTACTGGGTTCGTCCACTGTCGGTATAGATGTTTTCAAAAATAGTTGTGTGTTCGGACGGCACGCTGTGGACGCTGGCGCCATGAGGCAGATCGGCCAGCAGCAGCTCTTGCGGCCTGGTGCTGGTCAGGATCGCGACCTTCAGCCCAAAAGCGGCAGCGGTATGCGCGGCATACGAAACGGTGCCGCCTAATTGGGGACCTTGCGGCGTTACATCGTGGGCGATGTGGCCGATCAACAGGTAGTCGGGCGTGAATTCGGTGGGTTCAGTCATGCTGGGTAAGCTCATGATAATATCAGAAGGGTAACCAGAAAGTGCCGCGACACAGTTGTCCGCGGCACCTACTCGGTTAATCCAACCTTCATTTAGCGGCTGTTTGGGACAATCGTAACTTTGCGGTGATTGCCTTCACCCACACTTTGAGTTATCACATCGGGATGATCGCGCAGGGCCAGGTGTACGATGCGCCGTTCATAAGGCGACATCGGCTCAAGTGATACTGTCCGGCCTAGCTGGATCGCCTGGTCGGCCATGCGTGCGGCCAGGCGGCGGAGCATTTGTTCCCGGCGTGCCTTGTACCCCTCGACGTCAAGCACAATGTTGGCCCGGCGCTGAAGCTCGCGGCTGGCGATCAAACGAGTGATATATTGCAGCGCGGACAGCGTTTCACCCCGGCGCCCGATCAGCATCCCCAGGTCGTTCCCGCGAATCTGGAGCACCCAGGGTGTTTCTTCCCCCTCGGCTGGTTCGGCCTGATAAACCAACACATCGGCAGTGATGTGCATTTTATCAAGCAGCTCTTGCAGCGTTGCCAATCCTACTTTGGCGTCGTCGTCCATGTCGGCTTCGCTGACCGGCGTTATGTCTTCCGCTGGTTGTTCACGCGGCTCACTGCGTGCCGGACGTCTTGCCAGTTGTGCAGCGGGTGGGGGAGCCGGTTTTTCTGGTTTGGCCGAACGCGGCGGTGCCGCGGTTGAAAGCCGGACGCGAGCTCGCCGCGCGCCTATACCCAACAAGCCCCGGCTTGGTTCTTCCAGCACCTCGACAACAACGCTTTCACGCGAGACACCCAGTTGTTCTAATCCTAATTCGATAGCTTCTTCAATATCGGCCCCACTGGTTTCAACAGTTCGTGTGTCACTCATTTTTCATTGGCACAATCCCCGCCTGATAGGTGGCACAGGGACGCCTTTACTCCTTTCTGCCTGTTCCAGAAAACACACCATCACGATCCCAAACCGGAGTCGTGTCGTTGGCAGTGTTTGGTGGTGATGGGTGCTGCTGGTGCTAACCGGCTGAACAGCATACATGCTCAGCATACATGCTGCTCAGCCAGACAATTATTTTATCCTTTTGTTTTGGGCTGCGCCCGGCTGTCATGAATGCCCGACCGTTTGGGCTTGATGACGCGTGCGTTTGCATCACGCACAGGCGGAACTTTGTGCCGGGGCTTGGCCGCGGGTGCTGCTAATGCCGCTGGCTCACGCTTAGCCGGTTTGACCGAACTGGATATGGCGCTGGCCTTAGCCGTGGTTTTACGGGCTGTTTTGGCCGGCATGGTTGTTTCTGTTTCGTCGGATTCGTCCGAACCACGCCCCAGCATCCGTTTGATGTCGATCCGGCCCAGCAGCGCGTATTGGCCGATCCCGATAAAGTTGGAGGCGATGAAGTAGATCGACAGCCCGGACGCGAATGACAGCGCAAAAATACCGAACATGATCGGCATGATCGTTGTCATCTGGCGGGTCATGGCGGCGGCCTGATCGGTCTGTTTGTCGCCCGGAGCGGATGGCTGGGTGGGGGGCATCAACAGCTTCTGCTGGAGATAGGTGGTCGCCACGACCAAAATTGGCAGAACGTACAGCGGATCGGGCATGGCCAGGTTGAGCCATAGAAACTTGTTCGCCAGTGGAACCTGGCTGGACAGGTCGCTGACCCACAACCGCCCGGACAGGTCCAACAACTGGAGCGGTGTAGCCGCCAGTGTGACCACAATAGCGCGGTACAGGCCGATCAGGATCGGGAACTGAATCAACAGCGTCAGGCACCCGGCCATCGGGTTGACACCGTATTCGCGATACAACTCCCACTGGGCCTGAGCCGCCCGTTCGCGGTCGTTTTTGTACTTTTCCTGAATACGCTTAAGCTCTGGCTGAAGTTCCTGCATCGCTTTGGTTGAGCGCTGCTGTCTGAGCGTCAGCGGCAAGGTGGCCAGGCGGACCATCGCGGTGAAGGTGATGATCGACAGCACCACATTGCCACCCAATATCTGGTAGAGGAACAGCAAAATGGTGATAAACGGATTGACGATGATGTCTAGCATGAAGCGACGCCTTTACTCTCGTTGACTAGTCGGAATAATGCCAGCCTTCGCTGCCAGAGGTACTCTTCAGCGCAAGGACCAACTCATCACCCTCACTGGTGCCGACCACGACCAAATTGTACGATCCTTCATCGTCCTCTAATTCATCAGAGACAAGGACAATCTCGCTTAGAACCTCACCGTCGGTTTTTGCGTTCCACACCTCGGACCCGTCCTCTTTCGAGACGGCGTACACGTGTTTGTCCTTGGAGCCGACGATAATCAGGTCATCGAAAACCAACGGCGTAGCCCGGATCGCGTCATCGGCTACATCACGTTTCCAGTCCTGAACAAAACCATCGTCGGTGACCTTGACGGCGTACAGGTTGCCGGTCAGGTCACCGAAGTATAACATGTCATCTTCAAGAGCCGGACCGCTCCACAGCCAGTTATCGGTTTCATAACGCGCCACGATCTCGTGGCTGTCGAGATCAAGCGCCAGCAGTTCGGAAACGAACGTGCCAATGTAAACACGGTTCCGCTTGGCGTCATAGACGATGTTACCGGGGGCGGCTCCGCCAAGCGATTTGCGCCACAACTGTTTGCCTGTAACCGGGTTGATGGCATAAAAGAAATGATCCAATGACGCGACGTACAGCACATCCTGGTCGTTTTGGCCATCGCTGACCGGGATGAGCAGAGGCGTGCCCCACACACCATGATCGGTTTCAAACGTCCAGACTTTTTCAGCCGTCTCGCGTGATACGGCCACAATGTTCCGGCTGCCGAGGCCAAAATAGACACGTTCGGCATCGACGGCGGCGCCGCTGATCACGCGATCTTTAGGTTCGGTAGAGATCGGGCCGATGATCGTGCCCTGGTCGGGTTCGTAAACCCACCTGGCTTCGCCGGTTTCGCGGTTTATGGCGTGTAATTTGCCTTCATAGTCACCGATAAACACCGTGCCATTATCGACTACGGGCAGGGCAAAGAATTTGCCATTTTTGTCTTTGGGATACTCCCATTTGACGGCGCCGCTGGCCGGGTTGAGGGCGACCACACGCTCGTTATGAGACACAAAAATGTACTCGTCGTCTGACGAAACACCGGCCCAACTATCACCTTTGACGCCCCCGCAGGCTGTCAGCAGCACAACCAGCACGAGCAGTAAACCGATGAGACGGCGAGGGGAGGAGGAGAATACACCAAACGTGTTCAACGTGGCTCCTTAAAACGCTAGGGAACGGGATCGCATCCGCCGGGGCTAAGTGGGTGGCACCGCGAGATGCGCCGTAAGCCTATCCATCCACCTTTGAATAGACCATATTTCTGGATGGCTTCGTATGTGTAATGCGAACAACTCGGCTCGTAGCGGCAACTTGGAGGCAGGATACGCGAGAAAGTGAGTTGATACAGGCGGATGATTGACAATCCGACGGTTTTCATTTTTTCTGCTCTCCTGCTGGCGATTGCCAGAGCCCGGCTTTTTTGAGGCTGCTGACAACCGTCTTGTCTATTGCCTGGTACGTTTGGCCAACGATGGGAGGGCGGGCAACAAATACCAGGTCAAAACCCGGCGTCAGGTATGGATGCGCGCGGCGGACAACTTCACGCAGTAAGCGCCGAATCCGGCTGCGGACGACAGCTTTACCCAACCGTTTGCTGGTAACAAACCCGTAGCGGTTGTGCGACAAGTGGTTAGGCGCAACGCTCAGAATCAAAAACGGATGCCGCCGCACGCGCCCTGTTGCACGCAGGCGTGCAAAATCTTCTGTGCGGCGGAGTCGCCAATGACGCTGCATCGCGGAGCGCCCGATTTACACGGGCTAGCTGTTCCAATTGACCTTTTTAACGTGGTTGTTCATTTTAGGCGCCAGGGATTCGCGCCCCTTGGTGCGGCGCGACCTTAGGACACGGCGCCCGTTTTTGGTCTGCATGCGCTGACGAAAGCCATGGACACGCACGCGACGACGTTTCTTGGGTTGGTATGTTCGCTTGGGCATTGGTTTTGGTATACCTCTTTGAGAAAACGCGCGCTGGGCGCGATTCGACTTCACAGGACAGGCTGCGAACGGCAAGTATAGCGCATGGCAATAGGTGGGTCAAGCGTGAGCTAACCCGGCAGGCGAGCAGAAACGGCTGGCGACACGCTCCGGATGCCGGTTACACATTGTTTGCCGGGCCGTGTTATCATCGGGAGGCTAGAACCGGGCCAAACCTGGATCACTGGCCGACAAAAATCTGCGGCGGCGGTTTGACGATGATCCCCGGCTGGCATCGGTGACAAAGCTGCTGCGCACTGGGTCATGATATGTTATCAACACCTTTGAGTCGAACAATGGTAGGACTGCTGCGCCTTTCGCGCTGGAAAGAACACATCCCGTTTACACTGCCTGCCACGTGGCTCGGCATTACGATGGCGGCCCAACACCGTCCCGGAGCGGTTGTGCTCGACTGGCGCATCATGGTTGTGACGGCGGCTAATCTGCTGGTCGTCACGTGCGCGTTTATGATCAACGATGTCGAAGATGCGCCGGATGATGCACGCAGCCCGGCGCGAGCCGC
Organism: Anaerolineae bacterium; assembly: GCA_016930015.1. GTDB lineage: Bacteria > Chloroflexota > Anaerolineae > Aggregatilineales > Aggregatilineaceae > JAFGHR01. The sequence goes on along the minus strand of JAFGHR010000021.1, from coordinate 41,345 downwards.
TCGTAACCCGGTAACAACCGGCGACATCACCCGGCGTGTTGGCTGGCTGGCATCTGGCGTGATGGGAGGGCTTGCGCTGGCGCTCTACGCGGCGCTAGGTGATCGCGTGTTAGGTGTGGGCCTGCTGGCGGTGGCGCTGGCTTTTCTCTATTCGTGGCGGGGTGTGCGGCTGAAAGCTCACCCGCTGGTTGACGTGGTATCACATGCGCTCGTGTTGAGTGCGCTGCTGGTTCTGGCCGGTTATGCTACCTACGATAATGCGCCCGGCACGGTCTGGATCGTGATTCTGGGGGCGGCGCTGGTATCGGCTTACGGCCAGTTGTACAACCAGGTGCGCGATTATGAACTGGATCGCGCTGCCGGGCTGGTCAACACCGCCGCGATCCTGGGCCGCACGCGCACGCAGCGCTTGATGGTTGTGGCGCTGGTTTTAGCGGGTGTTTGCCTTGTGAGCAGTGTAGCGCTCGACCTGTGGCCGGTATGGTTTGTGCTGGCGGCGATCCTCATGTTGCCGCTGCTGGTGGTGATCCGGCCCCGTGATGATATGCGCGGCACCCAGGCCTTTGACGCGAGTGGCCGGGCCCAGGCAGGATTTTTCCTGATCGCGAATGTGCTGCTGCTGGTATGGTTAGTGAATACTTTGGTTTAGGTTGAGATTGCGTCTAAACGGGCGATTGCTGATATAATGTGGTCCGAGGATGGTGAAGGCCGTTTTTCCCGGTATGCCACTGGTAGCCTATACTATGTACGATAAACTGCATGGTAAGGCAGCGACGTAGTGTATGGCCATTAAAATTCTAATTGTTGACGATATGCCCAACCAGGCTGAGGAGCTGTCCAAGCGGCTGCGACGCCAGGGTTACGATACACATGTTGCAACCCGTGGGCAGCAAGCCTTAGCCCTTGCCGAAGAAGGGCAGCCCGATCTCATTTTGCTGGATGTTGAGATGCCGGGTATGAACGGCATCGAAACCGGATGCCGCTTGAACAAAAATCCATCGACGGCGGATATTCCGTTTATTCTGGTGTCCTCTGGCAGTTTGTCCGAAGCGCGTACCGCGAGCATCAGTGCCGGTGCGGCGGACTACATCACGCAGCCCATTTATTTCCCGGACCTCCTGGAACGAATTTATCGCATCACCCATGTACGCGGCAGCGTGCTGCCGGAATATGACAACCTGCTGCGCGAGATCATCCTGGCCGCGTTGAACGTTTTACCGTGCAATTTGGCCTGGCTGCTGGTGATCGACAATGATAATCGCTGGCTGGTGCACAAGGCGATTGTCACCGACCAGGGCGAGGACACCGCCGACTATTTTCTTAGCATGGTGCGCGGGGACGAAGACCAGATTCGTTTTCCGATCACACACGGCGATAACCCACTGGCCGAAATTGTGCTTGGCTTAAATCACCTGATCAACATTCCCACTCCCCATTTTTACAATCTGCCGGGCGGCAGTGTGCTGCATTACGCTTTTTCACAGTTTAAGTTTGCCTATGTGAGCCTGTTACCGTTGATTTCGGCGGGTCAGACGGTGGGTGTGTTGGTATTGGGCACGATTCATGCTGGTCTACCAGAGTCGGAACGCGCGCGGCAGATTCTTGACACGCTTGGCAATCAGGCCGCGATGCTGGTGGGCAGCGCGCGGCTGGTGGCTGACCTGGCTGAGCGCGACCGTCAAATGCGTGCTGAACAATCCCTGCGCCAGATGGTGCTTGACACGATGGGCGAGGGGCTGATTGTGATTGATGATGACGCCAAGATTACCTACGTTAACACCCAACTGCTCCGCATGACGGACTATGCGCGTGACGTGGTGTACGGGCGCAGTGTCGGTTTGCTGTTCCATCCTGCTGAACGTGACCGGCTGGTTGGGAGTCTGACCAGCCAGCGCCGCAGCACCCTGCCGTTTTCACAGAAATTGTTTACGCGCCACGGTGAAGTGGTGCCGGTGCTGTTATCGCGGGCCGTCGTCCCGTCCCCGACCGGTGAGGGGCAGTCAACCGTGATGGTTGTGACCGACCTGTCAGAGATTCAGCGCAACGAAGACGCGTTTATGCAGCAAACCCAGCGCCTGGAGGCGATTCACTGGGCATCGGATGCGATCTCGTCGGCGCGCACGTCGGAAGAAGTGGTCACGATCGGCCTGGAATCGGCGCTTCAAGTTGTGCGCGGCGTGTCGGCTTCTATTCTGCTGCGGGATGTCGAGTCATCGGACACGCTGATCATGGCCGCCTCGATTGGAGCTGATATTAGCGGCTCTGAGGATATCACGGTTAAGTTTGACGAAGGCATCGTGGGCTGGGTAGCGAGTCAGGCCCGCTCACAGTTGGTGCCCGATGTCACGAGTAACCCGCAAGTGCAGGCGCAGTACACGGCCATGTACGGCTCGGATGTGCGCTCGCTCATCGTGGTGCCGCTGGTATCGTCCGATCAGGTGATCGGTGTGCTCGAAGTCGTCAACAAAGTGAACGGCGTGTTTGACGAGCAGGACCTCGAAACGTTGGAAAGCCTGGCCAGTTCAGCCGCGATCACGATCGAGAATGTACGCCTGCTAGACCAGATGCGCCGCCGAGTGAACGAACTCAGCACCTTGCTTGATTCCAGCGCTGCCGTTTCGTCTACGCTTGATTTTGGCGACATATTGGAACAGATCGCGTTTCGCCTGAGCCTGGCCATGCAGGTCGAGCGCGTGGTGATTGCTGACTGGTACCGGCAGTCGAACCGGTTGGTGACACTGGCCGAGGTTGTTGACGCCTACTGGTCACCGGGTAATGGACCGATCCGGCGCATCGAAAACCTGCCGATTACACGCGCGGTGCTCGATTCTGGCAAGATGGTGCTGGCCGATTGTTCGTTGGTGGGCCGCCACGCCAAAGCGGTCGTAGAACATAACGCGTCGGGCCTGCAACTGGTCGCCGGGTTCCCGCTCACACTCAAATCGCATGTTGTCGGCGTGCTGACCGTGTATGCGGAACGTCCGCAGCAAACGCTGCCGGATGATCAGGCTGCCGCGATTGGCGATATCATTACCCATTGGGAGAAAAGTATCGTATCTCAAGAGGTCGATAGCTGGCTTTCACACTCAAACCTGACCACGTTGTGCCAGCAAGTCCGTGACGGAAGCAGCCAGCGCTGGTGTAGTGTGTCGTATTGGGACCCGCAGTTTAACTCGGTGCGCCTGCTGCGTGAATCCGGGCGGGCGCTGTGGTTGAACCAGTCCGGTATGACATGGGATGTAAACCGGACACCCAGCCTGTACCGTCCATTGGAGTCGGGCGAGGTCGTGACATTTCAGGTTGACCAGCTAACCCACGATTTGAACCTGCAAACTCACCTGCGCAGCGTGGGGGGGAACACGTGCCTGTTAGCGCCCTTGTTTGTCCGGGGTGAACCCGGCGGCCTGGTCCAGTTGATCGATTCTAAGCGCGAAAAGCGGGTATTCGATTCGGCTGACCTGTCACTTTGCCAGGGGATCGCTAATGTTGTTGGTAATGCGATGGAGAATTCACAGCTTTATGCTGCGCAAGAAAAACGCGCATCGGCGTTAGAAGCCGCCTACACCGAACTTCAGGAAGCCGACCGCATCAAAAATGATCTGCTGCAAAATTTATCACACGAGCTGCGAACGCCGCTCACGCATATTTTGGGTTACCTGGGCCTGATCACGGATAACGCATTTGGCGAACTGAATCCAGAAATGCGCCAGGCGGTCGAGTTGATCATCCACAAGGCCGAACATCTGACCGCGTTGGTGAATGATATCGTCGTCGCTCAGGATGCCGCGCTGCAAAACCTGGAACTCAAACCGATTCACCTGGAACGTGTGCTGGCGGCGGTGATCCGCAATCTGGCCCGCGAAATCCAGCCGCGCGGCATGCAGATTGTGCCGCATATCCCATCTAATGTGCCGCTGGTGTATGCCGATCCCGACCGGATCGCAGATGTGTTTGCCGAACTGCTGGAAAACGCGATCAAGTTCAGTCCTAACACGACCCAGATCGACGTGATACTTGACGATCCGGGTGGACCGATGCTGCATGCCTGTGTACGTGACTATGGAATCGGTATTCCGGTGGAAGAACACGAGAAGATTTTCCGCCGTTTTTATCAGGTTGACAGCGGTACCACGCGGCAGTTTGGCGGCAACGGGCTGGGGTTGGCTATTGTGCAGCAAATTGTTGAGGCGCACAACGGGCGGGTGTGGGTCGAAAGTAAAGTTAATGAGGGGAGTTTTTTCCACTTGATGCTGCCCAAGGTGGCGGCTGCTCAATCCGGCTGATCCTGGTTTGTCGCGTCGCCCCGTTATATAATCTAGCCGGGTATTCTCCCGTTGAGTTATGGTCTGTGCCCGCTCTTATCGTAAATAACGCGCTTCGTGAGCGTGAAAGAGGAGGGGTTTATGAAATACCGCGTCCTGGTTGTTGATGATGAAGCTGATGCACTGAAGCTGCTGCGTATGGTGCTCGAATTGAGCGGTTATGAGCCGGTTACAACTGTAAACTCGATTGAGGCGATCGCTATTGCCGAAAAAGAAAAACCCGATGTTGTGCTGCTCGACATCATGATGCCCGTTCTGGACGGCTTCGAATTGTGTAAAATGATGCGGCAAAACCCGGTTACAAAAGACCTGCCCATTATCTTTGTGACGGCTTATTCGGCTCTTGACCTTGAGGAACGACGGACTGAAGCCGGTGCCGATATGGTGATCAACAAGCCGATCAATATGGACATGTTGAAAGAAACTATCACCAAAGCCATCACAATGCGTGTTGAGCAGACTGATATACCGGCGGCTGGCACCGACTGTGGTGATGATGTGTAAGTGGGGTGGGCGGTTGGTGAACGATAAGCTGGTGAACGATTAAAAAAGCGGGGCAGGCCATGGAAAAAAAACATACTATCGTTGTCCTGCAAGGTGATCAAACCGGTCAGGAACAACTTGACGAGCCGTTATCGGTGCTTCTCAACTTTGGCGACGATCGGAACGTCTGCGCCGTGATCACCGGGGCCACACTGGCGGTTTGGGATGAGGTGGGCTAAGTATCATGCGAACAAACCTGCCGTGAAATTGATCCTGACGCATGATAACGCCGATTTTGACGCTATCGCTTCGCTGTTAGCCGCCCACCGGCTGAACCCGTCGGCTGTGCCTGTTCTTCCACGCCGTTTGAATCGTAACGTGGAACATTTTCTGAATTTGTATGGGGAAGGGCTGCCGTTTGTGCTGGCGGATGACCTGCAGCGGGGCCATTCGGTCGAACATGTCACCGTGGTTGATACACAGACGTTCTCGACGGTGCGCGGTATGCGGCCCCATACGCCCCTGCACTTTGTCGATCATCACCCGCTGCACCGTGATCTGGCGGATAACCAGTGTTTCACCGGCGATATCGTCGGCGCGACAACCACGCTGCTTACCGAACAGCTTTCCGCGCGGCAGTACCTTCTTGAGCCGCTGGAAGCCACATTGTTGATGCTGGGCATCTACGAGGATACCGGCGCGCTGTCGTATGGCACGACAACCGCGCGGGATATCCGCTGCGCGGCTTGGCTGCTGGAATGCGGCGCCGATCTGGACGTGGTGCGCGAGTTTTTGCAGCATCGCTTGCTGCCGGAACAACGCGCGTTATATGAGCGGCTGCTCGAAAACGCCGAGACGCATGTTGTCAACGGGCACATGGTCGTGATCGCGCAAGCCGTAACCCGGCAGCCGGTAGACGAGATCGCTACGCTGGCGCACAAACTACGCGAGTTATACGAACCGGCGGCGGTGTTTGTGCTGGTCCAGCTAAACGGTGATATCCAGCTTGTAGCGCGCGGCACCACAGACGCGATCGACGTTTCTATCGTGGCCGTTCATTTTGGTGGGGGAGGGCACGGACGAGCCGCAGCGGCCCTGGTCCGCCAGCGCACGCTGGCCGACGCCCATCACGAACTGCTCGACCTGCTGCCGCAGATTATTACCGCGTCCGTGCGTGTTGAAACATTGATGTCATTGGGGTTGCAGACGATTGAGAGCCGCGCGCCTGTCGAAGTGGCTGCCGCCCGGATGCAGCAGACCGGTCACGAGGGTTTCCCGGTGGTAGACGGTGAGCAACTGGTAGGGCTGCTGACCCGGCGAGCCGTGGATCGCGCCATGAATCACGGCTTAAGCCGCCAGCCGGTCAACCAGATAATGGACGCCGGACGCGTGCTTATCCGGCCCACCGATTCGATCGAAGTGCTGCAACAGCTTATGATGCGCACCGGGTGGGGGCAGATTCCGGTAGTGGATGACCGCGACCGGTTGATTGGCATTGTCACCCGTACCGACTTGATCAAACGCTGGGGACAGCGTCCGGACGATAGCCGCCGCCTGGCGATCATCCGCAAAATGGAAACGGCGATTTTGCCCGGTTTGTGGACGTTGGTACGTGCCATAGCGCAGCAAGCCCAGGCGCGTCATACCGGCCTGTTTGTAGTTGGTGGTTTTGTGCGTGACCTGCTGTTGGACCTGCCCAATATGGATATTGACCTTGTGGTAGAAGGTGATGCGATCGAATTGGTGCGGGTGCTGCACGATGAATACGGCGGTGAAATACGCAGCCATGCCCAGTTTGGTACGGCCAAGTGGTTGTTGACGGCGCCGGTTGCTGAGGCGCTCGATGTTGATTACGCCGCGGCGGGTTGGCCTGAATTTGTTGATTTTGTGTCGGCGCGCACCGAGTTTTATGAAAAACCGTCGGCGCTGCCCACCGTGCAGCGTGGATCGATCAAGCTGGATTTGCAGCGCCGTGATTTTACGATTAACACGCTGGCGATCCGGCTCTCGCCCGAACCGTTTGGCGAACTGCTGGACTTTTTTGGCGGTGAACAGGATTTGCATGAAAGTGTGATCCGGGTGCTGCACAGCTTAAGTTTCGTGGAAGACCCGACGCGTATGTTACGCGCCGTTCGCCTCGAACAGCGGCTTGGGTTCCGGATCGAACCGCGCACCGAAGAATTGATCCAGGGCGCGTTAGGGTTGTTGGAGCGGGTGAGCGGCGACCGGATTCGGCACGAACTGGCGCTGATCCTGGCCGAAATGGAACCGCTGCGATCACTGATCCGGCTGGAACGGCTGGGAATTTTGGCCCGGCTGCATCCCGATCTCCGGGTCGATGAATGGGTGCGCTCGGCGTTTTACGCCATCCGGTACGCACGGCAGCGCCCGCCCTGGCCGTCACTCGAAACATTTGATAATTGGATGCTGGCCACATTTTCGCTGCTGACAAGCCGCCTGCCGCGTGCTGACCTGGAACACCTGGGGGTTCGGCTTCAGTTCTCACGCGCATACCTGAATCACCTGCACGACGCCCGCACAGCGATCGCGCAGTTGCCGGAGTTGGAACAGCCGCAGCTTCCCAGCGTGATTGTACGCCTGTTGGAGCCGCTGCACGATGTCGGCTGGCTGGTGGCCTGGGCAGCGGCTCCCACCGCTGTAGCCCGCGATAACATCGTGCGGTATGCCAGCGAATGGCGATTCGTCAAGCCGACTCTGGACGGGCACGTTATCGAGGCGCTCACCGGTATAAAACCAGGACCGGTATACGGCCAGCTTTTGGGGCACTTGCGCCAGGCGTGGCTGGATGGGCTGATCAATTCGCCGGACGAGGAACGCGCCGTGTTAATTCGACTGGCGGATGACTGGACTAAGCGGCTGCAACAGGTCCCAGAAGATTAATAAATGGTTGGAAAAGATGCTTTTTTTCACAAAACGCTTGTATCTATGCCACAATATGTAGTATCATGGCGGACAATCCGGCTGGGTTATTTCCTGCATATGCGTATATGTGAGTTAACCACAGCAAATCTGAGTTAACCTATCAAAGGCTATAAGTGCAGCGTATGGCAGTCGTAACATTCAACCAGGTATCTGTGACTCGTTGGCATGGCGGCCAACATCCCACGCTTGACAATATCACTCGCCAGATGCGCGTTGAAAGTTTGCGCCCCTATGTCTGGTCCAATACCGCCAACTACCGCTATCCCGTTCGCAGTCACGGCTATGACAAAACACTTTATTGCGTGCAGGGCTCCCTCGAAGTGACATTTCCCAAAACCAAAAAACGTGTCGTTTTACGTTCTGGCGACCGGCTGGACCTCCCGCGTGGGATACGGTACAGCATAATCGTAGGCAGCACGGGTGCACAGTGTGTCGAGGGCAGTTACCTGTAGATTTCCCAAGTTGCACGCATTAATGTACAGTTGCCAGGGTGATACCTGTCCGGTTCACCCTGTTTTTGTTTGGAGCCCCTGTGGGCTGAGATGGAGGTAAGGAGCCATGCGACGCCTGCGCCCCCTTCGCCGCCGTACCCGGCGGCGCGAGCGTGATACGCAAACCCCACTGGACGATAACCTGTTTTATGAGGGTGTTCCGAATCTGGATTCGGACCTGGTTTCGGATTCCGATGCGGCCTTCGCCGACTCCTATGCCGGTGAAATCGGTGAGCAGGACCTGGTGCCCTTTGTGCCGGTGTCGGCCCCGCGTGAGTACGATGATTCCCCGCCTGACACACGCCGCCGGGTCCGTTTTCCCCGCGTCTCTATTCCGCGCCCCCGGCTGCAAGTTCCCCGGCTGCCCCGCCGTCCACGCCTGCTGGCGGTGGATGTTCAACCCGCTTTGGGCCTGCTGGCGGTGATCCTGGTCGCCGCCGGAATTGTTGGCACGCTGCTTAAACAGGACCGGCTGAACGATGTGCCGGATCAGATCGAGGACTGGTGGCCCGTGTTTGTCGTCGCCGTGGCCGTGCTGTGGATGCTGGCGGCGCTGGTGCGGCGGCGCCCGGATGCTGTGCTCGGCAGTGCGATGCTGGCCGGTGTCGGCCTGAGTTTGTTGTTAAGCGCGCAGGATATCGCCACGTTCGAAGAAACCCTGGTGGGAGTCGTGCTCGTTACCATCGGACTCGGCATTGTGATCCGGGGGTTTGTCCTGCGGCAGCACACGCCAATCCGCTAAAAAACACTGGCAGCGAATATCTGGTCAGGTTATGATCATCCAATAAGGTAGATGGCCGTAAGATAAATTGTGGCCTCCCTGGTGGATCATGGCGTCAACATGCAACGCGGCAAGGTGATCCAGCATCAGGTGTAATGGTACTGCATGATCGGAGGTCCAGGTAATGAGTACGGACGTGACCATCGGCCTGGCATTTGTTGCCGGTTTGATATCGTTTATTTCGCCGTGTGTGCTGCCGCTCGTACCGGCCTATGTCGGGTATATGGGTGGTCGGATGACGCGGCAGGCATCTCAGCAAGCCCCGCATACGTCCGAAGGATTCCGCGGAGGGTTCCGGCAGCGGTTTGGCACGCTGACGCACGGCCTGTTTTTTGTGCTCGGATTCACGCTGTTTTTTGTGCTGTTCGGCCTGCTGACCACTGCCGCTGTGTCGTCACTGACGGCGCTGGGCGTGACCGAAGCCGACGTGCGCGACGGTATCGCGCGTGTTGGTGGGGTGGCCGTGATCCTGTTTGGCCTGCACATCCTGGGTGTGATGAACCGCATATTTACATGGCTGCAAAAACAAGCGCCCCGGCTCGACCAGAATCCATACGGGAATGTGATATCAGCCGGGATCACGCTGGCCCTGATCGGCGTGACTTACTGGCTGTTTGTTGAATCCTGGTTTTTGACGCTGGTGGCCGTGCTGCTGTTCGTGCAGTTGTTTGGGAACGCGTTCAAAGCCGACTCGGCGGGCGAGTTTTGGGCACGCGTGATCCAGCATGTGCAGGTGGCGCTGTACGTGGATACACGCCGCCAGACCGGTCCGCAGCAAGACCGTTACGGTTATCTTGGCTCGTTGTTTATGGGCGTCGTCTTCTCGGCAGGTTGGACGCCCTGCATCGGCCCGATCTATGGCGCGGTGCTGACCCTGGCATCATCCGGCGGCTCGATATCGGAAGCGGGCACGCTGCTTACAGCCTACTCGCTGGGCCTGGGAATCCCGTTTTTGCTGACGGCGCTGGCGCTCGATCAGGCGCAGGGCGTGCTGCGGCGGCTCCAGAAACGGATGCGGAGCATCGAAGTGTTCAGCGGCGCGTTTTTGATCCTGGTCGGCGTGCTGGTGTTTACCGGCCAGCTCGAACGCCTGTCTCAAATTGGCGGGAATGAAGGCACATTTGGGGATGTGTCGCTCAACCTCGAAAACTGCGTGGTCGGCGCGACCGAGGGCCGCGTTCGCTGGCGGAATGTGCCCGCGTGCATCAAGGACGGGCTGAAAGAAGATTTTTATATCAGCTACGACAAGGGGCTAAACACGGCAGTCGCTCCGGCAGAAAACAGTGTATCGGCGCCTGATCTCGCGGCTGGTGATGCGAGCGCTCCGCTGGATGTGCCCGCGCTCGACGGCGGCCTATCTGGCAGCGGGGCGGCGGTCGAAGCGCTGCCGCTGGATGCTGCTGGTGAATCGGCAGGCGCGGCTGATATCCCTGAAGGACTCGACGTGGGCCAGCGCGCGCCGGATTTTACCGCCCGGACGCTTGACGGCCAGACCGTGTCGCTGTCGGATTTTCGTGGGCAGACGGTGCTGGTCAACTTCTGGGCGACGTGGTGCGGTCCGTGCCGTGACGAAATGCCCGATTTCCAAACCCTGGTTGATACGCGCGGATCGGATGGATTCATCGTCCTGGCGGTTGATAACCAGGAATCCGCGAGCCAGGTAGCCGCCTTTGTTGAGGAATTCGGCCTGACGTTTCCGGTGGTGTTAGACGAGGATGGCCGCATCAACGACGGCATTTATGGCCGCCGCATACAGGGATACCCGACCAGTTTCCTGATCGATCCGGATGGTGTGATCGTAGACTATTTTCCCGGTATTGTAGACGCCTCGCGGCTGCTGGCAGCGCTTGAAACCGTGCTGGACCGCTAAGCGGCACAGTTACGACTACCGGGATCGCGTACCTTAAGAGAGCAAAGTGCATGCAAAACACCCGTCTGCCTGTTGATGAAATCCGGCTGCGGCGCGCTGTGCGGGCCAACCGCATCTACCTCTGGATGTCGCGCCACTGGCTGTTGATTGCCGTTGTGATTTTGGGGCTGTATGTTGGCCTGTCGCTGCTCGCGCCCGTGTTAATGAAAGTCGGGTTCGACGACGGGGCCCGCGTGCTGTACACCATGTACAGCCCGATGTGTCACCAGTTCGCGTTTCGGTCGTGGTTTTTGTTCGGCGATCAATTGGTGTACCCGCGCGATGTGGCCGGGTCGGACCTGACCTCGTTCGAAGTTTATGCAGCGCGCGATCCGCATTTTGCTGGAATTGACCTGTACCAATGGTCGGCGGAATTACAGCTTCGTTCGCGTTCGTTCCGGGGCAATGAGGAAATGGGTTACAAAACCGCCCTGTGTGAGCGGGATGTCGCGATCTATGGGGCGATGGTGCTGGCGGCGCTGGCATTTTCACGGGTGCGGCGGCGGCTGCGCCCAGCTTCGATCTGGCTGTACCTGCTGCTGGGCCTGGTGCCGATGGGCATCGATGGTTTCAGCCAGATTATCAGTTACCCGCCGTTCGAGTATTGGCCTGTGCGTGAAACACTGCCTATCTACCGCGTAATAACCGGGAGCCTGTTTGGTATCATGAATGTATGGCTGGCGTTTCCGTACCTGGAAGCGTCCATGCGCGAAGCCGTCGATGCGATCGAAGCCAGGTTGGATATTGCCGAGCAGCGTTTGGCGCTGGTGCAGGCTGATGAAGAACATCAGGCCGACAAATAGAACCGCTGGTGAGTACTTCATGTAGTTGACATCAAAAGGCCCCGGCGGATTTGCCAGGGCCTTTGTTCGATTTGAAGCTAACTAAACGGGGGGTATCATTCACCACCAATCTGTGTAAAGGTGGCAGTCGGAACCAGTTCCGGCGTGTTAGTGTGAGTACGCGTAACTGTTGGTGTGTTGGTATCCACCTTTTCTACGGTCGCCGTGAACGTCGATGTATTGGCTGGCGGAACAGTATTGGTCGGCGTGTTGGTATGCGTACGCGTAGGTGTGCTGCTCGGCGTGAGCGTTGGTATCGGCGTATCGACTGTGCCAGCACCACCGTAGCAGTCAGGTGCACTCAGGTCGAACAGGGTGCCGTTGAAGTCCGACGGGTGGTAGCCGATTTGGTCCAGACGATTGGTGGTGCCGTCGAAGTCAAACCAGATATTGATCATTCGGTTCGGCTCGATCACGGCATCCACCAGCCAACCGCCCAGCGCCGATGAGTCTGCCGGGGAAGTGGTGATGTCGGGATACGGGTCCCATACGATGATAGCCGCCGTGTCAAAGGCGTTTGTCCCTCCTGCTGATACAAAGTCGAGGCTGATCGGGTCCAGCGGCGGGTCAAGCACACGCGCGTTCCAGGTGATGTTAACGCCTTGCAGGTAACCGACCGCATAACCGGTATTGCGGATGGTGTAGCGCACCACACCATTGGTGTCGAAGCCGCCCCAACTGATCACGAAGTCTTCGCAGTGCAGTTCAGGTGTATCGCTGGGCGGTTCGGGTTCCGGTATGGTGTAGCCGGTTAGCTCAACCATACAATCGGTGTCAGGGTCGGGTTCGAGGGCACCCCACGACGTGCCGAGCCACAGGGTCGTACCCACGAAGTGGCCAAGCGAGAAATACGACGCAAGGTTTGCCGGGCCGTTACTAAACTTGATTTGCCAGACGGTGGTCGCATCGTTGTCGAAACGCCGTGTCAGGTAGGGGGAATTGCCGTTACTCCAGACACCTTCACCGGATGGCGTGTTGCCCGCGAGTGTGTCCTCAGAATAATCCGGCCCTTCCCAGAATGCGCTGCGTGGTCCGGTAGAACCGATTAAGTTCATCGACTCGGCGAACATATTGGGATAGACAACCATGTTCTTCTCCCAATTGACGAATACTTTGTCGATGAACAGCGGCGCATATTCGTTTTCATTAATGACACGGATTTGCAGGTATTGCCCAATCATCTCGGCCCCAAGGAACCTGACATTGTCGCAGTCGGGTGCCGGGGTCGGCGTGGTTGTCTCGGTGGGGGCACCGGTCGGTGTCTTCGAAGGCGTCGCGGACGGCAGCGGCGTTACTGACGGCTCCGGTGTGTTCGATGGTGGTGGCGTGTTCGACGGTGTATATGTTGCCTGAGCCAGCGCAGGCGGCAGGTTAACCACGCGTGTCGAACGGAACGACTCGTTGATCATCACGCGCCGGGCCTGAAGCTGTACAAAATCCACCAGGCCCAGGGGAGTGATCAGCGGGTGGTTGAAGAACACGATAATCTCAACCGCGTCACCGGGGCCACCGGCATCGTATTGATTCGGGCCGGGGACCGCTTCTACTTCATCCCCCTCGACATCCGGGTCCGGGTCATACGCGGCGATAGACTCTTCTTTGTCCTCGCAGACCCGCAAATTTCGATCGCTGCTCGGTTCGTACCGGGCGCTCAGGGTGGTTTTGTACACGGGTGGGCGTGAACTGCATATCCACACATGGAACCAGCCGGGTTCTTCATCCGTAACGGTTTCGGAGTTAAACGCACTCCCGTTTTCTCGCTGCAACCCAACAATATTATCACCCGGTTTGAGGCTTAACCCGGCAGCGCCCGTGCGTGCTCGTTCCACAATTGATGGCAAGCGTGCCATGTCGGCGCGCAAACCCTGATCGTCGTCTGATCCTGGCTCGCAGTCTTTGCCCCAGTGACGTATAAATGCTTCGTCGTCATCGTTGGTACATGGGACGAGATCGTCCAGGACATCTTCTTTCAGGTCTTCACCTGTCAGGGGATGCCCCTCACCGTCGCCCGGATTGGTGTATTCAATCCAGGCGATGACGTCGTCTTCGTCCCACCGACCGGTCACAGCGTAACGAGCCGCCGTGCGAGCCGCGTTTTGCAGCGTGATCCAGGCCTGGAAGATGCGGGCGAACTCAATGACGCCAAACATCAACAGCAGCAGGATCGGCAGTGTCAGAGCAAACTCGGCAAGTGTTTGTCCTCGTCGACTCTGTTTCTGGGTCGTGGTTTGTTCGTTTGTTAAATTCATAGAGACCCCTTTCTTCGCACCCGTGCTTGGACAAGTTGCGGTCTCATTTTAGCGTGATAGTCGTGTGAACAGACGGCTGGCGATTTCTTCGAACACGATCTTAAGTTCACTCAAGTCGGCGGCGTAGTAGTACTGGCCGCATTGCTCCTTGGGACCATATGTTTCTTCGGCTGTGTCTTCACACGGGCCGGGATCGCCGTATTCGTCGGGCCACGGGCCTTCGTAACCATAGTCCGGGATCGGATCGCGGTCTTCGCGCAGGTCTTGCTGGAAGTTATTATCGATGAACCCGTTGTCGCCCGCGTCGGCAATGTAACGCAGCAGCGGCGCCGCCGTTGGCTCGTCGACGATGTCTTTACCAAACGCGATCGAGAACATGGCGATAAAGTTACCCGGCTTACCTTCCGCCACGTTAATCAACCCGGCGAAATCCGCCATGTCGCGGGCGTAATCGTCGGCGTCATAATCACCCGCATTGCTGCACTCGATATTCTCTGCTTCCGGTTCGCCGCTTTCCCAGTCCAGGCAGAAATGACGGGTGCGTGGATCATTGTCATTACACCAGGGCTGCTGTGGTTCATTCTCACCTTCGGGCATGGGGTTGTTTTTCACACACTCATCCCAGTGATATTCGTGCGATTCTTCGAGCACGCAGAAGGTCTGCCACGGGCAGTATCCCCAGGAACCGTAGGTGATGTCGTCACCGTCGGGCAGATCACCAACACGATCGGTGACGTTGGCCGCGCCGTCGCTCAGCACGATCATGACCCACACGGCTTCACGACGGATATCTTCAGGTGCCGTCAGCGCATTGTTGGCCGCCAGGATGCCGCCCCCGACGTTCGTGTTACCACAGGCAGCTAACGTTTCGTATGCCAGCGGGCGCGGCGGCTGCTCGGTCAGTTCATGGTTGAGCCATTTTGTCCACTCTGCCGGGGCCACTGATGCCCGTTCACAGATGTTCCAGTCCCCTGTGTCATTGATGAGCACGCCAACCTTGGTGTCAAGCGTGGTAATGGCAATTTTCTCACTGCGGATCAGCGGGCGCAGGTCTTCGCCTTCTGAATCGGTGGGTGTATAGGCCACACCTTCGCGCGCAAATGTCACAAAGACCACGCGGTCACCGCGTACAAAGTCGAGCCGTTTGATGAAGGCCCGCGCGGCGTCTTTAACATCCTTGAACGGCATACAAATCAGCGTACTGAAGTTAAAGCCTGATGTGGTCGAGTAACTGGTACTTTGGCGCTGATTGTTTTGCAGCCCTTTTTCGCTGTCGCCGTCATACATCCCGTTGCTGTTTTCGTCGTGCCAGATTACACCATTGGGGACGACAACACCGTTGTTCTGCATGGAGCCATCACCTACGTTGCCCGTCCCCGGATCGTTGCAGCAGCCGGCCCATTTATAGTTGGGGTTGCCGGCGGGGTCTTCTTCACACTCGCCGCGGATCGCCAGGTCCCCACCACCAGAGCCAGACGGCATCAGCCCGACATCGGTCAGGTCGGTCTGTACGGTTTCCTGTGACATCGACTCGGAGATGTCGATCACCAGGGCGACGTCCAGCACGGCGGTTTCGGATACAGACGCCGTTTCGAGTGTGATCGAGTCGATCCCGATCAGCGACAGGAACGTGGTAGGTGATTCAATTTGGGCGCTGACACGCACAAGTTTGCGGGGGTCGTCCCAGTCGCACAACTCGGTTTCGGGCATATACTTGCTGACCGGCGAGTAATCTTCTTCAGAGTGGGGGCCGCCGTCCGGGCCGCTGCCCAGTTCAAACGGGGGGGCCCCGATACGCCATTTGTGGATGTCGGTTTCACACGTTTCGACCAGCACGCTGTCGGATTCGATGCCGTGCAGTTCAATATACTGCTGGGCGGCAACGGTCACTTCGCCGTAGTCTGTGCCTTCACGAATCTGCCCGGCTGCCGCAATAGCTGCCGCGTCTACAGCGCGGCGCAGCGCCGCATAGCGCACAAACAATAAGGCTACATCTGTTACCAGGCCGACAAACGCAATCAAGGCAATAAAAGCGAAAGCCATCAGCAGAATCGACTGGCCGCGTTGGCTGCGTTTGAGGCGTCGTACGATTGGATTGTTGATCAGGATGTCTTTCATCATACGCGTTTGTCCCTTAACCGCGTGTAGCGTGTTTATTCTAAGCCCAGATCGCGCAAGCTGGGTTCAGCAGCCGATACCGGGAAAAAGCTCCAGACGTGAATGGTAGACCCTGACTCGAGTGGCCCAAAGTTAAACCACGGCAAGGCCAACAACTGCTGGTGTTCCCAGAAAATTTCGACCAGTACTAAGCCAAAGTTGGGAGTTTGTACGATTTTGCGATCGCGATCGGAATCCCCCTGGAAGTCAAGCATTTTTTCGACTTCTAACGTCGAAAACTCGGAACCCAGGCACAAAATCTCGTTACCTTCACCGTCAACAGCACCGTAGCTGTTGGCGTGGTTGCCGCGGAATACATAACCGCGCACGTTATCCCATTCTGCGTCATAACGGGCGCTGTCTTCACCGAGATCACTTCCGCTGCCATTCCGGTTCCAGTCAAAGGGATCGTATTCGTCGTCCTGGTCACATTCGTTCGTGCGTGCCGGATAGCGGCCCACAATACGAACATATTGAGGTGTACCAGGGTTATCGACCGGTAGTTCACGATTCATGACGGCAAACGAAAATACCGATACAGCAATGTCATCTGTGCTATCTTTGAACTCAAGCGGGGCCATGTTAGCAATAACCGAGCAGGCCACAGCGTCGTAATAACCAATCGGGCCTTCGCCGCCAATGAAATAACCGTATTTGCGTTCTTCGGGTGGTAGAGAGGCTTCTGGCCCACGGGGTAAGTCATTGTTTTCGAAGCGCTGCTTATCGAACTTATCAACAAGTTCGTCACAGTCCAGCCGCTGGTAGTTTTTTTCCTCGCCGTCATACCATGCCATTGGGTCACGGGTTGCGCCGGCACGGCCTGCTTCGCGTACCACATCCAACAAAGTCATATAGTTATTGGCATACCAGCCAATTTCGGTCAGACCCAATAACATGACCATCAAGATTGGAAGTGTTAAGGTTAATTCGACCAGACTTTGTCCGCGAGCGCCGGTTGGAGTTCCATCCAGTAGAGCTATTACTCTTCGAAGGGGGGCGCGCATGATGTCACCTCAACATATGGTTTGGATCATGTTTTTTATACAGTGTGGGTTGTGTCCCCCAGCAAACAAAGTGGGTCACACTGCCCTTGCTTGAATAATACCATAGATAGGCGAAGCACTATGTGTGCAATTGTGAGGGGTTCATAAAGATTTGTCAACCAAACTCACAACGATCTGGGGGCGCGAGCATCCAGATAACCGGGGCTTAGTTGATATGTAGGGTTGTTAAGGAGTCACAACAACATAGTGACTGTTGGGCGAGGTCAACAGTCTACGAGCGCATTTAACGAATAACCGCGCCCGTGTGACGAGATAATGATCGCGGGCCGGTCGGGATGTTTTTCGAGTTTGCGGCGTAGATTACGAATATGGTTGCGCACCAGGGCCTCGTCTCCGGCGCCGGGCGGATAGTTCCATACCGCTTCGAGCAACTGAACAGCAGGGCAATATTCCCCCTGGTGTTTGCACAGATAGTCTAACAAATGGTATTCGGTGGGCGTCAACTGGATGAATTGGGCATTGATGCTGACACGGTACGCCACCGGGACCATACGTAAAACAGTATCGGGCAGCGGGTTGCGGTGGGGTATGCGTCGCAGGAGCGCCCGCACCCGCGCGTTGAGTTCGCTCATTACAAACGGCTTGCGTACATAATCATCCCCGCCGCTATCCAGCGCGCGGGCCACGTGTTGCGCGCTCTGGCTGGCGCTCAAGAACAAGATTGATGCCCGGCTTGTATGGGGCACCGCGCGCAGACGGGCGCATAGTTCATAGACATTCATGTCAGTCAGCGCGGCATCCAGAATGATGATGTCCGGATGGTGTTCTAGCGCCAGGTTTAGGGCAAATTCGGCGTTGTCGGCTTCGATGACATAATGTCCTTCGCGCCGCAAAGCATGGCAAACAGATTCCCGTGTGATTGAATCGCTATCGACTGCGAGGATGATATGAGAGTGGTCAGGCATTGATTTTGCGTTCCAGGGTATACGTTAATTTACCTGACCCTAGTATAAAGGACAAAACCGTCCATTCGTGGTCAAAGCCATGAAACTTATGTGAAAAATTCTGGCTGACGCGGTGATTCAGGTTGAAATCATGTACCCTACCCCGTGGATTGTGCGAATAAACCGTGGCGCCGTATCTTCTCGCTCCAGCTTGGCGCGTAGATTGCGGATATGAGCACGGACCAGATCGGGGTCGCCGGTATGGGGTGGGTATTCCCACACCACTTCAAGCAGGTGTTGGGGTGACAGCGCTTGATCAGCATGTTCCATCAGGTACCGCAGCAGCCGGTGCTCGGTGGCTGTGAGTTGGGTGGGGGGACCCTCATCGATCGTGATCTGGTGGGTGTTGGAATCGAGTGTCAAGGCGCCAATCGTGATAACCGGGCTGTCGATGATCGAGCTGCGCTGCCCCCGGCGGATCAGGGCACGCACGCGCGCGGTGAGTTCTGCCAGCTCAAACGGCTTGATAACATAATCATCACCGCCTGCGTCCAGGCCATCAACGATATCATCTGTCTGACCCCGTGCTGTCAAGAACAGGATAGTCAGATCATCATAGTCGCTGTTCGCCCGGATTCTGCGACACACGCCCAACCCGTCCAGCCCTGGCATAATGATATCCAGAATCATCAGGTCGGGCCGTCGTTCTTCGAGCATAGCCAATGCCTGGACGCCAGACAGGGCGCGCCCAACATCAAATCCCTCGCGTTGGAGCGCTCGTGTCAAGGTCCCTAACACATCCGGATCGTCATCCACTGCCAAAATATAGGGTGTTGTCGGTGTTGTCATTGTCTGCCACTACCTGTGAAATATGGGAAGATGGATTATAAAACGTGTACCTTCATTATATAAACTCTGTAAAGAGATGCTACCCTCGCATTTTTCGACTATTTGTTTGCAGATATGCAGCCCTAGCCCGGTTCCCTCTCCGACCGGCTTGGTGGTAAAGAACGGCTCAAACACCTGGGGGCGTGTGTCTTCGGGGATGCCCGCCCCATTGTCCCACACCACAATCGTGGCATAGCCGGGCGCCTGATCCGGCTGGTAGCTGGTTGAGATTCCGATCGTGGGTTCGGGCCGGCCAATTACGGCGTCACGGGCGTTTAATAACAGGTTGAGCCATACATCCTCAAGTTGCCCCTGGATGCCGTTTACCGGGGGAATGTCATTACTCAACTGGACCAGGAGCGTAACGTTGCCCTGTTGGATATGGCTTTTGACCAGCATCAGCGTGTTGTTGATGGTGTCGTTAACGTTTTGGGGTTCGAGTATTTCATCAACAGAATAACTGCGGGCCATGGCCAACAGCCGCCGGACGACTTCATGCGCTCGTTTACCTGCTCGCCAGATGGCCTGAAGCGCTTCGGCATTCAGATCATCGGGCGGCAGGTCCTGGAGGATCAGTTCTGTGTCACCCAAGACAGTGGTCAGCGGGTTATTGATCTGGTGGGCAACAGCCGCTGCCAATTCACCCATGGCTGATAAGCGCGCCGTCTCGACCAGCCGGGCCTGGGTCTGGTGCAGTTCTTCCAGGCTGAGTTCCAGGTCGCGGTAAAGCTGCGCATTGTCCAATGCATTCGCAGCCTGGAGCACCAATGCCTGCGCCAGATCGATCTGTCGCTGCGAAAACCGGCGCTGGTTGATTGTGTCGAGCAGCAGCACCAGGCCCGCCGTTGCCCCCTTGATGACCAGTGGAATACCCAGGAAACTTTTGGCGTGGGCCGCTTCCGACAGGTGGTACAGGGTGGGTGACGCGGTATCTACAAACGCTGTTTCGCCGGTTAACAAGCGCGTGAGATCGGGGAAACGTTCAAGCTCCAGGCTCAGTTTTGGCGTTTCGGGCCAGATACCTTCGCCACAGGATACAACCGTGTAAAATGTGTTCTGCGCTGGATGCCACAGCGCAATATCGCACCAGTCGGCAGCGGTGATGTTCAGAATCTGCATCGCGGTGCGCAGCGATGACTTTTGTTGTGTGTTCGAACTGGTGATCCGCAGCGCCATTTCCAGCGCCAGTTGCTGGACGCGTGTGGTCTGAAGCGGGTTATGTTCGGAATACTGCGCGTGGATATAGTACAGCGTCACCAGCCCCAGGCACTGCTTCTGTACAAATAACGGGATATACACGATGCTTTGCGCGCGGAAGTGGTGCGGAAGCCAGGCGGCCAGGGGGTGACCGGCTTCTTCGCTGACGGCGTTCAGGACGGTGAGCCGCTGGTTTTCGAGCGCTTGCGTGATAGCCCGGTTGGTTGTGGCCGTTACGGTGGGGCCTTCGCCCAGGTTCCACAGCGCCCGGTAACTGACCGCGAGTGTGTCCAACTGCCCGTCGTCAGGATTCCACTCACCGACATAACACTGGTTGACGTTCAACGCGCCGATCAACTGCTCCGCGATGATCGACAGCACCTGGTCGATGGCCAGGGTTGAATTAGCGGCTTTGCCAGCCTGAAACAGGGTGCTTAATTCACGCGTGCGCAGCACCACATCTTCATACAACTGGGCGTTTTCGATGGCCACCGCCGCATGGGCAGCCAGGTCTTGCAGCAGTTCCATATCATGCTTGGAAAACGTGCGTTCACTTGTTTTGTTGTTGACGCCCAGTACGCCGATGTGTGTTCCCTTGATCGACAGGGAGACGTAGAGCAGGGATTTCACCAGGTATTCCGTTTTGATCTTTTGCCAGCCCTGGTCACCGATCAGCAGGGGTTTGCCGGTCTGAAACACCTGACCGGCCAGGGTGTCCTGCGTTTTGATGCGAAAATTGCGCGCGGTTTCGCTGTCGATTCCCTTGACCGCGCGTACATACAGGGCTTGTTCTTCTTCGTCTGGCAGCAGCAGTAAGCCTTCTTCGGCCCCGGTAAGCCGCACGGCGGCATCCACGATTTCTGTCAACAGGACATCCAGGTCCAACACGGCGCTCAGTGAGCGGGCCAGGGCTGACAGCGTTTGCTGCTCCACGAGCCGCCGCTCCAATAACTTGCGGATATCATCGGGCGACCCGTTGCCGCTGGGACGCGGCGCAATCGCCGGTTCCTCGACGGGCAGGGGAGTCATGGTATGCCCCTGGAGCACGTTTTCGATCTGGCGCAGCAGTTCGTCAGGGGACGACGGCCATAACACATAGGCGGCTGCACCCTGCCGCAGCAGGTGACCCGGTTCTTTGGAATCCGGGCTGACCAGCGCGATCCAGTTGATGTTAGTGTAACGCGGCTGCAAAACAACACTGTCGATCAGCGGTCGGTCGGTCT
Organism: Anaerolineae bacterium; assembly: GCA_016930015.1. Classification (GTDB taxonomy): domain Bacteria; phylum Chloroflexota; class Anaerolineae; order Aggregatilineales; family Aggregatilineaceae; genus JAFGHR01. The sequence goes on along the minus strand of JAFGHR010000021.1, from coordinate 19,912 downwards.
GATCTTTCATGTTGGTGTCAAGTATGGCCAGGTCAAATTCGCCGTGCTCGATGGCATACAGCGCATCCCCCGCATAGTATGCACGCTGTACGTTATAGCCCGCGTCTTCCAGGATCGTGGAAATGAGGGACATGTTGTCAGCGTTACTTTCCGCGACCAGGATATGAGCAGCGTTGATGTTGAACAAAAATTCCATAGTGTGCCGGTGCCTGTTTGGTGTGTCGTCCTCTACTGTTACTGTGTTTCTACACCATATTTGTGAATTTTGTAAAGTGCGTGCGTTAAAAAATACCGCCTGCTGCTTGCAGACGGTTAGTTACACGGGTTCCGTCTTGTGCCATGTTATTGACTCAGGCGGGCGCGGCGTTGTGCCAGGTCATCATCAATATCGGCTTCATCCACTGTGGATGTGTCCGTTTTAGGTGGTTGTGCGGTCCGGCGGCCAGATAGCGGCTGGTCAGTTTCAATTTGTTGGCGGGCGTTTCGAAGACGCGCTGAGAGTGAGTCCGTATCATCGACTTCATCGCGTGACCGGGCCTGGTCATGTGACCGGGCCTGGTCTTGCTGGCGAGCTTCGGCCACAATTGCTTCAAGCTCATTCACACGCCGGATCAACTCGGTTGTTGCCAGTTGGTGCTGGGCCAGGTCGGCCTCCGACATCGCCAGTTCACGCTGTTTGATCTGCATCTGGCGGACGGCGTGGCGGGCTGTCGCTTCTTTGCCGTCAACCAGGGCCTGGTTCGCCTGTTGATCCCAGTCCGTGATGACGCGTTGAAGCGCCTGGATATCCGTGGTGATCTGGTCTTCGTGAGCCACGGCGTCATTAATACGCTCGCGCAGCGCCGCAATTTCGCGGTCGATATCTTTTCCTAACCGGGGCCGTCGCGGGCGTTTGTCACCCGGTAACCGGCGCTCAGAATCGAAGCTCAACGCGTCGTTGACGCTGGCCCGAATTAGTGTGTTGAGTTTATTGATCAGGTCTGCCATAACCCTATTGTACATGGCGCTCATGAAGCAGGCAAAATGGCATCTGGCAATCGGCGGAGTTCGTATTTGTGCGTTATAATCTGTGCCTGAACAGGCACAGGAAAAAAGGATCATCGTGCGGCGAGTCAACGGCGGCAGCCTGGTCTATTATCAGGCCGAATCTTGGGCATCCTGTCACAACGTAGTACATGGCATTTTTACCCGGTTGGGCGGCGTCAGCCAGGCCCCGTGGGCGTCGCTAAACCTGGGCGGTACGGTTGGTGATGATCTGGACGCTGTGAACGAAAACCACCGCCGCATGTATGCCTGCTTGGACGTAGACGGCGAGCGATCGTGCACGGTGTGGCAGGTTCACAGCGCCGACACGGTCGTGGTTCACAAGCGTGTACCTAACCGCCGCTGGTTGGCGCGTGCTGATGGTATGGTAACGGCCCGGCCCGGCGTGCCGCTGACGATGCGGTTTGCCGACTGCACGCCGATTTTACTGCACGATCCCGACCATGCCGCCGTCGGCATCGCACACGCGGGCTGGCGGGGTACGGTGTTGGGGGCCGGTGTGAGCGCACTGCGCACGATGCAAGACGCTTTTGGCACCCGTCCTCAGGCTGTGCTGGCCGTGATTGGTCCCAGCATTGGCCCCGACCGGTATCAGGTTGGTGACGAGGTGGTCGAAGCGGTGCGGCAGGCGTTTGGGGTGGTTGATGAGTTGGTGCGGCGTGCCGACGACGGCAGCGCCTATCTGAATCTGTGGGCCGCTAACCGGCTGGCGCTTGAGCGTGCCGGTGTATCCCAGATCGAGGTCGCCGGGTTGTGCACGGCCAGCCATACGGACGAGTTTTTTTCGCACCGTGCCGAAGCGGGCCGCACAGGCCGGTTTGGCGCTGTGATCGCATTGTCGGAATAGAGCAGGTGCTATGGAAAGTACGTCAACGAGCATGTATGATCGGATAGCCGGTGTCCAGGCTGAGATCGAGCGAGCCTGTTCGCGCGTGGGGCGCTCGCCGGAAACGGTGACATTGGTGGCGGTGAGTAAAACCCACACGGCCCAGGAAGTAGCAGACGCGATTAGCGCCGGATTACACCATTTCGGTGAAAACAGGCTTGAAGAAGCAAGCGAAAAAATTCCGGCGGTGGCCGATCTGACCGAACAGCCGGTACACTGGCACATGGTCGGTCACATTCAGGGCCGCAAAGCGCGGTATGTGACGTCCGGTTATGCGCTGGTTCATTCGTTAGACAGCCCCAAATTGGCAGAGCGGCTCAGCCGCATGATGACCGAGCGCAGCGAATCATTGGACGTACTGCTGGAGATCAACGTCGCTGGCGAGATGAGCAAATATGGCTGGCAGATGGCCGGTTGGCAAAACGATGCGGCCCTGCGTTCGAATCTGTGGCAGGATGTGCGGGCGATTCTGACACTGCCCGGCCTGAACGTGCGCGGCTTGATGACCATGGCGCCTATTGTGGCCGAAGCCGAAGCCACCCGCCCGGTATTTGCAGCGCTCCGCGACCTGCGCGACGCACTCGCCATGGATTTTCCCAGCGCAGACTGGACCGAGCTGAGCATGGGAATGACCGATGATTATCCGGTGGCCATTGAGGAAGGCGCGACCCTGGTACGTATTGGACGCGCGATTTTTGGGCCACGTTTATAGTGGTTGAACAGGTGATGCTGCTGAGGAGAAATAGCATTGAATCAAATCGGGTTTCTGATCGCTACATTGGTTCAGTTGTATTCTTTTGTGATTTTGGCGCGCGTGCTGATGAGTTGGGTTCAGATTGATCCGAACAGCTCGCTTGCCCGCGCGATTTATGATCTGACAGAGCCGGTGCTCCAGCCCGTACGCAACATGCTGCCGCCTGCTTCTGGACTTGATTTTAGCCCTATCATCGTTATTATCCTGCTTCAGGTCGTCAGCCAGTTCATGATTTCACTTTTTACTGGCTGATAGACCCTGCACACGACTGGTTAAGGAAAGAGGTGTTACAGTATGCCGCGCGAATTTAAGATCACCGATGCACAACATGGCGCAGCATTTACCGTGCGCGTCGTTACGCGTGCCAATAACGTCGAAATCGTGGGGGTTCAGGATGACGGCTCGCTCAAGATCCGTTTGACCGAATCATCCGCAGAGGGACGCGCCAATGATCAGTTGCTCGCGTTTCTCGCCGAGGTGCTCGAAGTCAGCGAGGAACAGATCGCGATCGTAGCAGGTGAGGACAAGCCGAACAAGATTATCAGTGTGGAACAGGTTACTCCTGAATGGATCGAAGAATGCCTGGTGCGTGGTCGCTAAAGCGTGGCCGCCAGGCCGGGCCGGTTCATGGATAGTGTGTTGACGGAATGATCTTGACGCGATGGTTCGCGGTTTTGGGCGCAGGCGTGTTCATGCTGGCTGCGTGTGGTGGCAGCACGCAAGATTCGGCTGTCCCGTCTACGCGCACGCTGGTTCCGCCCACGCTAACCGCCACATTTGAACCCAGCCCAGCCGTCCCCACACCCACTGATCTGCCTGCTCCGGCCAGTTTGGTTCCCCAACCAACTGCAATCAATACGTCTACACTGCCCCCTGCGGCCCAGGATGTACTGGATCGATCACTCGATGACTTGGCCCGCCGTCCGGGTGTTAATTCCGCGCGAGTCCGTTTGTTGGGCTTGGACGCGTTTACCTGGCCGGATGCGGCTTTGGGCTGCCCGGCCCAGGTTGATCCCGGCCTGACTGTTCCGGACCCGGTGCCCGGCTGGCGCGTGATGCTGCTCGCAGGCAGCCGGATTTATGTCTACCATGCCGCCGAGGGTGGCGAACCGGTGTTATGCGAGGATGAACGCTGGTTGGCCCAGGAAGGTAAACCGCTGGCGGTTGATCCGATTGCCGAATCAATGATCGCCCAAACACGACGTGATGCCGCCACACGGCTTGGCGTGCCCGGTGACCAGCTCCGGCTGGCGAGTGTGCTGGCGATCGTCTGGCCGGATGCCAGCGTGGGCTGTCCGAAACCTGACGGCGTATACGACAGCAGCAGTACACCCGGCTACCGCATTGTCTACCGGGCCGGTGGAAACCAGTTGATCTATCACACCAGCGTGCGCGATAGTGTGTTCTGCCAGCCGGAAGAAGAAATTTTGCCCGGTGCGCTGCGGCGTGCGGTCGCGGCGGTGGCTGATGAGAATCGTTAACCAACAAAAACGGCGCGGATTGTGAACTCACAGCGTGAACTCACGCCGTTGTAAGGCTGTTCCAGGAAATAAATTCTCCCGGTTTATCGTTTCCCCGCGTCAGACCAGGCCCGGCAGCGGTTCGCCCATGCGAGTCTGAATCGAGGCCAGGGCGTGGTAGGCGGCGCTGCGTACTTCCGGATGCCGTTCACGCAGCGCACCGTAGAGCGCTTTCAGCGCCGGGACATGCCCCATATTACCCAGGGTAGTAGCGGCCATCGCCTGGTATACCGGCTGGCCTTCTTGCAGCGCGCGGACCAACACCTGCCGCGCGTTGGGTCCGGCAGGGACACCTTCCCCTTTGTCGGCAGCCCACTGGATCAGCCACACCAACGAGTCAGCTTCAGGAGCGGGGCGCAGCCCGGCGCGTTCGGGTGCTTGTGCCGCCATGAACGCTTCTTCCGCGGCGGTGCGCACATACCATTGTTCGTCTTCCAGCATAATACGGTACAGCGCCACAACCGCCCACGACGACCGGACCCGGCTCAACCCGTAGACGGTTGCCCGGCGGATCATGATATCGTCCGATTCGATGCCATCCCGTAACACGCTGTGCCCCTCGTTGGGGATCGCGGCCAGTGTTTCGGCAACGGCCCGGCGCAGGTCTTCGGAGCCGTGAACCAGTGCCTGCACCATGTTTTCCAGCGCGTGTTCGGTGCCGATCGCGCCCAATGCCAGCCCGGCAGCAAGCTGCACGGTGGGGTTATCGCTGCCCAACAGGGGCGCGATATCCTTGATCGCTTCGGGACTGCCCAAGGCGCCCAACCCAATACAGGCCAACCGCTGGATATCAGGATCGGCGGCACGCAGCGCTTGCTGGAAAACATACAACACGTTTTTGTCGCGGGCCGCGATCAAGGCCGCCATGGCACGCTCGCGCATGGCCGGGTATTGATCCGGTGCCATCAGCGCTGCCGCCAGGCGTTTGAACACATCGCCGCGCCAGGGCGCGTCAACCGGGGCGTCGGGAAGCCAGCTTACCAATCCAAACAGGTTTGAATATATCAAGTCGGGCGTGGCACTCAAGCGGCGGTATAACGGCGGCAGCATATTCAGGGACACGGCGGCGAATCCCAGCGCATCCTGCCAGGCAGGGTCAAGCGCGACCTGGGTTGCCAGGTCTGACCCGCCTTCGAGAAGGGTTTTGCTGGCGAGATAACTGGTGATCATCGGGTGCACAAAACTGAAGGTATCATTGGCGTGGTGTTTCAACAAGCCGTCACGCACCAGATCATCCAAATCGATCATGTCTTCCGGTTTTGCTGCTTTTTTGCCCTCTTCCGGCGCGGGGAGTGTACCGGCCACGGCTTCAAGCAGGCTGGCACGTGTGACTGGTGACCCGGCTTCGATCATCTGGGATGCTAACAGGGCCAGCCAGTCGCCAGCATCAGGTTTTGACAGGCGGCGGGTGATCCAGGCATCGTACCAGCCGCCGCGCCCAGGTTCACGCACGTCTTCGGCCAGCCCGGCCCAGATTTTCAGGCTGACATCCAGAATATTACGACCCCGGTTATCAGCGGTGATGCGGCGCAAAGCCTGTTCGCTGGGCGGCTCAACCCGGCGTTTGCCGCCCGGTGTCCAGATGTTGCCCCAGCGTCGCGCCAGTTGATCGTAATCATCCTCACGCCAGGGGCGTAAAAACGTCGGCGTGAAACCGAGTGTCATCAATGGTTCGTAACCCTCAGCCGGCCCGGTGATGACCGTCAGGTTCTGCCCGTATGTTTCCAAAAACTGGCGGAGCCAGTGGAAATACATGTCACGTGCGGACGGCTCCAATTCGTCGTAGCCGTCGATCAGGATCAAGGCGCGGCCATTTTCCAACGCGGGATAAAGTACACTGCCGACGACCTGGGCCGTTACACCGGATACGTGCTGCTGCGCTGCGCGTATAACCGGCTCGCTGGGGTCCAGGTGCTGATCACTCCGGCCATACGCCGCTGCGTCAAAATCCAGGTCACACAGGTGGATAAACACCGGCAGAAGACCCGATATCTCAACCGGCGGCAGTTCGTCGGCCATCTCGGTTTGGAGCAGTTTTTCCCGCTCACGCTGGTGAGCGTCGTGTAGTTTTTCGATCGCGCGTTCTTCGATCTGCTGGCGTTCACGCGCACGCATCCGGCGTTCGTCTTCGGACAGGCTTTGTTCTTCCTCTAAAATCGCCTGTTCGGTCAGGTCTTCCAGCGACTCAAATTCGACTTCACCGAACGCCATCAGCGCCAGCGTCGCCAGCGTGGTAGTTTTACCCGTGCCGCGCGAGCCTAGAATCGCAACGTGCCGCGCGCCGATCCCGATCTCATCGATGCCGAGTGTCTCGATATTGTACAGCGCATAACTTTGCGGCATGCTGTGGATCAGTGGGACGACGTCAAACACGCTGCGCTGGGTTTCTTCGTCATCAGGACGGGCAAGCACCGGGCCATCCGCCGGGATCAAGCGTGGTTCTAGTAAGATATCGGTCAGGTTGATCACACTTCCGGCAATGTGGTGCTGCTGTAAGTAATTGAGCAGATCGCGGCAGTAGCGTGCCTGGGCGGAACGCCCGATAAAACGCCGCGTGCCTGCGATCTGCGCCTCGGTGGATTCTTGCAGCCGAGCCAGTCGAGCACGTGCGCGCCACAGCACGAACGCGATCCCACTGGACGACAGGAACCCTAACAGAAACGAGATCGGATCAAAACGCATGGTAGCATCCCGTTAAAGCGCTATCAGAATGCGCCCGCAGCTAGGACACATGATCACGTCCTGCCCATGGCGCACCTGTTGAACAAGTGTGCTGGTTTGGCCCACACCGCAGCCGGTACATGTTTCCCCATCCAGCTTGGCGACGGCATGGCCCTTTTTTTGAACACGTAACGTGTTGTATAGATCAAGGTTGCTTTCGAAAACATCCTGCTCGGCGGCTTGGCGGTCGATTTTGAGCTTTTTGATCTCACGTTTGAGGCGTTTTTGCTCGGTTAGCATCGCCTCCATTTCGTCAGTCCACGTGGATTCAGTTTCTTTCAGAAACGCGGAAGACGTAGACAGCGAGTCGCGCAGGTTATCGAGCGTCAGCATCGTTTCCAATAATTTGCTTTCCAGGTCTGAGCGGCGGCGCTTTAGCTCGGCAATTTTGTTTTGGATATCCTGCAATTCTTTGGGATTGCCGACCTTGCCACTGTACAGCCGGTTGGATAACTGTTCGGTTTGGGTAATGGTGGACTGGATTTCCAGTTCCAGGTCGGTTGAACGGGCTTGCTGCGGGCGCTGTTCGGCTTCGAGCGCGGTGACGACTTGCCGCGCGTCCTGGACGGTTGTGTTCTGCTCAAGCTCGGTCGTGATCTTGCGCAGCCGCTGCCGGCGTTTATCAAGGGCAAGATCGATGCGCTGAAGGTGATAAAGCGCGTGGGGTTGACTCATAATGAACCTCTAGGCTGGCAGAACTTGCAGGTCGATGTACAATGAGCGTAGTGTTAATGCCATTCGCTGCATAAATTGACAAGGCGCATTATACTACACGCTAGAATCTCACGGCAAACCTTGTAAACCTGGTCGAACTTGGTGAACCAGCGAGGGACCGATATGCAAACACTGCGTTCTGTGGACATTTCGACCGTCGAATGGCGTTGGGTCATCATTCTGAGCGGGCTGTTGGTAGCGCTCACGCTGGTGCCGTATGCGTGGGCGTTGGCCAGTAATGAGTCGGATGATGGCTCGCGTTTTATGGGGATGTTGTCTAACCCCAAGGACGGCGCGACGTACCTGTCCAAGATCGAGCAGGGTCGCCAGGGTGAATGGTTGTTTGAGATGCGCCATACACCTGAAAAACATGATGGCGCCGGGTTTCACACGGTGTACCTGTTTCTCGGTCACGCGGCCCGCATTATCGGTTTGTCGAACGTGTTGATCTTTCACCTGGCGCGCGTGGCCACCAGTTTGTTCATGTATATCTCGATCTACCAGCTTGGCGCAACCATCTGGGTCCGGCTGCGACCTCGACGGTTGTTTTTTGCCCTGATGGGCGTTGGCTCTGGCCTGGGATGGTTTTTGCTGCTGTTTGACGAGAACGCGATCGCGGTGGACATGAACATTCCGGAAGCGTTCCCGTTTTTTGCTGCCTATTCGAATCCTCATTTTCCGTTGAGCATCGCCAGTTTGTGCTTACTCGCGTCGGCCTACCTGATCGTGTTCCGGCGCGGTTATGATGCCCCGCCCAGTGTGGAAAACGGCGGGTTGGGTATTATGCTGCTGGCGATGCTGCTGGCGCTCATCCAACCAACGGCGCTCGTATCGATCGGCAGCGGCCTGGTTTTGTATGTGATCGTGCGTGCCTACCTGACGCGTAAATTCCCGGTCCATGAACTGCGCTGGGCATCGATGCTGTGGCTCCCGGCTGTGCCGTTTGCCGTGTATTATGTGGCCGTTTTCCACTTTAACGATGTCATGCACGCGTTCAACAAGCAGAACCAGACCCCGTCACCGGCCCCGTACCTGTACCTGTTCGGGTATGGGCTGCTGCTGATCGTGGCGATTCCGGGGCTGGCGCGCGCCGTTCGCCGGTTTGAGCGCGACGGCGACCAGTTTATGCTGCTGTGGTTCATTGTGAACGTGGTGGGGCTGTACGCCCCCTTTAACCTTCAACGCCGCCTGGCGCTGGGCCTGATCATACCACTGGTGTATTTTGGAGTACGGGCGTTGGAGGATTATTGGTTTTACAAGGTGCCCCAAAACTGGCGTGCTCCGGCCATGATCGCGCTGATTGTATTTCTGCTGCCGACCAACGTATTGAACCTGGGACTGCCGTTGTTTGGCGCGGTAGCCAATACAGACAGCGGCCTGGATACAGGGCTGCTGATCGAAACCGATTACTGGCACGCGATGGAATGGCTCAAAGACGAGGCACGTGATGACGCGGTGGTGTTGGCCTCGCCCAATATCAGCCTGTGGATTCCGGCTTACACCGACCAGGTGGTCGTTTTTGGACACGATTTTGAGACGGTGCCCAACAAGGAAAACAAAGACATGATGTATGCCTGGTATCGCGGGCAGGACTGTACTACCTTGTTCAGCGACGCGGTGCCGTTTGAGGTGGGCTACATTTTGTGGGGACCTCAAGAGCAGTCACTTGACAAAGACGACGAGGGCGTGACCTATCCCGATACCGGTAAGTGCGTGGATGAAATCGCGCCTGAACGTATTCAGCAGAAAGTCATCGAAGGAGATGTCACGATTATTGAACTGGTCGAACAGGATTAACCCGGAAACCCGCTTATTCCTCGGTTTTATGGGCATATTGGCCGTCTGTGTGGCGGCCTTTTTGTTCGGGGTCGGGTTGGAGCCGGACAGCCTGCCGTTTCCGCCGGGGTCGGATTATTCGGATGCCGTGACCAGCCATTGGTCCAACGCGCTGTTTTTACGGCGCGCGGTGTTACACGATCATGCCTGGCCGCTGTGGCGTCCCCTGCTGATGAGCGGCCAGCCCTTCGCCGCTAATCCCCTGAACAAAGCCTGGTATCCGCCGCAGTGGCTGGTTTTTGTGCTGCCGCCTGCGGTCCACCTGAACGTGTTGATCGCGCTGCACTTGTTGGCCGCCGGGACCGGTATGTGGCTGTGGAGCCGTACAACGGGCCTATCACCCTGGGCGGCGGCCTTAGCCGGACTGGGTTATACGTTTGCGCCGCGCGTGATCGCCGCGTTGGGCGCGGGTCACCTGGATATTGTGTACGCGGCGGCGTGGTGCCCGTGGCTGCTGTGGGCGGTGGTGCGCCTGGTCACGCCGCACCCGGCACCGGGCGCCCCGGTATGGCTGGCGGCAGCCGCGGCGCTGTGTTTTCTGGCGGACGTGCGGCTGAGCGCTTACGCGCTGGTGATGGCGGCGGCTTACCTGGTGTGGCGCTGGTGGCAGGTGCCGGACCTGCGAACGGGCGCGGCGCGGCGGGCTGTCGGGGGGCGGGTGCTGCTGGCCGGGCTGATCACCCTTGGGCTGACAGCGGTGCAGTGGGTGCCGCTTCTGCTGCTGCGCGCTGACCTGTCACGCGGCGCGATCTCGCGGGCTGACTCGGCGCTGGACAGCCTGACCTGGGGGCATTGGGCCGGGCTGCTGATCGGGAATCACGGCGGCGCGTGGGAAACATTGATCTACACCGGCATCAGTACGCTGGTGCTGGCCGTGATCGCGCTGCTGCTGCGTCCTCGTAAGCTGGCATTCTGGGGGATCGCGCTGCTGGTAATCGCGCTGTACGCGATGGGCGATCACTTTGTGTTATGGCCGCTGCTGGTGCGACTCGTGCCGCCGCTGCGCTGGTGGCGCGTGCCGCCGCGTATCTGGCTGATCGCCGCGCTGATCGTACCCTATCTGGCCGGGTGGGGCGCACAGGCGTTAGTCGAGCGCCCGCGTAACCGGCGGAACGTGCGCCTGATCGTGGTGACGCTGTTGGGCGGCGGGTTGGTATGCAGTTTTTCCAGCCTGATTGTGCTCACCCCCTACCTGGATACGGCGCCGCTGCTGGGTACGTTTGCGCTTCCGGCGGTGGCGCTGCTCGTGCTGCTGGCGATCCAGGGCAAATTACCCGCACACACGTTGTTAGCGCTGTTTGTGATCGTGGTGCTGGCCGATGTGTTGTGGATCGACCGGTCGCTGGTAGATGGGCGTTCCCGGCGCGAATGGCTCGATCCGTACCGCGAGCTGGCCGCGTACCTGGAAGACGCCGGGGCCGTGCGCGTGTATTCGCCGAGTTACAGCCTGCCGCAGCAGGCCGCCGCGTACTGGGATATCGCCCAGTTTGGCGGCGTGGACCCGTTCCAACTGGCGGACTACGTGACGGCTGCCGAGGAAGCGACCGGCGTAGTTGCCAGCGGTTACAGCGTGACGATCCCGGCCTATGAAATAAGCGGCGGCGAAGGTGACTTCACCACCGCCAACCGTGACGCGCCGGTCGATGCGGCGCTGTTGGGGCGCTGGCTGGTGACTCATGTCGTGTCCGCCTTCCCGCTAGAGGCTGACGGGCTGGTGCTCAACACGCGGATCAACGGCGTGTACGTCTACCGCAACATGGCCGCGCTGCCCGTGTCGCTGGCCTGGGATGGTCCCAACCGCGTGACCATCACGGCGGCGGAACCGGTAGACGGCCCGGTTTTTGCGGTGACAAATGAGGGCTGGCAGGATGCACCCGGCGATGATCCCGGCCTGCCGGGGCATGTGGATTCCGGGGCGCAGCAGTGGACGTATGCCGCCGATCCGGCAGCGACTTGGCTTAGTCTGCTGGTAGCGAGTATAGTGCTGCTAGCTGCTGGCTGCGGATGGTGGATGGTTCATCGTGCCTGATCGGGGACGCGTATCTAAAGCGGAATGGCGGCGCGTGATCGTGTTTGGCGGGCTGGTGATGCTGATCACGACGCTGCCGTATATGGTCGGCTGGCTGGCAGCGGGCGATGGGTGGACGTTTGGCGGGTTTTTATTCGGCGCCGACGACGGTTACAGTTACCTGGCGAAAATGCGGCTGGGCGCGCGCGGTGACTGGCTGTTCACGATCCGTTACACGAGCGAACCGCACGACGGCGCGTTATTTTTCCTGCCGTATATCCTGCTGGGCAAACTCACCGTGTTGTTCGTAGGCGCGAACAACCCGGACCTGATGACGGGGCTGGCCGTGACATTCCACGCGGCGCGAGTCGTGTTTGGCTTTTTGCTGATCCTGGCCAGCTACCGGTTTGTGGCCGTATTTTTGCGATCACCACGGGCGCGAATGCTGGCGTTGATCCTGATCGCGTTGGGCGGCGGGCTGGGCTGGGCGCTGAGCCTGGTCGGGCTGAGTGATTGGCTCGGATCACTGCCGCTCGATTTTTACGTGCCGGAAAGTTACAGTTTTTTGATCCTGTTCGGCCTGCCGCACCTGGCGCTGGCACGCGGCGCGATGCTGGCCGGATTCTTATTATTGTTCCGAGCACTGCACACGCCCGGCCCGCGCTCGTGGCTGCGCGACACACTGGCCGCCGGAGTGTGCTGGGTCGTGATGGGGCTGTGCGTGCCGTTTTACGTCGCGGTGTTATATGTTGTGCTCGGCGGCTGGGGATTGGCCGCGTGGATCAGCCGGGGCCGGTTCCCGTGGGCGTTGTTCTGGCGGGTGATCAGCGCGGCGCTGGTTGTTTTGCCGGTGCTGCTCTACAGCGCGGCTGTGTTCGCCAGCAGTGATGTGTACCGCCGCTGGTCGGCGCAGAATTTGCTTCCGTCACCGCACCCGCTGCATTACGTATTCGGTTATAGTGTGTTAGCTGTTCCGGCGGTGGCCGCCCTGCGCTGGGCGTGGCGCAAAGGTGCATCCGGCGAGCGTGATCGATCCGCCGACAGCCTGCCGTACCTGCTGCTGGCCGCCTGGATCGTGATCGTGCCGCTGCTCGTCTACCTGCCGATCAACGTGCAGCGGCGGCTGGCCGAAGGCGTGATCGTGCCGCTGAGCATCCTGGCGGTGGCCGGGCTGCGCCTGTTATTTCCGCACGTTCGCCGCTACCGGCGGGCGCGCACGGTGATTCTGATCCTGGTGCTGCCGACAGCGATGTTGCTCTGGCTGGGCGGGATGTTCGGCGCCCTGACGCCGGATCGCCCGCTGTTTCGTCCCCAGGCGGAGCTGACCATGCTGGATCGCCTGGACGCCATCGCGCCGCGTGATGCGGTCGTGCTCAGTTCCAAAAAAACCGGCAACGTGCTGCCCGCGCGCACCGGTCTGATCGCGTATGTCGGGCATGGTCCCGAAACGATCCACGCGGACGACAAGGAAGACCGCGCCGAGCAGTTTTTTAGCGGCACGCTGGACGCCGCTGCACGCGCCGCGCTGCTGGCCGAAGTGGATTACGTGTTTTACGGCCCGCTGGAAGCTGACATCAGCGGCGATCCCGCTGCTGCCATGCCCGCGGCTGTGCCGACCTGGTCAGAGGGGCTGATCCTGCTGGATACGCTGACCGATTCAACCGACACATACCTGATCTTCGAGGTGCCGCGTGACTAACCGATCTGTGCCGGGATGGCTGCCGCTGGCGCTGCTGGGGGTGATGCTGGGCGCGTTGTTTTACCCGCTGCTGCTGGAAGGCAAAACCCTGTTTTGGGGCCTGCCGTCGCTGCAATTTTATCCCTGGCGTGAGTTTGCGTTCAGCGAACTGGCCGAGGGGCGGCTGCCGTCCTGGAATCCGTATACCGGGGCGGGATCGCCGCTGCTGGCCAACTACCAGACGGCGGTCTTTTACCCGCCCAACTGGCTGCATATGCTGCTGCCGGATGCTTTGGCGATGTCCGTGATCGCGCTGCTGCATCTCGCGTGGGCCGGGGCGGGGATGTGGTTGTTTACCGGGGCGCTGGGGCTGCCGGTGTTGGGGCGCGGCATCAGCACACTGTCCTACGCGCTGTCCGGGTATGTGATCGGTCGGGTGGGGTCGTTTCCCACGGCGGATACGGTCGCCTGGATTCCGTGGCTGTTCTGGCTCGTACACCGCGTGATCACGGGGCGGCGCTGGCGTGATGTCGGCTGGCTGGCGCTGGTGATGGGCTTGCAGCTTCTGGCCGGGCACGCCCAGACGGTATGGTATGCGCTGGTCGGCGTGGGCCTGTACGCGGTGTGGGCGACCATGTGGGGCCAGCGCAGCGCATCCGGTCGCCAGCGTGGAATGGCCCTGCTGCTGGCCGGGTTGGGAATCGGACTCGGCGTGGGGATCGCGGCGGTGCAACTGCTCCCGACGGCGGAATACCTGGCCGAATCGCACCGCGCCAGCGGGCTGGATTATAAAACTACCGCCAACCTGTCATATAACCCGTTCCGGCTGGTGACGCTGCTCAGCCCGAATTTTTACGGCACGCCCGCTGATGGCTCATATCTCACCAACGGCATCTTTTTCGAAGACGCGGCGTATATCGGCTTTATCCCGCTGATCTCGGCGGCGGCGGCGGTCGTGGGCTGGATGCGAAAACGGCGCGCGCTGGACGAATACCCCACGTTTCGCAGTGTGCCGCTGTGGTTGGCGCTGGCGCTGCTGGCGTTGATCATCGCGACCGGGCGTCACGGGCCGGTGTTCCGCCTGCTGTACGACTACGTGCCGACGTTCGACGCGTTCCGCGAGCCGGTGCGCTGGCTGGTCCTGGTGGTGTTCAGCCTGTCGGTGCTGGCCGGGATCGGCGTGCAGCACTGGGGGCGCGGTAAGTGGGTCGTGTTCTGGTCGCGCCTGGCGGCGGCGGGCGGCGGCGGGATCGTCGTGATGGCGCTCGTCATCCCTCAGATGGTCGATGTTGACGCCGAAACGCTCGATGTGCTCGCCGACGGTATGATCGTGCTGGGCTGCTGGATCGCTGGCGCGGCCCTGCTGACGCTGACACAGCCGGTCGAGGGGCTAAAACCGGTCGGTAAATCGCGGGTTTTGTGGTCGGCGGCGGTGCTGGTATTTGTCGCGTGTGACCTGGCGTGGGCGGGCGGCGGCCTGAACCCGATGATTCCTGGCGACTATTACGATCCGCGCGCAATCACACCCCCGGACGGGCGTATCTACTGGTTTGAGGATGTCCAGGACAAGGTGCTGTACGACCAGTTTTTTGACCTGTCCGATTACCGCGTGGCGAAAGATAACCGGGACGCGGTACGGGCCTCGCTGCTGCCGAATCTGACTATGCTCGACCACATTTTGACGTTCAATAATTTTGATCCGCTGCTGCCGCGTTATCACGGCCAGTACGTGGACCTGATCGAAGACATGGGCGGCGAATCGTCGGCATTACTCCGGGCGGCGGGCGTAACCCAGGTATTTGCCGATGCACCGCCGGACGGCTGGCAGGGAGATACCGCGCCGTACCATGCCCCGTATGACGCCGCGCATAATGCGCCGGCGCCGCTGGCGTGGCTGGTGGATTCGGCGGAATGGTTCGATTCCGATGACGCGATAAGTGACGCGCTCCGCGATCCAGCATGGGACCCGGCACATACCGTGCTGCTGGCGGGTGATCCACCTGACGCGCCGATTCCGACCGCCCCGGCAGGCGGCAGCGTGACCGTCCTGCCCCATGATCCGGACGAATTACGCTTTCGCGTGGATGCTGAGAATGCCGCCTACCTGGTGATCAGCAGCACGTGGTATCCCGGCTGGGAAGCGTCGATCAACGAGCGAAACACGGACCTGTACCGCGCCAACCTGGCGTTTTTGGCCGTGATCATCTCCCCCGGCGAGAGCACGGTCACGTTGCGTTATCGTGTGAATCATGAAATGGCCGGCGTGGGCGGCAGCCTGATCGCGCTGCTGGTCGCGTTGGGGCTGGTAACACTCGGCAGTCGGAAGCGCGGATCAGCCAACGACCAGGAACAGCAGCAGCACGATCCACAGCGTGCTGTATAACAGCGGGCGCTGGTGTTTGTACCGGGCGGCATAGAGCACCACCATCAGCACCAGCCCCGGCATAAACCGCAGCAGTCCCAAATATTCACGGTACGTCGAAAACGGCACAAACGGCATGATCGCAGCGTTGACCAGCAGCAGGCAGGCGTACACGCCCGGCGGACCCAGTCGTAAATCGCGCAGGGTATACCGCAGCGCCCACAGACTCGGCAGCACCGCCGCCGGGATCACGAGCGCACCCAGCACCAGGAACACCAACAGCCCGCCGTCGAACGCGATCCGCCACACGCCGTTGTAGGGGATGATCTCAAAGGGGGTGGCCTTCGCGCCGCCGGACCCGATTCCGACCGCGCCCAGCCAGTCATACAGGACGATCTGCCACGCGGCAAACGGCACACCCACGATCACGGCCAGCCGGATCACGTCGCGCCAGCGGCGGCGCAGCGCGTAAAACAGCAGGTATCCGGCGGTGAACAACCCGGTCGTTTCTTTGGCTAATCCGGCCAGCGCCAGCAAAATCGCGGCCTGCCAGGGGCGATCACGCTCGGCATACCAGATGCCCGCGATCACCAGCCCGTAGGCAAGTGTTTCGTTCGTGCTGAGCCGCACGGCCATAAACACGCCGATGAACAGCCCGTAACTGAGCGCAAACCAGCGGCTTGTTTTGTCCGTGATCAGCAGGCGCTCGACCAGCGCGGTCCCGATCACGAGCGCCGCCAGGTTGATGATCACGAACGCCCACGGGATTAACCCATCGTGCCCCAGGCTGAGCGCTCGCCCCAACGCGGGCAGCAGGATGCGCTGCAACCGGTACGCGGGCATGTCGAGACAGTCCGGCGAGCCAACCGGGTCACGCGCGATATAATAGGCAAACTGCCCGTCGTAACCTTCGTCATCGTCGCAGGCTTCACCGTCCAGCCCGGCGCACTGGCTGAAACAGTCACCCAGCGTGACAAACGTTTTGGGATCGCCGCTGTTGACAATCAGGATCACGCCAAGATAGATCATGCCCAGGATCAGCACCAGGGTCCAGGGGCGGAATAAGCGGGCAGAATGTGGTTTCATGAGCAGATTCCGAGGTGCATGGTTGGCCGATTCACCGATGTCGTTTAACCAACAAGTGTATGCATTGGTACGCCGCATCCCGGCGGGACGCGTGCTGTCCTACGGGCGGGTGGCGCTGCTGCTGGGCGTGCCGCGTGGCGCGCGATCCGTCGGCTGGGCGCTGGGCAGTCTCACCGGGCCAGAGCCGGAGGTTCCCTGGCACCGTGTTGTGAATGCCCAGGGACGCATCAGCATCAAAGGGTCGCCGGATGTTGCCGCGCGCCAGCGGGCCAAACTCGAAGCGGAAGGTGTCGTTTTTGACGACAATGACACCATCGCCATGAACAAGTTTCTATGGCAGCCGTCCGCGTTGGACGTCGAAGCCATTATCCAGCACGCGCGCGATCAAGCGCGCGGCGGCGAAAACGACGGCTAACGGCTTGGCGGACGTAACAGGGTTGGTGGCGGCGGTTCATCGTCCACGTCGTCTACCTGCGGTCCTTTGATCAGGGCTGTCTCAAACGGTTTGACCACCAGTTCGACAATGCCGCCTTCGTAATACCAGATCGGCGCGCCCTGCTGGTCCAGATCGACGCTTTCCGGCTCGCCCTCGCACCCGGTGATCTCGACGCGCACCGTGGAATAAGGTGGTGCGTAGGTTCCGGCCCGGCGCCAGTTGATGGCAAACTGCCCCGAAGGCGTGTACTGGCACGTAAAGTAGGACCAGCGGTAGTCACCGTGCTGGTAGGCCAACCCGCTGCCCGCGTCTTCATAGAGGGTGGTTTCGCCAGCCCCGGCATAAACGCGCAAATGCAGTTCATCTACCGGTTTTTCGCCAACGTACTGCATCACCGGCCACATGGGGATCACTTTTCCGGCGCGTACAAACAGCGGTAGGCGCTCCAACGGGGCATCAACGGTTATCGTCTGGCCGCCTGTAAGCCGTTTACCGGTGTCGAACTCGTACCACTCGCCGTGAGGCAGGTAAACTTGCCGCTGAGTGGCTCCCGGTTCCAGCACGGGCGCGACCAGCAGGGCGTCACCGACCAGAAAAGCATCGTCCAGGCCGCGCAGCGTGGGATCATCCGGCTCCAACATGAACAACGGGCGCACGATGGGCGTGCCGCGGCGGGCGTTTTCAGCCGTTTGTGTGTAGAAGTACGGCAAAAGCTGGTAGCGCAGCTCGATCGCCTGACGGCTGATCGTTTCAACGCGTTCGCCGTAGCGCCAGGGTTCCTGGGGCGCGGTGCCTTTCATGCTGTGCACGCGGAAGTACGGCAGCATACTGCCAAGCTGCATCCAGCGGGCGAATAACTCGCCGTCTGGCTCACCGGAAAAACCGCCGATATCCGGCCCGGTAAACGCCATTCCCGACAGGCTTTGATTCAGCACCGTGCTGATGCTCAGGCGCAGGTGATCCCAGGTGGCGAGATTGTCGCCGGTCCAGGTCGTAGCATAACGCTGCGTGCCCGCATAGGCCGCGCGTGTCATGACAAAGTGCCGCTCATCGGGCCGCAGTTTTTGCAGGGCTTCGCGCGTGGCGCGGACCATCTGCATCCCGTACACGTTATGCCCGCCCTGCACATGTGTCTGCCCGATGCCATCATAATCATGCTCGACGTAGTCGGCCAGCGTCTGGGAACCGAACCCCGTGATCAAGGCGGGTTCGTTCATATCGTTCCAGACCCCGGCAAATCCGGTTTGTGACAGGGCCGGGAACTGCTCACCCCACCAGGCCCGCACGCGCGCGCTGGTGAAGTCGGGGAAGTGGCAGCGACCGGGCCACACCGGCCCGATCACACGCTGTCCGTCGGGATATTTGAGGAAAACATCCTGCTGCGCGCCGCCTTCATACACCTGGTAGCCGGGATCAACCTTGATGCCCGGATCGATGATGGCGACACTTTTGAAGCCCTGCTCCGACAGGTCGGTGACCAGCTCGGACAGGCGCGGGAAACGCTGGTGATCCCACGTAAAACAGCGGAAACCGTCCATATAGTCGATATCAAAATAGAGCACGTCGCACGGAATCTGGCGCTGCCGGAATTCGTGCGCCAGCGTGCGAAATTCGGCCTCTGACAAATAACTCCAGCGGGACTGTTGAAATCCCAGCGCCCACAGCGGCGGCAGCGGCATATGTCCGGTCAGTTCGGTATAGTGAGCCAGCACATCCTCCGCGTTTTTACCGGCGATCAGGTAATAGCGCAGTTCGCCATCGTCGGCGGCGAACGTCATTTCTTTGGGATTGGCCGCGCCCAGGTCAACATAACCCCGCGCCGGATTATCCCACAAAATGCCGTAGGCCATCTTGGGACGAACGCCCAGGTAAAACGGGATGCTCGTGTACAGCGGATCGGCTCCGCGCGCATAGGGCATGGGATCGGCGTTCCACAGCGCCCAGCGCCGCCCGCGCAGGTCGAGCGATGCGGCACGCTCGCCCAGCCCGTAACATCCCTCGTGCTCCGGGAGCCGCCGCGTCCAGCGTACCTGGGGACCCCGCCACGCGAGGCCGGGATTATCCTCGCTGATGACGTGGCCTTTGTTCGTTTCGATCACCAGGCGGCAGGTGTCTTTGGTTACCCGGCACACCAGGTGATTGGTGCCCGCCGTGAATGCTTCCAGTGTATCCCGGTGCGCGACCTTTGGCGGCGGCCAGTCGATCTTGTCAATCGCGTAGGAAAAAGGCGGGTTAAAAACACCGTCTTGCCGCATGCGCACCCGGATGATATGGGGCGAAAGAAACGTGATATCGACATGTACGCGTTCGGTATGAAGCTGTGCGCCGTGTGGCAGTTTGTCCACGGCGATCACCTTGCCCGGTGTGTGAAACCGTCCCCGTGGCTTCCGGCGACCGAAGCGGCGGTTACGGGAAAATAGCGCCAGGTTATAACGCAGTCCGTTCATGGCAATACTCGCAATCATTTTAGGTCCAAACGCATGGTGTTCAGGTCGTTCACTAAACCTTGCCGATTCGCTCATGGCACCTCAACGGTATTCCTTGTGACAGTCTGCACCAAGACGATCATAACGTATTGGCGCTGTCTGGGAAAACCGGAAAAACCGGCTGCCCGGAGCCGGGTACGACGGGCCGGTGATTGTTTGATCGTGACACGACGGCACACCTGGGCGTGGCCCGGTGGACGTTTGTTAACCAGCAGTGACACCCCGCGCATGGGCGGGTGAATTCTGCCACTATACGGTTTATAACAATCGGAATATAGTAAAACCACAGGGAAGTATCAATACCTTCGCCAATTAAGCGGCGAAACGGTCAAGTTGGTGAACGCGAATGCCGCTAAATGCAGTTAGGCGTCGCCAAATACG
>JAFGHR010000020.1 GCA_016930015.1 Anaerolineae bacterium | reverse complement strand
TTCTGGCTCCTGACAACGATGGCGTATTTGAAGCAGCACGAACAGCCCATTTCGGACTGGGTGCGCTATGGTGGTGAACATGTGGTACGCGGATTTACAGGGCGAACAAACATCCGTGCCCATGAACTTGCCCGAACCATTGCGTTAAGCTCGGTATCGTTGGGCGGATTTCTGGTTTACCTTGAAGGAAACGGGAAATCTGCCATCGCCACTATCCATTTTCCCGCTGAGGAGATGTTGAATGCCTTTGGCCTGTCCATGGATGAGTTTGATTTGTTCCTGGGAGGCGTGTACGAACCTCTCGCCACATCACTTGGCATGAAGTATGCCTCTCGACGCAACGGTGAAATCTGGACCTGGCAAATCTCAAAATAGCGCTATGGAGCCTTGCGCCAAAACTTCATGCTCAATGTCGAACCCATTCGGAGATTCTATGTATCGTCGGATTGACCCTCGGAATGTCGGTACCACCCATTGATAGTTGCGAGAACGCTGCTCAACGACATCAAGCTCGCAGTGTAGAAAATGGTATTTCCGGCGCTGGTGCGTTACGCTGACGAGCATTCCGTACAGATCATCGCATCCCAAAAGCCGATCACAACTGGCGCAACTGCTCATTTACAGCAGCTATATCAAAAGCTGCCGGGTCAAACGCACCGCCAACCCATACCAGATACTCGTCATGTTCCTCGTGTTCGGGATCGGAAATGGCTTCCAAAAAGGTTTCGTACCCCCAGATACCGCCCACATCTTCTGGCGGACAAGCGCGCTTACCTTTGATGCAAACCGGCAGCTTTTGGGCCGGATCGGGGGGTAGGATTTTTTCGACTACAATCGCGTGCCGCCAATCATCACCAAAATCGTACTCATAAATGAACTTGAACTTTTCGCCGGTCACCAAGCGGCTCAACTTGACGCGGCGCTCATCCTTGATCTCATGCCAGTCCTCCGGTGATGGCTCGCCGTAGTACACCTCGCCGACGAGAAACTGATGCAGGTGAGAATCGGTCCAGCCCATCACCGCCTGGATGATGTGGTGCAGCCTGCCTAATGTCGTATCGCTCGATACCAACAGCCGCCGCCAGATGGGCGGTTTGCTGTCCTGCAAGGTGATCTTGATCTGATAGATCGGAATGTCAGCTTTTTTGCCAGTCATGATGTTCTCCTCAATTCTCAGCGTTCAAATGTCCCGCCCGCGCCAGATTCAGCGCCAGCAGCCGCCGCAGAATCTCTTCCTCATCGTTGATCACGGCATATTCCCAGCCATACGCATCACACGCGGCGCGATCCAGCGCCCGGTGCAGCGTTTCCAGCCGGGGCGCGAAATCGCCTGCCGCCGCGACGATCTTCGGGTGCTTTTTGCCTTCCGGCGCGGGGATGCCGCGAAACACCAGCAGCGCATTGTAGAGATTGGTCAGGGTGCGCTGATCGAGCGCTTTGCCGGAGATGCCCGGCGGGCTGAGCTATGTCTCGCGAGGAACGCGAAGTTGCTGTGCTGATGGCGCTATGGTGAATGCCATTCAAATTGAGCGTCAGTGGACGGCACAGCAATATCCCTTTCTCACAAATACGGGGTTACGCTGGTTTCTAGAGAGTGTAATGCACCGTTTTCACAAATGCTTGACCGAACCCATTGAGAGCTACCTGACCTTTTTCCACCACATCTGATGTGGTTATTTGAGATTTGAGATCAATTCGTTACAGGCATACCCCACAACTGCGCAGTAGCGTCATCGCGCCCTAAAGCCAGCAGCGTTCCGGCTGCGTTGAACACCATGCGCGTCACAGCAGGTGTACCTGGTTGCCCCAAAACCGCAACTTCTTCAACTGTATTCACGTTCCACAAGTGAACAACACCGTTTTCTTCGGAAGAGGCGAGCAGCATTCCATCCGGGCTGAAGGCCAGACCAAGCACGGCTACACTCGTTTCAGATTGGCGCCAAGCGGCGCGTTCCGTACCGTCGTTTACGTTCCACAGGTGGACTATGCCGTCCCCTTGATAGTTGGATGGGTAGCCAGAAGCCAGCAATGTTCCGTCCGGGTTGAAAACGAAGTTCGACTGGCCAACTTCGCTGTTCGGATTTATTACCGTGCCGGTTGCTTGCCACGTGGCGATGTCCCACAAATAGATCATTCCATCACCATACGGGCCAGGCGCGCCACCGTAGGTGGCCAACAGTTTTCCATCTGGGCTGAAAATACCACTCGTACAGGGACCGGGTAGATCAGCCACAAGCTGTCCCGTGTTTACATCCCACACTTTAAGCAGGCGGTCCCAGTCGCACGTTGCCAACAGCAATCCATCTGGTGAAAGTGCCAGACTGCCGACCGATCCTTCTGGCGTGACAGTGGCAGCAAGAGCCTCGCCTGTGTGGATGTCCCATAGGTGAACTTCACTGTTCGGATCGACTCCTGCCAAGTGCGAAGCGTTGGTACTGAGATCCAATGGAGGGTAAGCGGTAGATAATGTGCCATTCAGATTGATTACGGTTGCCAATTGTCCCGTTTCAATGGTCCAGCTCCGCACAATACCATCCGCACATTCGTCCTTCACGAACAAATCACATCCTACCGTAACCAATTGGGTATTGTCGGCAGAAAATGAAAGGGCGCTCAGGTTGTAGTTGAAAACCGACCGATCGACCAACATAGCCAGAGCTCCGGCGTTTTCAACTGTGATAGGTTTTTGATCAGCCAGGGGAATGGGTGCAGCACGCTCCATGGTCAATTGATCATCGAAGCTTGCCACATAGGGCACAGTGAAAGGCAGTGACATATCAGGGTCGATCTTCAACGTATAGTTCGAGTTGTCTGTATCAGTGGACACCGCAAATACGTATTCCACATACCCGGTAGGATAGTCGGTAAAATAGTACTCGGACTCGCAGCCTCCCAACATGCAGTAATTGTTAAAACCCATTCCTGTGCCGATTAGGGGCCATTCCGTTCCCCTTACATCCACAACCATCATATCAAGGTCAGTGTTCTTGAGGGTAGTCGTCTGCGACGAATCAACGAGGCGGACTTTGATCATGATTTCCAAGAAAATGTGGCCGGGGTTGGGGGTGAAAGTGGTCTGATTGGGATAAAACCCGCTAGTAAGTTGATCAACCAGGTGAGTATAGACTACGGTTAATTCCCAGGGACCAACAACGACTGGCTCGGGAATACCGGGCGACTGGGCAGTAATCGAACTTGGTAACAACGCAAATGATAACAAAACAACAAAAGCGGTGATTACCATAAGAGCTTTACGCATGGGCCTCGCTCCTACACTATCCCAGAGTCGGACACAAACACAATCAAGCTCATTGTACTGCGAACGCACTCTGCCGGGCAAACCTTGCTTTTGGTTCTGCCATCCCTCAGCACTGCGTCGTATTTCTCGCGGACGGGGGCAGTTTCTGCCTGGATTGTCTCCCATTCGCGGCGGAGCGGCTGCATCAGGTGCTGGCCCAGCAGCGCCGTTTTCAGCTCGGCGGCATCCGGCATGTGATCCACCGGCAACCCCGAGCTAATCCGCAAGTGGACCGGCTCACGATTCCAGATGCCGCTCATCAGCTTGCCGATAGCGACCTTCGCCAACCGCAACCGAAAAGCATTGCCCATCGTTTTTTCATTGGCGGTGCGTCCACGCAACCGGAGTAACTCACCGGGTGGAACCTGCGATAGCGCCAGATCGCCCACAAACCAACTGCCGTGATCATCGGTGATCTGGTCGCCGGGATATTTGTCGTGGATTGTGTCCTGACCGAATTTGAGTTCGCGAGCATGGCTCATCACAGATGGGAAAACCACCGCCTCGTCATCGGTCAGCGCTTTGACCACCCCGTACCCGATATCCAGACCAATCGTGATCGTGTTGCCGGAATTTGTCTTGGCTTTCGAAGCCTTACTCTTGCCCATCGTCTGTTTTCTCCTGAATATGTGAACGCGACATAGTGACAGCTTGTGTAGTTGGGAATGATTCCTCCATGTCGAAGAAATCCCCCAACGCCTGGCGGATCACAGCTCCACCGCGCCGGTAGCGCAGCGATGGCAGCAGCGCGCGATATATCCGCGCCTCGTGTGGATCATTGAGATTGAGCGAGAACTCGATACGTTTGAGCATGACGTGCCCTCCGAATCTACGGCTCCAAGCCGGACTGACACGGGAAATAAAAAAGCGTTGTCGATTAGCGCGCCGCGATTGAATCTGTGGCTTCACCGATTTCATGCACCGGAGATACTGTTTCCTCCGGCTGCGCTACGGGCTGGCTTGCTCGGATAAGCTGAGCAAGAAGATCTGTGTTTGCTTCGAGCGCTTCCTGCAGACTGCCGAAACGCCACAGTGACGGATCTTGACCGATGGTTAGCGGAATGGATTTCACTCTTCGTTTGCGGCGTTTCGCCATGGCTGCCCTCTTCTTCAATTTGTTACGCAACCGCGAAATAAATTACGCAATCAAATCAAAGAAAAAACGCACCAATCAAACAATGCGTATTCCTGTACGCGATTGCGCACAAAATAGAGTATACAACAATCGATCCAGGCATGTCAAGCCTTTACACGCCAAGTTGATTATGAACAGGTATAATGAGGAGAAGATTTATCGTATAGGAGGTCCACTACGAATGACCCAGAGCGCGACAACACTCGGAAAATTTATCACTGACCTAATGGAAGCGCGCCAGCATAGCAATCGTTCTCTCGCTGCTGCTGCTGGGGTTTCGGAAGGGGCTGTACGCAATATTCTCAAATATGGAGAAGATCCAAAAGCGCGAGAACCCGATGCTCGCACCCTGAGATTGATTGCTGACGCACTGCGTGTGAACCCTTTAAGACTTTACAGATTAGCGGGTTACCTGCCACCAGCACCTGACGAAAATTCCGTGCGCGCAGAATACTTGGCTGATGTATTCGACGCCCTTCCACCTGAAAAACAAGATGCTGTAATGGGTGTTTTGGAAGCAATGGCGGATGAACCAAGCCAAAAAACAGCCATCAAAGAGATGCGTCAAAGTTCCGATAATGCAGCACTGGAAGGCATGGATCTCAATTTCCCGGCCATGATTCGAGATGCGGCCAATCAGTTGATCGTTCGCTATGCGATGACAGTACCAACCGAAGTTAATCGTATTGAACCTGATACGGAGATTGCGGGCAATGCATGGCGGGATTTGCCCTTGTCAACACGGGAGCGCATCACGGCCCTCATCCGCCACAAACTGTCACTCAACTACGATCCAACAATGGTCGATCCAGAATGGCGTGAGTAGTATCGCTTTCACAATCGCCTATCCGTACCCAGAAACTGCTGAGTGTACGGTTGATATGTGTTATTCTCAACCCGCAAATGATGTAAAATAGATTAAACGTTCTAACCACGCGATGCGTGAACAGCGATCAATTTCAAGATTCGCAGCACGGGTAATGTGAGAGACAGAGAGGACGAGCTCGATGACAAAACGGGCGACAAATTTCGACGAAGCAGTAATGGTTGTAAGTGAATTATCCGCGTTGGACCGGATTCGATTGTTAGAAAAACTGGCATCCATGCTGGAACATGATCTGTCCATTGCCGGAGTTGAGTCTGTAGAAGCTTTACCGGACAGCCCAACAACAAAACCAAGTTTTGCCGAATTGGCGGACTGGTTAGGCACAAACCCGCCGGAAGAACCCTGGGGTGACATAAATGAGGATGAGGATGCCGCCGATTACGTCCATCGGATGCGCCGACAAACGACAATCCAGTTAGATGATCGCGGAGATGAAGCGTGATCAAAGGCGTTGTCGATACCAATATCCTCATTGAACTCTATCGCAATCTTCCCGCTGCACAAGCCTGGATTGGAGGACAAACCGATCTGGCAGTGCCCATCATAAGCTGGCTCGAATTCATGGAAGGTGCGCGCGGAAAAGCAGGACAGGCACGCTGTCTTCAAATTCTGACACCGTTTGATTTGCTGCTATTGACAGATGATGATCAGCAGTGGACCAAAACCCAGTTGGTACAGTATCGTTTGAGTCATGGCCTTAGCTTCAAGGATTGCCTGATTGCTTCAAGCGTTTTTCGCCTCCAAGTTCCACTCTACACGCATAATTTGAAGGATTTTCGACCTATCCTTCCCTCGTATTTGGTGATCAAGCCATACTGATCATCACTGACTTTGGCAGAATAATTCCCTGATCAATTTGACACATTCCGCATCTGTGCTAATGAGTCATATTGGAGCTTGTATCGTAAGATACTCTTTAATTGAAAGTGAAGGGCAAAAAAATGAGTGGTCGGATCTATTTGGTGGATGAGAATCAAGGACTCATCAGCATGGCCGAGCAAGCCTACGATTCGGAAGATCTGCTGCAATTTCTTCTTGCGAATTATCCCGACTTGCTCGCCTCTGATCAGATCGGAAATGAACCCAGACGTTGGTTGCTGATTTCGCGTGAAGTAGCTGTGCCGGATCGTGAAGTTGATAGTTTTCGGCGATGGTCTCTCGATCATCTTTTTCTTGATCAAGACGGCATACCAACACTAGTTGAAGTCAAACGCAGTTCTGACATGCGTATTCGCCGCGAAGTAGTTGGACAGATGTTGGACTATGCGGCAAACGCTGTTGCCTATTGGAAGCTTGATGAAATACGTGCGCGATTTGAAGCCCAGTGCGAGGATATTGATCCCGGTGACGTGCTGGAAGAGGCACTTGGTATCACGTCTGCGAGTGTGTTCTGGCAAATGGTTGAAACAAATTTGCGTGCGGGAAAGATTCGATTGGTTTTTGTGGCGGATGAAATCCCCAAAGAATTACGGCGTATCGTCGAGTTTCTGAACGAGCAGATGAATCCTACCGAAGTGCTAGCCATAGCCATCCGGCAATATGTTGGACAGGGGCTGCAAACACTTGTTCCTACTTTGTATGGACACACAGCAAAGGCCCAGGGTGCTAAATCAAAGGGAGATGGGCAACGGTGGTCAGAAGATACGTTCTTCCCTGAATTGACCACTCGCCAAAGCCAAACAGAAGCTAATATCGCTCGCAAAATCCTGGAGTGGGCACACAGTCGAGGGCTGCGCATCTGGTGGGGTGAAGGTAAACGCTCCGGTTCATTTATCCCGATTCTGGATATAGATGAGCAAAGCCATTATCCGGTTGCGATATGGACCAATGGTGGTATCGAAATTCAGTTCCAACATATGCAAAATCGTCCACCATTTGACAACCTTGAATTACGGCGTGAATTTCTTGATAGATTGAATAGGATTCACGGCATATCACTGCCTGATGATAGTTTAGGCCGCAGGCCTAGTTTTCCTATCAAAGTGCTCACCAAAGATGATCATCTAGACCTATTCATTGCCGCTCTGGATTGGTTTATCGAGATGACCCACCGCTCAACCACAGGCTTCGATAGTTAGCGAAATACGAGGAAAATCACCATGTCGGACTCCAACAATCGCTACCTGCATCTCATCCGCCAGGACTGCCCGCTGCCGTCGGGAACACATATCCTCGAAAAACAAAATCAGCCCATGCTACGAATCAAAAACGCTCACCGAACGGTGAGCGTTTTTTGTGGACCTGAGGGGACTCGAACCCCTGGCCTCTACAGTGCGATTGTAGCGCTCTCCCAACTGAGCTACAGGCCCAACTAGAGCCGGGTAGGGGGAAAAACCCAGTCTAGCGAAACGCATTGTATCAGTCTGGCAGGCGGCTGTCAAGGACGATGTCCACTCCCAACAACTCCCGCTCAGGCCAGCCGCTGAAATCGGCAGACGTTATGCCCGGACTACATAGGTTCTCGCCAGTTTATCATGCAAGCCCTGGTTATTGCCATCAAAGATCGCCCATATCCAGCCCAACATCAGCAGGATGGTATTGATATAATAACCGATGTAACGAATGATAGCGTCGGCGTCAGACAGCGCGCTACCGTCGGTTTTGACCACTCGGATACCCATGAAGGATTTGGCAGGTGTCTGGCCGTTGTTTTGGGTCCAGAAATACCAGTTGTAGACAAGCCCAACAATAAACCCGATGCTGACACCCAGCACAGTGTCACCTATGATGGCTCCCACAATCGCGCCGATGATGTTCACAATAAGGCCGTCCACCACAATCGCAATGAAGCGTGCACCTAAACTCGCTTGTTGTGCCATATGTTTATGCCTCCTGAAAAACATGCTATCTAACGTCTTGCTGGTAATAACACCGCTGGTGCCCTTATGGCACGCACCAGCGCGCGACCTGCGTGATCAAAATCCCAGGCGGTCGTCGGGCGGGTAATAGGGCATAGTGGTGACCGGGGGGGATACTTTGATCACGTAGGTGCGCGCCAGCTTATCATGCCACCCCTGGCGATACACATCCAGCGCCGCCCACAGCAGCCCCATGCCAAAGACAAATGGCAGCAGATTGAGATAGTACCCGGTGTAACGTATCAGGGCGTTATTCGTGGTAAGCGGTTTGCCATCGGTTCGAATCACCCGAATCTTCATCAACCGCTTGCCGATAGTCTGGCCATCGCGCCGGGTGAGGAAAAACCACTGGTATACCGCACCGATAACGATCAATACCGGGCTGCCAGCGGGTGCACTGCTGCCAAACAACAACACCATCTCGATAAGCCACAAAAGCAGAAAATCCATTAAAAACGCAGCCGCACGCGGCAGCAAACCGGCCAGTTCCAGACTTAGTCCGGCCACATCAGAGTGACCGCCATCCCGCATAATTATCCTCATTTCGGATGCAAAATGCACCCTGTCCGTGACAGAAAAGCGTCGTCCCGGTAAAATCCATCTGAAGTATAGATGCGGTGATTGGACAGTGCAATAGTGACTGAAGCGTTTAGGAGCCAGGCTGACGGGTACGTAAAGTGGGTGCGCAGCCATGTCGGCCACGAGTTGATCTATCTGGTTTATACAACAACGCTCGTATTTGACGACGCGGGGCGGCTGTTGGTGCAGCGCCGGTATGACTTCGACTGGCTGGGTGTGCCGGGCGGGGCGTTGGAACTGGGCGAAAGTCTGCACGACTGCGCCGTCCGTGAAACGCGTGAGGAAACCGGCCTGCATGTCACCATTGAACGGCTGGTCGGCGTGTTCAGCCACCCGCGATTTAACCTGCTGTACCCCAATGGGGACCAGGTTCAGCAGTGGTCGGTATGTGTTGCCGGGCGCGTTGCCGGTGGCACACTGCACGCCGACGGCGGCGAAACGCTCGATGTGTGCTGGATGCCGGTAGACGAGGCTATGCCCCAACTGCCGCCCGTCTACCGGGCCATGGTCCGGGCGGCGCTGGAATCACCGGGCCGGGCTGTGCTGGAGCCGGTCTACAGCCAGCCGGCGCTGACGCCGCATTTCCCGATCCTGCGGCGGCACATCGATCACGATCCGATCATCCTGCCCGGCGCGATGGGCGTGATCCGCAATGAGGCCGGGCACGTGCTGGTAGCGCGTCGTAACGTGGAGCAGGTGTTTGACATTCCGGGCGGATTCGCCGACCTGGGCGAAACCACCACCGCAACCATTGTACGCGAGATGCGCGAGGAAACCGGCCTGCACGTAAAACCGGTGCGCATGATCGGCGTATACAGCGCGGGGATGCAGTCCAGTTATCCGAACGGCGACCAGACTCATGGCGTCGGGGCGGCGTTTGAGTGCCGGGTTGTTGGGGGAACCCTGCACGCCGATCACGATGAGATCAGCGAACTGCGTTACATGTCACTATCAGAACTGCTGGCGCAGGACAACGTCAACACCCGCCCGCCCGGCATGATCCAGCTCTGGCGCGACATCGAACACCCGGACCAGTGGCCTTTTATCCGTTGAGCAGCACCGTTATTTTGCATCAAAATCGGGATAGTTGTGTATGATCAACCTGGAAACCGAAGCCCGTGTCACCCTGCAACGCCTGCGGCCCCGTATCGAGCCGCTGCTCGCGGACGCTGATACCCTCACCAACGACGACCGCGCGATTTTCCTGGACCGGCTGGAGCGCCTGTTCCCGGCCATCTTCCGCCTGATGTTCGACCTGTACGGGCAGCGCTACGACTTTTTTTATCACCTGGAACAAACGTTGTTCACGGTCGTAGACCTGTACGCCGCGCGTCCGCCCGAACTCAAAGCGCTGGACCGCCAGCGCGAGGCTAACCCACAGTGGTTCCAGGGCGAGCACATGATGGGCGGTGTGTGTTACGTGGACCTGTTCGCGGGTACCCTGGCGGGCGTTCGTGAAAAAATCCCGTATCTCAAGGAACTGGGCCTGACGTACCTGCACCTGATGCCGTTGTTCCGCGCGCCGGATGGTGAAAATGATGGCGGTTACGCGATCAGTGATTATCGTAACGTGAACCCGGCCCTGGGCAGCAATGGCGAATTGATCGCGCTGGCCGCCGACCTGCGCGAAAACGGGATCAGCCTGGTGCTTGATTTTGTGTTTAACCACACCTCCAACGAACACGACTGGGCCCAGCGTGCGCTGGCGGGTGACGAGGAGTATCAGGCGTTTTACCTGATGTTCGATGACCGCCAACTGCCCGATCAGTATGAGCGCACCCTGCGCGAAATCTTCCCGGAACAGGCCCCCGGTAATTTCACCTACCAACCCGCGATCAACAAGTGGGTATGGACTACCTTCCGCGAGTTTCAATGGGATTTGAACTACGCCAATCCGCGCGTGTTCCGCGCCATGCTGGGCGAAATGTTATTCCTGGCCAACATCGGCACCGAGGTGTTGCGCCTGGACGCCGTCGCGTTTGTGTGGAAACAACTCGGCACCATGTGCGAAGGACTGCCGCAGGTGCATACCGTGGTCCGCGCTTATAATGCGTTCGTCCGGCTGGCTGCGCCGTCGATGCTCTTTAAGTCCGAGGCGATCGTACACCCGGCAGAAGTCGCCAGGTATATCCACCCCGACGAAGCGCCGCTGTCCTACAATCCAACGCTGATGGCCCTGCTCTGGGAATCGCTGGCGACGCGTAAAGTGACGCTGCTGCGCCAGTCGATGATCAAACGCTTCACAATACCGGAGGGCTGCACGTGGGTGAACTATGTCCGCTGCCATGATGATATCGGCTGGACGTTCGCCGACGAAGACGGCTGGGAAGTGGGCATCAACGGTTACGATCACCGCCAATTCTTGAACACGTTTTACATCGGCAAGTTTCCCGGCAGTTTTGCCAAAGGGCTGCCGTTTAACTACAACCCGCAAACGGGCGACATGCGCATATCGGGCATGTGTGCGTCATTGGCCGGGCTGGAACAGGCCGCCGAAACAGGCAGCAGCCTCTACCGTGAACACGCGCTGCGCCGGATCGAACTCATCCACGCGGTGATCATCAGCGCCGGGGGTATCCCGCTGCTGTACCTGGGGGATGAGATCGCGCTGACCAATGATTATGGCTACCGGCAGAATCCCCGCCGGGCCAACGATACCCGCTGGGCGCACCGCCGCGCCTTCGACTGGGACCGCGCGGTTCTGCGCCGTGACGCAGCCACCACGCCCGGACGGGTTTTCCAGACGCTGCTGCACCTGATCCGGATTCGCAAACAGACTCCGGCGTTTGCCAACGGGCAGACCGAGTTTTTCGATACGGGGAACGAACACGTGTTGGGTTATGTGCGCAGCCGGGCGATCCTGGTGCTGGCGAATTTTTCGGAGCAGCAGCAAACCGCACGTGTCCATTGGTTACCGGATAACCCGGTAAACCTGGTGAGCGGCGAACCGGTCGCGCCCGCGAGTGCTGGCAGCGCCGCGCTCACGTTGGAGCCATACCAGTTTGTCTGGCTGGCTCCGGGCAAAAAAACGACCGGCAATAAAGCCACCTGAACCGCTAAACGATTATTTCTTATTTTACGGAAAGGGAGTGCATCATGAGTCGTGAAGTGATCGCTACGGATAAGGCCCCGGCAGCCGTCGGCGCTTATTCACAAGCTACCCGGGCCAACGGTATGATTTTTGTCTCCGGGCAGCTTGGCATCTTGCCAGAAACCAAGCAGTTCGCCGGGGGGACCGTCGCCGAACAGACCGAACAGGCGCTTAAGAACATGGCCGCGATTCTGGATGCTGCCGAAACCAGCA
The DNA here is from genome assembly GCA_016930015.1 of Anaerolineae bacterium. Classification (GTDB taxonomy): domain Bacteria; phylum Chloroflexota; class Anaerolineae; order Aggregatilineales; family Aggregatilineaceae; genus JAFGHR01. The sequence continues at coordinate 26,118 of JAFGHR010000020.1, read as the reverse complement.
TGGCGCACGTGGTCAAAGTTACCGTGCTGCTGGCCGACATCGCCAGCTTCAGCGAAATGAACACCGTCTACAGCACGTTTTTCCCGGACGATCCCCCGGCGCGGGCGGCGTTTGCGGTCAAAGACCTGCCGTTAGGCGGGCTGGTCGAGATTGAAGCCATCGCCGTGATGCCGTCATAACGCGCCGGGTGTACCATCATGCAAATCGAATTTCTGGGTTCCGGCGGCGCGGTCACCACGCCGCGGCCACATTGTACGTGCCCGGTATGCGCTGAAGCACGTATCAAAGGTATCCCGTACAGCCGCAGCGGGCCGGGCGTGTTCGTGCACGGGCCAAACGTATTGATCGACACGGCAGAAGAGATCAAAGCCCAGCTCAACCGCTCGCAGGTCACGCACATCGACGCCTGTTTTTACTCACACTGGCACCCGGATCACGTGATGGGTATGCGGGTGTGGGAAACGCGCAACGCCGACTTTGGTCACTGGCCAGCCAACCATGCCTGCACCGATATCTACCTGCCGCAGCAGGTCGCGGTTGATTTTCATAATTTCCTGGGCGCGTGGAACCAGTTTGAGTTTATGCAGCGGCACGGCTGGGTGAAGGTCCACGTGTTAAACGACGGCGACGTGGTGACGGTGAACGGCACGCCGATTCGACCGTTCCGCGTGGCGCAGGATTACGTGTACGCGTTTGTGTTCGAGGGCGAGGGCCAGCGTGTGTTAATCGCGCCGGATGAACTGTACCAGTGGGACCCGCCCGACGACGTACACGGCATGGATATGGTCGTGCTGCCGATGGGGATCACCGAGTTTCACCCGCTGACCGGCGAACGCCTGATCGATGAGGCGCACCCGGTTTTGAACGCTGAAGCTACCTTCCGCCAAACGCTGGGCATGGTGCGCAAACTGGCCGCCAAACGCGTGATCATGACACATCTCGAAGAGATAAGCGGTATGAACTATGATGACTATATCCGGCTGGAATTTAAGCTCCGCCAGGACGGGTATAACATCACGTTCGCGTATGATACGCTGGTGGTCAGCATATGAACTGAGGCGTACAATCGAGGTGTGAAAGGGTGCCGTATGGCTAATGAACTGATCCTGCTGGTGGACGACGAACCGAACATCATCGAACTGGCCAGCATGTACCTCCGACAGGATGGATTCCGCCCGATCAGTGCGGCGGACGGCCTGACCGCGCTGGTTATGGTCGAACGCCACCAGCCCGCGCTGATGGTGCTGGACCTGATGCTGCCGGAGTTGGACGGATGGGAAGTGTGTAAACGTATCCGGGCGTCGTCCGACCTGCCGATCTTGATGCTGACCGCGCGTGACGACGATATCGACAAGATCGTCGGGCTGGAACTGGGCGCGGACGACTACCTGACCAAGCCCTTTAACCCGCGTGAACTGGTGGCGCGTATTCGCGCGATCCTGCGGCGCACCGAATCACGCAGCCCGGAAGCTACCGACAAACCGCTAAATATTGGCAATCTGCACGTGGACCCGGCGCGGCGGGTGGCCCTGGTTAGCGGGCGGGCGGTTGATTTGCGGGCCAAGGAGTTTGACCTGCTGCTGGCGCTGGTCGAGAACGAAGGGATCGTGCTCAGCCGCGAAAAACTGCTAGACCTGGTGTGGGGTTTTGACTTTTACGGGCAGACGCGCACGGTTGACGTGCATATCGCCCACCTGCGAAACAAGCTGGCGGGCTGCACTGCCGAGATCGAAACCGTGTGGGGCGTCGGGTACAAGGTCACGGCGTGACACAGTCACGGCGTGACACAATCACGGTGTGACACAGTCACGGTGTGACACAATCACGGTGTGACACAGTCACGGTGTGACACAATCACGGCGTGACACAATCACGGCGTGATAAACATATCACGCGTGATGGGCTTAGAAAAAAATTTACACTTCGGTGGCAGTTTGTTAACAAGTGCGCGTTAGTTTGAGGAGAAGTTAGATCGCCGAAATGCTAAAAACCTTGCGCTCGCGACTGCTGCTTTCATACGTGTTGATACTCGTGGTAACGCTGATTCTGATCGGCGGCGCGTTGGTGCTGGTGCTGCGCTCACGCCCGCTGCCGGTTGACGATCTGCGCAGCGACCTGACAGCGACCCTGCTCGACGTGCGCGTGATGGAAGCCATCCGGATCGAGATTCGCCCGCTTGAGGGTACGGTCGAACAGCGCATCGTGCAGTATCTCGACAGCCAGGCTATCGAGAGCAATACCCGTATCCTGGTAGTGACCGGTGAAGGCGAAGTCCGTTTTGATTCGGACGCCATTCTGGCGGAAGGATCGCACCTCAACGAAACGGAACGCACGGCTCTGATCCCGACCCACAGGGAGCGGGCGAACGTGAACCTGTTCGAGGGCCGGTTTGTGGATGACGAGGGCGGCGAGTGGATATTTGTAGCGCAGCCGCTCCGCCCCAGCGTCATCGCTCAGGAGTCCGATTCATTCCTGATGGGCGCTGCCCCGGTGCCTCACCCCTCGCTGGCGCAGGTGTTCGACACGTTTGGTGATGACTTCCTGCGCCCGCTGGCCCAGGCGGGCCTGTTCGGGCTGGTGATCGCGTTGGGGCTGTCGGTGCTGATCGCGCGCTCGGTGGTGCGACCGCTGCACCAGATGAGTCACGCGGCGCGCCGCATCGCCAACGGTGATTTTGACCAGCGCGTGCCGGTCGATGGTCCGCGCGAAGTGCGATCACTGGCGACCTCATTTAACGAGATGACAAGCCGGGTGGCGCTCACCCAGCAGGCCCAGCGTGATTTTATGGCGAGCGTGTCACACGACCTGCGCACGCCGCTGACCAGCATTCAGGGGTTTTCGCAGGCCATCATCGACGGCGTGGCGTCTGATCCCGCATCCGCCGAACATGCCGCCCAGATCATCCACGACGAAGCCGGGCGCCTGCATCGCATGGTCGAAAGCCTGCTGGACCTGGCCCGTATCGAAGCCGGGCGCATGGATATGCTGCGGCGCTCGGTGCAGGTGGGCGACGTGTTACAGGTGGTCGGTGAAAGCCTGTCGGTAAAGGCCAAAGAAAAAGGTGTCGCGCTGGTGGTAGACATGCCGCCTACCCTGCCGCGCATCGCCGGTGATGGGGACCGGCTGGCGCAGGTGTTCACCAACCTGCTGGATAACGCGATCCGGCACACGCCGCCCGACGGGATCGTTACGCTTCAAGCCGAACTTCAACAGAACGAAATTGCGATCATGGTGCGCGATTCGGGCGAGGGTATCCCGCCCGACGACCTGCCGCGCATCTTCGAGCGATTCTACCAGGTGGACAAGAGCCGCAAACGGCGGCGCAGTTCGGGGATCGGGCTGGGGCTGGTGATCACACACGAGATCGTGGAAGCGCACGGCGGCACAGTTCGAGTCGCCAGCGCCCTCGGCGAAGGCACCGTTTTTACGGTACGGCTGCCGCTGCTGGCCCCGGATATGTCCACGGTCGTCGTCCGCCAATAAACGATCCCCGCTTATCCCCCATTTGTCATAATAGATTTTGCACGCGTTTCGGTGTATGGTAGGGGTATGCATAGAAGAGCCAAGCTCGCATAACGAAGGAGCCTCGGTATGCGGAAAGCGCATAGTCTACCAAACACGCACCAAGCCTCATTAACTCACTGGCTGCGTGCCGTCCTGCTGGCTATCCTGATCGGACTGCTGCTTGCCGGGTGTGTTACCGGTGATTCGAACGATAACAGCAGCGATGAAGAAGAAGATAAGCTGAGCGGGGAAGAAAAGATCGACCTGCTGGATACACAGGCCAAACGTTACGCCGCCACCCTGCGTAACGAAGCCGATTGGCTGTGGGACAACATGAATCACGCCCGGACAAACCCGGTGCCGGACGCCGGGCGCTGTGTCCCGAAGGACTTCAATCACGAACCCGTTAATCTGCGGCAGGATACGCTGGAGCAAGATGTCCCAGGGACAAAACTGGCGCAGCGCCTGGACTATGTCCGCGAGCTGCTCCAACAGGCCAGCGATAACTGGTTCGCGTTCTGTAACAACCAGTCATCGGCACAAAACACCATCAACTTCATGAGTTCGCGGTTGAATCCTGCCTATGACAGCCTGGACTCGGTCGACCAGACGCTCGAATTACGCGCGCAATCGGCCAAATAGCCGCTATCGGGTGATTCGATGAACCAGAAACGCCTGCGACAAGGTCGATGGTACAGCACAGCGAGCACAGCGCTGTTGTGTGTTGTGCTTTTGCTGCTGCCCGGGTGCTCAGCGCTGAACGGCGGCACCGAGCGGCAGATCATCACGTATGAAGAATCACTGCGTCAGGAAGCTGACTGGCTGTGGAACAACATGAACTATGCGCTCACCCACTACAAAACAGCGGGCAGCTACTGCGCCGATATCACGTTCAAGCACCACCCGGTCAAGCTCAGCGAATCCGAGCGCAAAAAAGATGCCAAAACCGCCGGAATTGTCGATCACCTCGACTATGCGGCACGTATGATCAAGGACGCTCACCAGCGCTGGACGGATTATTGCAGCGATAAACAGACATCCGGCCCGGCGTCTTATATGGAAACGCGGCTGCGGCTGGCCTATGACAGCTTGAACCAGGTACGGATATCCTTGTCGGAGCCGGTGCCGCAGCCCGGCAGCGGCTGACGACGCACACGTTAAGCCGCCGTGCGCGGCTCATAAACCAATCGATAACAATTCCCGCGAGAAAACGGTCAAACTCTCGGCGCCGCCGTGCGTGATCACCACGTCGTCTTCGATGCGCACGCCCAGATCGTCGGGCAGGTAAATGCCCGGCTCGATGGTAAACACCATCCCCACTTCTAAGACCTGCGTGTTGCCCTCAACGATGTTGGGGCCTTCGTGCGCTTCCAAACCGAGCCCGTGTCCGGTGCGGTGCGTGAAATAGGCCCCGTATCCCGCGTCCTCGATCACACGGCGCGTGGCGCGGTCTACGTCTTGCGCCGGAACACCGGGACCCGCCGCCGCACGCCCGGCAGCGTTGGCCGCCTGCACCAGCGCGTAAATGTCCTGAAGCCGCGCTGACGGCTCACCTAGCGCAAACGTGCGGGTGATGTCCGACGCGTACCCGCCTACCGTAGTCCCGAAGTCGATCAGCAGCGGCTCACCTTCCAGCACGCGGCGATCACCCGGTTCGCCATGCGGCAGCGCGCTTCTAGGCCCGCTGAGCACCAGCGGCTCAAAAGGATGTTTGCCGCCGCCGCGCTTGAGCTGTTCGATCACCAGGATTCCGGCGATCTCACGCTCGGTCATGCCCGGACGCACCGCGTCTATACACGCCTGAAGCGCGCCCTCACTGACGGTGATCGCCTCGCGTAATGCACGTAATGCCGCCTCGTCTTTGTGCAGGCGCAGCGCTGCCAGCGTTTGCCCGGCCAATTCGATCGTCACGTCTGGCAGGTGCTCGCGTAGAATCGCCTGTTCCAACACGCGCATACGCAGTTCTTCCACGCCCAACCGCCGGATCACCGGTTTTAGCGCGTTCGCGGCCAGCGCAAACGCACCTTGATACCCCTCGGTATCCGTCCAGGGGAACACGCGAAACGGGATATCACACTGCACCAGCCGGTCTTGTTCCAGGGCGGGCGCAACGGCGACCGGCTCGATATGTGGCCCCAAAAAAGCGATCAGGGGACGCTCCATCAGGTGAAAATCCAGGCCGGTCACGAATTGGAGGTTTGAGCCGGGTACCAGGGCGACGGCGTCAAGCCCCGCCCGGTCGATAAGTTCATAGAGTGTTTGGAGGCGCGGGTGAGTCATCAGCAGTTTACTCCAGTCGATCAGTAATCCCAGTTGTGCCTTGAAGACTAGAACCGGAAACGGCGAATGTCAAGGCTGTTCCACAGAAATAGAGGAGATGAGGTGAGCGCAGCCCAAGCGAAAGGTGTAAAATCGTTATCCTGATATAATTGCCACAGGACATGATGCGATACCCAGGGAGACAACCTTATGCGGCGGATGCTGGCGTTTATCGGCGGCGTATTGAGCGGCGGTGTTATTGGTGCGGCGGCGGCCCGGTTATTTGCCCCGACTTCGGGTGATACCATGCGCCGCAGCATCCACCAACGGTGGGGCAGTGCGGTCCAGGCGGGGCAGCAGGCGGCGCAAGCCAGGCGCCAGGAACTCGAAACCCGGCTGGTCGAGATCACCGGGGCGCATATGACTGACGAGTTGGCACCGCGTGATAGGCGGGCCGAATGATAACTCGCTGGTGCGGCGAGCAGGCGGTTCGCCGGCCTTTCTCGGCAAAGAACAGGACCCCATGAATGACCGTACAACCCGATCTTGAACGTGCTCAACAGTATGTCTTGCGACGGTTAGAACACGAACTTTACCCCAAGTTAACGTACCACTCGATTCGCCATACGCGTGATGATGTTGTGCCCGCCGTCGAACGTTTCGCCGCGATGGAAGGTATTACGGGCGATGACCTGCTGGCACTGCGTACCGCGGCATGGTTCCACGACCTGGGGTATATCGAACAACATGTAGGCGATGAGCAGTTTGGGGACGGGCACGAAGCGTGCGGCGCACGTATCGCCGCCGCCGTGCTGCCGGATTTCGGATACACGGTGGCGCACATCGACCTGATTCAGCGCTTGATCATGGCGACCCAATGGCCCACCAACCCTCAAACACTCCTGGAACAAATTATGGCCGATGCCGACCTGGATTCGCTGGGACGTGATGACTTTTTGATCACGAGCCAGAATTTGCGAGACGAACAGGTTGCGCTGTTCGGCAACCGCACTTCCGATGTGGAATGGTACACCAGCCAGCGCGCGTTTTTGAAGGCGCACCACTACTACACGAACGCGGCCCGTTCACTGCGTGGAGCCGGTAAATATCGTAATATGCTATTGATAGAACGGTTGTTATCCGAAGCCAGCCAGGACGGGCAGTAAATGCCCCCACGCCATCACGAGGTGTGTTCCCGGATGACCAGCTTGTAGTCGGCCTGGGCTGACGTGAACGGCGCCATCGCACCGATCACGATCGTAACCGAGCCATCCTCCGGCACGGTCACCGCCGCCCGCCCGTTATTGGCATTATCAAGATCAAGCTGGCGCACGTCGGCGGGCCAGCCCGGCGCGTTGATCGCGAGTGTCACACGCCAGTTTTGCAGCACCACGTGTGGAATACGCATAAACCCGTCAGGCGCCCACAGCGATAACGCGCTTTCAACGTCATCCACATAACCCAGTTCCGCGATCCCGACATCGTCCAGCACCACACCGGACAGGCTGCGGCTGCCGTTGGTCAGGTATTCAAACCGCACGAGCAGCGGACCGCCCGCGTAAGGTGTCAGGTTAATACGTTCCTCAACCCAGCCGCCCGACCGCCCATCGTAATATGGTCCCCCCGTATACGGATCGCCGGAAACCGCGTGCTCACCACCCACGATCTGCCAGCTTTGCCCGCCGTCCGGGGATACCAGCACGTGGAACCAGTCATAATCGGCCTGGATATCCCACCAGGCGCGAAACACGAGCGTAGCCGTGTTTTGGCCGGTCAGGTCAAAGGCCCCGTTGAGCCGCGCCGCGCCGCTGTTGGTATTGTAGGACCACCACATCCAGTCACCGGAGTAGGGGGATATGTTGACTACGGGCACCTGCTCGCTGCCGTCAAACTGGATATCATACGTCCCCGGTGTGCTCAGGCTGAGGTAATCCGCGCCGTACTGGTTGATCGAGTCGGTGTATTCAAAGTCGGCTTGCAGGCCATCCAGCGCGACCGGTTGGATACGCTGCGGCAGATCAAGCGTCTGGTAAAAATAACGCCCGCCGCCCACATACGGATCGTCCAGCAAGTTAGCGACGATCCAGTCGGCGAACACCTCGTCCACGGTAAGCCCCTGGCCGGTTATGGTCAGCGCATTCTGCACCGCCGCCAGCCCGTCGTAGCTGTCACTGGCAAGCGTGCGGATAAAATCCAGGCCGAACCGCTCGTACAGGTACAGCATAAACAGGTAACTGGCGCCGTAGTAACGTGACTGCTGGCCGCGATCGGTCGTCCAGCCGTTCAGGTGATGGTCCGGGTCACGCAGCAGATCACGCATACTCGGACCGGCGATGTACTGGGGATGAAACCCGTTAAAATGTTCGGCAAGCTGCGACAGTCCTTCGTTTAGCCAGCGATCTTCGTTGCCATCCATATGATGCTGGATCAGGTGTTGGTGCTCGTGAGCCAGTGTCGCCAGGTATTCTTGTGAGCTAAGCGGCGCTTTGATCAGGTTGATGTAGATGATCTCGCGCTGGTTGCTCTGGGGACACAACATCGCCGGGCACTGGTCGCGCGGATCAAATGCGCCCATGATCGAGCTGTCGGCGTCTACGCCGGATTGGTTGACAATGTGTATGCGCGGATCACCGTCAATGCCGGGATTCCACTCATCGCCGTAGATCGTGTTGTTGAGCGGCCAGATGCGTTCTTCAAAAAAGCGGGTGGCCCATTCGAGTTCCGCCGCATCGACTAACATGCTGCGCTCAAACCAGAAATACGCGTGTTCGGTGCGGGCGCGCAGCACAAACATCTGTGGCATACCGCTGTTGCTGCCCAGCGGAATAAATGATTCGGCGTCACCCACGGCGTAGGTTTGGGAAAAAAACGGGCCGTACACCTGCTCGTATGTAGCCTGCCCCACGTCGAGCAGCCAATCCGCCTGGGACCGGTGGCGCGGCACGTTAGGCGCATCGTCCCACGAGGGCGAGTCGGCGCGTTTTCCGTCCTGGGCCGCGACAGGCGGCATCGCCAGGCATACGGCCACACCGATCACGACAAGACACATCACCCATGTGCGGCCCATTCTCAATACAACGCGTGTTTCACTCATTGCCAATCGCTTTCCAATCCGATCTTACAGGCGGCGCTGTTTACATCCCCAACAAGTTTACTTTACCAGTGTCAGCGAATAGGTGAACGCTGCCGGTTCAGTCGTCACCGGGGCCAACCCCGAAATAACGAGTACGGCATTGCCCCTATCGCCGCCCACCGTGATATCCCATTCCCCGTGCGGCGTGTCGGCCATGCCCAGCAGCCGCGTAACCGGCCATGCTTCACCGTCACCGGGCGCGGTCAGCGGAATCTGCACCACCTGCACCAGGAACCGCTGCGGCAGTTTATTATCCATGCGCAGCCAGCCTTCACTGAGCCAGCCGCCGTTATCGTTCTCAAAATCCGACGTGTAGCCGATTTCCGGGATGCTGATATCATCGATCAATATGCCCGGCTGTGTCACGGCGTCGTCGGTGATGTACTCAAACCGGAGCAGAATCTCCTGCCCGGCGTAGGGCGTCAGGTCCACCGATTCCCGGACCCAGTCGCCGCTTTGACCGGTGTAGCCGGGGCCATACGCGTTCTGGTGCGGATCGTCGGTGGTGGTGTGGGCGGTTTCAAGCGGCGTCCAGGTCGCGCCGCCGTCGGTGGACACCATCACGTAGGCGTAATCCCACAGGTCTTCGATGAAATACCACGTCCAGAAATCGAGCGTGGCGCTGCTGACGCCGGTCAGGTCAAACGCCTGAGTCAGGCGGGAATCACTCTCGTCGCCGCGATTCGACCACCATGCAAACTGGCCGCTGTGCGCGTTCGCCGGGACCAGCCCTACCGTTTCATTACCGTCGAATTTCAAGCGGAACGTGCGCGGCTGGGCACCGCCGGGAATTTCAAGGTAGGTTGCGCCCCACTGGCGCGTTTCGGTCTGAATAGGCGCTCCGGTAGCCACCGCCTGCCCGGTAATCGAGGCGGTGGGCAGCGTGGCCATGTCCGGCGAATGATACGCAAACCGCCCGTCACCGGCGGCGGAGTCCATCAGCAGGTTAGCTACCACCCAATCTGCGAACACGTCTTCCGCCACAACAGGCTCACCGGTTGCCGGATCGGCTGCCGCGATGGCGTCTAACGTGTTGGCGATACTTTCCATGCCGTTAGCCGGGTCTTTAACCAGGGTGGTTGTCGCCGCTTCCCCATAGCGCTCGTAAAAATAAGCCGCGAACAGGAACGACATGCCGTAATGCCGACCGCGATCGTTATCTTCCGGCCACGTATTAAGCTGAATCGTGGGTTCCCTGAGATAGTCGTAAGCAAAGCCGCTGGCGCCATAACCGGCTAGCATGGATGACAGCTCGGACAGCCCTTCATTGAGCCATGTATCCTCGTTCTGATCGACGTACCAGTGCACCATGTGCTGGAATTCATGCGCCAGCACGCCCAAATAGGCATCCTGCCCGATGCGCCCGGCCATCGTATCCAGGTTCACAAAAAACATCTCGCGCTCGTTGGAGTTGGGCACGACCTCGTCCGGGTACTGGCTGCTGCTGCCGTAATAGGCCGCGACCCATCCACCCAGGCGCGTTACATGCAGGATCGTCAGGTGCGGGTCGCCGTCCACGCCGGGGAACCACTCGGAGCCGAACACCTCGTGTACCCTGGGGCGGATAGTGTTTTCGAATGTGTCGGCGGAGCGTTGAATCGCGGCCAGGTCTACCGTCTGGCCCAGTTCCACAAACATGTAAATGTGATCGGTTTTATACACCAGTTCGGCGTCCACCTGGAAAGAATAGTCTTCGTCCAGGTTATCCACCCAAAATGACACGATCTCCCCGATGGCCACTTCCGGCGGCGCCTCGGATGGGGGTTCGGGTACATCCGTCACGCCGCGCAGCCGTATCGCCAGATCGACCCGGTCACGCGGCGGAAGAATCGTGTTTTCCACCTGAAACAGGGTATCCCCGGCCTGGGAGCCATCCTGCCACACAACGGATAGACTCGTATCCTGGTGAGTCGCCTGCACGCTGCCCCCGGTCCATAAGCCGGTCATAACTACGGCTGCCGCTGTCATGCCCCACAGCAGTCCATTCAGCAAAATCCATACCCGACGCGATCGTGATCTGAAGGTCATCCGTACCATCCTTTGAGGAATCCTCTTGCACTTGTTTATACGTACCATCCTGGCTCAACTGATAAAATACTGGTGATCTACCCCTGAATAGTTGATTATAGCGGTTTGCAACCTGGATCGCCCGGCGCTGCCGCCATCGTTTAGCCAACGCTCACACTGTCGTTTCGCAAGACTACATTCATTCTATTTTAACACATAACCGCTCCACCGTTCGTGCAAACTACACCTGGGCAGATGCGCCGCCGCGCGGCATAATCGGCACGAGTCATGATCAGGCACAGCAAAAGCACAGCGTAGGCGCGGCCAAAGCGCAGCGAAGGCGCAGCGAAAGGACCGGACAACACCGGATGGACAGCATACTCACCTGCATGGATTGTGGAAAAACCTACCCGATCAACGAACGTGTCATCACGTGCCCGGCCTGCGGCGGCCTGCTGGACGTTACGCACGATCTCGACGCCCTGCGCGGCACCGTCACACATGAGCTGTTCGACCAACGGCTGGGAAGCTGGAACAAACTGGATCACTCCGGCGTGTGGCGCTACCGTGAACTGATCCTGCCAGGGCTGCCGGAAGATGCTTACGTCACGCGCGGCGAAGGCAACACCACGCTGTACACGGCATCGCCCAAACTGGCGGATTATGCCGGGGTAGCCCACCTGCAACTGAAACACGAGGGCGAAAACCCCACCGGCAGCTTCAAGGATCGCGGCATGGCGGGCGGTGTCACGCAGGCTCAGCAGCTTGGTGTCCGCAGCGTGATCTGCGCCTCGACGGGCAACACGTCGGCATCGATGGCGTCTTTTGCGGCGATCTGCGGCTTGCAGGCGATGGTGTTTTTCCCGGTGGGTTACGTGGCGCTGGGCAAGATCGCGCAAAGTGTCGCGTATGGCGCGTTGAGCGTCCAGGTAGAAGGTGATTTTGACGATACGCTGGCCCTGGTGTGGGACGTCGCGCAAGAACTGCCCGTTTACCTGCTCAATTCGTATAATCCCTTCCGGCTGGAAGGACAAAAAACGATCATGATCGAGATGCTGCACCAGCGCGGCTGGCGCGTGCCGGATTGGATCGTGGTGCCCGGCGGCAACCTGGGCAACTCGTCGGCGTTTGGTAAGGCCCTGGTCGAACTGCGTGACCTGGGATTGATCGACCGCCTGCCGCGCATCGCCATTATCCAGGCTGAAGGCGCGAATCCGTTGTACCGCAGCTACATTGAAGACTGGCAAACACGGCACACCGTCCGCGCCCAAACCATCGCCACCGCGATTCGCATCGGCAACCCGGCGAATTTCCACAAAGCGCACCGTACCCTGGATTGGACAAACGGCGTCGTGACCATAGTCGATGACCAGGCGATCATGGATGCCAAAGCTCAGATCGACGCGGCGGGGATTGGCTGCGAACCGGCGTCGGCGGCGTCGGTGGCGGGTGTGCGCCGGTTGGTGGATGAGGGCACAATTGCCCCGGATGCCGACGTGGTGAGCATCCTGACCGGGCACCTGCTCAAAGACCCGGACGCCGTGCTCAACTATCATGCTCAAACGCTGGACGGCATCGAATCGACTTACGCCAACCACATGAAAACGATCAAACCGTCATTGGATGCGGTCGCCGCGCTGCTGACCGAGTAGGCAGCAGGCATGCTGGCGGAGTAGGTCCCGGCGGACACAACTATCCGCACAGCATGGCCGTGAAGCGTTATAATAGACACAGACGGTCGATAAAAAAGGTTCTGTGTCTATGCCGCATCTCATCGACGAAGCTGAAACCCTGCTCCGCGAGCGCGGATTCAAGGTCACGCCGCAGCGCACGCTGCTGTTACAAGTGATGGCGGGCCAGCCCGTGTACCTGGACGCCGACGAAATTTATGGGTTGGCTTATACCCAGGACGCATCCGTCAGCCTGGCGACAGTTTACCGCACGCTGAGCCTGTTCGCTGAACTGGGTATCGTCACAAAACGTTACATCGAGCCGGAACACCGCCGCGAGGTCTTCCGGCTGTCCGAAGGACCGGAGCAGCACTATCTCACGTGTGTGCGCTGCGGCAAGCGCGTGTTGATTCATGCCGACCTGCTCAACCGCATGGCGCGCGAGCTGGTCCGTCGTAAAAATGTCAGCGTAACCGGCGCGTGCGCGTGTTTTACGGGATACTGCCCGGAATGTACCGGTGACCTGCGGCGCGGCGGCGAACTGCCGGATCACACGGACGGCGCGCGTTGATCAACCGCTTTGTGTTTCGAACTTCTGCGCGTTCAAAATCGCTACCGCCGCCTGATCGGACAGCGAAGTCAGCACATTCATGTGATGTTTGCTGTAACGCGTCAGGGGGCGGTTGCTGTCCACGTAGATCAGCCCCAGCACGTGATCTTCATAACGCAGCGGCGCCGCCATAACCGTCCGCAAATCCAGTTCCAGGATACTGTCTCGCTTGCTGAACTCTTCATCAAGCTGGGCATCGGCCAGAATGAAGGGGCTCTGGGCCAACAACGCTTGCTCGACCACACTGGTTGATATCACAAAATCGCTCTGGCTCAGGTTTGCACCGTCGTATGAACGCCCCATCTTAAAGCGGGGATTGCCCTTATCATCCAACAGCATCAAAAACGCGCGGTTCGCGCTGGCAAACGACAGGGCGCTGTCCAGGATCATGGCCATCAACGCGTAGATGTCGTGTTCGCTGTGCATGGCCTTGGTCACCTGGAGCAGCAGTTGAAGCGCTCGCAGTTCATACACATCGCCGGTTTCGCGCGTATATTTCAGGTCTTCACGGACAGCGGCTAACACCTCGTCCACACTTTCCAGGTGTTTTTGTTTGCGTTCTTCATCCATTCCAGATCATCCTCTTTCCATTCCGGTGCCACATTCCGATACGTACCAGCCTAACCACCTTCGCGAGCCAGTTGGACGAACGCCCGCAACCCCAGTACAGCCGCCACGATGGGCAGCCACACGACTCCAAACGCAGTCAACGCGCCGAACAACAGGTCACTTTGCGCGGAACTGTCACCGCTGCCCGGCAGGGTATAGCCGATCCAGCCAGCCACCAAAAACGAACCCACCAGCACCAGCCACGCCACAGGATTCGGGCGGCGCGGCGGTGTGATCGCGTGCAGCACCGGTTCATCTTTACGTGTGATGAGCGTGACGTATAACATCATGATCATAAAATTCACCAACATGGCCACGATGCCCATATCCAAATTATCGATTTTATCCTGCGCCGCGCCCACAATTAACGCCACGATCAGCACCCCACCGGTCAGCGCCCACTCCACCGGCAGCAGCAGCCAGTCCTCGCGGCGGTAAATGTCCGCCGAGGGCAGCACAAATCGCAGCAGCATACAGCCGGCCAGGGCCAGCGCCAGCACGCTTAACGCCGTGCCCTCGCTGACCTCAGGAATAGACTCCTCGGATACGACCGGGAACCAGCGCACCCACACGCCCCAACTGACACCCGTCACGACCGATACCAGCATGTCCAACGGCCCGGTGGCGCGGCCACTGCCCAGGATCAAAAAGGACGCCAGCGCCAGCATAAAAACGAGCGGCTGCGCGCTCAAGGGGCGAATGACCAGGCTCAGCGGCAGATCGTGTGTGATCACACGGCTGATCAACATGGCATTCACCAGGCCGTATATACCCGCCATCAATAACAGACTGAACACGTCCCGCGCCCGCAGCCGGGTGATCAGGTCCAGCATGATCGCTGCCAGCGCCAGGTAAACCGCTGCTAAGCCCAACCATTCCGGCACGGAATACCGGGTCGGCGTCTGCCACACCACCAGCTCAGAGAACACGAGCAGCAGCGCCGCCAGGCTCAAGCGTGCTCCCCACCCGGTCACCCGGTCACGGACCTGTTCCATCATCGCCCTATCCTTGCTCACGACGCAGCCGGGACCACAGCCGATGCTGTCAGACTGATCGTGATATCGGTGTCGCTGATGATCAGGGCGTTAACGCTGTACGTGGCCGTGTAGGTCTGCATCACGGTCTGGCTCACCACGGCGGCGATTTCCGCCTGCATGGTTTCCCACTCACTCAGCGTCGGGAGCGGTACGTCACGCCCGTTGAACGAGGCTGATACCAGTTCCGCCTCAACGCGGCCATTCACCGCCGACATTAACACGTAGGCGCTGAGCGTCCCGGCCTGGCCGACCGGTGTCGTAAAGCCGTATACATCGATCACCATGCCGCCCGGCACAAGGTCAACGTTCGCATCACTGATCGCGTACCCACCCATCCACAGCGCCGCGTCGATCAGCGCGTTAAACCCGGTTTCGGAATACGTCGCCGTCAGGGCCAGCGTGTTACCCTGCCATTCGGCGCTGACATTGCCCATCATCAACCACTGGTTGAGCGCGGCTTCCAGTTCGGCCAGGTCGGCATATGCGGCCCACTCGGCGGGAATCTCGGCCAGCAGGGCATCGATCACGACCTCGACATCCGAGGGATCAACGCCGGTTTGAGTGGCGAACGCTTCAAACGTGGCGACAGCCGCATCCGGGTTGAATTCATCCACTATCACCGTGTCCAGCAGCGCTTGCGCCGTTTGTTCTGCGCCGGGAACCTGTGCCGACCAATCGACGGCGCTGGTCGCCACCGCTTGAGCCGTAGCCTGGGCCGCGCCTGAATCCAGTGTGGGGCGCTGGTTGGTTGGCGCGCCATCGCCTAACACACCGCCCGGTGCCCTGGTGCGCTGGCCCAACTGCCCGGCTCCCCCGTCAGCAGCAAACGCGGTCACCCAGCCCACCATCACCAGAATGACCAGCAGCGTACACAATACCACGGTGGACACACCTGTCGATACACGCATGATACAACCATCCTTTCACTGAGTCGCCTGCTACGGTTTGTCTGGGTATGTGTATATCACACTCGACGCAATAGACCAATTCGGGGAACCGGTTTTTTAATTTGAGCAGGCAGCGTACAATGCATTTAACGATCATTGTCATAATTTCAGCACGCCGCAATCGATTTGTTTGCTCAGGCGGCGGACTACTGAATTCAGGAATTTTCAGGCACGGAGCAACTATCATGTCGTCTCCCAAACCAACGATTCGCCCCATGACCGAACACGATATTCCGCGTTTGGCTGACATACGTGCAGGATTTGTCAGCCCGACCGTGCTCACCGTTGAGATCACGGGCAGCGGGATGGAGATGGGGTGGCGTCTGGTTGAGCGTAAGCTGATCGAACCCTACGACAAGGGCAACCGCTACGATTTTGACAGGACCGAACAAGCCAATATCCGCACACGTATGCGGCAAGACGGCGGTTTGTATCTGGTCGTTGAACAGGCCGGGCGGCTGGTTGGCATACTGGATGCCACACCGCATGAATGGAACAATACGGTCTGGGTCTGGAACCTCATGCTGGACAAAAGTGTTCGCCGCCAGGGTATTGGCCGGGCTTTGTTTTGTCACGCGGTTGGTTGGGCACGCAAACTCGGTTACCGGGCGCTGGTGTTTGAAACGCAGACAAACAACGTGCCCGCGTGTAAATTTTACGCCCGGATGGGCTGCCAGCTTGACGGCCTGCGTACCAGCCACTATACGAACAACGACCGGCGGCACGGCGAAGTCGCCCTGTTCTGGATGTACCGGCTCAGCGGGCCGCACGCGTAGCCCTTTACGAGTATGCCGCCGCCCGGCCCCGGTCGATCAGCCCTATCACGCCCCGAACAGCGTGTTTGCGAGTTCGTGCGCTACGTCCGGTGCGCCCATATGCTCGATCACGGGCGAAAGCGCGGCCAGCGCGGTTACGACCTCGTGATAGGGGCGCTCGCGGAAACAGCCCACGACCTGCCGCCACAGGGTGTACGATTGGGGCGGCGTGAGCAGCCGCACCCACTCAGCCGCCAGGCGAGACAACAGCGCCGCCCGCGTACCGGGATCAGGCACATCACAGCACATCTGAACCACCAGCGCTAACGCATCCTGCCGGCGGTTCTGTACGTCGTGCTGCGTATCCATAAACAACGCGACCTGGGCCAGCGCCCCCGCGCGATCGTAGTCGTCATGCACGCCCAGGGCGGCATCCAGGGCTTCAACCAGGATAGCATAACGCTCGCCTGCCGGGGTATGTGACGCTATTTCGAGCAGCGCATTGGTGCGCCGGGCATCGTCCAGCACCGCCCGCGCCGCTTTTAACGCCGCGTCATATAAGCGGTCCGGCTGGCGGGGTAACAGCGCGGCCAGCACGTGCGACTGGTTGTATGGTGAATCGATAACCGCCAGCACGTCGAGCACATCGCCCACCAGGTTACCTGGCAGCACCCGCGCTACAGACGCTAAAATATCGGTTTTGTTCTGCATACTATCCGCGTTGGCCGCCGTGCTGATGACATCCCAGGCCACACGGGCGCGGGGTTCGTCAGGCAAACGCGGCATCAGGGCGCTGAGCACCGAGACGCGTCCCATCGGATCCCCGATCGTGTAGGCGTCGGCCAATGCGTCGGCCAGCATTTCGGATGGCACATGCGGCGCCAGAAAGATCAGCGCATGCCCGCGCTCGCTTTCATCCGGAATCGAACGCGCGGCGGTCAGCGATTCGTGCATGGCCCGCCACCGGAGATCATCGGGCAGATAGGGCGCGAGATCAACCAGCGCCAGCACGCGTTCATAACGCGTCTCAATCGCCAGGGCCGCGGCCAGGGCTTCGCCCAGAATACGCGCGCGCGCCGCCGCCGACACATAGGGCGACAGCGCCGCCAGCGCACTTGACCGCGCCGCGTTGGGCTGAATTTCGCGGGCAACGGTCAGCGCGGCCACGCTCAAATCGTCGGACAGGTGCGGCGCCAGGCGGGACAGTGTCGCCGCCCGATCATGATCGTCGGTCATGCCCTTGATCGCCTGCATGGCTTCACTGAGCAGTTCCGGCGACAGGTGCGGCGCCAGTTCCGCAAACGTGCGCGCGCGGGCATCGTCACTTGTGATCGTGAAGATCACCGTGATCACGCGTTCCAGCGCTTCAGGGACATGCTGTAGTGACCCCACAGCATCAATAGCCGGGGCGAGTCCCGCGAGCGCCTCGGCTCGTGCATCGTCAGCGCCGATCTGCTCGATGGCGTCCAACACGTCCAATACCACCTGCTCCCGGAGGTTGGCATGGACATAGGGAATCAAACGTTCCAGCAGCAGCGCCCGCGCTTCGGGCACTTTTAGGCTGCGAGCAATTTCAAGCAGGTCAATGCGGAATTCGGCAGGCAGGTGCGGCGGCAGGTCGGCCAAGGCACGCGCCCGTGACTGTTCGTTAGAAATGCCGCGCGTCGCCGCCTCAAACGCCAGCGCCACGGCTTCGCGTTGGTGCTGGTAGGGTAGTTTGCCGACCAGCACGCCCAACACACGCACACGCGACGCCGGGTCATCGATCTCTTGAACGGCATCCAGCAGGCGCTCGCGCAGCCCGCCATGCGTATGTTCCCCGCCCGGCGTGGTGAGATGCGGCGTCAAACGTAACAGGACATCCGCACACAGCGCCGGGTCAAGAGCTGCGCCGCCGTCTTCGATTTCTTCAACCACCAGCGCCAGCGGGTCCGCGATCAGATCAAGCGCGTACAAACGCGGCGCGATCCACCCCGTGACACGCACGCGCAGCGCCGGGTCATCGGCCCGGATGGTTCGATCCCACAGTGTTTTAAGCGCATCTTTCGGTAAATGATCAACCAGATTCGCCAGCCCCAACAGGCCAGACGAGTGATCGCCCATCTCCGGATCGGTTTTGGTGCCCAATGCTAACAGGTGCCGCACCTGGCGGCTTAGATCACCCGGCCCGGCGCTTAACGCCGCATCGAGCAAACGATCCAGGTCATCATCAGCGGCAAACACGGCGTCAGCCGGGAGTCCAAAATGAACTTCAGCCGCCTGCTGCAACGCCATGCGTAAATCAGGCGATTGGTTCAGCACGCCGGTCAGCACGGTGAATAACTGTTCCGCTTCCTGAGCCAGCCTTTTTTGTTCGGCTGACCCGGCATTCAGCGCCTGGGCCCAATACGCCGCGACGGTCCCGTAATCAGGCCGCTGACCGGGCAAAAACAGCTTCAGCAGTTCGGCCACGACGTGCGAGTCTGACAGCACATGACCATCCATCAGCGCTTTGGCAAATGGGATATTCTCCGGTGTGACATAACGATCCAGCGTTTCTTGCAGCGCAGTCCAATAGGCCCGGTGCAGGGTATCACCGTGGAAAAACTGATCAAACGTACCCGCCGGGAACAGCGACCGCAGCGCCAGCACGAACGCTTCGGCAGCATTCGCCAGTTGCTGCGTGGTACGGATGTCATGTGAGGATGTCATAATAGTCTCCCATATAACTGTTAGAGACTAAACTTTTCAAAACGCCGGTTAAGCAGGGAGAATAGCGTTTTAAGTCGGATACGATTGGAGTATGAGCTTTCACCGTCGCCGCCCATACAGCAAAGCGCCCCAAACATCTGCAACAGATGCCGGGGCGCCACCATCCGAAACACGGTACGTTGTTATTGGTCAGCCAGCGGTACCGCACCCAGGTCACCCTGTACGATCCGGTACCAGCTCGCGTAAGACCAGCCGGTAACATCACCGAACTTGATCTTATACCACAGGTGGTTTGTGCTGCGGGCCAACACTTCCACGCGTGATCCCCACGGCGCTTTGTTTATACGCGGAAACTGGAAACCGGGGCCGCTGCGGATACGCATGTTGCCGTATGCCTGCGCGATCACGCCCTGCGCCGCGACATAATCGACCTGTGGCGCGGCTCCCTCGATGGGCGGTGTGCCCTCGATAAGCCAAATCCACGGCGCGTAGGCCCACCCGACCAGCCCGTTGAAGTTCACTTTGTACCAGTTCAATTCAACATTGTGCGCCAGAATGTCAACCACGGTGCCCCACGGCATCAGGCCAATTTGCTGGTTGTTGAGGCCAGGGCCAAGACGCACACGCAAGTTACCCATCACGCGGCCACGCACACCGGTTAGCGCCTGTTCGGCAGGTGCGGCAGCCTCACCGCCGGCGGCTGGTACTGTTTCGCCGGACGTGACCGGCAGGGCGTTATAGTCACCGCTGAAGGTCATATACTGGGCCGCAACCCAGCCGGTCGTTTCACCGATCTTGATCTGCGCCCAACTGCCATCGGCGTTACGCCCGACTACAACGTAAAGCTCGCCGTTTTTGACCTGGGCGATTTTCGCATCGGCGGTTGACGGCCCGGAACGCACGTTGAGCACTGGGACATTGACCGTGCCCGTTACGCTGACAGCTGTCGTCGTTGTCTGGCCGCTGCTGGTGGTATCACCACCGCCGCTGCTGGTGTCACCGCTGCTGGTATCGCCGCTGCTGGTATCGCCGCTGCCGTCAGCGTCTGGATCAGGAATGCTGGGGGCGGCCTGCCCTTTCGGGGCCCAATTGAGGAACACCCACGCTTCGACCGAAATCTCGCGGTACTCCATTCTGAAGGTGTGGCTGCCATCGGTTAACGTTACGTCAGCGCTTTTCAGTTCAAATGGCTTGGTGCCCCAGTAATCCATGATGATCACGTCGTCCACATAAAAGCGGAAGCCGTCATCCACACGGGCATAAAACGTATACACCCCCGCCGTATACTCAGCACTCGGCACGGTCACACTGCGTACAAACTTGGCCGAGAAATTATCAACCGGCACCGCCGGATTCGGGCTGCCCTCGCCCCAGTTCTGGCTCAGGGGGCCAGAGGGGAGACTCGTCGTCCATACCGCCGGTTCGGTCAGGTCGATGTTGTTGTAGAACGAAGCGGCCCACACCCCACCCGGCACGGCTGTTTGTGCTGGCGTGTTGGTTGGCTCCGGGGTATTGGTGGCAGTGACCACTTTGCTCCATTCGATTTTTAGGCGCGCATTTCCGACAGCGTCTTTTTTGTTCATTTCTACCTTGATCACCTTGTTGCCATTCAAGGCGGTCTGGTAGGTATAGGTGGCGAGAGCCTCATTGGCCCACTGGTTGATCACGGCATCGCCGTCGATATAGAGCCGCACACCATCGTCGGCAGTCACGCTAAACTCATACGTGCCTTCCGCAAACGTGACATTGGCCGTGAGGCGAATAGAAAAATAGCTGGCGGAAACACCTGTATTTACTTCACCCTCTTCTTCGGTAACAATAGTGACATTGCCGCTAGGATTCCACGTAAAATCCTGAGTCGTGGTCGTTCGTGGATCAGGTGTAGGCCACACCGGCGTGGCACCGGGAACGGTGGGATCCAGCACATCAAACACCTGAACATTCCATATTCCCGACTGTGCCTGGGTATGTTCAATGTCGGCCACCCACAGGCCGCCCAAAAACATAACGATGATGGCGAATAACGCAATCCAACGCAAGGCTGTTTTCATAGCCGCTGTCCTCTCATGCAACTATTTCGCGCCGATCTCCGGTCGGCCTGCCCCCCAGCGATCGGGAAAAAGACACTCCCCGGTAATGATGCAGATGACCATACAGATTGACGGAATTAGGCCGCATCGGTTTGAGATCACTTAAGTCCCGTATTGAATTTTATCTTATCATGAATTCGGGAAAAACGCTTGATGCCCGACAAAAACATAACAGTCGGGCGCCGAATGTTAACACAGCAGCGGCTGGCGCCTCCACTATGGTACCAATTATTATCCCACCCCGCGCTTATTGTGGAAAAACAGGAGCTAACTGAGGAATTTGTTGATGATGTTCAACAGGTCAACCGTGCTGATCGGTTTTGGCAGGTAATCGTCACACCCCGCCGCGATGAAGCGCTCGCGATCACCGCGCATGGCGTTGGCCGTCAGGGCGATAACCGGGATATTGGTCGTATTGTTGAACGCCTTGATGCGCTGCGTGGCCTCGACTCCATCAATACCCGGCAGGCTGATATCCATCAAGATCAGGTCTGGCACTTCCCTGATAGCTAACTCAACGCCGGTCAGCCCGTCGTCCGCTTCGAGCACTTCATAGCCGCGTGACGCCAGTATTTTGCGCACCAGACGCTTGTTTTGGAAGTTATCCTCGATGTACAAGATCCGTTTCGCTGACATAATTCCCTCTTCAGCCATCAAGACAAAAACAGGTGGCTAACACGCAGTACCATGCGCCTCACCCCAAGGCCAACAAACCTCGCGCCCGGAATGCCCGCTAGTATATCAATTCCTCGTTCTTGACGCGCATGTATGACAAAATCTGGTCAGAAAACAAACGGGTATCGATTGGCTTGGAAATGAAACCATCGCAGCCAAACGCTAAGGCCAATCGGCGCGCAGTACCGTCCATCTGGGCGGTCACCGCCACAATCGGCACGTTCCGCATACCCGGACGGGTACGCAGCGTGGTCGCCACCACTTTACCGTCCAGGTCTGGCAAATCCATGTCCAGCAAGACCAGATCGATAGTCTCACCTTCCGCCAGCTTTAAACCCGACAGCGCTGTTCCCGCCGAAAGTACAGTATGCCCGTGCGCCCCCAAGAGCTTCTTGACTAATCGAACATATTGGGCATCATCATCAATAATCAGAATCGTCACCATGACACTTTCCCACCTTTACCCGTATACGATATAGTGTTGCCGGTCCGCAATCTACTCATCGCTCAGCGTTTCGTTGACATAGTCAACCAGTGCCCGGCGATCCAGATTCGCTTTTTCAAACAGCGAGATGATCTTGCCTAGCAGTTTTTCGCGCTCGGCGGCCTGAATATCTTTGGCTGTGAGCACGACCACCGGAATCTGACGAGTTTGTTCGTTGTTTTTCAGGCGCTCCAATAAGTCTTCGCCGGGGATATCCGGCAGCATCAGGTCGAGCACGATCAGATCGGGCTTTTGATTCAGGATCATGTTCCAGCCCGATTCACCGGTAAATGCTTCGTGAACCTGGTAGCGTTCGGTAGCTTCTAACAACCGCCGAATCAAACGCGCATCGCGGCGTTCATCATCAATCACAACTACATGGCGTTTGGCTTCTGGGTCTGGTGCGGCTTCATCAGATAGCCGTTCTTTGGATGCCGTCACTACTCTGCCCCTGGTCGCTTTGAACAGTTCTTCCGGTGAATCTTCCAGCTTGCCGCCCAGGGTTTTTACGACATGTTCGACCAACTCCCGCGTGTTAAAGCTGCCTTTCTGCCACAGCGATTCGGCGCGACCTTCCAACCGGACACGGTCGGCAGCAGTCAGTGTTTTGGCCGATACCACCACAACCGGAATATGCGCGATCTCGGTGTCGGTTTTGAGGGCTTCGAGCAGTGCAAAACCGTCCATATCGGGCATGGTCAGGTCCATCACCACCAGGTCCGGCTTACGCTGGCGCACCAGATCAAGCCCATCCAGGGGGTTGTTGGCCTCAAACACGCGGTAGTTTTTGTGCGCTTGCAGCAAACGCCGGATCAGGCGGCTGTCCTGTGGGTTATCATCGATAACCACGATCGTCGTCACCTGCTCGTCCAGGCGTTCCAGCGCCGCCCCAAGCCCTTCTTCTAGCTGGGTATGTCCTTCGGTGGGTTCCTCGCCAAACTGGAGATCGAGCACATATTGTTCTTCGAGGATATGTTTTTCAGCGGGGAACGTATGCCCGGAGCAGTTCACAACCACGACTTCATCTTTGGCAATAACCCCATCGTCGATCAGCTTTTGCAGCCCGGCAAAGGCAACGGAGGCTGCCGGTTCCATGCTTAATCCCTCAACACGAGCCATCCGGCGCATCGCGCGGAATGCTTCGCCATCAGAAACCGATATCATGGTGCCGCCGGTTTCAAGGCACGCGCCGCGTATTATTTTGTAGGCTCGGCCCGGATTGCCGGTGGCCAACACCGTGATACGCGTATGCGGTATAACCGGCTCGGCCTGCTCCGCGTTAAAACGCCAGGCAGTGACCATCGGCGCGCAGCCTTCTGACTGCACGATGGCTAACTTGGGCATTTTGTCGGTCAAGCCCATCGTGCGCAGTTCCTGGAACCCTCGCCAAATCCCGATCGGTCCGATCCCGCCGCTCACAGCCTGGATGTACCAGTCTGGCACGCGCCATTTCCCGTGTTCCATGGGCAGATGGCGGGCCAACTGTTCGGCGATTTCAAATGCGATCGTTTTGAAGCCTTCACGCCCAGGGATCGACTCGGCACCCGCGTCATAATACAGGTTGCGCCGGGCTGCAAAATCCTCGGCTACTTTTTTGGCCTGGTCATACATGCCGGTGATCTTGACGACTTCAGCCCCATAAAGCGCCAGCTCGCGCAGTTTTTCGGATGGAACGGTGCTGGTCAGGAAAATCCATAAGCGGATACCTGCCCGCGCACAGAACGCCGCATAGGCTGCCGCTTTGTTGCCGGTCGAAGCCAACACGCATTCATTGATGCCTTGCTGGCGCAGGTATGATACCGTCAGCGCGCCCTGCCGGTCTTTAAAACTGCCGGTTGGTGACTGGCGTTCATCCTTGATAAAAATGTGGTCGTGCCCCAGCTCATGGGCCAAATTGGTCGCCCGGATTAGCGGACTCCACCCCTCGCCCATCGAAATGACCGACGACGTATCAATTAGCGGCAGCAGTTCTTCATAACGCCAGAGTGTACTGTCCCGGCTCTCTAACCCTGCTTTCCAGATAGCCGCGGTTTGCTCGTAATCGTAGCGCGTTTCCAGCCACACCGATCCACATTCAGAGCAGGTCACCGGGAGCGGCGTCGGGGACATGGTATGTCCACAGTCGAAGCACACAATCGACTTAATTAGTGAGGGCATAGAACGATGTTTCCTTAGTATAAATTACAATCCAATGCATAACACAGATAGATCGTATTCATCCATATCATTGCACACGTCCCCATGTTCTGGCGATTTTTTGCTTACACATAGGGTCGAGCGGCATCAACCATACCGCCCCGTCGTTTTTACGATGCTAGCGCCTGTCCTCGCGTTGCTCAACGTTGAACATAGTATTCTGACATGATCGGGATCGTAAAGTTGAACGTTGAGCCTGTACCCAATTCGCTGTCAACCCAAATCTCACCACCATGCATCCATACCAACTGCCGGGTAATGGACAGGCCCAGGCCCGTGCCACCCACGCGGCGGGTATGGGATTGATCGACCTGGCGGAACCGCTCGAAGATCAGCGGCAGGTTTTCCGCACTGATTCCGCTGCCGGTATCTATCACCGAAATCTTCACCATGCGAGGATCGGATTCATAGTGATCCGCACGAATGGTGATGCTGCCTTCATCAGTAAACTTGATCGCATTGGTAGTCAGGTTGCTGACAATCTGCCGCAGCCGAAGCGAGTCGGCGTGAACGCTGGATAGGCCCTCCGCGATTTCGAGGTTCAGGTCAACTGGCTTATCCATGAGCAGCACGCGCGAGGCGTTGATCACGTCCTGGATAAACGTTTCAAGTTCGACATCTTCGGTGATCAGGTCCATCTGACCGGCTTCGATCTTGGCGAGGTCCAGAATGTCGTTAATCAGGTTCAGAAGATGTTTGCCGCTGCCGTGAATGGCCGATACATCTTCGTCCATGTCTTCAGTCAGTTCACCGTCAATGCCATCCAGCAGCACTTCGGCATACCCGATAATCGAGTTCAACGGCGTGCGTAACTCGTGGCTCATACTGGCCAGGAACTCACTCTTGAGGCGGTCAACTTCACGAAGTTGTTCCATCACTTTTACCTGCTCAGAATAAAGCTGAGCATTGGTGATCGCTACCGCCACCTGGGATGCCAGCGTGGACATCACCAGCACATCTTCGTTGGTGAAACGATCAACTTCACTGGCCTGCACATCCAGCACACCAATGACTTGGTCACCCACAATCATGGGCACCGCCATCTCCGACTGTGTGGACGCCAGCAGCGGGTTCGGCAGAAAGTCGGGTGAGTCTTGCACATTGTTGATCACCACGGTGGTGCGCTCGCGGGCGGCGCGAGCCACCAGGCTGCGCTCACTGTTCAACAGGATACCGTGCCCGGCCATTACCATCTGGCGACCCACTTCACCGGCGCCCGCCGCCAATGCCAGATGTTGATCATCTGCGTCCAGCAGGTACATATGCGCGTGATACAGGGCAAACCGGTCCTTGGTCAGGTTCACCACGTTTTGCAGCAGTTGTTCCAACTCAAGGCTTTGCGCCGCTTCGGCGCCCACCTCCGCCACCGTCTGCATTTCTGATGCACGCCGCCGGATCGTCTCTTCCGCCTGCCGGGTAGCGGTAAACAACCGCGCGTTGTTGACCGCTAC
>JAFGHR010000019.1 GCA_016930015.1 Anaerolineae bacterium | reverse complement strand
GCGCTCCACCGGAATCGATCATCGGTTACCGGGTCGTAGGCTTCGACCGTGAACGGGCTGGACAGCAGCGCATTCGCCTGGGCAACCAGTGGTGTTGCGTCGGTCACGGTGGGGAAGGTTGCGATCATCACTACATCTAACGCGCCGTCGGCCAGCTCATCCGCTGCGTTGATCCGCATCACGTTTGCTGTGGCGTTGGCGTCCATTTCACGCCCGTTTTCAGGTGGAGTTGCCTCCGCCTGGCCGTTGACCAGTTGGACTCCGGCATTGGTCGCCGGGATATCGGTATCCGCTTTGGCGTTTTGCAGGTAAGCCGACAGGCGTTCCATGTCGATGTTCAATACCGGGTCGATCTCAACGCCGCTGACCAGGCTGCGCACGGCCCCGGACAGGCCGCCATTTGAGCGCCCCCACGTTTTGGCCGCCGCTGCCGTCGCGTTAGCATCCAGCGAAATGCCGATATCAGCCGGTGACACAGCCCATACGCGTTCCCCATCGCGCAGCAGAATACCTTCATTGACCCATGCGTCGGTGAGTGCCTGGGCTGCTTTCGCCTCGGTCATACTGCCGAGATCAACGCCAACCGAACTCACGCCGGGCAGCACACGATCCGACGCGAGCAGCAGCCCGAACCCGCCAAGCAGGGTTATCACACAACATCCGACCGCCAGCATAGACAGGCCGGTGCCCAGCAGCATGATCGTTGTGGGACGCAGCCGCCGTTTTTTGCGCCGTCGGGTTGGAGGTCGATCACCGGGCGGCAGGTAGGGTGCCTGGCCGGGTGGATAAGCGGCACGCGCCGAGGGTGCCGGTCGGCGCTGCCGGGCGGTGCGAGGTTTGCGTTTAGGCCGGGCTGGACGCCGGGATGGTGGAGGTGATTGACGCTGCATTGTGTTTTATGAATTGGTATAAGTGGTTAAATGTGTGTGCAAATTATAGTGGTTTCTGCGGGGTGATTCCAGTTCCGGTAGCGCTTGCGCGGGGCAGCCATACCGCTGGCGGAGGGCAGGCGCAGACCTGGCGTTACGCGGTATTCGGGCCAACTAATGGTCAGTCACTTGTAAACGGCGGTTTTAGAAAGGCGGTTCGCCGTCAAAAAACAGGTTCCACCACAGATTCCACCTGGGTTTTTCCGACTCGCGTGCTTCGACGGCAAGCAGCGACGCGGCTGGCGGTTCAGGTGTTGGTTCGTCGGGACCTGCCGGGATCGGGATCACCAGCATTTCCCCGTCGCGCACCATTTTTCCTTCCGTATGCGCCCAGTGTTCGACCGCCTCATTGCTGGCCGCGTAGTCACGGTCGTTGAGCAAATTTCGTTTTTCAGCTTCCAGCACGTCGATGGTGGCCTGGAGCCGCCGCCGTTCGATTTCCATCTGTTGGCCGCGTGCGATTCGCCCGCTGTAGTTGATGACTAACAGCAGCCCGATCGACAGGATCGCCGCAAACGCGATCTGCATGCTCGAAATTTGCTGGCGGCGACCACGGCGGCGGGATGGGACCTGATCAAAATCGTCCGGTGTAGGTTTTTGTTGGCTGCTCATGGTGTGATATTAACCTAATTGGCGGGTGAGCACTAAACACCATTGTACCGCGTGTCCGGTTTGTTTCCATTGCCCCAGGCCGGATGATATACTCTATAGTGGACTCGACACCTGTGGTCCCAGGCCGGTAAACACCCCCGGTTTATATTCTCGTTTTGGAGGCATGTTCGTGAACTTGCACGAGTATCAATCAAAATTTCGTTTTGCAGACTATGGCATCCCCATCCCCAAAGGTAAAGTGGCTCACACCGCAGAAGAAGCCTATACAATTGCGAAAGACATTGGCCCGCCGGTCGTGATTAAAGCCCAGGTATTAACCGGCGGGCGCGGCAAGGCGGGCGGTGTCAAATTAGCGCGCACACCGGAGGAAGCCCAGCAGTGCGCCAGCACGATTTTGGGAATGGATATCAACGGGCACGAAGTGCTCAAGGTGCTGCTTGATCCGGCATCCGATATCCAGGCCGAAATTTACCTCGGCGTGACCAACGACCGCGCCGCGCGTAAACCCCTGATCATGGCTTCCGCAGAAGGCGGCATGGATATCGAAACCGTCAATCGCCTGACACCGGAGAAGATCATCCGCGAACACGTTGATCCCTTTTTGGGGCTGCGCGATTACCAGATTCGGAATCTGGCCTATGGCATTGAACTGCCGCGAGAACTGTGGAAGCAGTTTGCGACAATTGCCAAGGGGCTGTATCGCTGTTATATCGCCAGTGACGCGACCCTGGCCGAGATCAACCCGTTGATTATCGACGGCAGCGGTAATTTGCTGGCCGTGGACGGCAAAATGTCGATTGACGACAGCGCCCTGTACCGGCAGCCCGAACTGGTCGAGATGCGCGATACCAGCGCGGAACCGGCAGCCGAAACCGAAGCCCGCGCCGCCGGTTTGAGTTATGTCAAGCTTGACGGCGAGATCGGGTGTATGGTAAACGGCGCGGGGCTGGCGATGGCGACCATGGACATGACCAAGCTGTTCGGCGGCTCGCCTGCTAATTTCCTGGATATTGGCGGCGGTGCCCAGGCTGACAAAGTGGCGGTGGCGCTGCGTATTATTCTGGCCGATCCGAACGTTAAAGCCGTACTCTTTAATATTTTTGGCGGCATCACGCGGGTCGATGAGGTCGCAAAAGGCATCCTCGACGCGTTAGCCGAGGTGCAGGTTGATCTGCCGATGGTGGTGCGGCTGGTGGGCACAAACGAGGAAGAGGGGCGCCGCCTGATCGAAGAAGCGGCGATTCCGAACATGGTCAGCGCGGCCACACTCGCCGACGCAGCCCGTAAAGCAGTAGCGGCAGCACAGGCTTCATAAGCGCTGGTAAGCATGTGTGCAGGGTATAAGGATTAAAAATGGCAATTTTTGTTGACAAAAATACTAAGTTGCTGGTGCAGGGTATCACCGGGCGTGAGGGGCAGTTTCACACCGAGCAAATGATCGAGTATGGGACTCATGTCGTCGGCGGTGTGACACCCGGCAAGGGCGGCGAATGGGTGTTGGGCAAGCCGGTATTTGACACGGTAAAAGCGGCTTATGAGTCCACCGGAGCTAACACCAGCGTCATTTATGTACCGGCGCGTTTTGCCACCGACGCGATATACGAAGCGCTCGACGCAGGGATCGAACTGATCGTGTGTATCACCGAAGGGATTCCGGTGCTGGACATGATGAAAGTCCGTGCCCGGTTGGATCAGAGCAGCAGCCGGTTAGTGGGACCTAACTGCCCTGGTTTGCTCACACCCGGCCAGGCTAAAGTCGGTATTATGCCCGGCCACATCGCCATGCCGGGGAACGTGGGTGTGGTGTCGCGCAGCGGTACGCTCACCTACGAGGTAGTGTACGCCCTGACCCAGCGGAGGATCGGCCAGACAACATGCGTCGGCATCGGCGGTGATCCGGTTAACGGCACCAATTTTATCGATGTATTGCAGATGTTCGAAGATGATCCCGAAACGGAAAAAATCGTGTTGATCGGCGAGATCGGCGGCACTGACGAAGAAAAGGCGGCTAACTTTATCGCCAACAACATGACCAAACCGGTCGTCGCTTTTATCGCCGGGCAAACAGCCCCACCCGGCAAACGTATGGGACATGCCGGGGCGATTGTGGAAGGGGGCAGCGGCACCGCCGCCGACAAGATCGCAGCGTTGAATGCCGCCGGTATCAAGGTGGCCGAGCATCCGGAGCAGATTCCGGAGCTGTTATAACCGGTCTGGCAAGTTGTTAGGAATTGTGCACGCACGGTGTAAAAACGTGCGCGGAGTCTTGACCGGCCTGGGGTGGTATGGTATGCTGTCCGCACGTTGACGTTTTTTAAAGGCGATGATGGAAACGAGTATGCCTGACCGGCAGGTCAGCGAGCCTGGAGACGGTGTGAGCCGGGTACGGTCGTTGGGCAGAAAATCCTTCCTGAGCTGTAAGCTGAACGCGTTCGCACGTTAGTAAGCCGGGCCGGTTTAGTCACCGTTACCACGACTGTGCCATCTGTATGGCAGCCGAGTGCTCTGCCGCCAACGGTAGAGAATGAGGGTGGTACCGCGAGAGTTATGCTCCCGTCCCTTTGTTGGAACGGGAGCTTTTATTTTGACCGGGCGCACCGGATACGGAGTGGC
Source organism: Anaerolineae bacterium (assembly GCA_016930015.1). Lineage (GTDB taxonomy): Bacteria > Chloroflexota > Anaerolineae > Aggregatilineales > Aggregatilineaceae > JAFGHR01. Next base: position 104,664 of record JAFGHR010000019.1, on the reverse strand, counting down.
ATGAAACCATCACAGGCACACATTCGAACCGTAGAACCGGGGGATGTATCCGCGATCGCCCGGTTGTGGCAGGCGCTGACCGATTATCATGTTGACCTGGACTCACGGCTGCCTGCCGCAACGCCCGGCGCCGCCGAACGGTACGCGTCCCGCCTGATCGAACGGCGCGAGGACCCGTTCACACAGGCGTTTGTGGCTGATGTTGGCGGCGAGGCGGTCGGGTATATTTTGGGCGCCGTCATCGACCTGCACCCGGACCTGTTCGCGCATGTCGATGCCGGTTTCATTGCGGATATCTTTGTTGATCCGGCTTACCGCCACCAGGGGATCGCGCGCGACCTGGTCAACACCATGACGGCGTGGTTTGCCGAACAGGGTATCCAGCGGGTCGAATGGCAGGTCGCCACGGCCAACACGGAAGGCATCCGGTTCTGGGAGTCCATCGGCGGGCGGGCCATTGTAAGCCGGATGCGGTTGGAACTGGATCGCTGACGTACTTAACATAGGGGAGCGTGAAGGGTGGTTCAAGAGCTTTTTCGTTGGCTGGGATCATTACGCAGCGGCGTGCTTGCAGCCCTGCTGGTGGGGGTTGCGCTGCTGAGCCTGGTCTTGCAGATCGGTTATAGTGGTGAAGACTGGGTGCTCCAGGCTCAACTGGGCGTGATCTGGCTGCTGTTTGCCGGGCTGGCGCTGGTGCTTGGTTCACGTTTGCCTGAGAGCGGGCGCGGGCGTTTGATCCTGGCGTTAGGGCCAGGGCTGCTGCTGGTAGGGCTGGGCATCGCTTTCCCGTCATTGGCGCTGTTTTTTGGCGGTGCCGGGTTGGGCTGGATGTTAACATCCCAGTTTGTGCTGCGCAGCCGGGTTCGTATGGAATATCAGGCGGCAGTCCGGCATTTACGCCAGAGTGAATACGCCGAAGCAACGGCGGTGATGGATACACTCATCACGGCTGAGGGAGACGTGCCGGAGCATTATCGTTTTCGCGCTGAGATCGCCCGGCTGGCCGGAAAGTTGGACAGGGCGCGGGCAGACTACGAGCGTATGATCGCGCTTGATCCGGAGTCGGCAGCCGGTTACATTGGGCTGTCAGAAGTGTATGCACAACAGGGTGATTTCGGGGCCGCGCATCCGTATGCGGTGGATGCGGTTGAACGCGAACCGCGTTTATGGCTGGCAGCTTACAATCTGGGTATGATCAACGATCGGTTGGGTCAATCCGGCGCCGCGCTGAAATACCTGGAAGCCGCCTGGGCGATCGGGTTGCCGCATGATCGTTACCGTTTGCTGGCCCGGCTGTGGATGGCACGCAGCGCCTACCGCCAGGGCCAGGCGGACGCGGCACGCGAGCACATCACGTGGATGCAAAAACACCGCGGCGGGATCGATGACTGGCTGCTCGTATTTGAAAGTGAGCAAGCCGCACCGCTGCGCCGTCTTCTGGAAACTGATGTACTGCTTGCACAACAGATCGTGAATGGGGCCGCATCGCTCGACGCGCTGGGATAACTCCAGGGCGATTAGTCAACGGACATAAGCTGCGGGCGGTTCTCCGGCCTGGCAGCCGAGAGTCAAGGAGTGCGCACCGTGTCTGAAACAAGCGAACGAGGGTTATTCCAGAGTAATCTGATCCGCCTGGTGTTGGTGCTGTTGATCGTGGGCGTTGTGCTGGTGGTTGTTGGTGTTGTGGGTTACATGCAGTATCGATCCAGCCGCGACAAACCGCTCAAAGTCGATACCTATCCTGGCGCCCAGTTGGTCGGCAACGAAGTATTATACGACGGTTACGATCACCAGCAGTATGTGTCGTCCGACCCGATTGACACCATCGAGCAATTTTATGCGAAACAGGACATGGACTGCGAGCCGCAGTATGCGACGATCGTTGAACGTCCGGGCGAAGAACCGGTGCGTGAAGGGTATCTCTACACGCGCTGCCTGCGGGATCGCTCGTCGCTCGGCATGACGCAGTATACGACGGTTGTGCTCCAACCGGAACAGGATGAAGCCGGGAATGCGACCGGGCAGGTTGTCATTGACGTGCGCCGGTACTGGGGAAACTAACACATGGCTGCCGAAACGCCCCAACTGCCGGGCGATGACACCCCGGAAAATGATGCCGGTGGTCATGCAAAACGGCGTACTGGCCGCTCGGTGCCGGTATGGATCGCGCTGCCGGTCATGGTCGGCGCGCTGGTACTGGCCGCGCTGATCCTGGCACGTATAGCCGGTCCGTTGTACGGGCTGCTGTTTCCGTTGGAGCCTCCCGTGCCTGACGGCGCGAAAGAGATCGAACACGTCAAGCCGGACAAGGGCGCCGAATACTGGATATACCGCTCCGACAGGCCCGGTATGGAAATTGCTGCATTTTACGAGGAAGATAACGGCAGGTGCTGGTATTCGCCGCAGCCGCAGGAACCTGTCGAGGGCGCGTCAGTCAGCATTGCCCAGTGCACCGGCTACAAAGAGAGCGCCGGTTTGCGGACATCATGGGAAGTGTATATTTCTGAGGAAAACGGCCAATCCGTTTTCCGCGTGTACAAATTTAGCGAAGTCGGTTGGTAAAACGCGAAAACTTGAGTTAGCACAATGAACAGGTTTGCGCACGTTTCACAGCAAAAAGGAGGTGCCAGCGTGGCAAGAAGGTTGTGGCAACCTGCGCCGCGTGTGATTGGCGGTCTGGCCTATGCTCGGATCGTTGCCGTTGACTATTCATATGACCAGACCACAATCAGGAGGAATCATGTTTGAACCTGTATCACCCAAAGTGGATATCGGCGCGCTCGAAAACGAGCAGCTTGAATTCTGGCGGGAAAAAGACATCTTCCACCGCTCGATGAGCGAACGCGAGGACGGCGAGCGGTATGTCTTTTTCGAAGGCCCGCCAACAGCCAACGGGCGGCCCGGTACGCATCACGTGCTGGCGCGTGCGTTTAAGGACATGTTCCCGCGTTATCACACCATGAACGGTAAATACGTGCTGCGCAAAGGCGGCTGGGACACCCACGGCCTGCCGGTGGAAATCGAGGTCGAAAAAGAGCTTGGGCTTACGCACAAGCACGAGATCGAGGAATACGGCATCGCGGCGTTTAACGAAAAATGCCGTGACAGCGTATTCCGTTACATCCAGGAATGGGCCAGACTCACCGAGCGTATCGCCTACTGGGTCGATCTCGACGAGGCTTACGTCACATATAAGAACGAATACATCCAGAGCGTCTGGTGGATTCTGCGCCAGTTCTGGGATAAGGGCCTGCTGTACAAGGGGTACAAGGTCGTCCCCTACTGCGCCCGCTGTGGCACGCCTTTGAGCAGTCACGAAGTATCGCAGGGTTACGAGGAAGTCACCGATCCCAGCGTGTTTGTGCGTTTTGCCGTCAAGGACCAGCCCGGCACCTATTTCCTGGCGTGGACCACGACCCCGTGGACGCTGCCCGGTAACGCGGCGCTGGCGGTTGGGCGAAAGCTGGACTATGTCACCGTCGAGGGGCCGACCGATGACGGCGCAGGCACCGAACGGTTGATTTTGGGCAAGGCGTTGATGCAAAAAGCGCTCATCAATCCGGAGAATTACACCGTTGTTGAGGAAATGAAGGGCGAAGCGCTGCTGGGCATGCACTACGAGCCGCTGTACAGCTTCCTGCCGGTGGATCAGGACTATTCTTACGTGATCCACGGCGATTTTGTCAGCATGGAAGACGGTTCCGGCATTGTGCATATCGCCCCGGCGTTTGGTGCCGACGACATGGAAGCGGGCCATCAATACGGCCTGCCGGTGCTGCAAACGGTCGCGCCGGACGGCACGTTCATCGACGCGGTTGATCACTGGGCCGGGATGTGGGTTAAGGACGCCGACCCGCTGATCAAAAAGGACCTCAAAACGCGCGGCTTACTGTACAAGTCCGAGGGGTATACCCACAATTACCCGTTCTGCTGGCGCTGCAAAACGCCCCTGCTCTATTATGCCCGCGAGACATGGTTCATCGAAACCACGCGTTACCGTCAAACCATGATCGATCTCAACCAGACGATCAACTGGGTGCCGGAGCATACCAAGAACGGGCGCTTTGGCAACTGGCTCGAAGACCTGCGTGATTGGGCGTTGGGCCGTGAACGGTATTGGGGTACGCCGCTGCCGGTGTGGGTATGCGACAATCCCGACTGTGATCACATGCACTGCATCGGCAGCGTTGCCGAACTCGAAGAATTGAGCGGCCAGGACCTCGCAGACCTGGACCTGCACCGGCCCTACGTGGACGAAGTCACATTCCCGTGCCCGGAATGCGGCGGCACCATGCAGCGTGTGCCGGAATTAATCGACGTGTGGTTCGACAGCGGCGCGATGGGCGTGGCGCAGTGGGGTTATCCGTTTAAGAACCAGATTCAGTTCGAGGACCAGTTCCCGGCGGACTACATTTGTGAGGCGGTGGACCAGACACGCGGCTGGTTTTACAGTCAGCACGCCATCGCGGCGATGCTGTTCGAGAGTGTCAACTTTAAAAACTGCATCTCGCTGGGACACATCCTTGATGAACAGGGCCGCAAGATGTCCAAGAGCCTCGGCAACATCGTTGAGCCGTGGAGTGTGCTGGACAAGTACGGCGCCGATGCGTTCCGCTGGTATATGTACACGGCCAGCCCGCCCGGTGAACCGCGCCGGTTTTCGGTTGAACTGGTCGGCGACGTGGTGCGCAACTTTTACCTGACGCTGTGGAACGTGTACAGCTTCTTTGTGACCTACGCCAACATCGATCAGTTTGATCCGGCCAGCGACCCTGTCCCGGTGACCGAGCGTGATCCGCTGGACCGCTGGATTCTCAGCGAACTGCATGACCTGACGCGCGGCGTAACGCGGGCCTATCAAACCTACGACGCCACCGGCGCCACGCGGCCTATCGAGAGTTTTGTCGAAAGCCTGAGTAACTGGTATCTGCGCCGCTCACGCCGCCGTTTCTGGAAAACCGAAAGCGACACCGATAAGCTGGCCGCCTACCAGACGCTTTATGAGTGCCTGCACACGTTAGCGCTGCTGCTGGCGCCGTCGATGCCGTTTTTGTCTGAAGCCATATACCGCAACCTGGGCGCCGCGTTTGACAAACATGCTGCCGAAAGTGTGCACCTGGCGTTGTGGCCAACCTATGACGAGTCCTTGATCGATGACAAGCTGATCGCGGATATGCGGCTGACACAGAAACTCGTCAGCCTGGGGCACGCCGCGCGCAACAGCGCTAATCTCAAGGTGCGGCAGCCGCTGGCCGAAGCGGTGTTTGTCGTGCGCTTCGCGGCTGAACAGTCTGTCGTAAACGCGATGGCCGGTACCATCGCGGAGGAACTGAACGTCAAAGCGATACGCACAGTCGAATCGGCGGAAGCGATGGTGTCGTACAGCCTGAATCCACTGCCGCAGGTGTTAGGCCGCGCGCTGAAGGGGGATTTCCCGAAAGTGCAGCGCGCGCTGCGCGAAGGTGCTCCGGCGGACGTTGAACGCTGGGCAAAGGCGCTCCTGGCCGGTGAAACCATCACCGTTGCTGTCGATGGCACGTCCTATGAGGTAACGCCGGAACAATGCGAGGTGCAGCAAAGCGCGGCGGAAGGGTACACCGTGGCGGACGATTACGGCTACCTGGCGGCGCTGTCCACCGTGCTTACCGATGATCTGGTGAAAGAAGGGCTGGCGCGTGAATTTGTGCGACGGGTTCAGACGCTGCGTAAGGAAGCCGATTTTGATATCGCCGACCATATCAACGTGACCTATCAGGCCAGCGACAGGCTAAAAGAGGCCATTCAGGTTTTCGCTGACTACATCCAGCGTGAAACCCTCGCTGACGGGTTGGTCGAATCCCAGCCGGTGAATGGCGCACACACCAGCGAGTTCAGCTTCGACGATGAATCGGTTCTCATTGGTGTGCGCCAGGTGTAATCCATTCTGAAACACCCAGCACAGGGGCGAGCACCGTGTTTTTGCCCGCCCCTATTTTTGCCGGGTCGTAGGGTGTCGGTTAGAATTGGATCGTTTATCGTTCCCCGAACATTGGTTTGAGGGGCATCTGAACTGATGACAACAACAAAAAAAGAATTGTATGGTATATTGCTCAACCTGCGTGAGACTTACCGCTGTAAAGTAGAGGAATCAGAACTGGCAAGCGTGTTGGATATTACCGGCACAGGGTACACCAACCACCAGGCTGACGACGCGACGATGGTCTATGACCAGACCGTAACAGCCTCTACACTGAAAGCGCTCAAGGCACGTTTACGCCAGATCGAAGAAACGATTGCCCACTATGAGAACGGGACATACGGCATCTGTGAGTCCTGCGAGCGGGAAATCGATATCGCGCGTTTGGAGGCGATTCCATACACACGGTTGTGTATGCGGTGCGCTGAACGGCGCGATTATGATGCCGGGATGTGATCGTAGTGCCCGAAGACCAACCTGATTTGATAACACAAATCCATGCCGACAGCGTGCCGGGCACCGGCTTAAAACAATGGCTGTTCCTGGCAGCGGTTACCCTGCTCACGATTCTTGTTGACCAGGTGACAAAAGCGTATGTTGTGGCCCACCTGCCCCGCTACGAATCGTGGATGCCCATTGATTTTATCGAACCGTTTTTCCGATTCACCCATGTACGCAACACGGGGGCCTCGTTTGGCATGTTTCCCGACAGCGGATGGGTTTTTTCCGTGATCGCGGTCGTTGTAGCGCTGGTGATCATTTTTTATTACCGCACGCTGCCCCAGGGGATACTGTTGATCCGGCTGGCGATGGGATTGCAGCTTGGCGGCGCACTGGGCAACAACGTTATCGACCGTCTGCGCCAGGGTTACGTGGTTGATTTTTTCGATGTTACACACTGGCCGGTGTTTAACGTGGCGGACAGCGCGATCGTGATGGGGGTGGCGCTGCTGCTGCTGGAATTGTACCTTCAAGAGCGGCGTGCGGCCCGCCAGCAACATGATAGTGCAACCGGGCTGGACAACGCTCTACCTCCCTCAGAAGAAAAACCCCTGGCCGGCTGAGCCTGATCTTTTCCTCCGCCAATGATAGAATACAACCAAATACTTGTTGTTTCTATTGTTTTGTGGAGAAAAACCGATGTCACGTGTGATTCGTGCCCCGCGTGGGACCACGCTCAGTTGTAAGGGCTGGCTTCAAGAAGCCGCCCTGCGTATGCTCATGAACAATTTAGACCCGGACGTGGCGAAAGACCCCGATCATCTTATTGTCTACGGCGGCAGAGGCCGCGCGGCCCGCAGTTGGGACGCCTTCGACGCGATCGTTGTCGCGCTGCGCGAGTTGGAAAACGACGAAACCTTACTGGTCCAGTCGGGCAAGCCGGTCGCCGTTTTTAAATCACACCCGGATGCGCCCCGCGTACTGATCGCGAATTCCAACCTGGTGCCGCATTGGGCAACACAGGATCATTTTGACGACCTGGAACGCCAGGGTTTGATCATGTACGGCCAGATGACGGCTGGATCGTGGATATACATTGGCACCCAGGGGATTTTGCAGGGTACGTATGAAACGCTCGGTTCACTGGCTCAGCAGGAAGGCTGGGGCAGTCTCAAGGGTAAGCTTGTGCTGACAGCGGGACTGGGCGAAATGGGCGGCGCGCAGCCGCTGGCCGTGACGATGAACAGCGGCGTGGCGCTGGTTATCGAAGTTGACCCGTACATGGCCGAACGCCGCCTGCGCATGCGTTATGTAAACGAGGTGGTGACCGATCTGGAAGAAGCGTTAGCGCGTGTGACACAGGCGCGTGATGCACAAACGCCGCTGTCGGTGGGGTTGATCGGCAATGCGGCAGATGTATTTCCCCGGCTGGCCGGTATGGACATCGTGCCCGACGTAGTCACAGACCAGACTCCGGCGCATGATGCGCTGTCGTATACGCCGCACGGCTTGTCATTTGAGGAAACGCTGGCCCTGCGTGAGCGTGATCCGGACGAATTCAAACGGCAGGCGTACCAGTCGATGGCCGTACACTGCCAGGCGATGCTTGACTTCCAGGCCAAAGGCGCGGTTGTATTTGACTACGGCAACAATCTGCGGCAGCGTGCTTTCGACGCCGGGGTAACGAACGCGTTTGATTATCCTGGGTTTGTCCCGGCGTACATTCGCCCCCTGTTTTGTGAGGGTAAGGGGCCGTTCCGTTGGGTGGCGTTGTCCGGTGAACCCGAAGACATCTACCGCACCGATCGGGCTATTTTGGACCTGTTCCCCGAAGATGAACACCTGGCCCGCTGGATCACGATGGCGCAACGTGACGTTGCGTTTCAAGGACTTCCGGCGCGAATCTGCTGGTTGGGTTATGGTGAACGGGCTAAAGCCGGTCTGGCGTTTAACGATCTGGTTGCGTCCGGCGACGTCCGCGCCCCGATTGTGATCGGTCGTGATCACCTGGACGCGGGATCGGTGGCATCACCCAATCGCGAAACCGAAGGCATGCGCGATGGGTCGGACGCGATATCCGACTGGGCGATCCTAAACGCGCTGATCAATGCGGTTGGGGGCGCGACCTGGGTCAGCTTCCATCATGGTGGCGGTGTGGGGATTGGGTACAGTCAACATGCCGGGCAGGTGATTGTTGCTGATGGTACGCCGGAGGCTGCTCGTCGCCTGGAACGCGTCTTGACCACCGACCCCGGTTTGGGAATTGCGCGACACGCCGATGCCGGATATAAAAAAGCTATCGCCGCCGCCGCGCGGCATAGGATAAAAATCCCAATGATGGATCGTTAAATTGGGCTTGGACTGAAAATTGGTCTGCGCTATACTTGGCATGGCGTTAACGCTTTGGGAGAGGCTTATGGTACGAGAATATCGCAGCGAAACCCTGGAGCGAACCCTCCGAACTCTGCATGCCGCTGTGCCGGGTATTATTGCATCGGTCATTGTCAACATTGACGGTTTGCTGGTATCGGCGTATCCACCGGGCGATGATGACAATTATGAGGAAAACCCGACCAGCAGTCCTCAGGTGGCAGCTATGGCGGCCACGCTGATTGGGTTGGCCGAACGTACATTGGGCCGGTTGGCGCAAGGCGATCTGGAGCGGTTGCTCATGGAAGGCGAAGACGGTGTGATGGTTGTCTATCCCGCTGGACGGGCCGCGCTTGCCGTGCTGGTTCGGAAAGACGTGAAGGTAGGCATGGTTCTCTATGCCGCGTCACGCGCACGCGACGATGTGATGAAGATTTTGGGCGGTTAAGCAAACGCAACTTGCCCGGTACACCGGGCAAGCGAGAATGGTTGAATGATACTTTTACAGCGCGGCTGATAACCTCAGTCGCGCTATGATTTGTTTTCGGGAGTTTCAGGTTCTTTCGCCGCTTTTTCCGGCGTGGTCCCAGGCGATACCTCAGGTTTGGCTTCCGCCGCTTTGGTTGGTTCATCGGGCTTCGCTGGCACCGTTGGTTTTGCTTCCTCGGCGGGCGCTTCTGCTTTGGCGGGCAGGCTGACCAGTTTATCGGTCTTTTTTTCCGGTTTGGTCGGTAGTGTGACCGCTGCCGGAGCCGGGCTTTTTACTTCTGCGGGAGCTGCTTCAGGTTTAGCCTCGGTTGGCTGAGCCATTTGAGGCTTTTCTGAAACCAGGGTTTCCGGTGCGGCTGGTGCCGGTTTGGGCTGCATCACCGGTTCTTGCTGCGCCGCAGGTTCTTGCTGCGCCGGTGCCACAGCAGCAGGTTTTTCTTCCGCCAGTTGTGGCTGCTCCACCGCTGGTTTTTCTTCCGCTGGTTTGGCTGCTTCCGGTGATGGTTTTTCAACCACTTTTGGCGCTGGTTGAGCAGGTTGTGGTTTTTCTCCCACCGGTTCTGGCGCTTTGGGAGCGGGTTTAGGTTCAACTGCCGCGGGCTCGGCGGACTCTGCCGCCGCTGTTGGTGGCTCGATGGCTTTGGGTTCGGCTGATTCCGCTGCTGCTACCGGGATTGTTTGTGGTGCGGCTGGTTTGACAGCAGGTTTTTCAGTCGCTTGGAAATAGACGCGGATCGCCATCTGGCCCAGGCGCAGTTCATCACCATCACGCAGCCGGTAGGGACGGTGTGCGCTTAAGCGATCACCGTTTAGAAAAGTCCCGTTGCTGCTGCCCAGGTCCCAGATGTCAAGACTCTGCTCTTCTCCAAACCGGATCGCTGCGTGACGGCGGCTGACGCCCATGCGATACCCTGCATAGGGTGTCAAATCGATATCTGGCATGGCACCCGTCGCAGGATCACGCCGACCAAAAATGGTTTCGGGTTTGGGTTTCAGGTGGATTGGCTCTGGACTGCCTTCTATGCTGAGGCGCAGCGACGAGCCTTCTTGAAAAACGCCGATGCCTTCAACCTTGGCGCCAGTGACAATGCTGGTATCAACACCGCCAGCCGACTGCCCGTCTTCAGCATCATCAAGCGATTTTGTTGATAACGGCGCTTTGCCGATCAAACTCGCACCGCAGTTCTCGCAAAATACGACGCCAGGTCGATTATGATATCCACAATTTGGACATATCTGCATTCAACACCCCCTACCTTTTGGCAGTGTAGGTTTGTTGGGTTTTCCCCAAATTTAGGGTTTTCTTGAGCATTTCAAGAAAGCTTCTATAATCTTAGGACACAATCGTTTTAAATGCTACTCTATTTGGTGTGAGATATCGGAAAATCGGTTTGATCTTGCACACTCACATTATAACCTATGTATCCGCACTGTGTTACAGACATTTATAAGATTTTGATATTGTTGTTGAACCGTCTGGTGGCTAAATCAGTATATTATTAACGAGTGCGCTATGGAGACACTACATGCTGGTCCCTGAACTCTCTCTTTCCGACAGCGAATTGATCGAACGCCTCAAACAGGCCGATCTGGAAGCGCTGGGCCAGCTTTTCGAGCGGTACCGCACGCGCGTTTACCGCACGGCGCTGGCGATTGTGCGTGATCCCGCTGCCGCTGAAGACATTTTACAAGACTGTTTCCTGAAAGTCTACGCCAACGCCGAACGAATTGACACCTCGCGCCCATTGGCGCCGTGGCTGTACCGGGTGACGGTCAATCAGAGCTACACGTGGTTATCGCGTCGTCAGGACCGGCGTACATCGATTGAGCACGTTATTGATCGCCTGGTTAGCCCCATGCGCCAGGCACCCGACCAGGTAACCGAGCAAACGGAACTGCGCAAAAAGGTGCGAGAAGCGATCGGATCGCTAAACATTGACCAGCGTGTGGTCGTTGTCTTGTATTACCTCAATAACCTGAGTTTGCACGATATCGCCGAGATACTGGATGTACCTATTGGTACGGTGAAGTCGCGGTTATATTACGCGCGTGAAAACTTGCGCGGTCAGTTTGGCCCAAACATGGTATGGCTTCCTGAGGTGGCTCATGGATATATTTAAGTGGATGAATGATATCAAGGTATATTTTAGACGTATACCACTGCCAGCCGATCAGGAGTTCGAATTCTGGATCAAAGACGCACTGAGTGAAGAAGCAGCGCGTCAACCGCCGATCGGCGCCTGGGAGCGTTTGTGTAAAACGATTGCGGATCGCCGCATGATCAGAGGGTATGGCATGTGGGTCCTGGATGAGGTGTCTTACGATTCCCCGGCAGCGTTGTCAACCATGCTGACCGGTCCTCAGTATGAATGGATCGGGCGGTTGTACGTTGAACAGTACCGGCGCAGCCAGGTAACGCGCCAGTTTAAGGATGCGTTGTGGCTGAACATGAATTCAGCGTTTCTGGCTGTTGTGAATCTGTGAGACCAATTTCAGGTTAGTTCATAAATTCAGCAAAACACATTTCAGGCTGATGGTATGGGCGTCGTCAGCCTGTTTTGTTGTCTGCAATACGTTGTGCCTGTGCTATAATCCCCCGGTGTGCTGGTCAAAACAAAAACGAGGGTATCGACGTGACTCAACAACTGGAACAAAACGGCAGTGATATTGCACGGCTGATCGATCATACGCTGCTCAAGCCGCAGGCAAGCCGTGAACAGATCGTAACCTTGTGCGACGAAGCAGCGCGTTACCATTTTGCGTCGGTGTGTGTCAACCCCGCTTATGTAGCGTTGTGCGCCGACCTGCTGAAAGATGCTGATGATGTGGCCGTGTGCACCGTGATCGGATTCCCGCTCGGCGCGACGCTGCCAGCGGTCAAAGCCTATGAGGCTGAACAGGTTATCGCGTTGGGAGCAGCCGAAGTTGACATGGTTCAGAACATCGGTGCGCTCAAATCGCATGACTACGACGCCGTTAAGCGTGATATGGCGGCGGTGGTTGAAGCCGCCCATGCGCATGGAGCCATCTGCAAAGTTATTCTTGAAAATGCGTTGTTGACGGATGAAGAAAAAACACGCGCCTGTCAGATTGCCGTGGACGTGGGCGCCGACTTTGTCAAAACTTCGACCGGTTTTGGGCCGGGCGGCGCTACGGTCGAGGACATCGCCTTGATGCGGCGTGTCGTCGGGCCGGATATGGGCGTGAAGGCTGCCGGTGGCATTCGAACCTATGCCGATGCACAGCAGATGGTTGCTGCGGGGGCAACGCGAATCGGGGCCAGCGCCGGGGTCACGATCGTTAATGAAGCGCGTGGAAAGGCAACTTCGACCGGTTCAGGCGATCAATACTAGTTTTTATAAGGTGTGAATTGTGGATGAAACACCCCTATCTCAACCCGTGTTGGAACGGTTCAAATATCCTGTTTTTCTCCTGGTAGCGGGGATCGCGCTGGCCGGGATCGTGGTGCTGCTGTGGCGGCGTCCCGAACCTACAACGATTACAGTGCTGCCGCCGGAACCGACACCCATTCCGACTGTGACGCCCACGCCCGGCCCTTACATGGTGTATGTGACCGGTGCGGTAGCCAGCCCTGAAGCCGTCATTACGCTACCTTTTGGCAGCCGCGTGCTGCATGCGGTTGACGCCGCCGGTGGCCCCGATGCCAATGCCGACCTGTCGCGCGTGAATCTGGCCCAGCGGCTGGAAGATGGTGACCAGGTGCACGTACCCACGCGTGAAGGCGCCGTCGAATCAGGGCCTGGCCCAACCCATGCGGCCCAGGTTGTGACTGTGACACCGGGCACGGTTACGGTCTATGTGGTGGGCGAAGTTGCCCAGCCGGAAGCACTGGTGTCCCTGCCCATTGGCAGCCGCGTTGAAGATGCGATTACGGCGGCTGGTGGAACCACGACGAACGCCGATCGATCACGCGTTAATCTGTCCCAGATTCTTGATGACGGTGACCTGGTGTATGTTCCGCCGCTGGATGGGCCGGACATGATCACGCCGACACCCAACCATCCCGCCCTGGTACATGTGAACCAGGCTACGCAAGCGGAACTCGAATCGCTGCCCGGCATTGGACCGTCGCTGGCGCAAACGATCATTGATTACCGCACAGAAAACGGCCCGTTTAACAGCCTGGAAGATATGGATCGTGTGCCGGGAATCGGCCCTTCCAAACTTGAGGCGCTGCGTGATTTCGTCGTGTTTGACTAAGGGAAAGTGTTTTATGGCTATTCGAGACGTGTTGCTGCTTGGCAATCCCAGGCTGTATGAAATGTGCGCGCCTGTTCAAAAAGAAGATCTGCCATCACTGGAACCGGTCGTCGTGGATATGCATGACACGCTGCTCGATTTCCGCGAGCGTTACGGCGCAGGGCGAGCCATTGCCGCCCCGCAAATCGGTGTTATGAAACGGCTGATTTATATGTTCATCGACACGCCGACCGTGTTCATTAATCCCACGCTGGACCAAAAAAGCACGGCTATGATCCGCTTGTGGGACGACTGCATGAGCTTTCCTGATCTGTTGGTTAAGGTGGAGCGGCACAAAAGCTGCCGGATCACATACCGCAACATGGTATGGCAGGAGCAGGTTATGCTGTTGGAAGACGATCGGTCGGAGCTGCTGCAACACGAGTACGATCACCTGGACGGCATCCTGGCCGTTCAACGTGCGGTGGATGACCGGTCGTTTGCGCTACGCAGCCAGCGCTCATTTCTGACCGTGTAAGCTGCTGCTGTGGCACGCGCTGCTAGCGCGCAGTGACCTGCATCGCCAGCACATCCTGCCACCGCCAGCCAATATAGGGGCCGGTTTGCGGCAGCCGTGCGTAGGTCAGGATACGCTGGGGCGCTTCGCCGGTTGTGAGCGGCACTATCCACAGTTCACAAAACGAGGTGTTGTGCGGCTGCCGGATCACAAACAGGTGTTCGGGGCCAGCCCACGAGACGGCTTTTTCGGTTGCGCCGCCGGGCAGTTCGATCTGCCGGAATTCACCTTCGAAGACGGCATACTGGTATAACCCCTTGCCACCGGCGGCACCCGGCACGGTATACGCGGCCCAGGCGCCGTTGGGCGACCAGGCGAGATTCTGCGGCCAGGGGATGGCGTCCAGAATGGGGGTTTGAGTGCCTCGGCTGAGGTCCAGCGTGGTGAGTTGGTCCTGGTTTACGGCAAAGGTTATGCTGCGAGAACTGACAGGCCAGGCAAGCTGGTTCCCCTGCGCGAGTGACTGCCCCGCCACTGACTCTAACCGGTGCGCCAGTACATCCAAACGATAGATCGTGGGCAGGTTGCCCCCGGTGCTGGTGTTGATATCCCAGACCAGCAGCGCGTCAGCATTCTGGCTCCAGGCGGTAGCCAGCAGCAGGGACTCACCGGGATTGGGATTGTGGGCCAGTTCAACGCGGTAGCCGGTAGCCGGGTTTACGCGCCAGATACTCTGGCGGGACGGGGTAGCATCTACGGTGGGCAGTGGCTCAACCGACGCGTAAGCGATCTGGCGGCTGTCGTTGGACCACACCGGTTTGCCCCATGCGTGTTCATCAGCGGGTACCAGGACATAGTGTGTTTGTGTGGCCGTGTCAAAAATGGCTAACTGCCCGGCGCCGTCGGTGTAGGCCAATGTCTGGCTGTCTGGCGACCAGGCCCAATCTGCCGTTTCGTTTAAAGGAATGCGCATGTGAGCGCGGATACTGCTGTGTTCAATCGCAATAATGTGCAGCGTGCGGCCCTGTTGGAGCGCAAGCCAGTGCCCGTCCGGTGATATCTGTAAATTGCGCGGGTTATCAAGATAACTTAAGTGATCGATCACCTGGGCGCCGCTGCCGGAAGACAACTGCACAATGATCAGCCCACTGTCGGTGGATGCCGCGACCACTGCCGGTGGTCCCTGGTAGTTTTTGACAAGCTCCAGGCTGCGCAGGGCGACTGTATCGCTGGACGGGATCAACAACAAAAATGCCGCGACTAACAGACCTATAAAAAACACGGATGACGCGCTGGGCATAACCTGTTCCAGCCGATACAGCAGCGTTACGCGGCGCGGCGGTTTGCGCCATTCGGGGGCGATATGGTCAAAACTGAGCGCCGGACCCGGTTGGGGCTGTTCCAGCGTGCTGCGCAGTTCGGATGTAAGCTCACGACAAAAAACCTGGATATCGGTTACCCTGGCCCGGCACAGGGGGCAATGCGAAATATGCTGCCGGATTGTATCTTCTTCATCAGGCAGCAGTTGACCCAACACGTATTCTTCTAATGTGTTTTCGTCGTAGTGAAAATCCTTCAACGGATCGTTTCCGTGGCCAACCATCGAACTTGCTCATCTCCCAATTGAACGCGCAGTTTTTCGATTGCAAGGCGTAACCGCGAGCGCGCCGTATTAAGAGAGCATTCCATGATCTCTCCCATTTCTTTATACGTACAATCGGCGTAAAAGCGTAACACAATGGCCTCGCGGAGTTTGGGGCTGAGTTGATCCATGGCGGCAGTCAGGCCGCTTTTTACTTCCCGGTGCATAAATTTAGCTTCTGGTCCGGGGGTATAGTCACGCAGTTGGTTTCCGATTCCCAGCCATTGTGTCAGCGGCACACTTGGAAGCACTTTGCGGCGGCGCTTATCGCGTGACCGGCTCACCGTGATGGTGTGCAGCCAGGTGCTAAAGCTGCTCAGTTCAGGGTTGTAGCGGTGGATATTAAGTAGTGCGTAGGTTAGCGCATCTTGCGCGACTTCTTCGGCATCTGCCGTATCGCTTAACAAACCATAGGCCAGCCGGTAGGTGCGCAGTTGGTACGTGTCAAACAACGACCGTGCGGCACGTTCATCACCTTCCTGAGCCCGGCGGATCACAGAAATTTCATCCATGAAATTATCCAGTTAAAAAATGTGGAATACTTATTGCCCTATATATACTATACGCACCATGGCGCGATTTTGTTCACTCGGATATCCACTTACTTTAAAATAGGCCACAACACCCTATCACAGTTTTTATATTTGTGTTTCCAGCATCCCTCGCCAGCGCATATTGAACACAACTTTGCCGCGCTTGATCACGGTTTGGGCCAGGTTCGTGCCAAAACGATAGCTCAACAGCGGGTAACGAACGGCGTTCCAGATCACCAGGTCACCCTGCTTGCCGGTTTCCAGGCTGCCAACCCGGTCACCGCGCCCGACAGCATAAGCGGCGTTGACCGTGGCGGCGGCCAGGGCCTGGGCCGGTGTCAGGCGTAAATAACGCGTGGCCAGCGCCATCACAAACTGCATATTCTCGTTCCAACCGGTGCCGGGGTTACAATCGGTCGCAATCGCAAGCGCGACCCCGGCATCCAAAAAACGCTGTGCGGGTGTATACCGTGTGTGCGCCAGCCCAAACGGGGTCGGTGGCAGTGATACGGCGATGGTGTCCGACTCGGCCAATGCTTCGATATCTTCATCCGGTGTGACAACCACGTGATCGACAGAAACCGCGCCCATCTCAGCCGCCAGTTTGGTACCGCCCAGCGGCTCGAACTCGTCGGCGTGGACTTTGAGCTGCATCCCGCAGTTTTGGGCGGCATCGAGAATACGCCATGTCTGGTCCAGGTCAAAAGCGCCGTCTTCGCAGAAAACGTCACAAAACAACGTATCCGGCCAATGTTCGCTTCGCCATTCGGCTACCGCTGGCAGCATATCATCGATCACGAGGTCCACATACCCATCAGCATCGGCGGTATACTCCGGCGGGATCGCGTGTGCGCCAAGAAACGTCGGCACAAGGTCAACCGGGTGTTCGGTATCTAACAGAACAATCGCGTTGAGCATGGTGATCTCGGTGGGTGTATTCAGCCCGTAGCCGGTTTTACACTCCACCGTGGTAGAGCCGTGGGCCAACATCGCGTTGAGCCGGGCTTTTGACTGCTCAACGAGCGTGGTCAGATCGGCGGCGCGAGTCGTGCGGACGGTGTGGTTAATACCGCCACCGGCGGCCATGATCTCCTGGTACGTGGCGCCGCCGATGCGCTGCTCGAATTCATCCGAGCGCTCACCGGCCCAGATGACATGTGTGTGTGGGTCTACGAGTCCAGGCGTGACCAACTGCCCGTGAGCGTCGATCATGTTGGCGGCGACGTAGGTGCTGCGTAGTTCGGCATTGTCCCCAATATCCACAATCACGCCGTCGTGAATGGCGATCGCGGCGTAGTCCAACAGGCCCAGATCGCCGAGATAGTGGCCGCGCTGCGGACCGTTATCATGCGCCGGTATGGTGCAGAGCTGGCCGATATTATGTACTAAAAGGTCAATGTGTTTATTCATATTTTCACGGCGTAATGCGAATAATAAAAGCCAACATAGTCGTGTCGCGGCTGTAATGGTACGATTGAACCGTCCATAATGATACTATATTGAGGCTGTTATGCACATTGATATTTTGACCCTGTTTCCGTCCATGTTTGACGGCCCGCTGACTGAGAGCATTCTGAAGCGTGCCCAGGAAAACGGGCTGCTCACGATCCACCTGCACAACATTCGTGATTACGCGACCGACAAACACCACACGGTTGACGATACACCCTACGGCGGCGGCGGCGGTATGGTGATGATGGTTGAGCCGCTAACGGTTGCGGTGGAAGACGTGCGCGGGCCGGATGCCGGTATTCCGGTCATTCTGTTGACACCGCAGGGGCGTGTGTTCACGCAGCAGGTCGCGCAGGAACTGGCGCAATACCCGCGCCTGGTGCTGGTGTGTGGCCGTTATGAAGGCGTGGACGAGCGTGTACGCCGGTCGGCAATCACCGATGAAATCAGCATTGGGGATTATGTGCTGACAGGTGGCGAACTGCCCGCGATGGTGATTGTCGATGCGATTTCGCGGCTGATTCCAGGGGTGCTGGGCGCGCGCTGGGCCGCCGAAGAAGACTCGCACGCGATGGGGTTGTTGGAATATCCGCACTACACGCGCCCGCCGGTATTCCGTGATATGGTCGTGCCGGACGTGCTGCAAAGCGGTGATCACGGAGCGGTTGATGCCTGGCGCCGCCGGGAAGCCATCCGGCGCACGTGGTACCGGCGGCCTGATCTGCTCGTGACCGCCGATCTGAGTGACGGGGAGCGCTGGTATTTGGCCGACCTGGCCGAAACGGATGCACCGGTGCCAGCATAAACCAATTTTTATCACCGTGTTTGACAATTCCAGTTATCGATGTTAAGCTTTGGCATAGCACGTTTAACAATTGAATAGCAGCAGATTTACCCCTTATCCAGAGAGGTGGAGGGACCGGCCCTATGAAACCTCGGCAACCACCGGAGCGCGCAGCGCTTCAGGTAAAGGTGCCAATTCCGGCAGAATGTTTTTTCTGGAAGATGAGAGGGAGGATGGTAGTTATGAGGTTGTCTATCAAATCCTTCTCACTCCGAGAAGGATTTTTTTGTTTTCCCGCATCGGGGCGAGGGGGTAGGCACTGCTACGCAATCGTTGCGCATTCACTCAACCAACAGCGTAGGAGGTTATTGGAATGACCGGTAACAATGGTACATCGCCGCGCGAGCCCGGTTTTGACACACTGGCATTACATGCCGGTTACGAACCCGATCCGACAACCGGCGCCCGCGCCGTCCCCATTTACCAGACAACGGCTTATAAGTTCCGCGATACGGATCACGCCGCGGCCCTGTTTGCCCTGGAAGAACCGGGCAACATCTATACGCGCATCATGAACCCGACCAACAACGTATTTGAGGAGCGTATTGCTGCGCTGGAAGGCGGGATCGGCGCGGTGGCGACATCGTCCGGCCAGGCCGCCGAGACGTTAGCGGTCCTGACGTTGTGCAATTCCGGTGATGAGATCATCGCGGCCAGCACGCTCTACGGAGGAACGATTACACTGCTGTCGCAGAGCCTCAAACGGTTGGGCATTACGTGCCATTTTGTCCCGGACAACGATCCGGCAGCCTTCGAGGCCCTGATCAACGAACGAACCCGGTTGATCTACCTGGAAACGATCGGTAATCCCAGCCTTCAGGTGCCGGATTTTGAGGGTATTTCGGCAGTGGCGCATGCTCATGGCCTGCCAGTGGTGTGTGATAACACGTTTGCGACACCCTACCTCTGCCGTCCGTTCGATTTCGGCGTGGATATCGTCGTGCATTCCACCACCAAGTGGATCGGCGGGCACGGGCTGAGCATTGGCGGCGTGATCGTGGACAGCGGCACATTTGACTGGCGGGCCAGTGGTCGCCACGACGGGATCGTCAAGCCGGAACCGGCCTATCACGATGCCGTCCTGGTCGATGTTTTGGGGGATGCCGCGTTCATCGGGCGGGCGCGTGTGATCGGGCTGCGCGATTTTGGCGCGTGCCAATCCCCGTTTAACAGTTTCCTCATTATCGTCGGGCTGGAAACGCTGTCACTGCGCATGCAGCGCCACGTTGATAATACCCAGGCTGCCGCCGAATTCCTGCACCAGCACCCGGCGGTCAGTTGGGTCACGTATCCCGGTTTGCCGGATCACGAAAGTTATGAACGCGCTCAGAAATATCTGCCCAAAGGGGCGGGGGCCGTGATCAGTTTCGGGATCAAGGGGGGGCGTGAGTCCGGGCGGGCGTTTATCGACAACTTGAAGCTGTTCACACACCTGGCTAACGTGGGGGATGCGCGTTCGCTGGCGATCCACCCGGCGACGACCACTCACCAGCAGCTTAGCGCGGAAGAACTCGCGGCGTGCGGCGTCACCGATGACGCGATCCGGCTGTCGATTGGCATCGAAGCTATCGACGATATCCTGTGGGACCTCGACCAGGCGCTGGCCGTAGCACAGGGCCAGACGACGCACACCGTGACGACGGCGTAGCGGTGGGGGAGGTGTGTTATGTTCGTTTCAGTCGAGACTGCGCCGACACCGCAAACCGCCGTCAGCCGCCCGCACCAACCGGGATCGGTCGGCCTGGTCCGGCGTCAATACGCGCACTTTGACACGCCGCTGCAACTGGGCAGCGGCAGGTCACTCCCTTCGTTTACGCTGGCTTACGAAACATATGGCAGGCTCAACGCTGACCGGTCGAACGCGATCATGATCTGTCATGCGCTGTCCGGTGATGCACATGTGGCCGGTTATCATACAACTACCCCGGACGAAAAACCTGGGTGGTGGGATGACGCGGTTGGTCCGGGCAAAATGTTCGATACCAACCGTTTTTTTGTGATCTGTTCAAATGTGCTCGGCGGGTGCCAGGGCAGCACCGGGCCGTCCTCGCTGGCCCCGGATGGCAAACCGTATGCGCTGCGTTTCCCCCTGGTCACGGTGGCCGATATGGTCCAGGCGCAGCGGCACTTATTGGATCAATTGGGCATACACCGGCTGTTTGCTATCACCGGGGGCAGCATGGGCGCGATGCAGGCGCTTCAATGGGCGGTTGATTTTCCGGAGCGTGTGGGCGCGGTGTTATTCCTGGCGAGCAGCCCGCGCTCGTCGGCCCAGCATATCGCTTTTAACGAAACGGGCCGCCAGGCGATCTACGCCGATCCCAACTGGAACGGCGGCAATTATTATGATGGTCCCGCGCCCGCTGGCGGGCTGGCCGTGGCCCGCATGATGGCGCACATCACCTACATGAGCGAACATTCACTTGAACACAAATTTGGGCGGAACCTGCAAGACCGGGACGCGCTGCCCTATACCTTTGCCGAACCCGAATTCGCCGTTGAGAGTTATTTGTCCCACCAGGGCAGCAAGTTTGTGCAGCGTTTTGATGCCAACAGCTACCTGTACATCACCAAGGCCATCGACTATTTTGATATCGGCGCCGAGCACGGCTCGTTAAAGGCGGCAGTTGCTCACACACAATGCCCGTTCCTGGTCGTCAGTTTTTCGAGCGACTGGCTGTACACCGCTGAACAGGCGCGTATGCTGGTCGAAGCGCTGG
Organism: Anaerolineae bacterium; assembly: GCA_016930015.1. Classification (GTDB taxonomy): domain Bacteria; phylum Chloroflexota; class Anaerolineae; order Aggregatilineales; family Aggregatilineaceae; genus JAFGHR01. Next base: position 83,500 of record JAFGHR010000019.1, on the reverse strand, counting down.
AAGCCACAAACTGCCCGGTCGAATACCAGCACATCGACGCGCCATTTGGCCATGATTCGTTCCTGGTCGAGGTAGACCGCATGACGAGCGTCGTGGGCGGCTACCTGGCCCACCTGACGCGCCAGAGTGACCGTTCCGGCGCGCGAGTAGGTGTGCGTTACGTGCGGTAATGCCCGTTGATGGTTACATACTCGTGACTCAGGTCACACGTCCATACCAGCGCCGCACCGTCGCCCATGCCCAGGTCAAGCTGGATACCCCATTCGGCCTGCTGCATGTGCGCGATGGCAGCGGGTTCATCGTAGTTTGTCGGATGCCCACCTTCGACGAGCTGTATCACGCGGGAACCGTCCGCACCGAGCAGCCACAGCGCCAGCGTGTCCGGATCGATGCTCGCGCCGGAGTAACCCGCCGCCGCCAGAATCCGCCCCCAGTTTGGATCACCACCGTAAAACGCCGTTTTGACCAGCGGCGAGACTGCGATCTGCCGGGCAATGGTGCGGGCCGCCGCGTCATCGGCTGCGCCGGTCACGTGCAGGCTGATAAACTTGGTCGCCCCTTCCCCGTCACGCACGATCGCCTGGGCCAGTGTGGTACACAGTTCGGTCAACGCGGCCTGAAAACCGGCTTCATCCTTCACCGTGATTCCGGATGCCCCATTAGCGAGCACCAGCACCGTGTCGTTGGTGCTCATATCCCCGTCTACCACGATCCGGTTGAAGCTGTGATCGGCGGCGCGCCGGAGCGCCTTGTCGAGTACGGAACGTGCGATCACCGCGTCAGTGACGATCACGGCGAGCATGGTGGCCATGTGGGGCGCGATCATCCCGGCCCCCTTGGTGATACCGGTCAGCGTGTACCCCTCCGGCGTGGTGACACTGGCCAGCTTGGGCCGGGTATCGGTGGTCATGATCGCGGCGGCGGCATCGGGCCACCCATCAGGCCGCACCTGCCCGGCCAGATCGGTGATGCCGCGTGCCATACAATCCATATCAAGCGGCAGCCCGATCACGCCGGTTGACAACACCAGCACCTCACCCGGCGTGCAGCCGATGTGACCGGCGACAAGCTGCGCGGTCTGGCGTGTGCGCGCCAGCCCATCGGTGCCGGTGCACGCGTTGGCGCTGCCGGTGTTGATGATCACGCCGCGCACCTGCGCATCAGGCCGCGCCACAATCGCCTGATCATAAAGCACCGGGGCGGCTTTGACCTGGTTCGTCGTAAAGATGCCCACTGCCTGACACGGGCGATCACTGATCACCAGCGCGATATCGTTGTCGCCGTTGGGTTTCAGGCCGCAGTGCGTGCCCGCTGTCCGGAACCCGGCCACGCTGTGAAATGACAAAACTGTTTTGTCTTCTAGAATGGTGTTCGACATGTGTTCAGTGCCCTCAGTTCACGGTGTAGAGCAGTGCGATTTCGTCACAGGCGTGCCGGAACGGGCACGGGGCGCAGTCGCGCCACACTTTTTCCGGGAAATTGGCAACAAAATCGCGCCGGAAGCCAATTTTCTCGAACAACTGCGGCGCGCGTGTCAGCGTCAATACCTGGCGCATACGGCGTTCGCGGGCCATAACAAGCGCCTGCTTGATTAGGTCGGTCGCGATCCCGTTACCGCGATAATCAGCATGGACCGCCAGCGAGCGCACCTCGCACAGCGCCTGGTTATAGAGCACCAGCGACACGCACCCGACAACGTGCCCGTAGGCGTCGGCCACCAGCCAGTCGGTGATATTGGACCGGATCGCATCGGCAGAACGCGGCAGCATTTTCCCGGCGCGGACCTCGTCCTCAAACAAGGCGCGGATGGCTTCGATTTCGTCCAGTGTGGCGGAGCGGATAATCATGAGGCGGCAAACTCCGATAGGATGCTGTCCAGGGTTTCGGTGAGTTCGTTGATATGCTCTTCGGTGATGATTAGCGGCGGCAGCAGGCGCAGCACGCGCGGCCCGGCATTGAGCAGCAGCACGCCGTAGCGGTGGCCTGCCGTGATCAGGGGCAGAACGTCGATATCCATTTCGACACCGATCATCAGACCTAACCCGCGAATGTCCGTGATGTGTGGCGAGGAAAGCTGTTTGAGTCGTGCCATCAACAGGCTGCTCATGGCGTTTACGTGGTCCAGCATCGTTTGATCGCTGACGCGCCGCAGCACCACTTCCGCCACCCGGCAGATCACCGGCCCGCCTGCGAACGTGCTGCCATGATCGCCGGGCTGCAAAACGGCGGCTACCCGGTCGGTGAGCAGTGTCGCGCCGATGGGCAGTCCCCCGCCCAGCGCTTTGGCAACCGCCATCATGTCCGGGGTAATGCCGTTGTGCTCGTAGGCCCACAGCGTACCGGTGCGTCCCATGCCGCACTGAATTTCGTCAAACACGAGTAAAGCCCTGTAACGATCACACGCCTCGCGCAGCGCCTGCAAAAATTCCGGCGTGGCCGGGTGAATCCCACCCTCACCCTGGACCGGTTCCACAAAAACGGCGCACGTCTGCGGCCCGATCACCTTTTGAGCGGCGCCAACGTCGTTGAACGGCGCGTAAACCACATCCGGCATCAGCGGGCGAAAGGGCGCCTGGTATTTCTCACGAGGCGTCAGGGCCAGCGCCCCGGCGGTGCGGCCATGAAACGCACCGCTGAAAGCCACGATCTGGGTTTTGCCGGGGCCGAGGGTGACGCGTGCATATTTACGCGCAAATTTGATCGCGGCTTCGATAGCTTCGGCTCCTGAATTGGCGAAGTAGACCTTGTCGGCAAAACTGGACCGGCATAGAGCCTCGGCCAGATTCGCGTGCGGCGCGGTGTGATACAGGTTACATACGTGCGACAACTGCGCGATCTGCTCGTTAACCACGGCTGTTATTTCCGGGTCGGCGTGTCCCAGCGCCATCACACTGATCCCGGAAACACAATCCAGGTAACGTTTACCGCCGGTATCGTACAGGTACATGTCCTGGCCGTGATCCAGCACGAACGGCGCACGCGCATACGTGCCGAGCACATACTGCTCTGTTTTTTGCGGAATGCTGTTCAACGTTCTCTCTCTCCCCAAAGTGACGTTTCAGGCAACAAAAACCGTGCCGGTTCCGGCACGGAGTCCATTCAGATCGGTGATAATAGCTTTCTGTACTCCCCCGGCGACGGCGGCCAATGCCGCGTGTACCTTGGGGATCATGCCGCCGGTGATGACCTGCTGCTCGATCAGGTTCTGTGCCTCGGTGACGGATAAGTGACTGGCGATCTCTAAGCCGATTTTGACGCCGGGCACGTTGGTTAAAAATGTGGCGTGCGCGGCTTTGAGCGCTGCCGCGATACAGCCTGCGGCGTGGTCGGCGTTGACGTTGTAGCGGCCACCATCGCCCATCGAGATCGGTGATACCACCGGCACAACACCCTGGTCGCATAAATTGAGCAGCACGTCAGCCCGGACGTTCACGATCCGCCCGACGCGCCCCATGTCCGGTGACCACGGTTCGACGCGCAGCAGGCCGCGATCAACGCCGCTCAACCCCATGGCGTCAACACCGGCATTGAGCAATGCCATCGTCAGCGCCTTGTTGACCACCCCCGACAGCATCATTTCAGCCACTTCAAGTGAGGCTTCGTCGGTAACACGCTGCCCGTTGACGTAGGTTGGCTGGAGGCCCAGCCGCTCCTGCAAACGGTTGATGGCTTTCCCGCCGCCGTGAACCAGTACACACGGCGTATGCTGCTGGCAGTGGGCAACGGCGAGAGCCAGCTCGTCGATAAAGCCCGGTGTGTCCAGGTCATTTCCGCCAACTTTGATGACGATCGGCAGAGGTTTCATGCGTGCGATCTCCTGAACCTTAGCTAGTTGTCAATCCGGTGGTTTCGGGTAGTGCCCACATCAGGTTAAAGTTTTGAACAGCCTGCGACGAGGCCCCTTTTAACAGGTTGTCGATAACGCTGACCATGATCAGGACGTTGCCGGGACCGGCAGTGAGCGAAACTGCCGCGCGCGGCGTGCGGATAACATGCGCGAGCGTAGCCAGTTCACCCGGCGGCAGCACCGTTACCAGCGGGGCGTCTGCGTAGGTGTCCGTAAATGCCTGTCGCGCGGCATCCTGATCGTTCACCTGGGCGTAGATCGTCGCCAGAATGCCGCGATCGGTCGGCAGCAGGTGCGGTGAAAAGACAACCGGGCCGGTCAGCCCGCCTTCGTGGGCAAGCACCTGCTCAACTTCCGCGAGATGGCGGTGTGCATAACCGATGCTGTAAGGCGAAAAGTTGCCGTGTATTTCGCAGAAGAGTATGTGTGTTTTTGGCGTCCGGCCAGCGCCCGATACGCCCGACTTGGCATCGATGATCAACGGCGTGCCGGGTACGATGTGCCCGTGCCGTACCAATGGCGCGGTACCCAGCAGAACCGCTGTCGAATAACAGCCGGGATTAGCGATGCACCGGGCGCCGATCAATGCTTTGCGGCCTAACTCCGGCAGTCCAAACGGCACCGGCAGCAGGTCCGGCGCAGGATGGGGCACCTTGTACCACTGTTCGTAGATCGCGGGATCGTCGATACGCAGGTCAGCCGACAGGTCGATGACGCGTACACCGTGATCCAGCGCCAGCGCCGCCAGCGGGGCTGACTTGGTGTGCGGCAGGCATAAAAACACGCAGTCCATGTTCTCTAACGGCGCGTCGGCAGCCGGAACCAGTATCAGATCAGGGGCCAGGGGCGAGCTTTGCCGCAGGCTCTGACCGGCTGAATGTTCGGATGTGGCAAAGCGTAAATCGACCTGGGGATGCTGCGCCAGCAGCCGGATCAATTCCAGCCCGGTGTAACCTGTTGCGCCATAGACGCCCACCTGTATTGACATAACGGCCAGTTCCTTTTGCGGTTAGTAGACAAACAAAAAACCGCCCTCGGGTCCGAGAGCGGTTGCATTGGCCAAAAATCTACATCTAGCGTGCCACAAACACCCTAAGCCGGACCCTTCCTGAGGAGGACCGGACGGCGGCGGCGCGGGTAACGTAACACAAACGACAACATCGGTAGTTTACTAACTCATTTCACATATTCTGACTGGACTAGCCATGTATTTTGGACTAGCTAGCACTACGTTAGCATATTCTGCCTAATTCGACAACTTGTTTTGGTAAAAAAGCACAAAATAGGTGCTGGTGAAGGGTGATTCTTCTAAAAAGTGTCGCCCCAAACCGGTGTGCCGGGCGTTTTATCTGGCGATAGTCAACTTTCATCCGGCCTGACAAGCATAACCGGGCAGCGCGAGTTTTTGATCACACGCTGCGCGACACTGCCCACCAGCCACCGGGATAACCCGGTGCGCCCGTGGGTTGACATCACGACCATGTTGGTGCCTTCTTCTGTTTCGACATACTCACAAATGATCTTGGCCGGGTTGCTGCCCCGGATCAACTGCTCGCGGGCGTTGATCCCCTCACGGCGCAGGCGGTTGCGCAGCGAAACAAGTTGTTCCCGGATTTGATCAAATGATTGGTCGGCAATCTGCTGCTGACCGGCAAGCGCTAGCTGCCCGGAATAGTCACTGACAGGCGACTGGTAGACGTGCAGAAGGATCAACTCGGCATCATGCACGCGCGCGATTTCGGCGGCGCGTAGAATCGCGCTTTCGGACCAGCGCGACCCATCCAGCGGCACAACGATTTTATGATACAGCGGCCTGACCAGCATAACGGGCACCGGCATATTGCTAAGTGCCTGCTCAACCTGGTTCCCAAACAGCCAGTGCAGCATGTTGGTGCGGCCCTGGGTGGACATCACAATCGCGCTGATATGCTCGGACTCAACCGCGTCCAGGAGCGCGCCGCGCAGGTCACGCGTATCGATAATGTTGGTAAGAACATGCAATCCCGCTTCATGCAGTTGGTTTTGAAAGTCATCAAGTCGTTTTTTGACCGCTTCTTTGGTTTGACCATTAGGCAGATCGTCATCGTGCACGCTGCCAACCTGAACCGGTAAATAGTTCAGGTGCAGCAGCATCAGTTCGGCGTTGTGTTTATTCGCCAGGTCAGCCCCATAACGTATGGCAAACTCGGCAGCTTCAGACCCATCCAGCGGCACGAGCACGCGGTGATAGATTCGGGTAGGAACCGTCATCAGATGTCTCCAGGTCCTTACAAGATTTGAGACAGGAACAGCTTTGTCCGTTCGTGCTGCGGATTCTCGAAAAAGTGATCCGGTGTTCCTATTTCTACTATACGTCCTTCATCAAACAACACAACCCGGTCGGCCACTTCACGCGCAAAACCCATTTCGTGTGATACGACCAGCATCGTCATGCCGCTTTGAGCTAATTCCTGCATCACGTCGAGCACTTCTTTGATCATCTCCGGATCAAGCGCTGATGTCGGTTCGTCGAACAGCATAATCTTGGGCTGCATCGCCAGCGCACGGGCGATAGCGACTCGCTGCTGCTGCCCGCCCGATAACTGGCCGGGATACTTGCGTGCTTGTTCCGGAATGCCTACCCGGTCAAGAAGCTGAAGCGCGAGCTCATCCGAGTTCCGGCGCGCCTGGCGGCGCACATAGCGAGGGGCCAACGTGATATTTTCCAACACGGTCAGGTGTGGAAACAGGTTAAACTGCTGGAACACCATCCCGATCTCGCTGCGGATAGCGGCAATGTTGCGCACATCGTGGCTCAGTTCAATGTCATCAACAATGATTTGGCCTTCCTGGTGTTCTTCCAGGCGGTTGATGCACCGGATGAATGTTGATTTGCCCGACCCGGAAGGCCCAATGATCACGACAACTTCTTGCGGCTGGACTTCCAGGTTGATGTCCTTCAGCACGTGAAAGTTGCCAAACCACTTGTTGACATCGCGGCAAATGATGATGGGTTCGTCGGCGTGGTTGTTCTCACCCATGCTAGTCTGTTCCTTTACTGCTGTTTGCGTAGACTGCCAGCCCCGGATGTTTCCAGGCGGCGGCTGACATCGGACATGGCAAAGCTGATGATGAAGTATACGATAGCAATGAAGATATACGCTTCACGCTGGTATGGACGGTAGATCGGCTGCCCGCTCACAATGGCATCGACGATCCCCACCAGTTCGAACAAACCGACCACGGCTACCAGCGATGTATCTTTAAACAGGCTGATGAACTGGCCGACGATGGCCGGGATCACGGCGCGCAGGGCCTGCGGCAGCACGATAAATGTCGTGGTCAAAAACGGGTTTAACCCCAGTGCACGCGCGGCTTCGATTTGCCCGTGAGGGACAATCTGAAGACCGCCGCGCACGTTTTCGGCCAGGTAAGCGGCGCTGAACAGGGTAACGCCGATCATCATGCGGATCGTCAGGTCCAGGTCGGACAGGGCCGACCAGAAAAACGGCACGATCAGTTTAGCCATGAATAAGATTGTGATCAAGGGTACACCGCGTATGGTTTCGATGAACAGCGTACACGTCCATTTGATCACCGGCAATTTGCTGCGCCGTCCCAACGCCAGCGCGACCCCCAGCGGGAAAGACGCCGTAATGCCCACCACCGTGAGCAGCATCGTGAGCAGCAGCCCGCCCCACTGCGCCGTAGACACGAGCGGCAGCAGGCGCGATCCGTCAAATCCCCTGAGGATAATCACGACTGCCGGGAGCGCCAGCGCCCAGCCTATGAGTGTGCTGCGCCGGATGGTTCGCTCCCGTTTGCCGAGCGAGCCGATAAGCCAGCCGTTAAAAAAGATCGCGGAGCCAACGATCACCGACAAAATGATACGGTTAAAAAACGGTGATATTTGCAGGCTGATAAATTCGCCAAATGTCCGGGTGCCGTCAAACCGGTAGGCTTTTTCTTCGGCAAACAGCGCGTGTTCGATCGCTGGCGGCGAGCCATATTCTTCTTCACGGCGCTGGGTGGGTTCTTCCTGGCTCGAAAACAGCTCAACGCCGTCAATAGTCAGCCAGGAGTAGCCGAGGTTGTTGTCTCTGCCGCCATTGGCCTCATCGTCGCGTACCACCTCGACAATATACCAGCCGTCCTGGGGCAGCGTAAACGTCACCGTACTGGTTTGCGGATCGGATGTAAACGCCATCTCGACCGGTCCATCGGGCGTAATAACCGCGTTGCCCGCCTGGTCTACGATTCGCACCACGCCGGTCAGGTTATAGTCCGAAAGGTCCAATTCACCGGTAGTGGCCGCGCGTGATTGGGTTGACCATTCCGCGCGTGACCGTGATTCAATGTAGCCAACGTAGTGTAACCCTGTATCGTCCAGGTCGGTCAGTGGGTCCAGGGTGACGGTGACCTCATCATCTTCCAGCCCGATAAATACAAAGTTAGACGGTGCTTTCTGCGGCTCGACCAGTGAGTAGATGGTGGGTTCGGGGATGCGCTGGCCGAAAATCGGGACAACCAGCAGCACAATCAATGTTAACAGGATGGCGATGAATACCCGGCGAGCTATCTGTGACCAGATGCCCAACCCCAGCCCGGTTAGAAATACCAGGATGGCCGTAACCAACTCCATGCGCCAGATTTCTTTACGATCGTACATACCGCTGGTAATCAGGCGCAGGTTGTTATAGACCACCGCCCATTGTGCAGACTCGATCGACCAGGTGATAAAGCTCCACAGGAACCACACCGCCAGCCCCGCCATCACAACGGTAGTCACCGAGTTCATGCGGTTGCTAAACAGGTTGGTTCGCATCCAGCCGAGTGGTCCCACGGTTGTGATCGGCGGGCGGCGACTCGGCGGCGCTTCCAGTGGCGCTACGTAGAAGTGAGTGTCGGAATGTTCTCGCCTCATCTTAACGAGTCCTCAAACGCATGCTGTAATTCACAGCATTCATGATCGCGGAGATGGTCAGGCTCATACTCAGGTAAATGAGCATCATCACGGCGAAAATTGCAACCGATTGCCCGGTCTGGTTCGAAATCACATTGGCCACGTTGTACACGTCAAAGAAACCAATGGCGATCCCCAGACTGGAGTTTTTCGCCAGGTTCAAGTACTGGTTACCTAAGGGCGGGATAATCAGTCGCAGCGCTTGCGGAAGCACGATTAACCGCAGCGTTTGGCCGCCGCTGAAGCCCTGGGCGCGGGCCGCTTCGATTTGACCGTAGGAAACAGCCTGAATACCGGCACGGACGATATCGGCAATGAATGCAGCGGTATACAAAACCAGCCCCAGTGTGAGCGCCGTGTATTCGGCTGAAAGCCGGTCACCACCTACGAAGTTAAATTTTTCCAGTCGAGGTGTTTCGGTTACGAACGGTTGGCCGGACAGCAGCCAGCCTATGCCGCCCAGAATAATCACAGCAGGCAGGAACCAGCGCAGCGTGTGCGCCGGACGCCCCGTTTGATCTTGCACGCGCAAGCGCCATATCCACAGGGCGATCCCGATGGCAATGCCTGCCCCTATGCACAGGTAAAAAATCCAGGCGGTGTCGGTGCCCTTGATCAACACAAAGTTGATCGCACGCCGGTTGATATAAATTGACCCCGGCAGTTCGTAGGAGTCTGCCAGTTTTTCAGGCAGCGTGATGCGCATGCCTCGATAAATAAAATAAAGTTGTACGAGCAGCGGCGTGTTACGAAACAACTCGATATAACTGACTGCTACACCGCGAACCAGCACGTTGGTTGACAACCGCCCGACACCGATGAGCACACCCAGGACCGTCGCCCCAACCAGGCCAATACCGACCACGCGCAGCGTGTTTTGAAACCCGGCACGCAAAGCCTGGAAGTTGGATGACTCGCCTGGGTTGAAGTCCATCTGGCCTTCGGAAATTTTGGTGCCAAACGGGCGCTCCAGCACGTGGAAGTCGATCGCGAGCTGGCTTTCTTCCAGGTTGTTGATCAGGTTGTGGAGCAGCATGTAACCAAAAACGACTACTGCGACCAGAAATGCAACCTGCGCGAAAACCTGGATGACGCGAATGTCTCGCCACAAGGGTACGGGTGCGTGCTGGGCTTTATCAAACGCAGAGGGCCTGTGTTCGGACATCATTCGGTGACCCCATTATGACATGCGGAGCAGGATGAACGGATAGAGTGCAAAACGCGTGATATATCGATGTTGGTCTAAAGAGATAATGCCATACTGCTCACAACTTGACCAGAACAAGCGGCGGACATCATCCGTCCGCTGTAAGGTGCCGGGCAACTACCGGGTATTGTTTTTGAGACAGCCAGGAGTGCAGTGTACTGCACCCCTGGCACGAAAAGCAAAAACGGATTAACGCCAGGCTGGGGCGTACAGCAGGCCGCCATCTGTCCAGAGCGTATTCAGCCCAAGACCGGCCATGCGATCGAGGCCCAGCGGCGTGTCGATGCCGACATTGCGTTCGTAAATTTCGCCGTAGTTGCCGACCGCGCGGATAACGTTCACCGCGAAGTCATTGTCCAGGCCGATGTACGATCCGCTGGCTTCTTCGCCCTGGCCGAGGAAACGCAGGACACGAATGTCTTCGGAGGCTAAGGCTTCATCGATGTTGGCCTGGGTGATGCCGAATTCTTCGGCGGTGAATGTAGCGTATACGGTCCAGTTCACAACGTCCGCCCAAACCGAGTCGCCCTGGAGATAGGCCGGACCGAGCGGTTCTTTGGAGATCACTTCTGCCAGCACGGTGATCGAGCCGGGATCGTCGGCGCTGGAGCGCAGGCCCGCGAGCTGGCTCTGGTCTGATGTCAGCACGTCGCAGCGGCCTTCTTCAAAGGCGGCGATGGTTTCACTGGACTGCTCAAAGGGGACCAGCTCATAACTCAGGCCGCGGCTTTCCATGGCTTCGGTGATGTTTAGCTCGGTGGTGGTGCCGGTCAGCGAGCAGATTGACGCACCATCGAGTTCTTCAATCATGGTAACGCCGAGGTCAGCACGGACCATGAGTCCCTGGCCATCGTAATAAGTGGTCGGGCCAAAATCAACACCGAGTTCACCGTCACGAGAGAGGGTCCAGGTGGTGTTGCGGAACAGAACGTCAACCTGGCTGGTCTGCAGCGCGGTGAAGCGTTCCTGGGCGGTCAGCGGGATAAACTCAAGGTTATCAGCCGTAACTTCGCCAAAGATCGCGGCGGCCAACGCACGGCAGAAGTCTGCATCAAAGCCGGTCATTTCACCTGTATCCGGGTCAAGGAACGAAAAGCCGGGAACCTGTCCGTTCACGCCGCAGATCAACTTGCCGCGTTCGATCACTTTGTCCAGAATACTGCCATCCTGGGCATAGATGGCGGGTGCGGATACGAATGATGACAGGCTGAGTACTGTCACCAGGGCGAGTATCAGGCTGCTAAGAACGACAAAACGAGCGATCTTTTTCATGGTGTGCTCCTCACTTGGGCTAATAACTTGGTGCATGTAGAACAAAATAGGGTGTTTATGGCGTTTTAGGCATAAACCGATCGTTTGATAAACATTCCTCCTGCTGTTGATTCACGCAGGTAAATACACTATTTTTATGATGCTTATATAAAAATACAGATGCTTTGCACAAGCTATTGCGACTATTAGCATTCAAATTGAAACGCTGAGCAGAAGTATACCCTGTCGGGCGTCAGATGGTTTTATGATATTCGTACAATATTACCGGGTTATTTTTTGAGCGGAAAGCAGCAAAGGGCGATAAATGAGGTGATCTGTTGGCACAAGCGCCACCTGTCACTACACGCACTATCATGCAAAGTGACCAGGGGCGCTTGTGTTAACGATGCGTCAGCACATGCTGTGTGCTAAATACAGGCAGTCTTGAAGGACCGCGGCGGCGGTCACATCCATGCCCCCGCCCGGCCCAAGCAGGGTTAACGGCATATCGGCGTAACGTTGTGTCGTGAACGACACCTGGTTACGCGTGCCGCGTAGTTCGGCGGCCAGGCGTTCACCGACCATTTTAAACGATACTACACCCCCGTCTGGCGTGATCTCGGCCATGTAACGCGGCACCCCGGCCAGCGATCCCATGTAGGCCGCAAATGCGGTATCCAGGTCTGGCAGTTGGGCCATGAACGCCTCAACCGTGATATCGGCCATCTCATCAGGATACAGCGGATCAACGCGCAGGTCTTTGAGTTCCATCGGCCAGCCCGCTAACCGCCCCAGGATCAAGGCTTTGCGGGCAACATCCATGCCGCTCAGGTCATCGCGGGGATCAGGCTCGGTATAACCGCGCTCTTTGGCGGTAGTTACCACGGAGGAAAAAGCCTCACCATCTTCCAGGCGGCTGCACAGGTAACCCAACGTGCCGCTCAAGGCGCCTTCGATGCGGTACACAGTGTCGCCGGTATCGATCAGGTAACGCAGCGTGGAATTAACCGGCAGCCCGGCCCCAACCGTCGCCTCGAAGCGTACGCGCGTGCTGGCAAAAAAGTGCCGGGTTGTTTCCCACGATCCGGCAAGCGGGCGCTTGTTAGCCAACACCAGGCCGTAGCCCTGGTTCAGCGCGGCGCTGAGCGCCTGTTCCATACCATCGGCGGCTGTCGTGTCGATCACGATGGCGTGTTGTAATCCTGCTTCGGCAGCATGGGCTACCAGGTCATGGGCCGTGATGCTGCCCAGCGAGCCGGGTTGTCCGGCCAGTGATTGGCCGTTCTTTTTGGCTGTGATAACAGCCTCAACCGCGTTTGGACTGAGTCCCTCGGTGTTCATTACGGCGCTGCGGCTGTCAGCCAGAGCGACCGGTTGAAGGTCTACATCATACCGATCGACCAGTTTTTGCCGCGTTTGCATCAACTGGGCCAAAAAAGCGCGTCCAACATTCCCCACCCCAAGAACGATCAACGGGATATGACGTGGTGCTGACAACGGTTTTCTCTCCTGAACTCACTCGGTGTGCACAGAGTGTGCTACCCACAAAACAAAAAGCGTGGGGCCGGTTTGCTCCACGCTTGAGGGTTATCGGTTGGCAGTGGCGCCGAACCCGCCTCTATCCTGAAGAAACCGGGTGCATGTTAAGCGCAGTGCCGGTATGAGTGACGTTTGTATGTTTCATAAGTTGATGATAACTGGTTGACTGTAATGTGCGCAAAGCCTAGCATGCCTGCGTGTGTTCGTCAATAGATTTGGCCATTTTGCCCAATATGTGCGGTTAACCGGACACGGGTATCCAGCCGTGTTATATAGTCACGCCGAGCAGGTGCGCCGTTATGGTGTTGAGCCGGTCCGGAGCGCCCACATAAAGCCACAGCATAAACGAATCGGTGCTGCTGGATTGGCCGGAAGCCCCGCCGATGGTCTGGCCCTGGCATTCCATCTCGGCAAAGCCGCCAAACGCGCCGCCATCGTAAAAAACATGCACCGAATCGCCCAATACGCCCGGCTGATCGGCGGGTTCCTCAATGTAGATCGATGAGGGGTTGTTGGTAAAACGCTTTATGAGCAGATAGGAACGCGTGTCATCCAGCGTATTGAAGTAAGCCATGCGCCCGGTGATGTGGGCCGCTTTGTATCCCACCTTGAACATGTGCTCGCCGCCAATCGGGATTCGGATCGCGTTGTTGTCGCGTGTACGGGCGTTTTCCGGCAGTGGTCCGCGCCGGTAGTCGGTGTAGTCCATACATGGTGACACGGGGACGATCATCTGTCCACCGGGATGGACCTGCACCAGGTTCCAGGATGCGCTCCGGATAGCGTCATGGTGGCGCTCGGACAGGGTGACGATCTGTTCGTATCCGGCGTACAACACGCCGTCGCGCAGGTGTTGGTAGGCCGTAACAAAACGCAGCGGATCGGCAGCCGGTCGGATCAACACATCGATGTCAAGCGTTTTTTCACCCGCCGCCAGGTTATACGCCTGGAGTGTCATGTGTTGTTGGAGCCGTACAGACTGCGCATCAGGACGGCTGAGTGTATAGTGGCCGGGATCAATCTGCGGGGGCAGGCGGTAGCTGGTGTTGAAATTGGCGCGATCACGCACGTTGTATTGAATCTCTGGCGCTATCCACAGCCGTTCACCGCCTATGTCGGTTTGACCGGTGGTCAGAAAATCCCGGAACGTCTCCGGCGTTGACCAGGCACGGTTCATCCAGAACAGGCTGCCCGTGTCATCTGGCAGGAATGGCCCCAACACCCGACCGCCGCGTTGGGTGACGACGATCGTGATATCCTGTTGCAGCGAAAATACGTCGTAGGGCTGGTGCGTGGCATCAAGGCAGGCAATGGTTTGGTCGAACGAGATGTGATGATCCATGATTTTCTACCTGGGTAAAGATTAGCTCAGCAATACACCGGTTATTAGGACATAAGGTCGCGAGCCGCGCAAGTGAGGCTTTTTAACAAAACTCGCAAATTAACTCAAAAAAGCGATACACTTGGGCGCGTTGTTTTGCTCTTGCCGATCGTTTGGCAAAAGTGGATGACACACAATAGAAACATACAAGGAGTTCTCGATCGTGTCTTCTTCAGCGCACCACCCTCTCCGACGACTGCTGACCTACGCGCGTTCCCACCGCCGGGCGGTTGTGTTGGCAAGCCTGTTTTCGGTGCTGAACAAAGTATTTGACCTAGCGCCGCCGATACTTATCGGAACGGCGGTTGATGTCGTGGTTCAGCGCGACGAATCGCTGATCGCCAAACTGGGTGTGACGGATGGTATGTCACAGTTATGGGTTTTAGCCGGGCTGACGCTGCTGGTCTGGATATTAGAGTCGGCATTTGAGTACGCGCACCGCGTTTTGTGGCGTAATCTGGCCCAGACGTTGCAGCACGAAATGCGTATTGATGCGTACACACACGTTCAGGGCCTGGAACTGGCTTATTTCGAGGACCAGAGCACCGGCGGCCTGTTGGCGATTTTGAACGACGACGTAAACCAGCTCGAACGGTTTCTTGACGTCGGCGCGAATGCTTTGCTCCAGGTTTTGGTGACGGTGATCGTCGTTGGCGGGCTGTTTTTTTACACAGCGCCCCAGATAGCCTGGATGGTTGTTATTCCGATGCCGTTTATCGTGTGGGGATCGGTGTGGTTCCAACGCATGATCACACCGCGTTATGCCGCCGTCCGCGAGCAAGTGAGCGTTCTCAACAGCCATCTATCCAATAACCTGGGCGGCATCGTGACTATCAAGAGTTTCACGACCGAACGGCACGAAACCGCGCGTATTCACCGCGAGAGTGAGCGGTATCGCAGCCGCAACCGGCAGGCCATCGCCCTGAGTTCGGCGTTTAGTCCCGTGATCCGGATTGTGATCGTGTTGGCGTTTATCGCGATCATGGTATTCGGGGGCAGGAAAGCCCTGAACGGCGAGTTGAACGTGGGCGTGTTCAGCATGATGGTATTGATGACCCAGCGGTTTCTGTGGCCGCTGACCGCTCTTGGCGAAACCTTTGACCTGTACCAGCGGGCGATGGCGTCGGCCACGCGGATTCTTGATCTGCTCGATATCAAAGCCCGGATCGTCGATGGCTGGGAACGGCTGCCAACCCAAGCCGTTCGCGGTGATGTCACATTTGACGATGTGTATTTCGCGTATAACAACGGGTCGCAAGTGCTGCGCGGCCTCTCGTTGGATATTCCGGCGGGTGACACAGCCGCGATTGTCGGCGCTACGGGCGCGGGCAAAAGCACGATCATCAAGCTGCTGCTGCGGTTTTATGATGTGCAGGCGGGGGCGGTTTGCCTCGATTCAGAATCGGTGCATCATATCAGCCTGTCCGATTTACGCCGCGCGATCGGATTGGTCAGCCAGGACGTGTTTTTGTTCCACGGCACGGTGCGCGAGAATATCACCTACGGCACGTTTGATGCCAGTATGGATCAGATCATCGAAGCCGCCCGGATCGCTGAAGCCCACGACTTTATCATGGCGCTGCCCGACGGTTACGATACGATTGTCGGTGAACGGGGACAAAAGCTCTCTGGCGGCCAGCGGCAGCGTATTTCGATTGCGCGCGCCGTGCTCAAAAATCCGCCCATCCTGGTGTTGGACGAAGCTACATCCTCGGTGGATAACGAAACCGAAGCGGCCATCCAGCGCTCGATGGAACGGATTGCAGTTGGGCGTACCATGATCGTCATTGCACACCGTCTCTCTACGATCCGGAACGCGGATCGCATTTTTGTGTTGGAACAAGGCCGCGTGTGCGAACAGGGACGGCATGACGACTTGGTGCAGCAAAATGGTTTATACGCGGCGCTGTGGCGTGTTCAGACCGGCGAACGCACACGCGTTTCAGATCATACTTGTTTGAATTAGCGGGTTGCATCGTAAAACGGCTATTAGTAAAGGGTAATGTATGTTCGATCAATGGAAACTTCAGGATTTTGCGCCGGGTGAGGGTGTAGACACCGGTACATTTGCTGCAACAGTTGATGACAGCGATTGGTTACATGTCGAGGTGCCGGGTGATGTGCACAGCGCATTGATCGCTGCCGGTCGTATCGCCGATCCATTTTATGACCGCAACGAGTCTGCATGCGCCTGGATGGAGGAGCGTGAATGGTGGTACCGGGCCGCGTTTGATGTGCCTGCTGATCCGTGCCAGCCAGATGAGCGTTACCGGCTGGTGTTTCACGGACTGGATGCTTTTGTCACGATCTGGCTCAATGGCGAACTGTTGGGGCGGCACGGCAACATGTTCCGCGAGGCCGTGTTTGATGTCACTGATAAGCTGCGTTTTGGCGAAACGAATACGCTGGCGCTGTGTTTTGATCCGCCGCTCTCACAGGTTGATGCCGATCACCCGTTTGTGTCGTGGGGACGTAATGAAGAGCGTGTTGTGATGCGCAAAGCGCAGTTTGGTTATGGCTGGGACTGGGGGCCGCGCCTGCCGACGATCGGCATCTGGCGCCCGGTAGACCTGCGCCGCGAACGCCGCGCCGTTATCCGGGGCGTTCACTTTACCACGTTGGCGATCAATCACGATGAAGATGTCGCGCTGGTGACTGTTAAGGTTGAAGTTGACCGTTTTGGTTCACAAAAACCAGTCATTGCGCACATCCAGCTTGGCCCGGACATAAAACAGGTGCTCATGCTGGACGGTGACACGTCTACCCTGTCGGCCACGGCCTACCTGACGATCAAGAATCCGGAACTGTGGTGGACGCACGACCTGGGACACCCGGCGCTGTACGATCTCCAGGTCACGTTGACACAGGATAATAATCAGCTTGATCAACATAACAGCCAGGTCGGTATCCGCACCATTGAGTTAGACCAGTCCCCCGATATGACAGAACGCGGCACCCGGTTTTTCCGTTTTGTGCTCAACGGCGTGCCGATATTTGCCAAAGGCGCGAACTGGATTCCGGCTGATTCGTTTGTGGGCAGTATTCCAACGGACCGTTACGAGATGCTGCTGACCGCCGCGCGGGATGCGAACATGAATATGCTGCGCGTCTGGGGCGGCGGCATGTACGAGCATAATGCATTTTATGCGCTGTGTGATCGCCTGGGTTTGTTGGTGTGGCAGGACTTCATGTTTGCATGTGCGATGTATCCGGAAGATGATCCGCTGTTTGTGGCCGAAGTTGAAGCCGAAGCCCGTTACCAGGTGCGCCGCCTGCGGAGTCATCCGTGTTTGGCGCTGTGGTGTGGTAACAACGAAAACCAGTGGATTCACGATATCCATCACTGGGATCAACCGGATAATCGGGTGTCCGGTGCGCTCTATTACGATCGGGTGCTGCCTGAGGCCGTCGCCGAACTGGACGGTCACACACCCTATTGGCCGGGCAGCCCGTATGGAGGCAACGATCACAACAGCATGGCGGATGGTGATCGCCACAACTGGGATGTCTGGCACGGGGGCGCGCCGCGTCGTTTTGGTGAGAAGCCGGTCATCGACCGGTCACCGGCGGGTGTATCGTACCCGCGTTACGCTGATGACATGGGCCGTTTCATCAGCGAGTTTGGTATGCACGCCGCGCCGGTCCGCGAAACACTTGAGCGCTGCATCCCGCCCGATCAACTGTTTCATCACAGCCCGTCGATGGATCACCATAACAAGGACAATCCCAAAAACAAGGGCGACAACCTCATGCTGAACGTGACCGGCCTGCCCCAGGACCTGGACGAATACATCGATTTCAGCATGATCGCGCAAGCCGAAGGGCTGAAGTTTGGTATCGAACATTTCCGGCGCCGTAAGCCGCATTGTTCGGGCACATTGTTCTGGCAGCTTAACGACTGCTGGCCGGTTCTAAGCTGGAGTGTGCTTGATTATTATGGCTTCGGCAAAGCCGGATACTACTATGCCAGGCGAGTATATGACCCGGTGCTGGCGTCGTTTAAACAAACGGAAAACGGCGGCGTTGAATTGTGGGTGACGAATGATACCCTGTGCGACATTGTCGATACGATCACGGTCCGGCTGGGCACATTTGATGCGGGCGTCGTGTGGGAAGAACAGCACGCGATCCAGGTTGCAGCCAACAACAGTCACGTTGTATGTCGCTGGGCGCACGACACGATTGATGCCGGTCCGGACCGGTATATGTCTGTCACATCGGCAGGTCCGATCTTTTTGCGTAACCGCCTCTTTTTCGCCGCGATCAAAGATTTACAGCGGGAGCCTGTCGAGCCGGACATGCAGATCGAGCCGGTTGATGCGCAGCATCTCAACGTGCACCTGCGGTCACCGGGGTACGCCTATTTTGTTCATCTCCGGCTGCCGGATGTGGCGGCCCGGTTCAGTGACAATTATTTTGATATGGAGCCGGGTGAGGAACGCATGATCCGGGTATCCAGTTCGACAGGGCCGCTTGATCCTGCCGCGCTGACACTCGGTTGGCGCTAGCCAGTTTAATGCGGCGATTGTGTTGTGTGGGCGATGAATTTGAGCGCGGTACCATTACGTGTTGGCGGTGCCGATAGCCCAGTTGCCTAAGCGGAATAACTGATGCAGAATCATACCAAGCACGAGTTAAGTTATAATGGCATATAGTGGAAACACATTCGTCGCGCTGTGATCGGTACCATCATGCTCAGAAAACGGAAAATAATGACTGATACAACGGCCACTCTGTTTTTAACGGGGTATCATACAGCGTTTGGATGACAACATACGTATGATGTCAGCATATGCAAAGAAACTAACATGTCGAACCAGGAAGACCAGGTACACCATGATCATATTCTGATCGTGGCCGATGACGGTGAGCTTCGCCGAACATTGTCCGATCTTTTGATATCGGTCGGTGAGTATCAAACGAGCGAAGCCGTCAATTTTGAAGACGCGCTGGACCAACTGCTGGTCAGTAATTTTTCGTTGGCATTGGTTGAAGTCCAACTACCCGACTTGAGCGGGATCGACTTGCTCACGGCAGTGGGGATTTTGTGCCCACACGTGCCGGTGATCTTGATTGATAGCGCCCTGTCGGCAAAATCAGCGGTCGCCGCTTTCCGGTTGGGCGCAGTCGACTATTTGAGCAAACCGATCAATCTCGATTTCATCTTGATGCGGATTGATCGTGAACTCAAGATGGCACACCGACCCTATGCGGCGGCACCGCCCGAGACAGCCGCGCAGAAACATTACACACCGGAAGACCGTGAGCGCCGTCTTGATCCCAGCATGCGCCCGGCTGCATTGATTCTCCGGCGGGCCCAGTTCAAGCAGATTACAGCCCAACTTGAAGCGCTGAGCAGGCACGTGCGGGCGAAGTTTGTCGGCCTGATGGATGCTGACAAAAACATGATCGGCGCCGCCGGTACGCTCGAAGAATATGACTTGATGCTGCTCAAAAAAGCCTTGTCATTTGATCACAGCGCGAATACATCCCTGTTGAGCGTGCTTGGCGAAACGTCGTTCCACTCGACCCGGTTTGAGGGCGAACACTACAGTGTATACATCATCGAGTTTAGCGAACCCCATGCGGTGTCGCTGGTAGTGATGTGCCCGGTGGATGTAAAACCCGGCATCGCGTGGCATTACAGTAAACGGACGGCGGTGGTCATCGACAAGATTATCAAATCGGTTCGAGCACGGGGCAAAGTGACCGCTATTCAACCTGAAGGGCAGGCCGAAGACCCGGAACTTGCCGAATAGCGGCATAGGTGTTGGCTAAAGCACATGTTAACCCGGTTGGCTGCGTTGATCGTGTGCCGGACAACCAACCGGCTTAGTGTTAGGCTGAACCAGGAAAATAAATCTCCCGTTTGTTCGCCTTTGCTCCCCTTCCCCAAGGGAAGGGGTAACGCGAACTTGTTCGCGCGGGGATTGGGGTAATTATTTTTATGGCGTAGCCTTACTGCGCGCGGATGTGAGAGGACAGGTCATGAGTTTTTTCACCAAAACCGTCGAACGCAGACTGGTCACGAGTTTTGCAGTGACGTTTGCGATTATGTTTTTCGGCTTGATCAGTGTTGCGCTTGTCATTGAGTTGGAAGGCGAGCACGATCTGTATTCCGAACAGCAAACAATCGCTGTTGTAACCTTCCTGGCCCTGGCTGCCCCGCTGGTAGTGGGTGCCGGTGTGTTTTGGATACTCATTCGTGGGGTTATCCGGTCGCTGGGACGGGTGCTTGACCTGACAGATAAGATCGCGGCGGGTGACTTGAGCCACCGGCTTGATGTTGAAGCCGCAGGCGAGATCGGCACGATGGCGCGTGCGTTTAATCATATGGCTGATAACCTTCAGGAAGCGACGACACAACGCGAGCGCCTGTTGGGCATTATCGAAAATACAACCGATCTTGTCATGATCGCGGATGATGACGGGCAGCTCACCTATTGGAATTCCACCGTGCCCACTGTGCTGGGCTACCAGCCAGAGGAAATGCCTTCTTTGACGCTGCATGCCATACAACCGAACCTGCCCGATGGGGTTTTAGAGACAGTTCTACGGCAGGGGTTATGGTCGGGTGAAACGACAATTCGCGGCAAAGATGGCCGTGATTTCCCCGTATCGCAGGTTTTTACCGTGCTTCAAGACGATACCGGCGCTGACCGCAAAATCGGCATTATCGCCCGTGATATCATCCAAAGCAAACGTGCTGAGGAAGAACAACAGCGTTTGGCCTCGCGAACCGCGCTTCTCTACAGTATCAGCCGGGGCCTAAACCAGGTTGAGAACGAAAATGATTTGCTGCAAGTCCTGGTACAGGCCGCCGGGGATACGGGTTGTGTGGAAGCGACACTGCAATACATCGATCTGGATCACGAAGACAAACCGGCACGATCGGAAACTGTGGCCAGTTGGCGGGCACGGGGCGAACCGTATGTGTCCATTGGCTCAACGTTTCTTGCGCGCAGCCTGTCGTTTTCGGATCAATGGTTGACTAACCCCGACGTACCGTTGTTTGTGTCAGACCTTGAAGTATCTGCGCTGGTGAACGATGTAGGACGCAAGCGCTTTGCTGAAGCCGGATTCAAGGCGGCGGTGATCGTTCCGCTTATGCAGTTGGGAGAATGGGTTGGATTACTTGTCTTCTTCTGGCCGGAAATCCACACCTTTATCGAAGAAGAAATGGCCGTGTATCTCGCGCTTGGTTCCCTGGCGGCGCCCGCGGTTGCCAACCGGCGCATGTTGATCGAGCGTCAGAAGGTCGAACTCGAAACCCTATACCAGATCAGCCAGGGACTCAACGCGGCCCAGGACGAAAATGATCTGCTGCGTGTGCTGGCGCAACCGGCGATTGACAATGGCGCGTCATCGGCGGTGTTATCGTTCATTGATCTGGATGATCAAAATGATCCGGAATGGGCCTGGGAAGTGGCCGCCTGGTCCAGCGATAATAGTGAATTCCTGGAGTTGGGCAAGCGTAAATACTTACCAGAGTTCCCGCTGACACGGTTGTTGTTATTTGGCACAGAAAACGCTGCGAAACTGATTAGCGATGTGACGACTGATGTGCGTCTGGATGATGGAATCCGCAACTTTTTGGCCCGTATAGGTTGGCGCTCATTGGCGCTGGTTCCGATTATTCAAGCCGGGCGTTGGGTTGGCGCGCTGCGGATCGGGTGGACCAAACCACATGCGTTTTCTGATCAGGAAAACATCATTTACCGGGCGCTGCCTTCCCTGGCGGCACCGTCTATCGCCAACCGCCGCACGTTGGATAACCTGGAACAGATGGTTTCCGAGCGAACGGTAGAGTTGGTCAAAAATGCTGAGCGTTTTAAACAAGCGCAGGAAGTCGCCCTGATCGGCAATTGGGAATTAGACGTCGATACGTGGACAACTTATTGGTCCGAACAGGTCTACAAGCTGTTTGGCGCGGACCCCTCCAGGGGCCCCTTGATGGGCGCTGATTTTTCCGAGGCGATTCACCCTGATGATCGTGATGAAGTTGATGCACAGATCAACCAGGCCGTTGCTCAAGGCTCCCCCTATGAAGTGGAATTTCGTATTGACTGGGAGGAAGAACCGGTTCGTTATATGCTGTCCAAAGGCCATGCACAGACCAATGCCCAGGGGCAGACGGTTAAGCTTATCGGGACGATGCAGGACATCACACAGCGTAAGCAAATCGAGGAGGCGTTACGGCAGGCGCGTGACGAACTGGAGCAGCGTGTTGAAAAACGCACGTTGGAGTTGGAGCAAGCGTCGGCCAGGCTGGCAGAAGAAAGTAATCTGCTGAATGCGCTCATCAACAATTTGCCGGATGTGATATATGTGAAAGATGTGGAAAGCCGCTTTGTAAAAATTAACACTGCCCAGGCAGATCTGTGCGGTGTTGCGTCCCCGGACGACGCTGTTGGCACCTGGGATTTTGATTATTTCTCAGCAGACGAAGCCCGTAAGTACTATGAAGATGAGCGCGCTATCCTCCGCACCGGCGAGCCGATGCTTGGCGAAGAAGAGAGTGTCATTAACCGTCAGGGCGAGCAGCGATGGCTGCTGACGACGAAAACCCCCGTTCGTGACTCGGACGGCAACATTACAAGCATTGTTGGCCTCGGACGTGATATCACCGCACGAAAACAAATTCAGGATGAGTTACGAGAAGCCCGCGACGAACTCGAAAAACGTGTTGAGGAACGGACTGCTGCGCTGCGTGCCAGCGAAGAACTGCTTCGAGCCAAAGTGGCCGAGTATGTGAATTTTGCGCAGCGAGTAGCAAACGGTGATCTGTCGGTGCGTTTGAATGTTACCGGCGATGGTCGGGATCAAGATGAAAGCGATGACCTGTACCGGTTGGAAATAAACCTGAATCGGATGGTGGACAGCTTGAATGAAATCACGATTCAAATCCGTGAGACGGCAAATGGCATCTCGGCGTCTGCCGCGGAAATTTTGGCAGCGACGACCCAGCAAAGCGCTACGACGACCGAACAGGATGCCGCTGTCACACAGACGATGACCACCGTTGAACAGGTGCGAACCACCGTGTCTCAAACCGCCGAACGTGCCCAGTCGGTAGCCGACGCATCCCGCGAATCATTAACCGTGTCGCGCAACGGGCAGGAAGCCGTATCGGATACAATTGGCGGCATGGGGCAAATTTTGCGGCAGGTTGACAGCATTGCCGAAAACATCCTGATGTTGTCTGAGCGTACTCAGCAAATCGGTGAGATTATTGATACGGTTAACGATATTGCCGACCAGTCCAAGATGCTGGCGCTCAATGCCAGTATTGAGGCCGCACGCGCGGGCGAGGAAGGTAAGGGTTTTGCGGTTGTCGCCAGCGAAGTACGCCAACTGGCCGAACAATCGCGCCATGCAACAGCCCGTGTACGCGATATTCTTAACGAAATTCAACAGGCAACCAACACCGCAGTGATGGTTACCGAAGAGGGCAGCAAAGTGGCTGAAAACGGGATGGCGCTTGTCGAACGTGCCGGTTCGGCTATCCGTGAACTTGCAGAGACGATCGAAAAAGCGGCCCAGGCATCGGCGCAAATCGCGGCCAGTACGCACCAGCAGATCAACGGTATGGAACAACTCACAGCGGCGATGGTATCGATTAAACAAGCCACAACCCAGGCTGCAATCAGCACGCGTCAGACCGAACGCAGTGCCCAGGACCTGGATAACATGGCGCGCCAGATGGAACAAACGGTTACCCGGTATCAACTATGATCGTGTTACTTAGTCCGCGCCAGGAGGAATGTCATCTGCCGCAAACATGGCGCGTGCGTTTTCGATGTAACTCAATGATTGGTGGCGGAAGTATGCGTTATAAAGTTCGGCGTAATGTCCCCCCTGCTCCATCAGTGTGCGGTGATTCCCTTCCTCGATGATTTCACCCTGGCGCAGCACGATAATACGGTCGGCGCTGCGTACCGTGCTGAGCCGGTGCGCGATCAAGATCGAGGTTGACTGCGCCAGGATCAGGTCCAGCGCTTCTTGAACCTGCGCCTCAGTGAACGAGTCAATGCTCGCGGTAGCTTCATCCAGAATAAAGATCGCCGGTTTTTGCACCAATACACGCAGCAGGCTGACAAGCTGGCGCTGCCCGATACTTAAGCGTGCGCCACGTTCCCCGACGCTGCTTTGCAGACCGTCCGGCAGTGTTTCCAGCCACTCGCCGCGCCCCACACTGTACGCGACATGTTCGATCTCGTCGTCGGTTGCCGCCGGTTTGCCATAACGAATATTGTCGGCAATGGTGCCGCTGAACAAAAATGGCATCTGGGGCACAAAACCGATCTGGCTGCGGTAGGCATGGAGATCAAACGACCGGATATCATGCGCGTCGATCCGGATTGTGCCTTGCTGAAACTCGTACAGCCGCGTGAGCAGTTTGGCGAGGGTACTTTTGCCCGCGCCGGTATGCCCGACGAAGGCCACATTTTCACCGGGCGCAATCGTCAGGCTGAACTGGTCAAGCACGCGCAGCCCCGGTTTGTATTCAAGAACCACATTCTCGAACGTGATTTGTCCCGCGAGGTGGTTATCTGCCCGGCTGTCCGTCTGCCGGACGGTGTTTTCGGTGTCGATCAGGGCAAACAGGCGCTCTAACGAACTCATCGCCTGCTGGAATTGGCTCCAGTAGGACGCGATGTTGATCAGCGGGAACCAGAAGCGATCCGCCGCTTGAATGTAGAGATACCACCCGCTGACGCTCAGCGCTCCCTTGATCACAGTTCGCGCCCCAACATAAACGATAGCTGCCGTTGCAAACCCGGAAAGCGCATTCAGCACCGGGAAAATGGAAGCCAGCACCACCCCGCGCTGCATATTGATACGGTAGGACTGTTCGTTGACACGCACAAAGTCGTCGTAGATCGCCGCTTCCTGGCGGAAGTTTTTTGAAACACTGATGCCGGTGACTGTTTCCTGAATATTGTCATTAACGGCGGCCATTGCGCGTGATCCCTGGCGGGTCACTTCACGCGCAATTCTGCGAAAGATCAACGCCACAGCCAGCATCGGGATCATAAACACGAGCAGCAGCAGCGTCAGAAATACATTGCGGCAGATCAGCACCCCGGACAGGATAACAACCTGGATCATCTGGCTGACGATGTCGGAAGTAACGATGAGAATCTGGCCAAAGTCGTCTGTATCGCTGGTGATGCGGCTGATCACTTTGCCTGTTTTGTTCTCATCATAAAACGCCATGTCACGTTCGACAGCGGCTGAAAACGCATCCTTGCGCATCTGCGCAGTGAGATCACCAACGATACGATTGGTCATACGGCGGCGCAGCCAGTTGGCGATATACTGCATCACCACGGTGCCCAGCAATGCGCCCACCAGCAGCTCCAACTGGCGCGTGTTCGAACCGGTTTCGAGTGCGCCGACTCCCGCCGCGATGATGATGGGCGCGAGTGCCTGCGCGATCGAAACCGCCAGCCCCATGACGATCAACACGACAAACCGGTTCGTTTGCGCGCGGAAGTAACTTCCTAAGCGGCGGAACAGATAAGCATCACTATACTGCCGGTCGTATTGATCTTGTTCAAGACCGCCAAAGATACCCATAGTTGGTTATGACCTGTTTCCTGCCTGGTGCAATGATGCCGGGTGTGTGCTGCTGGTGGTTGGTATGTCGTCGTCTTCGAAACGGGCAAAA
The DNA here is from genome assembly GCA_016930015.1 of Anaerolineae bacterium. GTDB lineage: Bacteria > Chloroflexota > Anaerolineae > Aggregatilineales > Aggregatilineaceae > JAFGHR01. The sequence goes on along the minus strand of JAFGHR010000019.1, from coordinate 57,659 downwards.
ATGCGCTGGTAGGCTGCTGACGTCTGGAGCAGGTCCTCATGCGTTCCCTGCGCGGCAATGTGGCCTTTCCGGAGCACGATGATATGATCGGCCCAACGAATTTGTGACAGCCGGTGCGTGATCAAGATCGTGGTTCGACCCTTCGCGGCAGCCCAGATCGCGCGTTGAATCCGGTCTTCGGTGGCGCTGTCGATGGCGCTGGTACTGTCATCCAGGATCAAAATGCGCGGATCGGTCAGAAAAGCCCGCGCGATGGCCAATCGCTGCCGCTGGCCGCCGCTGAGCGTAACACCGCGCTGCCCGATCACGGTGTCGTAACCGTGCGGCAGGGCCATGATAAAGTCGTGAGCCTGGGCATTCCGTGCGGCCTGCTCGATGACATCCTGCGAGGCATCCGGTTTGCCAAAGCTGATGTTGTCGGCAACCGTCCGGCTGAACAGAAAGATTTCCTGCTCGATGATGCTGATCTGAGAGCGCAGCGCGGCCAGGTCCCACGCGCGGACATCCGCCCCATCGACCAGCACCCGCCCGCTGTCGGCGTCATAGGTGCGGTTAGTGAGCTTGGTCAGGGTGCTTTTGCCCGATCCGGTTTGCCCCACAATGGCGACGGTCTGGCCGGGCCGGATGCTGAACGACACGTCATGCAGCACCTGTTTGTTATTAACGTATCCGAAATTGACATGTTCAAACGTGATCGCGCCCTGGATCGCAGCATGGTAGCCCTCAGCATTCTGATCCAGATCGGTTTCGGCGTTGATGATCGCCAGGATGCGCGCCGCGCTGGCATGTCCCGATGCGACTCGCCCCAACGCAAAAATCGATGTGAACACCGGGAAGCCAAACAGGCTGAGCTGCCCCATGAAAGCCACAATATCACCTGTGTTGATCGTGCCGGTTTTGTACAGATAAATAGCGTGCATAAAGCCGCCGACCTGCACCAGCCCCAGTAACAGAATGGCAAAATAGCGGGCTTCGACATCGCCCTGCCGGACAAACCAATAGCGTACCTGGTCGACCAGGCCGTTAAATTTATCGATTTCCTGGTCTTCCTGGGCGGTGCCCTTGACCACTTCAACGCCGTCTAACGTTTCAGCAAGCCGCGCATTCATGTGCCCAAAACTGGCCCGGCCTTTTTGGGCGATGGTGTGCAGGGTTTTGACATAGTGGTACTGCACGCCCACATAGGCGCACACAAATAACAACGGCGACACGATCAGCGCCGGGTGAATACCGGGCGTGGCCAGCATCGGCAGCAGAATAAACATGCTGGAACCGATGATCAGGTTCAGGCCGGGATTCATCATCAGGTTGATTTCGCGTACATCGTTGGTGACCCGTGCCATGATTTCACCGACCGGCTGAAAATCATGGTAGGACATGCTTTTGCCCAGCAGGCTGACGTATAATTCGTTGCGCACGTCGCGTTCGATGCGCTGGGCAAATGTCTCGGATGAGAAATTGCGCATAAACTGGAGTATGCCGCGCAAAAGCTGGCTGCCAATGATCGTCAGACCTATCCAGCCAACCCGCGTGAGATCGCTGTCGTCAATGATGGCATCCACCGCGATGCCTATTAGAATGGGCACCAATGAAGTTAATGCGGCGTTGCTGAAGGCCCCGACGATCATCAATGAAGCAAATACGGGGTTGCTGCGGATGTGCGACCAGACGAACCGTGTAGGGCTGGAAAAATCGGTTTGATCAAATGTGCGTGCGATGAACTCAGAAGACATGCGGTTTATGGCCACTTTGTGATTGTTGCTTGCCAAGAGATCATGGTATTGATGGTAACACGCCGCACAAAATATCGCTGCTGCGTTTTTGGCAATATTCTGGTGTAGTGTGTGATATTGGCCGCACACTGCGTGCCGAACCAACAGGTTAACAATGGCCGCGTGTGCGGCTGGGACCGGTTTTGTTTTCGGGGACCGAATACCATCGGTTGGACTCGGCGCCCGGTACGATTTTAGGCAAACAAAAAACCCGCTGTCACACACCAGCGGGCTTTTTGCGTAAAACATGGGAGGCGTTTTATGTCAGTGTTACTTCTACATTGACTTCGCGCTGGTTGGAGGATGGCACGGGAATTACATTGCCTTCGATTGGCTGGCCGTCGACGGTTATTGTTGTTGTGTTGCCGGGGCCAGCGCGTTTGACTGAAATGTAATAGGTTACGCCGCGGTACTGGCGCCTGGCTGTGAAACCCGTCCAGTCGTCCGGAATGACCGGGGCGACGCGCAGCCCGTTGAACTCGGCCCGAATGCCAAGAATCCACTGGCTGATAGCGACGTAGTTGTATGCCGCTGTACCGGACAGCCATGAATTTTTGGCTTCGCCATGCGTAGGCGCATCACGCCCGGCGATCATCTGGGCATACACGTAAGGTTCACAGCGATGAATCTCGCTGATATCCTCGCGGGCCGAGGGGTTAATTGCCGTGTAGTAGGCGTGAGCCTGGTTGCCGTCACCCAGTATCGTTTCCGCGATCATCACCCAGGGATTGGTATGGCAGAATATCCCGGCGTTTTCTTTATATCCTGGGGGATAGGTCGAAATTTCGCCCAGCTTGAGCTGGTACCGGGTATAGGCCGGAGTGTGCAAAATAATACCGTGTTGGGTTGCCAGATGTTGGCTGACGGAGGCCAGGGCTTGTTGGGCGCGGCCATTGTCGATACCGATCCCGGCCATTACGCACATTCCCTGCGGTTCGATAAAAATACGCCCTTCATCAAGTTCGTGCGAGCCGACTTTTTCGCCGTAGTGATCGTAAGCGCGCAGGAACCATTCGCCGTCCCAGCCATGTTCATTTACTACGGCGGTCATCTGCTCAATGGCGTCTTCGTAGGCTTTGGTTTCCGCGTCGTGTCCCCTGTGCCGGGCAATTCCTACCATGTCGCGCGCAGCCAGCGTGAATAACCCGGCAATGAATACCGACTCGGCCACTTTGCCATCCATAGTCGTGGTCGTCTGGAAGGACTCACCGGATTCGGCGGAAAACGTGTTCAAATTCAGGCAGTCGTTCCAGTCGGCACGGCCAATCAGGGGCAGGTTATGAGGTCCCATATTGTTGAGTGTATATTGAAGGGAGCGTTGCAAGTGTTCGTAGAGCGGCGTTTCCGAGCCGGGTCGGTTGTCATAGGGGACCTGCTCATCCAGGATATCCCAGTCGCCCGTTTCTTTGATGTACGCGGCCACGGCCAACACGAGCCACAGCGGGTCATCGTTAAAGTTGCCGCCAACGGCTGCATTGCCGCGTTTGGTCAGCGGTTGGTACTGGTGATAGGCGCCGCCGGATTCGAGTTGGGTAGATGTTATATCAATAATACGTTCACGGGCGCGTGCCGGTACCATGTGAACAAAACCCAGCAAGTCCTGGTTGGAGTCGCGGAAACCCATTCCGCGCCCAATACCGGATTCGAACATGGACGCAGAGCGCGACAGGTTAAATGTCACCATGCATTGGTAAGCGTTCCAGATGTTGACCATCCGGTTGGTGTGAATGTCGGGCGTATCGACCTGTAGGACATTCAACAGGCCGTCCCAATACGTGCGCAGGGTTTCAAAGACCGCGTTTACATTTTCCGGCTTCAAAAACGTGTCAATAATTGGTTTTACGGTTGTTTTGTTTAGCGTTTGTAAGTCTGGCGATGAAAATTTCTGGTCGCGTGGGTTTTCATGATACCCCAGCACAAAGATGATTTCGCGCGTTTCGCCGGGTTCCAGGTTGATCATGACCTGGTGTACGCCGACCGGTGCCCAGCCATGAGCGATGGAATTGGAACACTGCCCACGTTCGACGGCTTCGGGGTTGTCCCAGCCGCGATAGGGTCCCAAGAACACGTCACGTTGCGTATCATAACCGGCTGTTTTTTCGGAGCAGGCGAAATAAGCAAAGTGATCACGGCGCTCGCGGTATTCTGTTTTATGATAAATTACGCCATCTTCAACTTCAACCTCGCCAATGTTAAAGTTGCGCTGGAAGTTGGTCATGTCGTCGTATGCATCCCACAGGCAGAACTCGATGCTTGCGAAAACGGAAAATGACGCGGATTCCGGGCGTTGGTTTTCTACCGTGAACTGCCAGATTTCCAGGGTTTCGCCTACTGGAACAAAGTAGCGTGTTTGAGCGTTGATCCCGTTGGCCGTAGAGGCGATGGTGGTATAGCCCAATCCGTGACGGCAGGTGTAGTTCTGCAATGGGCGGCGTGTCGGCTGCCATGAGGACGACCAGAAGTCGCCGCTGGTGTTATCGCGAAGATAAATGTACCGTCCGCCAAGATCGAACGGCACGTTGTTGTACCGATAACGTGTCAGCCGCCGCAGCCGGGCATCACGGTAAAACGAGTAGCCGCCTGCGGTGTTTGATATCAGGCCAAAATAGTCTTCGCTGCCCAGGTAGTTGATCCATGGAAGGGGTGTATTGGGCCGGGTTATCACATATTCGCGGTGTTTATCATCAAAGTAGCCGTAGCGCATTGTTTCTCCAGACTCTGTGTTAAGCTGTTTTCTAGACGCCCCCAGTTTATGTGTGACGGGGGCCAGAATGGTAATTAGCATACACGAGTTAACATAACTCTCCCTGGCCCACTGGATCAGAGAGAGTTAAAGACCTATCCTTATTCGGGTTGTGGGTACAGGTTTTGGAAATCTCCTGAAAGGAGTGAGGCTCCAAACCACGCTAAACTCTGGTTGAAGTAATACTGCGATGTTCCGCCCCAATACCCTTCAGAAATCGCATTGCCAGCATAACCGTAGAGCTGCTGCGCCAATTCGGCAACCAGTTCGGCATTTTCGGCTGCCAACGCCGCCGGTAACCACATGCCAACCGTCAGCTCGTTCTGGTAGCTGATGATCGGCGTACCGTCCATATCATACATACGCGCAAACTGTTCGGGTGGCAGTTGGCTCAAAAAGTCAGCGCTGCGTTTGGACCATCGACATGCACGTGAGTCGCCAAACCACAGGCAGTCCAGCCCGATTCGCCAGGGCACACGAATAGCATCGTAGTACATTTCGTACCGGCACGTGTCGAGGGGGCGATCGGTTGCTTCGCAGTAGGCAAATGCCGGGCCGCCCTCTGATGTTGACCAATCGGGCGCAAGCCCTTTGTCGGCGCCTTCGGTCAGGAACAGCGCACGGTAGCCATAGGTAATCACGCTGTCCCAGCGATCGGTGCCCTGGAACTGGTCATAAATACGGTACCAGGCTGGGGCAAAGTAAGACAGGTTCAGGATATCCTGCCCGTTGCCGCCCCAGTCATCGCCGGGCGTCAGATAACGGCCATCGTAAACTTCGTACTCGTAAATGGCGTCGATCATGTCGTTGGCCCGGCAGTTGTAAGGCCGCGTGGCGTGTTGGGTCCATTCGCCGTTTTCTACTCGCGTCTGGGCGAAAATCAGCGCGACGGCGATATCTTCTTCGGCGTCGGTAGCTGATGTACGCCCCGTGATCTCGCCGGTATTGCTGGCACGCCAGTGAAACAGCCCCGTGCGCTCGTCAAGCATGATGTCGTGTGCGGCGTCGTATATGGTGTCGAACGTGTCCTGATCATTCATCATCACGGCCATCAGCATACCGTACCCGACACCCTCGCTGACAGCCTGGTAGTCCATGTTGGGATCAAACACCAGGCCCAGGTTATCGCCGCAGTTCTCACCGCAGTAGATATAGTTCTGTTTATAACCTTCCCAGGTGCTGGTTACGATCTCATTCCATTCCATATCACCCCAATCAAATGTAAGCCCTTCGTCTTCCGGCGGCTCACTGGGCAGCGGAATCTCTGTTTGGCCGATTTCAAAGAACAATCCGCGACCAAACACGCCGGGATTCTGCCAGGAGGAATCGCCGGTGTCGGCGTTGGACCAGATCAGCTTGACGTTCCGGTCGGTGCTGCTGGCGCCGTTCGCTTGCGCCTGGAAGCCGATTTCCACACCGTGTCCGGGTTCGACCAGGCCTTCGAGGGGGATTGAGGCTTCAAACCCCCACCCGTCGCCAGTCTCGAACACAAACCCGCTGACGGCCAATTCCTGACTGCGCACCCCGGTTAGCGTGAGCGCATCCGGGTCGGTGTTGCCGATATTGGTTGCATTGATATTGATCTGGTAGATGCCGTCTGTATAAACCTGAGAAAACACATTGTCCGACACATTCAGGTAAAATTCGAGCGAGTCTTCGTTCCAATATTCCGACCCGTGCTGCCCGGCAATGATGTTTTTGTCGGGCATGGACATGGTGATGTAGACGTAATCGGCATCGGCTGCGACGGCAAATGTGAATGAGCCGTTTTCAGCCGGGTCTGGTGAGATCATCGGCCCTTTATCGACCGTGATCATGGGGACCCCTTCCCAATCGGCCAGATCACCATCAACCGTGATGGCCACCGGGAAGGGAATGTATACGGCTTCGCCCGGAATCTGTTCTGGGGCGAGCAGATCGCCGCCATCTTGGGCAACAGCAGCGCTGCCGGTGCCCAAGAGCAAAAGAACAACGATGCAAAGAATAAGCCGCTTCATTTTTCAACCCCAGTGATCACAACACCTTGCATGAAGATGCGCTGGGCCAGGAAGAATACGGCCAGCGGTACCAGCATGGTCAGGATACCGGCTGCCATCATCAGGTGCTGCTGCGATGAATAGATCTGGGTGAAACGCTGCAAACCAACGGCCAGCACCTGGTTATCCTCGTTGCCGCCGATGTAGATCAGCGGTTGTTGGAAGTCGTTCCATGCAAACAGGAAATGGAACAGATAGGCCGCTACCATGGCTGGGCGTGCTTCAGGAATGATGACATGCCAGAGAATTTGCAGCGGGTTGGCGCCATCAACGCGGGCCGCGTCATCCAGTTCCAGCGGAATACCCATCATGTACTGGCGCAGCAGGAACACGTTATACGCGTTCGCGAAGAAATGCGGCACGATGAGGGGTAAGAGCGTACCAATCCACCCGATTTCCCGGAAGACAATATATGTCGGGATCTGGGTAACCTGTGGCGGCAGCATGATCGTCGCCAGCAGGATGAGGAACAGAATGTTACCGTAGGGAATATTGAACCGGGTGAACCCATACGCTACCAGCGTAGCCGATATCATGGCACCAAAACCGCCGATAACCGACATGATGAGCGTGTTGCGGAACAGGCGGAAGTACTCGATCTGGTCAATCGCATCCTTGAAGTTTTCGGGATGGAATTCCAGTTCCCAGACCGAGTCCAGGCCACGCACCCGGATATCATCCAGTTTGATGAGTTCTTCGGGGTTGTCTGGATCGACAAATGTGGCACTGTTACGCTTGGATTCCAGCAGCGCCAGCACTTTCGTTTCGCCATCTATTGGAACATGGTACAGCCGCAGGTCACTTTCAGTGCGTACCAGGTTATCGGGATTGGCTTCGATCGGCAGACGAACCGGTTCAACATTGATGTTTTCGGGGTCCATCCACAGCGTGGAGCCGTCTTCGTATTTTTCGATCAGGCCCAATCGCTTAGTTTCACCATTGACATCAACATCGTAAAGCGGCACTTCGAGCCGTTCGCGCTCGATGGCACGTTTCAGGCTGCTGATGTCGATATCGAGTTCAACCGGGCCAGCCTCAATGTTTCCCGTGTCAATAAACAGGGCCGTCTCGGCATCAACCAGCGCATAATTGAGAATCTGCCCTTGCGCGATCACTTCGTAGACCGGCATTTCTTCACCGTTGTACTCCAGGGTGACAGGCCGGCGGTAGGTGTATTTGAAGCTTTCGTGATCAGGGCTGACATAATGATAGGTTTTGGCTCCCTGCGGGATGATGGGATCATCCGGATCGGACAACTGCACTTCACTCTTTAACGCGGTGCTGCCCATATACAACAGTGGGCTCAGGTAAACCGTAGCCAGGAGGACCAGAAACATAAACAGCATACCGGTGCCAATGTATTTGTAGGCATCGTATTTCAGATAGCCGCGTCGTCCGGCGGGGTTGTTAGTGAATAAACTCATTAATCGGTTCATGATTATCTGCCTCCCGCCGCGTAATACACCCAACGGGTGGAAGTACGAAAGACTGCTACGGTCACAATTAATATGATGATCAGCAGAATCCAGGCCAGCGCCGAGGCATACCCCATTTCAAAGAACACATAGGCTTCGCGGTAGACGTGCATGTTATAGAAGTACATTGACAAATCGCGTCCACCCATCTGGACGTCAGCCGTGAGGGCATAGGCGATGGTGAAATATTGGAATGTGCCAATCAGACCAATAACGAGATTATACAGAATGACCGGGGAAATCATGGGGACCGTAATATGCCAGAAGCGCGAAAAGAAATTCGCCCCATCCACGCGGGCGGCCTCATAAAGTTCGGTGGGCACGTTCTGCAGCCCGGCCAGGAACATCAACATGGTCGTGCCGATTCCCCAAGTTGCGATGAGTGTCAGGGTGGGAATGGCAAACTCTGGGTTCTGCAGCCAGTCTGGACCCGTAATCCCAAATGGTTCGAGTGCATAATTGTTTAGCCAACCGTCCTGCTGGCGTAAAAACTGCAAAAATACCGATGCGGACACAACAGCAGGAATGACGGTTGGTAAATAGAACAGCGTTCGAAAAACTGTAACACCTGGGACTCTAATATTCGTGAGAATCGCAAGGAACAAGGCCAGCGCGAGCGATAGAGGCAGTGCTACGACGGCATATTTTAGTGTAACCTCAACCGACTGCCAGAAGCGGTGGTCCTCTGCCCCAATGTGGTAATCCCCGACACTTGTCCACTCCTGGTAGCCCGGTTTAAAGACGATTTCTTCGCCCTCATCGCCCTTCTGGATATCCAGGGCAAACATACGTTTGTAGTTATCCAGGCCAATAAACTCTGTAGGCCTATCTGAGCCAATACTATAGTTCGTCATGGATAGGTATAACGAGGCAAGCATTGGGCCTGCAATGAACACAAGAAAACCCACGATCCATGGTGCCAGGAACAGGTAGCCCCATAGAATTTGAGCACGCCTCGGTGTCAATCTGGGCTCAGCAATTTCTGTCCGTAGGTCCGCTTGTATATCACTTGTCGTATCTATTTCAGTAGTCATGTTCTACCTCGGCGTTGCATTCCAAACGGGGGTTACCCACAATCCTGCATGGTTACACACACTCAGGGTCTGGCCTAAATAGCCTGTGAGTAGACGTGTGGTGGGTCGAAAGACCCACCACATGCAATTGTGTACAAGCTAGTGACTGGTTATTACTCAGCCAGGGCCTCATCGAAGAGAGCCTGAACTTCGGCGTTCACCTCGTTCAGCGATGCTTCGACATCCATATCAGGATCGGTGCGCAGGTTGTTCCAGAACAGTTCCAGCGCGTCCCAGGCGCGGGCGTAGTTGGGCATGTAGCCCTCGTGGTTGGGGGCGTCGAGGTATTCGAGCGCGCCATAGACTACGTCCAGGTCGAGCTCGGGGAAGATTTCGAGCCATTCGGCTTCCCAGTCACCGCGGACGGAGAGGCGAGCGGGCATGCAGCCGTAGGTCTTGCACAGTTCGAGCGAGACGTCCTGGCTGGTTAGCCACTTGAGAACTTGCCACGCCGCGTCTTGGTTCTCGAAGCCATCCATGATGGCGAAGGTGTCGGCGTGCACGCGAGCGGTGGTGATACCGTTCAGGGCGGTTGGGGACGGGTAAACGTTCCAGCTATCCGTGAAAGCGCCGCTTTCGACACCGTCCTTCATACCGCCGAACAGCCAGGTGTGGCTGACGCCCATGGCAACGCGGCCAGAGACGAACGGGTTGCTAACGCCCTCACCGATGGCGCCTTCGGCGTCGATGTTGGGCATGTAGGTGTCCTTCCAGATGCCGTCGTGGTAGAACTTCGAGGCAGTCAGGATCGCTTCCTGGTTAAAGGTGGCAGTCACGGAACCGTCATCGTTAATCTGAACACCAGCATCTTCAGGGCTGAAGAGGATGGTGCTGGCGCGGAAGTTGGTCCAGAAGGGGAAGTAGCCGTAAACTTCGATATTCGCGGCGTCAAAGCCCTCTTCACCAAGATAAACGCCGTTGACGTCCTGCGTCAACGCCATGGCCTTTTCTTTCAGGTCGTCCCAGGTCCACTCACCATACTCAACTGGCGGCAGTTCAACTTCGCCATCTTCGAAGATGGTTTCGTTGACATATACGAAGGAGGGATACACACCCAGCGGGATGGCGATCTGACGACCACCCAGTTCGTACATATCGAAACTGGCGGCGTCGAAGTCGTCCATGTTGATTTCAGCAACGTCAGCTTCCATCAAAGCGCCGATGTCAGCCCACATGTTGCTGATTTCGTACACGGTACGAACGCCAGCCGGACCCACGATCGCGGGCGGATCGCCAGCGGCAACGCGGGTCAGCAGTTCGTCACGAGCGGTGGTGTTGTCGTGATATTCGAAGACGACCTTGATGTCGTCGTGAGTGGCGTTCCATTCATCAGCCAGGGCGTTCTGAGCATCTTGCTGATAAGGTTGATAACCCGTACCGACACCAACGAAGATCGTGACGGTCACAGGTTCCTGGGCTTCGACAGCCGAGTCACCGGTCATTGGAGCGAGGGCAAGCGCGACAAGCGCGACCATCACCAGAACGGGAACCAAAACTTTGACTTTAGACATTTTGTGTGATACTCCTCAGAACTAAAATGCTGTCATATAACGGATATTGGGTGGGGTTGTGTGTGATATGTGTGTTGTCGATCACTCCTCCTTACCGGTTGGGGAGGTCCCAACCGCTTCCAAACAACTAAGCTGGAAAACCACATGATTCACGGATAACAAGTTGTGTCGGCAACGACACTTGATAGGGCGGCGTAATGCTACCCTCTAGCAGTCCGATCAAGCCCTCGGTAGCCAAAATGCCCTGCCGCTGTACCGGCTGGCGCACAGTGGTTAATTGAGGGCTGGTCATGGTGGCAAACGACATATCATCGAAACCTACCAGGGCGATGTCGTCGGGCACTTGCAGCCCTGACTCGCGGATGGCACGCAGTGCGCCAATGGCCATATGATCACTGGCGATAAAAACGGCATCTGGTTTTTCAGAGATTAACTTTCGCATGCCGATGTAACCGCTGATTTCTGTAAAGTCGCCTTCGATCACCAGGCTGTCTTCAAAAGGCAGTTCTAAGTGTTCAATCGCCTGTCGATAACCGATCAGGCGATCATAACCCGATATCAGGTCAAGACGTCCGGTGATGGTAGCGATACGCTTGTGGCCCATGCGTGCCAGGTGTTCGACCGCTTGTTGGGCCCCGTGTTGGTTTGTGGCGTCAACATAATTCATATGCTCTTCATCACACCAGGGGCGCCCGTTGAGCACAAATGTACGATTACGTTGGAGTAATGCCTGTGGCAGCGTGTCGTATCGTGACGTTGACGACAACACCAGGCCATCGGTCATACGATTGTCGAGGATCCGTTGGTGAAAGTGTTCGATACTAGTTTCCTGACCCTTTAACCATAACATCACGTCAAAGTCTTGTTCGTTGGCGCGAGTGACAATGGCCTGGAGCAGGGTTGAGAAGTAGGGATCAGAAAAAAGATCACCAATCACATTTGAGATGTATATTCCGATGACGTGGGTACGTTTGGTGACCAGCGCGCGCGCGGCAATATTGGGAGCATAGTTGTGTTCCGCAATGATCTTCAACACGTTTTCGCGTGTTTTATCACTGACATGAGGGTCATTGTTAATAACACGCGAAACGGTTGAGCGGGAAACGCCAGAAAATCGAGCAATATCTTCAAGGTTCATAATCAAAATCTTGTACTAATGCCCCAGCATTTTGGGAGCGCTCTCAGAACAAATGAAAAACACCAGCTATCACCACGGCTACAATTGTATTTTATACAAGTTTTGCTTAATAAAGCCGCTACTATTGATGGTTTCGGAATGGATTTGTATGTTCTTTTGGGAGCGCTCCCAAGCCTTATATCCAGTATATTTCTTGTGGCCCGTGCTGTCAAGATATTCAGAAATGCACTGCGACGAAGATCACCTGATCCGGGTGACTTTTGTCATATTGAGATATTCACCACGTGGTGAACATCCGGATTATTCTCAATGCCCAACGACGGCGATGTGTCGCACGTTATGTTGATTTTACTGGCTGCGTGTTAAGAGGCAGTCAAAACAAGCCCGGTTTAACACTGGGCTTCAAAATAACGTTAGGGGGCATGCGCATCGTTGGTACAGAATCAGCTGGTAGCCGCTTCTTGCACGGGTTGGCGCCGGTGACAGGCGCAAAAATGCTGGTTGCCCAGGTCGATTTGCTCCGGTATCACCTGGGAGCAAATGTCGATGACTTCCTGGCAGCGTGTATGGAACCGGCAGCCCGGCGGGGGATTCAAGGGGCTGGGTGGGTCACCCTGGAGAATAATTCGTTGGCGCTTGATTTTGGGATCAGCTATGGGGATAGCTGACATGAGCGCCTGGGTGTAGGGATGTTGTGGATTTCTGAACAACTCTTCGCGGTCGGCCACTTCGACGATCTTACCCAGGTACATCACGGCGACCCGGTTGCACAAATGCTCCACCACGCTCATGTCATGCGCAATAAACAGCAGCGTCAGGTCGAGCGTCTGCTGCAAGTCTTTGAGCAAATTGAGCACCTGTGATTGGATCGATACGTCCAGTGCCGACACCGGTTCGTCACACACAATGAAGCTGGGGTTAAGCACCAGGGCCCGCGCAATACCGATACGCTGCCGCTGTCCTCCCGAAAACTCGTGTGGGAAACGGCGCATATGATGTTCCTGAAGGCCAACCATTCGCAGCGCTTCCAGAACACGCTGGTGACGTTCACCCCGGTTACTTACGCCGTGTACGCGCAGCCCTTCACCCACGATGTCCCCTACGCGTGAGCGTGGGTCGAGTGACGAATAGGGGTCCTGGAACACAAGCTGCATTTGGCTGCGCAGCGGCTTTAGTTCGGACGGTTTGAGCTTAAAGATATTCTGGTTGTTAAAGTAGACCGTGCCTTCTGTGGCAGGAATCAGGCGCAGCAGCGCGCGGCCAACCGTGGTTTTGCCACAGCCGGATTCGCCGACCAGGCCCAGAATTTCCCCCCGTTTAATTGACAGGTTTACGCCATCAACCGCTTTCACGTGCCCCACTGTACGCTTGAGGATGCCGCCTTTGACTTCGAAGTACACTTTCAAATCGCGGATTTCCAGCAAGTTTTCGGAGTTAGTCATGACTCCTCGCTTTCGTACAGCCAGCAGCGCACATAGTGATTCGGTTTTGCCTCGATCATATGCGGTTCTTCGACTTCACATTGTTGGAGTTGGTGCTTTACCCGCGCCACGCAGCGTGGCGCAAAACGACAGCCCGGCGGCATATCGATCAAACTGGGTACCATGCCGGGTATGACTTCCAACCGGTCTTTGACCTTGCCCATAACAGGGATAGACGCGATCAGGCCCTGCGTGTAAGGATGCAGCGGGGCTTCAAACAGGTCGTCAGTCCTGGCCTCCTCGACGGCTGTTCCGGCATACATCACGGTGACGATGTCGGCCATTTCGGCAACAATGCCCATGTTGTGTGTAATGAGCATCACGGCCATACCGTATTCGTCGCGGAGATTGCGGATCAAGTCCAGCACCTGGGCCTGGATAGTGACATCCAGCGCGGTGGTTGGCTCATCCGCGATCAGCAGGTCCGGCTCACACGCCATGCCCATCGCAATCATCACGCGCTGAGCCATACCGCCCGACATTTCGTGCGGATAGTTCGATACGCGCATTTGTGGGTCTGGGATACCGACGTCTCGCAGCAAACTAACGGCTTCGTCTCGATTTATTTTCCGCTTTGATCCCTGGTGAATGCGCAGCACTTCGAGTAACTGCGAACCCACTTTTAGAACCGGGTTGAGCGATGATTTGGGTTCCTGAAAGATGATAGAAATCTGTTTGCCACGCAGCGCCGTCATTTCGCGCGTGGAATTTTCCAGCAGGTTTTTGCCTTTGAACAGAATTTCGCCGGATACGATTTTGCCGGGTTTATCGACCAATCGCAGGATCGACATGGCTGTCATACTTTTTCCACAACCCGATTCACCCACAATACCGCGGATTTCACCCCGTTTGACCGTTAAGCTTACGCCGTCAACGGCCTTAACCGTTCCTTCGCGGGTAAAAAAGTACGTGCGCAGGTCGGTTACTTCGAGCAGCGGTTGGTCGTCTGCCGGCTGCTTGTTTTGTCGGTTGGTGTCTTTTAAGGCTGCCATGATTATACCTATCAGCGATCCAAACGCGGATCAAGTGCGTCACGCAAACCATCGCCAAGCAGGTTAAATGCCAGCACGATAATCATGATGGCGATGCCGGGATAGAACACAAGATGTGGCGCGGTGAAAATCTGGTTGCGTTCTGCTCCCAACATAGAACCCCATTCTGGCATGGGCGGTTGGGCACCCAGCCCAAGAAAGGACAGCGCCGCCGCGTCAAGGATGGCTGTGCCGATACCCAGTGTAGCCTGCACAATAAGCGGTGCGAGCGCATTTGGCAGCACGCGCCGGAACAAAATACGTGCCGGGTGAACGCCCAGGGCACGATCGGCTGTGACAAAGTCTTCTTCTTTGACCGACAGCACACCCGCACGGGCGACACGGGCATAGGCCGGGATAAACACAATCGAGATAGCTAACAGCGCGTTTTGCAGTCCCGGACCGAGAACGGTGACCACCGCAATCGCCAGGATCAGGGGCGGGAACGCGAGCACCACATCCATGATACGCATGATGAGGTTGTCTACCCAGCCGCCAAGAAAACCGGCGACAGCACCGGCGATGATGCCGATGATCACGGCAAAACTTACGGTTGTGAGGCCGACCATCAGCGAAACGCGCGTTCCGTATATAACGCGGCTGAACTGGTCGCGCACATTCCCGTCTACACCCATGATGTACTGGTAGTTGGATGTTTTGATAATACGCAGGTCGCGGCCACTGGTGACCAAAAGACCGCCGCCGTTGTTTTGCCACGCGACGTTAGTAATGGGGGCCTCCAGTTCGATCGATGAAATGCTGTCGCCATTATTCGCATCCCAGACCGTGATATGTGTATCACTCTGGGTGATTAAGCGCGTGGCCAGCGGACTGCTCGATATGCGCTGAATGGGATCGCCGTGATCGAGTGTCATCAACAGTTCACCGGTTTTTGACTTCCAGACAAACCCGGTATTGCCGCTGATCGCCATCACGTTTTCAACCCCGCGTGATAAATTCTCACTCCACGCGCCGTGCGTCAGGTCACGATCGTGCTCAATGACGATTTCTTCGACGTAGGAAGCTGTGTTCCACACGTGCAGCGTGTTGCCGCTGGTCGTCAATATGCGGTTAGTGGAACCGTTAAACACAGCGCTGGTCAGTGGTGCGTCATGGTCCAGGCTGGCGACTTCGGTGCCGACGAAGGCGTTCCACAACTGCACGCGGTTGCCGCTGGCCGTCATCACAACCGTACCGTTGTTATTCCACGCAGCAGCCAGGCGATCATTTTCAAGTTCGATGGTGCCTACCGGAGTCCACGATAACGTGTCGTAGATACGCACGGTGCGCCCACTGGCGGTCAGGAAGCGTGTGCCGTCTGCATTCCACTCAACCAGGTCAACGCCGCCCTCATGCGGCAGCGTCCGGCTGATGATGCGCCTGTTGATATCCCACACAATCAATTCTTCGCCGCTTGCCGCCAAAATGGTCTGGTCGTTCGGACTCCAGTCAAATGACGTGACAGGCGATTCGTGCTGAAGTGAGAATAACACGCTGCCATCATCCGTTTTCCAAACGGTGATGGTCTTGCCATCAGCGGCTGACATCAGCGAGTTGGTTGAATTGAGCCGGGCAGCTTGAATGTTCGTTTCTGTTGATGTATGGACCAGTTCATCGCCTGCTGACGGGCATCCCAATAGATGGATACATGGGTCCATACGCTTAACCGCGCCCTCTTCAGGAACATCCAGCAGCACGGCCAGGGGATCGTGTGTGGCAATGACCGGGGCGAAGATCGCGATCAATACCAATGTGCCCAGGATGATCAGGCCCACAACCGCTGAAGGTTTGCGGATCAACCGTTCGAGTGTTTCGCGCCACAGGCCCTTGGGTGGGCGTGTGTGTATCGTCGTGTCGGCGGCGGGTAGTTGCAGTTCAGGTGAAGCAGAGTCAGTATGTTGCATCGTTACTACTCAAGTCGAATGCGTGGGTCAAGGTAGGCGTAAAGCGAGTCTACGATGAGGTTGATGAATACAAAAATGACCGCGATAATCAGCGTAAACGCCTGCACAACAGTATAGTCCCGCCCGGTGATTGAATCGTATAGAATCCGGCCAACGCCTGAAAGACCGAAAATGGTTTCTGTCAGGACGGCACCGCTGAGCAGTGTGCCAAGCTGTAACCCAATGATGGTCACTACCGGCAGAAGTGCGTTTCGGAGTCCGTGTCGCAGCACGACAACCAGTTCACGTGCGCCTTTGGCTCGTGCGGTTCGGATGTAGTTCAGCCCCAACACTTCCAGCAGGCTGGAACGTGTCATACGGGCAATGATGGACAGGGGAATCGTGCCCAGAGCCATGGCCGGAAGGATCATGTGACGCAGCGCGTCACGCAGCCCGGCCCAGTCGCCGACTAACGCGGCATTCAGGGTGTTGATGTTGGCAATAAAGCCCGGCAGTGTCAGCGCATCACCGTTAACATCCAGCCCCCAGACTTCATAAAAGGGCTGGATCGTAGTACCGGCGGTAAGCCTGCCACTTGGCGGCAGCCACAGCGGGGTATCCTTGAGCATCACCCCGAAAAAGTAGGAAAGCATCAATCCCAGCCAGAATACAGGCATCGAAACGCCGATATTGGCCCCGATCATTGTGCCCACATCAATAGATGAATTGTGATAATAGGCGGAGATAATTCCCAGGGGGATGCCGATGACAACTGCAAACAGCATCGCATAAACGCTCAGTTCGACGGTAACTGGCAGGCGTTCAACCATCAGCTCAGTGACGGGCCGACCAAATTTGATCGAGTCGCCAAGATTACCGTTTAGTGCATCGCGCAAGTAAATGCGGAATTGTTCTGGGATAGGATCATTAAGACCATATCGTTCGTTGAACGCATCGCATACTTCGTCGGTGGCCTTTTCGCCCAGGGTAGAGCGGCACGGGTCGCCGGGCAACAGGCGCGCCAGTGCGAAAGTAACGAACACGATACCTAACAGCACCGGGACAGCGAGTGTTAGACGCCGTGCAACAAAGCCTGCCATGATGTTACTGCCTCGATTTTTGCTGAGAGCTAACGGTACACACCTGAAGGAAAGTTTCTGCTGGGACAGACACTCGTCTTTCCTTCACGAAGATAAACAACTGCGTAACGTTAGCTGAGAGTATATCCCGATCAATAAAAAAAACGTAGGGGGCACTTATGCAGTGCCCCCAGGAATGTGTCCGTTATGGCAGACGGACTCTGCCAATCTTACTCTTCCGCGGGCGGGTTGAGGAACCCATCAAACAGGCCGGGGAAGTATGTGAAGCTGCCGTTACGCCCAACGTGCAGCGGGTGTGACGCGTCCCACTGGACAACGTAGGACATCACAACATCGTTGGCGTCCAGGCTGGAGCCGTCGTGGAACGTGACGCCTTCGCGCAGCTTGAAGGTCCACTCGCTGCCGTCTTCGTTGGCCTCATAGCTCTCGGCCAGTGAGGGCACGACTGCCGCTCCACCAACCTCGAAGGCCAGCAGCGATTCGTTGATCTGCTCGCAAGCGCGCAGTGATTCGCCGTCGGTTTCGTCGGCGCAGTACAGGCCGATCGGTTCGGCGTTCTGCATCCAGACCAGGGTATCCTGACCGGCGACCTGCATCACAGCGAAGTACTCGTTGCCGAGCGGGCTGGCGTGCGCACCCTCGACCGCCGCCTTAAAGGCGGTCGCCGAGGCACCATGCGCCACCGGGATCATGGGCACGTTGTCTTTGATGGCGGTATTGGCTTCGATATAGATACCCAGGCGGGTGGCCGGGTCGGCAATCTGTGAGGCTTCGCTCAGCGGGCCGGTGATGGCATCGAACTTGTCACCGAACTGATCAGAGCTACCGGCGCCGAAGTGGAAGTCTAAGAAGTTGGTCGCGTCGGGGTAGTCAGCGTTCCAACCCAACAGGTACATCGACAACTCACCGGCATCGCTGGCGTCAATGAACGCACCGGATTCCATGACGGTGATATTGGCGGTAACACCCAGGTTCTCTGCAAGCTGGGCCTGGATGTCTTCGGCTACACGGCCCGGTTCCGGCAGGTATGAACGGAACACGTCGCGGTAGTACAGGTCGATTTCAAGGCCCTCGCCCAGCCCTTCAGCTTCGAGTAGTGCACGGGCGGCAGCCGGGTCAAAGTCATACCAGGAAACTTCGGGTGTATAACCGAAGATGACCGGCGGCATGAACTGGGTGGCAGCCAGCGATCCGGGCGGGTAGAAGTTGTCGACGATACGCTGGCGGTCAATGCCCATAGCCAACGCTTTGCGGACGTTGACATTATCCAGCGGCTCGAACCAGTTGTTGAGGCCGATGTAGAAGACGTTTGTGCCGGGGCGGTCGTAGAGCACCAGGTTTTCGTCTTCGCGAATGGCTTCAAAGTCATCGGGAGTCGGGTTGTCGATACCGTCGACCGTGCCGGCCTGTAGTTCGGTCAGGCGGGCTGCACCTTCGGAGTTCCAGCGGAACACGAGGGTGTCGGTCAGCGCCGGGCTGCCCCAGTAACCATCGTAACGCTTCAGGGTGAGGCTGTCACCACGGGTCCATTCTTCGAGCATGTACGGACCGGTGCCGACCGGTTTTTCAACCAGATCACCACCGCCGCCGGTGGTTTCAAGGTAGTCCGAGCTGTGAATGGCAAAAGCCGAAAACGCGACCTTGGATGGGAACGCCGGATCGGGCCGGCAAAGCGTGAACTTCACGGTGGTTTCATCAAGGGCTTCGATCGACAGGAATTCACCACCGTAGTCACAGTTTTCCGCCGAATAGACCATTGGCTCAAACTCTTGGGCTTTGGTGCCACCAGACACGCCCACCACTGAGACAGCCAAAGTTGCGACAATAAGAAACGCGGGTCCAAAATAACGAAGGTATTTACGCATGTTTATATTCCCCTTCTTGTGATGTGTGTACTAAATCCTACGAATGAAACATACAGATTTGTCACTGGTTGGTCAATCGGCATTTTGGGCGATAAAGACTCCTTTCGCACACAACAAGCCACGAACCATTATGCAGGTAGACATGGTAAGGCGTTGTTCCGGGTAGGGGTGGTGGTTCCGTGAACCTATATTGATACAAAAATACCCGATAAGTAAGTCTGCCGCAAGAGAAGAACGAAGTCCGGTGACAAACCAAGCATCATTCGGTTTGGAATGTCCCTCACTATAACACGTCTTTGGTGTTTTTTCGTTGGTAATTATAAACAAAACGATTGCTTTACAGGCATACGTATAAAGCTGTTATGCTGGTATTGCGGGCTGCGAGTTGGGTTAATCGTTGCGCTGTGCGAGCGACGGCGCTAGAATGCGGCGGGTTTTACATTCGGGAGAAATAGCCAGAATGGCACCAACTGACCGCTTTGTTTCTGAGAACACATTTTATGTGCGTTACGCCGAAACCGATGCCATGGGCATCGTTCACCATTCCGTATACGTCGTTTATTTTGAAGAAGCGCGCAGCCATTATTCACGCGTTCAGGGTGCGAGCTACGCCGATTTTGAGCGCAGCGGCTATTGGTTGACGGTGGCCGAGGTTTATGCCCGTTTCGGCGTTCCCACCCGCTACGGCCAGCGGATCACGGCGCGCTGCTGGCTGGGCGAATTCAAGAGCCGGGGATTGACATTTATGTATGAAATTGTCGATGCCGAAACCGGCCAGGTTTGCGTCACCGGTTACTCCAGGCACGTGTGCATCAACCATGAGGGCCGCGTGTGCAAAATCCCCGAAAGTTGGGCACAAATTATGCGAAAAGGCATCCCCGGCGCCCAGGATGACACCTAACCGGTATTACACGATCACCGGCTGGCCCATGGCGGTTGAGTCATAACCGGGTTGCGCGGCGACGGCGGCCCGGAACTCGTCATCTTCGAGCAGCGACAGCACATACAGAATCATCGGCAGATCAACAAAGGCTTTGGGGATCACCAGGTCGTACCGTTCGTGCGTCACCGGGATAAAGTCCAGTTCAAGCGCTACGGCTGCGCTGCGAATACCCATGCCGCAGTCGGCGCTGCCTGACGCAACCGCCGCCGCTACGGCCAGGTGTGTGTATTCCTCGCGCTCGTAGCCGTCGATCTGGGCGGGATCAATCCCGCGCTGTTGGAGTTCGTAATCCAGCAGGACACGCGTACCCGCGCCGCGCTGCCGGTTGATGTACCGCACCCGCAGCAGGTCATCAAGCGATGTGATCCCCATTGGGTTACCCGGCGCGATCATCAACCCTTGCTCGCGGTGGGCAAATGTCACCACGCGCACGGGTTTATCGCCCAGTGTCCGGCGGATATCGGCGATGTTATACTCGCCGGTTTCAGGATCGAGCAGATGTGTACCGGATAGATGCGCTTCACCGCGTTTCTGCGCAACCAGCCCGCCCAAACTGCCCACATTGGCCGAGGCCAACCGGAAACCGGGGAAACGCACCGCTAAAAACTGCCCCAGCAGGTCCAGCATGGGATCGTGACTACCGACGACTACCACCGTTCGGGCGATTTCGTCCGGCGTGCGGAATAACAGCACGTCTACCTCACTGCCGATATCACACCCTTCGCTGAAGCGCGGAACGTGCAGCAGGCCATCGGCGCGCACCAGCGACGTGATCACGCCTGCCCCACGGGCAAGCGGCGTAACGAGTGTGCGATCGCCAACTTGGCCGACCGTGACGCGCACAAAATCATCATCGCCCGTAGGTGACACGATCTTGCGGGTCAGTGTGGCCCGGATGTGTTCGTAATATGGTGCGGACAGGCCAAGCCACTGTTTTAGCAGCGGTTGGATAAAAAGCTCGCCTGTCAGCGCCGCCGATACGGGATAACCCGGCACGCCAATAACGGGCGTATTGTTGACCATACCCATGATCACCGGGTGCCCAGGGCGCACGGCCACGCCGTGAACCAGCAGCGTGCCGTTGTTCTGAACAGCGCGCGCGGTAAAGTCCTTTGAGCCTGCCGATGATCCCGACAGCACCAGCACCAGGTCGTGATCGATGGCAGCGTCGCGTATAGCAGATTGTATGGCGTCGATTTCATCCGGCAGGATCGGCCAGCGCGTGAATTGTGCGCCTGCCTGGCGAATCTGGGCGCCCAGGACAATGCTGTTATATTCGATAACCTGTCCCGGTTCAGGAGCGTTGGTCGGCGCGGTGAGTTCGGAGCCGGTGGGCAGCAGCGCGACTTTCGGTTTGCGCCGTACCAACACATCGATGTGACCGCATCCGGCAGTCGCGCCGAGATCGTGCGGGCGCAGTTGGTGATTGGCCGGTAGGACTAATTCGGTGGCGACCATGTCCTCACCCATCGTGCGGACATGCTGCCAGGGTGCGACCGATGCCCGGATGTCGATCTGATCGGTCCCGACCGGCTGCGTATGCTCGATCATGATCACGGCATTGGCGTTTTCGGGGAGCGGCGCGCCGGTATTGAGCGGATACGCCTGATCGGGCACGGCCAGGCGCAGCGGGCGCGTTTCCGTCGCGCCGAGCGTAAACGCGGCCCACACCGCGTAACCGTCCATCGCGGCGGCGTGGTAGTGCGGCGAACTGATTTTAGCCCACACCGGTTCTGCCGTTACGCGGCCCAACGCATCATCCAATGACACGCGTTCGCCGGGCAGTGGAGCCGCTGTACCGGCGGCATCGAGCGCAGCCTGTAAGCGCGCCTGCGCCTCGTCCATCGGGATATCTTCCAGATAAATATGACGGTTGTTTGTATCTGCCATCAGAACAGGATGACCTCCCCCCACGCGCCTTCACGCAGGCCTGTCTGGTCCAGCGGCACCTTGAGCAGCCCGCTGGCGCCGACCAGTCGAAAAATGAGGTTACTTTTACCGAACATTGGCTCGGCCCACCGTTCGCCATCCCGTTCGGTCAGCCGAACCGGAATATAGTCTTCCCGCCCGGCCACTGAGGGTACATTGACTGTGACACGCGCCTGCACCGACACGCGCCGGGGTGCCGCCGCCTGCATCATGTGCGCAATGGCTGGGATGCCAAACAAGGAAAACATCACAAAGGCGGATACCGGGTTTCCGGGTAGTCCCATGACCGGCTTGCCATCGACCACGGCCAGGATGGTTGGTTTGCCGGGACGCCCCGCTATGCCATGCACCAGCACGCCGGGCGCGCCCAGCCGGTTGATCGTGTCGGCTGTGATATCGCGCGCGCTCACGCTGCTGCCTGCCGTCACGACCAGCATATCGCTGGCGGCGAACGTTTCCACCAGCGCGGCATACAGGGCTTCTGCATCGTCCGGCACAATGCCATGATCATAAACGTCGGCGCCAGCCTGGAAACACAGCACTCGAATGGTGCTGCTGTTAATGTTACGAATCTGGCCGGGACGTAAGTGTTGGGTATCCGGCGTGACCAGCTCGTCCCCGGTAGAAAACAGGCTCACGCGCGGCTGCTGACGAACGGCCAGATCATCCGAAAAACCCAGGGCCAGCAGCGCGCCAATATCCTGCGGCTGGATGCGGTGCCCGGCGGGCAGAATCTCGGCACCCGGCATGATATCCTCACCGACCTGGATCACGTTTTCGCCAGGCGCGACCGGGCGCAGCACCTCGATTTCGTGCTCACTGACGGATTGGGTATTCTCGATCATCACGACCGCATCGGCGCTTTCCGGCAGCATGCCGCCGGTATGGATCAGGGCCGCTTCAGCCGGGTTGATGTCGAGCGCGGGGGCCTGCCCCATCAAGATTTCCCCGGCAAGCGTTAGATAAGCCGGGAGCGAACTCGACGCGCCAAACGTATCCGCTGCACGCGCCGCATACCCGTCAACCGTCGAACGGCGGAAGGCAGGCAGCGCTTCAGGGCTGGTGACGGGGTTGGCTGTAACACGCCCCAATCCATCAACTGTGTGGATTCGTTCATCGGGCACACGGTGACTGATGCGCGGCAGCCAGCGGGCGCGAGCCTCGTCTGGCGGCAGCACATTAAAAAACTCAGGCATCGCTCCAACAGTCCTTAATTGGGTTATGCGTTAAAAGTGACGCTGCTGATACAACGCCACTTTTAAAACGAGAGCGAGGTTCGCTCGCAACGCTATCGGGTGTGTTACAACGCGTTAAAAAAAACGATGATCGAAACCAGGTTAAGCAC
Source organism: Anaerolineae bacterium (assembly GCA_016930015.1). Lineage (GTDB taxonomy): Bacteria > Chloroflexota > Anaerolineae > Aggregatilineales > Aggregatilineaceae > JAFGHR01. The sequence goes on along the minus strand of JAFGHR010000019.1, from coordinate 34,334 downwards.
AGACAACAACACAATACCGCCCAGCATCATCAGGCTTTCCCGGTTCAACCCGCCCGCTTTGGGTTCGATTTCAGCCGGGATGTATTGGTAGTATTGCTCCGCCTGGATCGACGAGGCGTCCGCAGCGGCAAATACCGGCGCGACTTCATCACCAGAGCCTTCCAACCGATCCAACCAATCGACATCAAGGTTCTCATCAGTATCCCGTCTGGGCAGTGTACCGACACCGATTTCTTCTTCATCGTCAAATGGGAAGGAACTTTCTAAAGCGGATAAATCCGAACTGCCGTCCTCGTCTACAAAAACGTTATCCTGCCCGAACCCGGTTCCCGGCTCAAAAACCGGTGCTGATGGGTGGCTGTTGAATACGGAGGCTGGACTTTCAAACCCACTCTGGCTTGAGTCCATGTCCGGCAGACTGTCGTCCCATGGTGCGGCTTCACCAGGTGATTCGTACGCATCGGCAAAAGCATCGGGTTGGTTGCGGCTGTCACTGGACGGGCTGAACAGGTCCGACTCGGCCATGAACGACGTATCGCCGAACGGTCCGGCTGCCCCACGACTTACAAACGGAGACGCGGCATCGGCGGCGGCTCCACCGGGGGCTTCTCCAGGGGGTATGGGAAGCCCATCCAGATTCAAGCCTCTGACCCAATCGTCATATTCGCTTGAGGAGGGTAGGTTAACCTGTTTACCACTGCCATGAGCAGCTACGCCTTGCCCTTTGTTCCAATCTACGCTGGAAGATGGAGGCGGCACGGCGGGCTCGGAAGGTGCTTTGGGCTGCTCAGGTGTTGGGGCAAACCAACTACTAGCGCTGTCATCCGCCGCTGGCTGGTGCTGTGCGTCAAATGCGCTGCTGAATCCTGAAACCGCCGGCAGGTCTTCGGCGTCACTAAACAAACTGTCACCTGATGCTGAAGCAAACTCTGCGCCGATTGGGGCAGATGATCCGGTAGAAGGTTTGGGCGATGCAAATGCAGGGGGCGATTTCGACGGAGCAATTGAGCTGTTCGACGACGTGCTCGTACTCCGGGCTGCGAGTTTCTGGCTGACAACATCCAGCCCTTTTTTGGCACGGTCATTGTCCGGATTGATCGTCAGCACATTTTCCAGACATATTTGTTGTTCTTCCAGCGAGTCCACCATGGCGCTAAGCCACAGCCATGCCTGTTCGTTGTGTTCGTCTTGCTCCACAACTTCCATGAGAATCTCGCGTGCTTCTTCTTTGCGGTCGGTTTTGTAGGCGTCAACGGCCTTTTGAATCAATGCGTCCACGTCCGACATGCTTCCCCTTCACCGCCTCATACTAGGTATTCACTATACAATAATCCTGCACCGGTTTCTGTTCCGGCGTACATGTATCATACCATAAGTTGATGGTCGCTCAGCAGCTAAGACAGGCCGACCACATTACCATCTTCGTCCAGATCAATGTTCATGAACGCCGGACGTGTTGGCAGCCCTGGCATGGTGCTCATCTGGCCCAACAGCGGGTATACAAATCCGGCGCCTACACTCGCCCGCACCTCGCGCACGGGGATCGTAAAGCCGGTGGGCACACCTTTCAGGGCCGGATCATGGCTCAGGCTCAAGTGAGTTTTAGCCATGCAGATCGGCAGTTGGTTAAAACCGGCCTGCTCGTATTGTTCGATCTGGCGTTCGGCCAGGGGGTCATACGTGACCCCGTCCGCGCCGTAGATTTCTCTGGCGATGATCTCAATTTTGTCTTTGATCGGCAGGTCGAGCGGGTAGAGGAACTTAAATTCACTGGGTTTTTCGCAGGCCGCCACAACCGCTTCGGCAAGTTCGAGCGCACCTTCGCCGCCGCGTGCCCAGTGATCCGACATTACCGCCGCTTCGGCCCCGGCTTCTTCGGCGATGCGTCGAACCAGGGCGATCTCTGCTTCGGTATCTGTCGCAAACCGGTTAACGGCCACAATCACCGGCACGCCGAATTTGCGTACAATCGCGATGTGTTTTGCCAGGTTGCCCCCACCGGCTTCAAGCAGCGCCAGGTTTTCAGTGGTATACGCTTCGTCGAGGGTGCTGCCGGGCTTGACAACCGGGCCGCCGCCGTGCATTTTCAGCGCTCGGATGGTGGCTACCAGCACAACCGCATCCGGAACCAGGCCGGAATAGCGGCATTTGATATTGAAGAATTTTTCCATACCGATGTCGGCGCCAAAGCCGCTCTCGGTCACCACGTAGTCGGCCAGCCGCAGCGCGATCTGGTCGGCCAGGATGCTGCTGTTGCCGTGCGCGATGTTGGCAAACGGTCCCGCATGGACAAATGCGGCCTGCCCTTCCAGCGTTTGCAGCAGGTTGGGCATGATCGCGTCTTTGAGCAGCACAGTTACGGCGCCCGCCACCCCCAGGTCTTCCAGCGTAACGGGATCACCGGCTTTGCTCGTCCCGATCACCACCCGTCCGACACGCTCGCGCAGGTCCTTAAGACCGGTTGTCAGCGCCAGAATAGCCATAAGTTCGCTGGCAACCGAAATATCAAACCCCGTTTGGCGCGGGAAGATCGGGCTGGGCGAGCCGTCGCTCACGATGTTGTCGTTGAACCCGATCTGGATAGCACGCAAGCTCCGGTCGCAGACATCGACGACACGGTTCCACGTGATCGTTTCTGGATCAATATCCAGGCGGCGGTCGATGCCCCGGCGTGCCAGCGCGGCGTCCGACTGGCGGCTTTCGTGATACAGACGTGTGTCGATAGCAGCGGCAACCAGGTTGTGCGCCACGGTGATCGCGTGAATGTCGCCGGTCAGGTGCAGGTTAAATTCTTCCATGGGGATCACCTGGCTGTAACCGCCGCCGGCTGCCCCGCCTTTGATGCCGAATGTTGGTCCCATGCTGGGCTGCCGGATGCAGGTCGCTGCATTATGTCCTAAGCGGCCTAATGCTTGTGTGAGTCCGATTGTGGTTGTGGTTTTGCCTTCACCAAGCGGCGTTGGCGTGATGGCCGTCACATCGATGTACTTGCCGGTGGGGCGATCGTTAAATTTGTCGAGAACAGAAAGGTGTACTTTGGCTTTGAAATTTCCGTATAGATCGAGGTCATCTTGAGATAGCCCAAGTTTTTCAGCAATTTGAAGAATGGGCCGTACATCGGCTGCCTGGGCGATGTCAAGATCACTGGGGACTGTCATATTTCGAATCTCCATCAGTAGTTTTCAGGCTATACGTTTGCAGTTTTTGTTTCAGACAATAACATGCAGTACACGTTACTCTAGTATGGGTGGTGACTCTCGGCAAGTATCCAAAACACCGTTTTGTTGAGCAAAACATCACGCCCATTGGTGATGGGCGTGATGGGTAATAACCGGCCAGTTGAGTTAAATTACTCGTTCAAAATACCGAGCTGGATCGCTTCATCGTAACCAACACGTTCTTCTTCTTCCGCCCCGATTGACACCACGAGTTCTTCCAGTTTTTCCGGATCGAACAAGCTGTCCGCCATAGATTCATCAATGAGCTGCCCGAATAAATCGTCGGCGTCAAAGTCGCTGATCGGTTCGGCTTCGGGTGACACCGGGACTTCGACAGCGGGTTCAGCCGCTGCTTTTGGCTTTTTCTTTGCCTGGGGCTGGGGCTCGGCCGCGACCATTTCTTCTTCTTTTTTCTTCGGTGGTGGCAGGGCCTCGGCTTCGCGAGTGACATACGCCGTATCACCGATCATGTCGATCATCTGGTCAGCCGCACGCCGCCCGAACATGGTGACAGCGCCAAACGCGCCCCGGTTTGACCCGTCAAAGATCAGGCATATAAAATAGTGAATACCCAGTGCCAGGCCAAACACATCCAGCCGGTCGCCGTCATAATAGTGCATTGTCCAGGCATTGCCGCCGACCAGCTCTCCCATTTCGCGCGAACTGGCGAAGGCCGGACCAAGCAGCACCGCCAGCTTTTCGCGGTCAACATACCCGGTAGCCCCTTCGTCTATGAGCACGCGCCCGCGGCGGTTGGCCAGGATGACGCCCATAGCCCCTACATCGCGCATCAAGGGCACCACGATGTTACGCATATTATCAAGATCAATGTTGGGGATCGGCCCCAGGTCCACCGCCGGTTTGCTCGGTGTCTGATCGGTGGCGACCGCGGCTTCACCGTCCAGCGCTACACGGAGTCCGTGCAAGAAGGGTTCGGCTGTAGGGCGCAGAAAATACTGGAACGGGGCTTCTTTTAGGGCTTCTACGTCAATGTTCGGGTCATTTTCATTGCCAAGCACAATGACGGGTGTACCCAGTGATTCATGGCTGATCTGGGTAGCCAACTCAATGCCATGCATATGTCCGGGAATGTCGTAGGCTGTGACAACCAGATCAATGGGTGACCCCAGAACTTCCGCCAATGCGTCTTCAGCCGTGGGCACCTCAACCAGAATAAACTGGCGGTTCAGAAGCGCAAACGCACCATTGATGATGCGCGTAACATCATGAGTGGGATCAACAAGAACGACACGAGGGACCGAGGTCATGATTCAATGTCCTGCTTGCTAAAAATTGGAGATGCCAGCCGGATCGTGATCGCAGTTTTACTTATAAACACGTTACATTCAAACAAAACTGCCAATACGACTTGATCCCAATTATACCCGTTTTTTATGGAATGAGAACCGATTGTTTCGACCGGTTTATCTCACACCTGTCTCTATCGTAACGAATTTAGAGACCGTTGCAAATAGGTTAATGGTATGTTTTTGCCTGCCAGCAGCTTAAAACGGGCAAAAATCACAAAAAATTCAGACTTGCTTCAGACTTGCTGAGGCTGTGTTGCCGCCGGTACTTAACCATGTGGCATATCAGACACAGGTGCCAACCCGGTCTAGGCCCGCAGGGAAGCGATCAGGCGTTTAGGGTTAGCCACAGCGTCGAGGGCATCGTTGATATCTTGAAATACAATGTCCGCTGCCAGAATCGCGTCTGAGGCGGCGCCTTCGGGGCCGAGAATGGCGATTCCCAGGGCGGCTGCTTTGAGCATGGCAACATCGTTGCGACCGTTGCCAACTGTAATGGTCTCAGATGCTCCAAGCTCACGAAGGAATGCGACTTTTTCTTCGCTGCCTGCTGCCTTCGTTACCCGCCGGGCTGTGATTGGCAGTCCCTCCAGGGCGTGATCCAGGGTACCGTGGGTGTCGGCGGTCATAACATAGAGCGACAGCGTGCGCCCCAGTGTGATCAGGCGCTCGCGCGTGGCATCGGCAATGAGTCCGTCACAGGCCAGCGTTCCATTGAGATCGAACAGCACCGTGTTGATGGATAATGCCATATATCCTGGGATCACAATCGAAAGTGGCATAACGTGACTCCTATCAATGAGACAAGGCGGTCTACGGGTTATTCGGACAAGCGTTTTGTGTTGTAACACAGATCATGCTGGCGCGATAGCCGTACCGGGCGTTCAAATTGGGTTGCGCTGGTTGACGAGTACAGGGGCTTATGCTATCATGCAGGCGTCTTGATGTGGTATAAATATGGCCCACTGAGCAAAAAAATGCGGTTCGAGTTCGATACGCATAGCCTCCATAAAAACTGAAAAGGAGCACGATCCATGGCAAAATCGCGGACAGAATTAATGGTTGATCGTTTACGCGATTTGCAATCTGGCACCCCTGATATTGAAGCTTCGGCGGTGGTTAGCGTCGACGGGCTGATTATGGCGTCGTCGTTACCGGCTGGCGTAGAGGAAGATCGCGTTTCGGCTATGTCGGCAGCTATGCTTTCGCTGGGTGATCGGATCGCGAGTGAACTGGGGCGCGGAGAGCTCGATCAAGTCTATATTCGTGGTGACAGCGGTTTTGTGATCCTGATGTCGGTTGGTGAAGAGGCCGTGCTGACGGCCCTGGTGCGTGAAAGCGCTAAGCTTGGACTTGTGTTTTTGGACATGAAACGCGCAGCAGATGATCTTGAGAAGCTTGTGTAGTAAATTTCTACGTGTGTTTGCCAGCGGCAAACGCACGTCCAACTCAATATCGATGCCAAACGGCGGGGAGGGAACAGCCGAAAGTTCAACCTCCCCGTCGCTTTTTTTGTTTTGAGTAAACACATCATTGAAGGAAAGTGATAATGCCTAAGTATATCTTCTGTACGGGCGGTGTTGTGAGTTCGGTCGGAAAAGGTGTGACAGCCGCCGCCATTGGGCGTATCTTAAAAGCACGCGGGTTCAAAGTCAGCATTCAGAAACTGGACCCCTATCTGAACGTCGATCCGGGCACCATGAGTCCCTACCAACACGGCGAGGTATTTGTGACCGCAGATGGTGCCGAAACGGACCTCGACCTGGGCCACTATGAGCGGTTTACCGATGAAAACCTGGATCATCACTGCAACGTGACAACCGGCCAGATTTATGCGGAAGTGATCGGCAAGGAACGACGCGGCGATTACCTGGGCGGCACCATTCAGGTTATTCCGCATATCACCAATGAGATCAAACGCCGGATTGCGCTGGTTGGCCAGGAGCGCGAGCTGGATGTGGTGATCGTTGAAGTGGGCGGCACGGTCGGTGATATCGAGGGGCAGCCATTTCTGGAAGCGCTGCGCCAGCTTCGTACCGACGTCGGGCGCGACAACACGTTGTACGTGCACGTTACGTTTTTGCCGTACATTGGTGCCACAGGGGAACTAAAAACAAAACCTACCCAGCACAGCGTTCGTGAACTGCGCGGTATGGGTATTCAGCCCCAGGTGATCATTCCGCGCACCGATCACCCGGTCAGCGCTGAGGTCACCGGCAAAATTGCGTTGTTCTGTGATGTCGAGCCGGAAGCCGTCATCCCATTGGAAACAACCAATAACATTTATGACGTGCCGCTGGTGCTGGAAGACGCGGGCCTGGGCGACTATATCGTGCGTAAGCTCAGCCTGGATGTTCGCTCACCCGACCTTGACGAATGGCGCGACATGGTCGCCCGGATGCAGCAGGTGAGCGATCCCCTGCGGATTGCGATTATCGGCAAATATGTCGAACTGCGGGATGCGTATATCAGTGTTAAAGAAGCCCTGTTACATGCATCCGTTGCCCATAATCGTAAGCTGGAAATCGAGTGGCTTCATTCGAGTGATCTGGAAAAAAGCAAAAGCTGGCAGATTCTAGAGTCCGTGCATGGCATTGTGGTGCCGGGTGGTTTTGGCTACCGTGGCATTGAAGGCAAAGTGTTAGCTGCGCATTTCGCCCGGACACACCGTGTACCCTACCTGGGGTTGTGCCTGGGCATGCAGGTCATGTGTATTGAATTCGCGCGTAATGTGCTGGGATTGGAAGACGCCAACAGCACCGAGTTCGACAGCGCGACCAAACACCCGGTGATCGATCTGATGCCGGACCAGCACGACGTGGTGAACCTGGGTGGCACGATGCGCTTGGGCCTGTATCCCTGCACGCTGACCCCTGGATCAAAAACCGCCGCGGCGTATGGGGTTGAGTTGATCTCTGAACGTCACCGGCATCGCTTTGAATTTAATAACCGGTTTCGTGATGCCTTCAAAGCTGAGGGCGCTGATTTCAGCGGAGTGAGTCCGGATGGCCGGTTGGTGGAAATTGTAGAGCTCACCGATCACCCGTTTATGGTGGGCAGCCAGTTTCATCCTGAATTTCTGAGTCGGCCCAACCGCCCGCACCCATTGTTTAATGCCCTGGTTCAGGCGGCAAGCGCCTACGTTCCACAGGCCAGCCCACCGTCGGAGCGGCCAGTCACCGCCCGCGAGGAGGAATGATTCATGTCTCTGGCCGATTATATCCGTGTTATGCCTAAAGCGGAGTTACACGTTCACCTGGAGGGCGCTGTACAGCCGGAAACGCTGCTGGCTCTGGCGGAAAAAAACGGCGTTCACCTGCCCGCGTCTGATGTGGCGGGACTGCGTGATTGGTACACGTTCCGCGATTTTGATCACTTCATTCAAATCTACGGGACGATCTGTAGTTGTTTGCAGATGCCGGATGACTTCGTGCGGATCACGTACGAGTTCGGGCGAATCATGGCCGAGCAAAACATCCGGTATGCCGAAGTGACATGGACGCCTGCCGCACATGTGACCAATGGGTTGCCATGGGAGGTTTTGCTGGCGAGCATTAACGCCGGATGCCAGCAGGCGCACGCTGAATGGGGCGTGCAGATGCGCTGGATTCCTGACATTGCGCGGAGTTCCCCTGAGACAGCGAAATCCGTGGCGGAATGGGTCACATCTCCCGAAGCGCGTGACGGGGGTGTAGTTGCGCTGGGGCTGGGCGGGCCGGAGGTCGGTTTCCCGCCGGAATTGTTCACCGACGCGTTTCGATTGGCGGCGGTTCGCGGGCTGCCCGGTAATCCTCACGCGGGCGAGACGGTCGGCCCGGCGAGTGTCTGGGGCGCGCTTCGAGCATTACAAGCGCAACGTATCGGGCACGGTGTGCGGTCTGTCGAAGACCCCGAACTGGTAGCGTATCTGGTCGAACACCAGGTTCCGCTTGAGGTCAACATGACCAGCAACTTGTGCCTGGGTGTTTACCCGTCCTATGCGGCTCACCCGATCCGCCACTTGATCGAGTCGGGTGTATGTGTCACGATCAATTCAGATGATCCGGCGTTGTTCAACACCTGTCTTGCGGATGAATACCAGCACGCCGTACAGGACTGCGGCCTGACGCTTGAACAACTCGAAGACATGGCGCTTAATGCCGTGCGTGTCAGCTACCTGCCGGAAGATGAAAAGTCCGCGCTGCTCCAGGACTTTCGCAGCGAGTACAAACAACTACGGGCGCAGTATGGCATAGATGGGGCCACGTAAACGAATGGACAGCCTGGAAGAATTCTGGGGGATCATGCTCGGTCGCGAGCCAGCGGCCATTTGTGCGTTGTGGCGCAGTCTACCGGCTGACGAACAGCAGGCTGTGAGCGCACATTTACAGCGGATGGTGTCGGAAGATGGCTGGCACGACCAGCAGCGTTTATCGGCCCGGATTGCGCTCGATGCGCTTGCCGACATGGTTATGAATGACGGGGATGCAAACGACTCTGGTGCACCGGAAGCAGGGCCGGACGTATAGAGGCTGAACCAGGAAAATAAATCTCCTGATTGTTTGTCCTTGCCGGGGATCGGGCACTTGTTTTTATGACGTAGCCAGATAAAAAATGGGCCAGACGCCGCGTGAGTGTCCGGCCTGCTTTTTCGGGGAAATAGTCAGCACGCCTGCTGAGCAGTGACAGGGTGGCGCCGTCACACGCTGCGCCTTTTGTCAATCAGTTCAATGACCTGCAATAACACCTGCCGCACGCTGGATTTTTGAATCGCGACGCACGGCATGACGGTTACATCAGCACCCGGATCGATTCCCCGTCTCAGTTCGCTCAAACTGACCGCACCCGGCAGATCGGTTTTGTTAGCCGCAACCAGGTAGGGTGCGTCGTGGAAACCCGAAAACAGCCGGATGAGGTCGGCGGCTTCGGGGAAGGATGGCGGATCGGTGCTGTCAACCAGCACGATGAAACCGTTCATCTCATTGGCCAGGATTTCCCACATAAAATCAAAACGAGCCTGGCCAGGGGTGCCGTTTAAGTGCAGCACTTTACCATCGAGTTCAACACGGCCATAGTCCATGGCTACCGTGGTTTCGGCTTTGATCCCACGATCCTCGGTGGTGATTTTTCGTTCGGTGGTGACGACTGCAATGTCAGAGATCGTGCTGATGAACGCGGTCTTGCCAGAGTTAAACGGGCCAGTGACGATAATTTTATACAGATTGGACACAAACACCTCCTTAAAGAGGGACCCGCCGCGACAACCGTGTTGATGGATGGTCGTGATAACGTGCCGTGGCATGAAGCATTTTTGCAAACATTTACGACGGGTCTATCTCGTTTTTAAAATCAAAGAAACGATAACCAACCCCGCGTTCGGTGAGGATATATTTGGGAGCTGACGGATCCTCCTCGATTTTTTCGCGCAAATAGTTCACGTATAACCGCACGTAGTGGGTCTCATCCCGGTATTCGTAGCCCCACACTTTGGCCAGCAGTTGCTCGTGTGGCACTGTCCAGCCTGCGTTTTCAATCAAATGGTAGAGCAGCCGGTATTCGGTTGGGCGCAGCTTGATATGTTCGCCGTCAACGATCACTTCACGCCGGTTAAAGTCAACTTGCAGCCGGTCATCAATGTGCAGAATAGCTTGTTCAGGTGATGCGCTGGGCATTTCTGCACGTCGTAAGACAGCACGCACGCGACTTGACAGCTCACGTGAGCCAAATGGTTTGGTTACATAGTCATCTGCGCCCAGTTCCAGCCCATAGACCTTGTCGTCTTCTTCACCTTTGGCCGTCAGCATAATGACGGGGATGCTGGAAAATTCGCGCAGCATGCGGAGCGTTTCGAAGCCGTCCAACTGGGGCATCATGACATCCAGCAGCACGAGATCAGGAAGTTGCGTCCGGATACTTTCCAGCGCTTCCAGGCCGGTATGTGCTTCAAGAACCTGATACCCTTCCAACTCCAGGTTCAAGCGGATAAAGCCAATCATGCGCGGTTCATCATCCACAACGAGAATACGTTTGGCATCGCGTGGGATGGGACGCGGTGGTTTACCTGCCATAACAGACTATCTCCGATTGTGCGTCAGTCGCGGTAGAAGGCGACGATTTCTTCTTCATCACCGGTTGGCATGATTTCCACAAAGTTAATGCGCCACCAGGGCAGGATGATCGAATTTACTTCGGCTTGCACATAATGCAGGTCCTTACCATCACGCCGGCGGGGGTTGATACAAATAAGCGTTTGGTCAGTAGGGGCCGGCAGTTGTTCAACTTCGGCCATGATGGCGTCTTCGTTCGAGATATGGATGATAAGTGTGTGCATGACGTAACCGCCTTATGGTGTGGAAGACCATAGAATCACTTAAAGAAGATGTGAAAAACGAGCCGGCCTAACCGGATTTCATCGCCATCACGGAGAACACGTGGCTGGCGTGGAATCAGCCGCTGGCCATTCAGGTGGGTGCCGTTTGTGCTGCCGAGATCGGTCAATGTGAGTGTGTCTTCACCCCGTTTGATGATGGCATGTTGGCGTGAAACACCATACTCCGCTGCCCCATATGGGGTCATGTCAAGATCAGGGGTAAAATCCGATTGGGTGTCAGTTCGACCTATAAGCATTTCTTGCTTCGGAACAAGGCTGATCGGTTCCAGGTGATCACGAACGTGAATCACGATCGATGATGCCAGATCAAATCGTGCGGTCCCCCATGTGGCACGCCCGCGAAGACTGTGGGTCTGCTGTTGGACAAGTTGGCTGGTTGTCTGCCCGCTTCTACCCACCAGTGGCTGGCCACATTCGTCGCAGAAAAGCACGCCTTCCATATTATTGTTTCCACAATAGGGGCACGGTTTCATGTCTCACCTTCCGTCGATTCGGGTAAAGCGAGCAACATGCGAGTGCCAAATTTGAGTGTTTTGCGCCCTTCCTCAGACAACATGTTGGTGTTGGCGACACGCCGCGCTTCAGCGGCAGCCATATGGGCCAGGTCGTCTTCCCCGGCGGCGAGCAGGCGGGTAGCCAGATTCTCAAGGCGGCGTGTGGCTTCGGCCACATTCCCTTTTTCAATAGACTCTTCGGCTCTTTGTTGCATGCGGTACAACGTCAGCTTACCCAGGGCATCCAGAATGGCGATAGGTGGTTCTTCTGGTGGCGGATTATCACTGATCTCGACCGAAATATCGCTCAACACTTTATATCCCATACGGTCAGCCATCAGGATATCACCGGTAACATCCAGGCGGGCAACCGTTCGGAAACCCGGCGACGTGCTGGACGGCATTTGAAGTTGAAGCAGGACCGAGACAGGCCGGTTGTATTCGAGTGAGCCAATCGGGATGGGTTGAGGACGTACACTGATCGGCTGCGGGCTTGGATGCAGCTTAAACGTTGACTCCATCATGACATCCGCATCAGGCGCGATCGCCAAACTCAAACGTTCGGCAAAAGTATCACCCAAACTGCGCACGCGGTCATTCAGGAAGCGGACAACGGCTGATGGCGAATTAATGTAGGTTGATGTTCCACCCGTTCGTGACGCCAGGGCATCCAGGAACGCATCGTTCCATTCTTCGCCAATCCCCATGGCACTGATGCTGATCCCCATATCGGCGGTTTCATCGGCCAGTTGGAGACACTGCTCTTCGTCGCCAAATGTGCGCCCATCAGTGAGCAGAATGACATGGTTGACCATTTTGGGGCCGAGGTAACGGCGACACTGCTCGACGCCAGCGGCGAGGCCATGAAAAATCTCGGTTCCGCCATCCGCTCGCATCATGTTTACCATAGAGCGAAACTCAAGTTTGTTGGTCACGGCGGAGGCTGGAATGAGCACGTCGGCGCGGTCACTGAAACTCACAATCGACAGGACATCCTCTGGTGCGAGTTGGTCGATGATCTGGTGGGCCGCGATCTTGACCTTGTCGAGGCGCGGGCCTTTCATCGATGTGCTGCGATCCAACACCAGAGTCAGGTTGACACGTGCATCGTGGCGTTCTTTCTTGTGCCCCTGGCGCAAGGGAACAATCTCTAGCAGTAAGTACATCACCTGGGGTTCGTCGAGTGTATTCAGTACGCGTTTGCTTGGGGTCACACGCAGCGTGAAATAATTCGGCTCATCTTTGAACTTAGCACGGGCAATGTCGTAATCCATCCGCTGCTTGGAATCACCCAGGATTTCGTAGGCGGTCGCAATATCACGGAACAGGATATCGGCGCCTTCGTGGTCGTTTGCATCAGGATGGAAGCGTCTGGCCGCCACGCGATAGGCTTCGCGTATATCGCTCTGTGTGGCCTCAGGCGGTATTCCCAGGATTGCGTACAGGTTTCGCGGTGTGTCCATAAAGAGCCTTTAAGTTGCCGCTCCGGAAAACGGCTAACCCGGTATTTCGACAATGATGACCGTGATGTTGTCGGGTCCGCCGCGGTCATTGGCCATATCGACCAGTTCATGGCATGCGTGTTGTGGATTGTCGTGTTTTGAAACGACGTTACGAATGACATCTTCGGGTATAAGGTTCCACAAGCCATCACTGCACAGCAGCAGGCATGAGCGGGGGAGCAGGCGGCGTGTGATCGCGTCTACGTCCAGGTTGTCATTTTGCCCAATGGCACGATAGAGCACGTTACGCTGGGGGTGCTCGGCTGCTTCTTCCGGTGTGAGTTGGTCGAGTTCGATCAGCCGCTGCACCAACGAGTGATCGCGCGTGATCTGCTCGATGCCTTCGTCGTTAATCAGGTAAGCGCGGCTGTCTCCCACATGGGCGATATAGGCCCGGTCGCCCATAATGACGGTGGTGGTGACGGTTGTACCGCCTTCGGGGATCAGGTCGGTGACGGCTTCATTGGCTTTTTGCACCGCTGACAGCAACACATCAGTGATGGTCGGACGGTCTTCGTCGTCCATTTGTTTCTGTGTCAGGGCATGAAAGATATTACCCGTGACATAATTGGCAATGGTGCGCACGGTGATAGCCGATGCTTTTTCTCCGTCGTGATGTCCACCCATGCCATCCGCCACAATAAACAGGCCAAAATCGGGTAGATCATCGCTGCTGATGCTGGATGATATGATGCTAAATACAGCATCCTGGTTATTCCCTCGTACCATGCCGATATCACTCAACTGGCCAAACGTGAGGCGTTGGCCGGGTCTGGGAACCACTGTTTCGAGGGGAGGCAGTTGGCGCGTTCCAGCGACCGGCGTCATGATGGGCGCCGTTTGTGCTTTGTCTAAGCTGACCTCCTCTTCGCCTGCCTGAGCCAAGGTTGTAGATGCCTCAGCCGGTGGTTGAGCGTTGGCCGGTGTTTCGATGATCGGTTCTGGTGGGCTGGCTGGCTCGGTATCGCCCTGGGTTATGATGATGTCATCTTTGGGCGGAGTTGTTTCCGAACCGGTAGACCAACCCAGTATACGGCGTAGAAAATCCATAAGTAGTTTCTCCGGCAGATTACGCCTTTAGGGCATAGATATAATGATCCATAGAACCAATGTATACAACCCCGTCGTGAACAGCAGGCGACGAAGGAACTGGGCTTTTTGTCTCGAACTGCCACCGTGCGCGACCGTTTTTGACTTCAACGCTGTATACTTTTCCGTCAATGCCGCCGAAATACACCGCCCCGTCAGCGTAGGCGGGGGAAGATGTGATCTGGCCTTCGGTATCAAAGTGCCAGCGTTCTTTCCCGCTGGATGCATCGAGGGCATGTAATGACCCATCAACTGAGCCGACAAAAAGCTTGCCTTCGCCGATGGCGGGCGAAGAAATGACGGGTTTATTGGTGCGATAGGACCAGACTTTCCAGCCCCGCGTGATGTCGAGTGCGTAGACATGCCAATCCATCGACCCAAAAAAAACCAACCCATCGTGTTCAACCGGTGATGACGTCACCGCGCGTTTGGCTTTAAAGCGCCAGATCATCTGGCCCGACAAGTCCAGGCCGACAACATCACCGGACTCCATGCCAATGACGATGTTTTCACCTGTCACCAGGGGGCGCGAGCGAATGGGCGCACCGCCTGCCCATTTCCATTGTACACGCCCGGTCGACAGGCGCACGGCGTAAAGATTCCCATCGTCGCTGCCAAAAAAGACATGGCCATGCGCAATCGCAGGTGATGACTGAACAGAACCCTGGGTTGGAACAGTCCAGGCGATTTGTCCCACGCGTGAATCAACCGCATATAGCAGGTGGTCCAGTGAGCCAAAAAGCACCAGGTTTTCCGTTTCTGCAATCGCCGGAGATGAGGAAATACCTTCCTCGGTGGGATACTTCCATTTGAACGACCCATCGCTAATGCTGATCGCGTACAGGTTGTTGTCGTAGGCACCAACGTATAAAACACCCCGGTGGACCACGGGTGATGAACGCACTTCGTCTTCACACTGAAAACGCCAGATAATGCGGGCTTCATTTTCTTCGAGCGCGCCCCATTCACCCAGATCGTCTGCGACTTCCTCGGATGGACGGCTGAAACCGACAAAGGACGGCTTGGTGAGTTTTTCGAGCGCTTCTTTCATCAGGGCCGCGTTGGGAAAACGTTCGTTAACTTCAAACGCCAGCGCTTTCATAATGGTGGCGTCCAATTCAGCCGAAACCGCCGAGTTTGTATCGCGGATCGGGCGTTCAGCGAATGTAAACGGGGGTTCCAGGCGTGGATCACGGCGGGTCAGGAGGTGGTGAATCGTGGCTCCTACCCCGTAGACATCACTGGCCGGGCTGGCTTCACCGCGATATTGCTCCGGTGCCGAATAACCTTCGGTGCCGATCATGGTTCCTTTTTGGCCCACCTGGAAAGTTTTGGCGATGCCGAAGTCAACCAGTCGCAGGCGGCCATGCTGGTCGATCATGATATTTGACGGTTTGACATCGCGGAAAACGATGGGCTCAGGTTCATGAAGATGCAGGTACCCCAACACGTCACAGAGTTCAAGCGCCCATTGCAGCACGGTTTCGATCGGCAAAAACTCCGTGATCGAGTTGATGATCGCTTCTAAATCGCGCCCATTGATATATTCCATCACCAGGTAGGCGCGGTCTTTGTTTGAGAAGTAGTCGTAGATTTCCGGAACTGCTGGATGGCTGAGTGATGCCAGCATATCCGACTCGCGTTCGAACGTTCGCAGCGTCAATTCGCGTACGCTCTGGTCGGATGTTAGGTTGAGCATTTCCTTAACGGCCACATGGCGGGTTACGTTGGGAAAGCGCAGGTCGCGGGCCTGGTAAACAGACCCCATCCCGCCGACGCCGATGACGCCCGTAATACGGTAGCGCCCTTGCAGAACAGAGCCTGGCTGAAGTGCGCCCTCTCCCATCGGTTGTTCGGGCAAGTTTTTAGCGAATTTCTGCGTATCAACCATTGGGCACAACCTTTGGTTAGATCGTGATGGATCACGTGTGAGATGTAATATGCTATGGATAGCAACCCGGTTTGTAGTTATTATAGTGTCGCACTAGGGTTCTCGCAATCGTTAACGAGAACCAGGGTCGATCACACATGCCATGCCAGACCACTAAACCCAACCACACCCCCCTATCTGAACGCGTGCCAGACACCGCATGTTATTTTCATATTCCATTCTGCCGGACGCGCTGTTCCTACTGCGACTTCAATACGTACACCGGTCAGGATAGCCTGATTCCTCACTACATGCACGCTCTCGCAACCGAGGTGCGTTTAGTCGGTGTTTCGGCCACGGTTGAGGTTACCACGCTCTTTTTCGGCGGCGGCACGCCCAGCCTGATTCCGGCGAATGATCTTAACGTGGTTCTGGATAGCTGTCGCCAGTCCTTTGAGTTAGCCGGAGATGCTGAAATATCGCTCGAAGCGAATCCGGGAACGATCAGCCGTTCCTATTTGTACAGCCTGAGGCAGTATGGTGTCAACCGGTTGAGTATCGGCATGCAGTCCGCACACGCGCGTGAATTGAACTTGTTTGAGCGCACGCACCAATTGGGCGATGTCAGGTTGGCTGTCGAGGCGGCGCGTGATGCCGGTTTCGAAAATATCAGCCTGGACCTGATCTACGGTATTCCGCTGCAAACCCTGGATGACTGGCGTATCAGCCTGGACACGGCGCTTGACATGCGGCCCGATCACCTGTCGCTGTATGCGTTGGGCGTGGAAGATGGCACACCGCTGCACGGTTGGATCGCGGATGGGCGGTTTCCTTCACCTGATCCTGACCTGGCGGCGGATATGTACGAGTGGGCGTCCGAACGCCTGGCCCAGGCCGGGTTTGAGCAGTACGAGATCAGCAATTGGGCGCGGCCCGATTTTGCCTGCCAGCACAATCTGCGCTATTGGCGCAACACGTCCTATCTTGGCTTTGGCGCGGGCGCTCACGGCCACGCTGTTTTTTCCGGCACCAGTGCGGTACGTTATGCCAATGTGCTGCACCCCGCGGATTATATCAGGCGTATTCAGGCGCAAACCGGGCCGTGCCCGTTCCCCTTGTCGGACGCGGTCGCCTGGTCCGAACACCTCGACGGGCGGCAGGTGATGGCCGATACGATGTTTATGGGGCTGCGTTTGATCCGGGAGGGGATATCACCGGGTGTATTTAAGGCGCGTTTTGGTGATGATCTCTGGCAGGTCTATGGCGCGATCCTCGACCGGTTGATCGCCGCCGGGTTGGTAGAACGCACGGCTGATGAACGGGTACGATTAACGTCACGCGGTCGCCTGCTGGGGAATCAAGTATTCGCAGAGTTTGTATAGGAGTATTCGGGTTATGTGGCGTTGGGTCTGTGCTGTTTTTATGCTGGTATTGATGATCGTATTCGTGATGGCTTTAGGCGCTTGCGGCTCGGACGAAACCGATAACAACGATGAACCTGCCGAACAAAGTACCGAGTCTGCCCCGCTGCCCGGTGATGACGCCCCGGCTACCCTGTCACCGGTGCTGATGACGCTCCAGCGGCGTTACGAAGCGATACAGGCGGCGTATGCGGCTATCTCGGATGTGTGGGAATCGCTGGCGGCGGGTGAGCAAGCGCAGTGTGGTGACTATCCGGTTGTACCCGACCCGGCCAGCATCTTATCACAAGATGACCCGGCGTATGGTGACCTGGCCGACCTGCTGCGGCGTGCGGCCATTGATACGGGCGAGGCGGTAAACCTGTGGCGCGCGGAATGTGTGAATCCGCGTACTAACCCGTCGCCGGATGTGATCAACGCGGGGTTATTGGCCGCGCGTGCTGCCGGTGATGCGCTGGCCCAGGCTCAGGCGCTGTTGAGCGATATCCAGTAAGCACCCTACGGGCCAACGCGCAGCAACGGGGTTTGCTTGAGCGCCGCGATGTCAGCCGCGCCGCTGGCAAACATGGTGATGCGAATCTGGGTTGATAACTCCCAGATCAACTGGCGCACGGCTTCCAGTGACTGATCGGCGGCTTTCAGGAACGGACCCGCCAGGCCGCCCAATTCAGCGCCCAGCGCGATACATTTAGCGACATCCAGGCCGTTACGCAGCCCGCCGCTGGCAATAATCGCGATGTCCGGGACCGCTTCGCGCACATAACGAATGCTATCCGCCGTAGGAATCCCCCAGTCGGCAAAACAGCGCGTGACGTTCGCGTGCTGCGCTGTGGGGGCGCGGTAGTATTCAACTTCGCTCCACGACGTGCCGCCGGAACCCGCTACATCAATGCTCGACACCCCGGCGTCAGCGAGTTGGCGGGCGGCCTGCGGCGAGAATCCCCACCCGACTTCTTTGGCGATCACGGGCACGTCAAGCGCCGCGCATACCGCTTCCACCCGTTGCAGCAGTCCGCTGAAATTGCCGTCGCCCTCCGGTTGGACGGCTTCTTGCAGGGCGTTAAAGTGCAGGATCAGCGCGTCCGCCTCGATCATGTCAACCGCGCGGCGGCATTCGTCGATCCCGTACCCGTAATTGAGCTGCACCGCGCCCAGGTTGGCAAATAACAGGATGTCCGGGGCAACCGGGCGCACATTATAGGTGTCGGCCAGTGCGGGGTTTTCGAGCGCCGCACGCTGTGATCCCAGCCCCATCGCGATACCGGTTTCCTGGGCGGCTTCGGCCAGGGTACGATTAATGGCCTCGGCGTGTTCGGTTCCGCCGGTCATCGATGAGATGAGCAGCGGGCTGTTCAGGTGTTTGCCCAAAAAAACTGTGTGTGTATCGACCTCCTCAAAATTCAGCTCCGGAACGGCCTGGTGCATAAACCGGTAGTATTCCAACCCGGTTGTCAGGTGGGGAAACTGCACCCGCTGGTCAAGATTGATGCGGATATGGTCGTCTTTTCGGCGCTCTGTACGTGAACCGTCCGTAACTTTCACCATCAGGCGGTGTTCCTTGTAGATAGCTTGGCCAGTGCGGGTAATGACCGTTAACCAAAAGATGGAGCAGATTATTAGATTAAAGTATACTAAAAAGCTTGCTGTTCAGCGTAACGGTCCTGGTGTAAAATGGGCTAGCATCTGGTACAATGCGTCACTAGTTTATATCCTTTATAAGCACAAGCCTAAGTACCGAATTGGAGGCTATGAAATATGGCGACAACTCAGGAACGCATAACAAAGATTATCGTTGATCTGCTGGGCGTGGATGAAGAAAAGATCACGCCAGAAGCACGGTTTCGTGAAGACCTGGAAGCCGACTCGCTGGACTTGGTCGAGTTGATCATGGCTTTTGAAGACGAATTCGGCGGTGAAATCTCCGACGATGAGGCTCAGAAGATCACCACGGTTGGTGATGCAATCAGTTATATCGGCGAACACCTGATCTGATCCCGCTCTGGCATCAGCCGGATTATTTTCGCATTGAACCGAAAAGGCGATTGACACATTGTCAACCGCCCTTTTTTGCTTCACTATGAGATTGGCCTCACTATAGAGGTTAGCCGGTAGTGACAGGCTGCCGGGCCGCATCAAGCCCCGGATGACGGCGGCGCAGCCAGCCTATGCCCAGAGCCAGCCCGGCAGTCAGCACGGCGACCAGGCTGTAACCCACGATCCCCACGCCAATCGACACGTCAATCTGGAAATTGCCCAGCAGCGTATGCGCGCGCGATAATCCCCACCATCCGGCTGCCGTGCCGCCGAATAATATCACCACAAGCCCCCCTACCTGCCAGCGTGAAGACACGCGTGAGAGTGGCATGCTCCCCAGCACCGCCGCTGCACCTATTGCCGTGAGCAGCGCCATCTGGCGGTAGTTGGGATCATCGCTGGCGCCGGTGAAAAAGTCGGTGGGCGGGATAAGGCGCAGGGCGGCAAGCATGGCTGCGGCTCGAATTAACCACCGGCTGCGTGGATCGCGCAGTTGGTTGGCGGTCAGCGCCAGCGCGGCGGCTGCCGCCAGTTGAGGAACACGCAGCAGAAAACTGGTCAGCATCGCTGGCGAACTGCTGCGGACAGCCGGGTGCAGGCTGGTCCACTCGGCCAGGTCAAAACCATTCATGGTGAATCCGGCGGTCGTATGGCTGAACCACGGCATGTGATAACAGCCGATCATAAGCAGCAAACCGATCACTATGATCCAGGGACGCCAATGTGTCACGGTTATTCCTCCCAGTTGTCGCCAGATACCAGCGCGTCGATCTGTTCTTGAATCGTATCATCTTCGGCGTTCTGCCGTTCGAAGTAGTCAACCATAAACTGGCTGCGGCGCTGGCGCAGGGCCATTGGCGCTACGGCACGGATATCGCCAATGTCGGCCAGATCACGCCCGTCAGAGGCGGCACGCGCCCGCGCTGCTTCGAACATGGCATATTCGGCCCGGTGCGAGTCAATGCCCAACTGGCGCACCAGCGACAGGCCAACCTCAACTGCCTGCTCGCTCAGTTCGGTGACCTTTAACATCTCGCGCGCTAAGGTAACCTCTTCACGAGCCTCCGCTGTGAGCGCGGCCCACTCGCTCAGGAAACGGCGGCGGTTGCGCTGGTACTGCCGGACATGCTGGTACACCTCGTACCGCTCCCGCAGATCGGTCAGCCCCTGCACCGGGACGCGTAACCCAAACCGGTCCATAATTTGCGGGCGCAGGCGGCCTTCTTCGGGATTCATCGAGCCGATCAGGACAAACCGCGACCGATACGTGCCCACCATCGCGCCGCGCCGCACGGTATAACTGCCCTGGGCCGCCGCGTCCAGAATGGCATCAACCAGGATATCATCCAGCAGGTTCACTTCATCGATATACAGCAGATTTTGATCGGCCCGCGCCAGGATGCCGCGTTCCAACCGGATGCGGCCCTGCTGCACGGCGATGCGCTCGTTAACACCGCCGACAACGTCATCCAGCCGCGCATTTAACGGCAGTTCGACCAGTTTCACCGGTTCGAGATGCGTGATCGGTTCACCGGCTGCCAGCTTTTTTTGACACTCCGGGCAGACATCCGGGTCGCCGTTGTCGTCCAGGTCGGATGGCAGGCAGCCTTCCGGGCAGGTGCTCACCTCAACATACGGCAGCAGGTCGGTCAGGCTGCGCACACAGGTTGTTTTGCCCGTGCCGCGCGGCCCGATCAACAGCACGCCGCCAACGGCTGGATTGATAACGGTCAGCAGCAGCGCGGTTCGCATCTCAAGCTGGCCGATGATCGCCAGAAAAGGAAACGGGAGGTGTTCGGCGAGGCCCAGGTCAGGTGAAGGGGCACGCAGCACGCGCCGGGCACCTCCTTCGTTTAACATGTCCAACAGGCGGGACCGCTGTGCACCTGCGCTGAGATCAGACAGTATATCCGACATCGTGTGTGATCCTATGGCTCGGATTCCGACGAATCAGCCTGGGATGGTGACCGGCGCTGGCAAAGCGCGATTTCGCGCTCGTGATGTTTTTTGCGCTCGGCCTGGCGTTCGTGTTTGGGCATTTGGCTGGCCATCTCAGTCCATATCCGGACGCAGGTCCGATATTTTTTTGAACGTATCCGGGTCTTCGTCCAACACATCCACCATGCTGTAAGACAATTCGGCCATCATGGGCGGCAGCGGTGCGCGGGGTGGTAATTTTTCCGGCCTGGGCGGCGCAGGCGGCGGGCTCGGATGCAGATCGCGGCGCCGCACAGTACGTTTGCGCAAGATGCGCCCGTCTTTACTCAGGTTTCCGATCCACTCGCCATCACGCTTATACACGTCGTCGCCTTCCAGGTAGGCGACATACTCACCGCGCGGGCTGAAAATAAAATTGCCTATTTTGGTCGCGTACCAGTCACCGCGTGTGTCAAAAATGAAGACGGGTTTATTGGGGGATTTTTCGTTCATAAGGTCACCTCAACTGTGTGGCGCTCGATCGAAGCTAAGCATTTAATATTGTCGTATAAATCTGCCGGAGATGCTGCGCCGACTGCTCCCACGTGAATTTTGCAGCCTGCTTAAAACCGCGCTCCGCCAGATCATCACGCAGGCCGCTGTCAGATAACAACCGTCGCAGCGCACCGGCCAGCGCATCGACATCATACGGATCGATCAGCAGGGTAGCGTCACCGGCTACTTCGGGCATGGACGATACAGTCGATGTAACGACCGGGGTTCCGCAGGCCATCGCTTCCAGTATAGGGAAACCAAAACCCTCGTACAACGATGGATAGGCCAGGCACGCCGCGCCCGAATAGAGCACGGGCAGGTCATCGTCATCGGCAAACCCGATGAAGTGAACACGATCAGCCAGCCCGGTTTCTTCAACCGTCCGGTAAATGGGATCGTCCAGCCAGCCACGACCACCGGCAATCACGACGTGGATATCCTTAAAACCGGGTCCCAGCGCCAGAAGCGCTTGAATCAGCCGGGTATAGTTCTTGCGCGGCTGAACGGTGCCGATTGAAAAAATATACGGGTTGTCAGGAATAGTATAACGCTGGCAAACAGCCAGGCGCATTTGTTCGTCGGCTACCGGCCTAAACCTGGCCGTGACCCCGCTTAGCAGCACGGTGATCTTTTCGGGCGGCGTGCCGTACAACTCGATCAGATCGTCTTTGGTGGCCTGCGAGTCGGCCAGAATGTGAAACGCGCGCCGGACCGAGCGCGGCACCACCGTATCCAGGTAAGCTTTCAAAACCGGCGTGGCGGTTTCGGGTGCACGCACATACGACAGATCATGTACCGTCAGGATCGTGCGGGTGCCGGGCAGCGTGGGCGGCAGGGTAAAATCGGTGGCGTGGAACAGGTTTACACGTCCGACAAAGGCTTCGACCGGCAGCGGCACCCGGAAACGGTGCCAGATGCGAGCAAACCACAAAGGTGTAATGCGTGTGGGGTGCCAGTGAAAATTAACGCCCGGCGGCGGTGGGAGTGTCTGGCGTGATGCACCGGCCACAAACAGCCGGTAAGGTGTTGCGGAATCGTGGGCGGCCAGGGCAGTGATCAACTCGCGAACAAGGCGACCGATACCTGCCCCTTGTTCGTAAGCAGCCGTGTAGTCAATGCCGATAACAGCCATTTGCAGGACGGTTACGCTTCGCCCGCCAGCGCAGACTCGACTTGTTCGATCAACTGGTCAGGGGTGATCGGTTTGGTCAGGTATTTAACGGCGCCAATATCCATACCGGTTCGTTGGCTGATCGCGTCTACGCGTGCTGTCAAAAAGATCACCGGAATATTGGCAAAATTCGGGTTCGCCTTGAGGTGCCGTAAAACGTCGAAGCCGTTAAAGTCGGCCATCATAACGTCCAGCAGCATCAGGTCAACCGGTTGTTC
Organism: Anaerolineae bacterium; assembly: GCA_016930015.1. Classification (GTDB taxonomy): domain Bacteria; phylum Chloroflexota; class Anaerolineae; order Aggregatilineales; family Aggregatilineaceae; genus JAFGHR01. The sequence goes on along the minus strand of JAFGHR010000019.1, from coordinate 11,168 downwards.
ATTGAGATGAGCCAGGGCCTCTTGGCCGGAATACGCGATCTGGGTTTCGTACTTTTCGCGTGTGAGCGCCATTTCTAGCAGCTTACATAACAGGGGGTCATCGTCTACAATCATGATTCGTTTGGCCATCATCTGTTACTCCACATCGTTATAAGTCCAATATCGATTAACGAAAAAATTCCACAACATAACGATCCATACCGCGAAGAATTGAGCGATGTTGGTGCCTAACTGCTTGGCAGCCGAATCGGAAAACGTGCTATCGATCAAGCCCAGCGCATCCAACGTATCGGTGCCGATATCACCAAAAGGAGTAAACAAGGCATTGACAAACCACAGCCGGAAAGCCAACCCAATCGTGTTGACGACAAAAAATTGAACTAACTGCTGCTGAAGTGAACGTGAGCGCGAATCCGGGTACGTCCAGTAGCGATTCCAGATAAAGTTGCTGGTCACGGCTGATGTAAACGCGATGCCTGTGGCCAGCCCCACTTTGACCTGGAGATCAGGGTTTTCAGGCTGAAGCGCGGTTGCCTGTAGCAGATTGAGCACGCCAAAATCGATTACAGCACCAATGATACCAACAATGGCGAATTTAAGGAAACGCTCGACTTCTTTGGCGTTTGAGCCAAAACGCAGACTCGACGCGTAGATCAGCCGGTTTAACAACTCGAAGGGGGCCAGATACCAGGGGCCCCGCGATTTGGCGAGCGTTTCACTTGGAGAAGATGATGTCATGCGTATTTGCCTCGTTCAACCCTGCGATGGTGCTGGTAAGCGACAGCCAGCAGTCCTAACATTACGCCGATATGCAGAAACAGGTTATTCACGTACAGTTTATCAACTAAACTGTGAACTGCCAGATGCGTCCAGGTGCCCAGCAGCCCCAATACCAGCCCGCGCAGCAGCGGATCAGTCTGGTTCAGGGCGCGCAGCGTCCAGGCCGCGATAGCCGCCCAGGCCATCAGGTACGCGGATAAACCGATCAGCCCGGTTTCGGCCAGCAGGTTCAGGTAATCGTTGTGGGCGTGGCCGAGCGCGCGCGGCCAACTGATCAGACCGTAATCGGGATAAACCACTTCGTAATTTCCGAACCCGACACCGGTCAGCGGGCGGTCGCTGGCCATCAAAAACGCGGCTTGCCAGTGCGCCAGCCGCTCGACAATGGCAAAGTTTTCGTTGCTGATGGCCGCGCCACGCATATCTTCGATACCGGTGAATTCCGTGGTCGTGTTTTCGATCCGCTGTTGGATGCTCAAGGGCATAAATCCCATGAGCCACGCCATCACGAACACACCACCAAACACGGTCAGCAACGCGAATCCCTGCCAGCGCCTGGGCGGAGCAAAGAATACCATCACAACGGCGGCGGCACCAAAACCCATCCACGCACCGCGCCCCCACGAAGCTAATAGACCCGCCAGCAGCAGCACGCTAAACCCGCCGTACATCACGGTAAGCGCCGCGTACAGTAACCATGCCTGGTGGTTGGCCGCCACCCGGTTGCGCCATGCGCTGACCGTTTTCCACAGGTAGCCCCAGGCCAGGCCCAGCGCCAGCGGCAGTGACAGCCCCATAAACGCGCTGAACGGGTTCGGCTGGCCGAATGTGCCAAATGCGCGGAAAAACCGGTATCCGGCGATCCACAGGTGCGGCGCACCCGACCCGCCGCGAAATTCATACAGCCCGATCAAGGCTTGCAGCCCGGCGGCCAGCACCACGCCGAACGCGATCCATGTCCAGTGGCCCTGCTGGCCCAGGTCCAGCACAATCATGATCAGCAGCAGCATTTCGGCCCATTTTAACATTTCGGAGAGCCAGGCCCCGGCTGAGGTTGCGCCGAACAAGGACAGCCCGGCGGCCAGCATAAAACCCGCTAACGGCAGATAAAGACGTGTGCGCGGCAGCCGGGTATACCGCTGCCGGGTCACGCGCCAGATCAACCAGGCGCCGGTGACCAGTCCCAGGCACAACTGCCCGACGTCAACCGGCAGCGGCAGCGACGCTTCGGTCGCGATCAGGGTTTTGAGCGGCGCGACGCTGAGCATGAGCACAAGCCCTAAAACAGGCTCGATCAGGATGACCAGCCCCAGCGCAGCCAGGGCTAAACCGCCGCCCACCAGGAAAACAGGCGCTTGCGCGATCACAATGCCCAGCAGCACAGCCAGCGCACCCCAGGCGAACGAACTCAGTTCCGGGCCGGGGCGCGCAGCGGTTTTAAACATCAAACGCGGTCCTTGAAATACTGGATGGTGCGATGCAGTCCTGTTGTCAGATCGACGGTGGGTTCCCAGCTTAATAGGTTACGTGCCCGTTCGATGTTCGGCTGGCGGGTTTGCGGATCGCCCTTGATACGCAAATCCTGCTTGTACACGATCCCGCCGGGGTTGTCGGTGAGCATGTTAACGAGCTGGGCGAATTCCAGAATCGACATTTCGGACGGGTTGCCGATATTGACCGGATCATTAAAATCACTCATCAACAGGCGGTAGATGCCTTCGATCAGGTCACTGCAATAACAAAAACTGCGCGTTTGTGACCCGTCACCGTATACCGTCAGCGGCTCATCCCGCAGCGCCTGGCCGATAAAGTTAGGCACCACGCGCCCGTCATCCAGGCGCATACGCGGCCCATACGTGTTAAAAATGCGCACGATGCGCGTATCGATATCGTGCGTGCGGTGATAGGCCATGGTGATCGCTTCGGCGTATCGTTTGGCTTCGTCATACACGCCGCGCGGCCCGATGGTGTCCACGTTGCCCGCGTAATCCTCGGTTTGTGGGTGGACCAGCGGATCGCCGTAGATTTCCGACGTGGACGCCAGCAGAAACCGGGCGTTTTTTTCTTTCGCCAGCCCCAGCGTGTTATGCGTGCCCAGCGCACCCACTTTGAGCGTCTGGATCGGATAGGTCAGGTAGTCGATGGGACTCGCCGGGGATGCGAAGTGCAAAATAGCATCAAGCGGGCCTTCGAGGTAGAGGTAGTTGGTCACGTCGTACTTGACGAACTTAAAATCATCGCGTCCGGCCAGATGCGCGATGTTGTCAGTCGTGCCGGTGAGCAGGTTATCCATGCCGACAACCTGGTGCCCCTCAGCCAGAAATCGATCACACAAGTGGGACCCCAGGAAACCGGCGGCGCCGGTGATCAAGACTCGCATGGCAGTTGCTTCCTCTGTATGTTGTCTGTAATGTTTGATCAAACCGGGCGAAGTGTACCACAGAATGAGCGAACACCAAGCCGCAACCTGTAAAAAACGCGTAGACGCGTGATTACTCGTTCACTTACTCCGTGTCAAGTCCGGCTATCTCGTGTTTGAATTCAGCTTCAAACACACGGTAAGCTTTGTCGTCGTACAAACAAACAAGGATGTGTTCTAAACTGTCCAGGTCTTCAAACGTGTAATCAATAATGACGCGCAGCATCACCTTTGCGCAGCCTTCCAGCGGATAACCAAACACGCCGGTTGAAATGGCCGGGAGCGCAATACTGCTCAGACCGTGTTTTTCGGCAAGGTCCAGGCTGGCGCGGACCGCGTTAGCGAGCTTGCCCGATTCACTGCCCTCGCCCATCCACGGCCCCACAGCATGGATCACATGACGGGCTTTCAGGTCCCCGCCGCCGGTGATCACCGCGCTGCCAACTTCGCAGTAGCCAATAGCCAGGCATTCCTTTTGTATGGTGGGGCCACCTTTACGACGGACAGCTCCGGCGACGCCAGAACCCAGGATGAGCTGTGAATTGGCCGCGTTGACGATGGCATCAACGTCAAGATCGGTAATATCGCCCTGGACGAGTGTCACAGTCACAGCATTGTTGACGACGTGCATGATGAATGATCCTCCGGGAACGTTCTGCCTGGATTACATCATCAGTCGGTGTTTTGAGCAAGCAACCTGTTTTTTGCGGATAATCGTTGCAGCAAGGCCAGCAGCAGGAAAAACACAAACGCGAGATTGATCGAGAAATAACCCACGTCCACCAGGCCGTGCCCCAGCAGATCGGCCATGCTGCCCGCCAGCCCCAGGATCATGACCAGGATCAACGGGTCGGCTGTGATCCGGTTCCGTGTGTGGCGTATCGCGCGCCAGAAAACGACCTGGAACCAGGCGATGACGGCTACCCCCAGGATGCCCAGGTTCACCCAAAAATTGAGCACAATGTTATGGGGAATCGAAAGGTCGGGTTCTTCCCAGGCTTCGGGCAGCAGGTAGCGGCTGCGGTAGAAATATAGGAACTGGTCCAGCCCTACACCCGTTAGCGGGCGTTCGCGGACGAGGTTCACCGAGCTGAACCACAGGCGTTCGCGGAAAAACGCCGTATCCCCGGACAGATCGGCCAGGCGCGGCAGCACCAGCGACAGCAGGATCAGACCGGCGATCACGACCGCCGCCCCTACCGCCAGCGGCACGATCGCGCGCCGCCCGCGCCAGACCAGCAGCATCACGGCCACGGCAGCGGGCAGCCCTAACAGGATCGCGCCCCGGCTTTGGCTGAGCAGCACGGCCAGCAGCATCACGCCGCTGGCTAATCCACCATAAACACGCCGCCAGCTTCCTGGCAGCAGCACGCTGTAAGCCAGCGCAAACGGGATACAGCGGCCCAGGTACAACCCTACCCCGTTGGGTGAGCCGTATACACCAACCAGGCGGTGTGTGCCTTCTTCCGCCTCGACCACGTTTTGCCCGGTGACGAAAAGATACAGCCCGACCACAGCGATCGCGCCCCCGGTGAAGATCAGCGTATCCACCAGCCAGGTCAGATCACGACGGTCCAGCCGCATCAGGCGCAGCATCAGGTAAAACGCTGCCGGTTCGATGATGATCACGCGCCACTGGTGGACGGCGTGCCCCCAAAACGTGACCCATGACAGGGACACCGTCGCCAGCACAACAAACGCCAGCACGACCCAATCGAACGCGTGCAGCCGGATCACGAGCCGCGCCGGTTGTGAATCCTGCTGGCGCTGTTTGGCCCAGTCTACGACGGCTCGCGCGATCAACGCCGCTGCCGTCAGCGCAAAATACACCTCGACCGTAGCGAACAGGCGGAACAAGAGGTCCATGTTGGTCAGGAAAAACGCCGACCAGAAAATGACGAGCATCACGCCCAGCAGTGGACGGTTATAGATCAGCACAAACAACACACCCAGCGCGGCTAACGTAATGATGAATACCGGCGACAGGGACGCGATCCCCGCTGTGACGATTGTGATCGCCAGCGCGGGCGGGTCACGGCGTAAAACGGTTGGAACGGCTTCTCCCCACGTCAGCAGCGTACCAACCAGCACCACGAACGAAACAAACAGGCTGAGCAGCCATTCCGTCGCCAGCCGGATCGCGTCGATTGAAGGTGGTTTTACGTGCCGCCAGGGCAGCCGGGCAGCCGTGATTATGGCCCCTGAAGCCGCCAGCAGCCCGATAACGGTGCAGATCACCAGCGCCCGGTCATAACGCCCGGTATCTAACGGCGAGGCCACTGCAAACCCGGCGATCGGCCAGCGATCATCACCGTTGTACGGGCGGTGAATGATCTCGGCAGTGTGCACGCCATCCGATAATCCGTCCGCGACCGTGATCAGGGTCAATTCAGGTTCGCGCTCCGGTGATGTCAAAATGATGTAGGCTTCGCCGTCCTGGTTACGTGGCAGGGCGTTAGCCGGTTCGCCGTCAACCGTGATGTGTAGATAGGCAATGTAATCGTCGCGGCGAGTCGGCAGCGCGAATTCGGTGCCCCGGAACTGAACCGTGATCCGGTTTTCCATGTCCGGAGTCACGCCGTCGGGATCAGGAATCACGGCGTCCGCGCCGAGATCGCTAAACCGCCAGTTATCAGAATAGGTAGCGAACGCGTTTTGGGCCGGGTACAGGCCGGGCATAAGTCCATCATCCGGCAGCAGATCACCCTGCGCCAGCCAGGAATCGATAACCGGCGCCAGCGCGAATCCCTGAATCGGATCATCGACCGGGGCGTCGGGCTGCCAATGTTGCAGGATCAAACCGCCCATCCAGGGCCATTCTTGCATGGCACGCTGGTAAGCGTCCCGTGTGTAACGCTGCTGTTCCTCGGCGGACACACTGCCCCAGATCGACGGCGGCCCGATCCAGTCATCGGGCAGGTGATTCCAGCCAAAGTGACTGCCCCACAGCGGTTTGTTGCCATCACCCCGGCTGACCATTTCTTCACGCAGCAGGATAATGTGCGAAAAATTGAGGATATCCTGGTCAACCCGGCGGTCGTCCGGATCGGTATCGAACCCGTAGGGTTTACCGGCGGCGGCATCAAAATAGCCCTGCCCACCCTGGTCGTAGATCGTGCGTAAAAACAGCAGATCGCTGATGTTTTCCGGGCCGGTTTCGACCGTGGGCGCCAACGCCGCCGCGATCACGCTGGCGGTGCTGTCGGCGGCATGGATCGTGATGTAAGCTTCGCGCAGCATGGCGACATAATGCGCCGGGCGCGGGTCCATGTTGCCCCAGTGACTCTTGATATTCGGCTCGTCCCAGATTTGATACATCGTGAGCGAGTCGGCATAACGCGCGGCCACGGCCCCGGCGAACTGCGCGTAATCGGTGACGCTGGCCGGTGGCGCGAATGGGTGTTCCGGCGCGAGTGTGTGCCGCGCCCAGGCGGGCGTGCCGTCCAGCACGACGACCAGTTCCAGCGATTCGTGTTCATCGACGGCGGCAACGATAGCGTCGTAAACATCCCAGGTGTATTGTCCCGGTTCGGGCTCGATGTCCTGCCACAGCACAAACTGCCGGACCCACGTGAATCCCGCCGCCGCGATGTGATCCAGCTCGGCGGATAGATCATCCGGGCTGTACTGCCGTAAATCCACGTTCACCCCGGCCAGCGGCTGCCGGTACGGCAGGTCCAGTGTACCGGTTGCGTCTTCCCAGCCGCGTAACGTGTTGGCTCGCTGGTTCTGTGTGACGAGGGCACCGGCGGCGCTGCCAATCACCAGCACCAGGCACCCGGTAAAAAGAAGCCATTTTGTCATGTTGTTCATTTGTCTGCCCACCGTGGACGTGAAGCCTGGCCGTCGCTTGTGATCTGGTTAGCCAGCCCTGTCTCGACATCGACGATCCATACGTTGTCCTGGTAGATGACCGCGATCTGGCGGGCCTGTGGGCTCCACGCGATGCCGTCTTCCGGGTCCGGGCGCAAACCGGGCCGGTCCGGACCGGGAAACAACACGCGGGCGTTGCTGCCGTCACTGTCCGCTACCACCAGATCGTACTGTGACCCCGGACTGTTGAGCGGATCACGCGCCTGGAAATAAGCGATAGAGGTGGTCGTGCTGCCGTCCGGGCCGGTCACGGTGGGAGAGTAGGTCGGTGTGGCCCAGATGCCCGACTTGGGGAAGAACGGGTTAACCTGTAATTCGGTTTCAGGGTCGATCACGGCCAGGTCAAACACGATACTGTCGCCGGGAAGCTCGGACCCATACGGCGGGCCGTGTACGGTGGTCACGATCTGGCTGTTTTCGGACCATGACAGCGTAGGGACCCACACCCAGAAATTCGCCAGCGCCGTCGCATATTCCGGAAAAGTCGCCAGGGTGATGAAATCGCCCGTGTCGAGATCAACCAGCCCGACGCTGTCCGCCAGCGCCCAGGCAAGCTGTGTGCCGTCCGGCGACCAGCGGTAACGGCGTCCCCAGTAGGCGTAGACGCCCAGCGCATTGGGCCGGATGACCTGGTCGAGTGTCAGAGTTTCGCCGGTATCGGGGTCCAATTGCATCAGGTGCAGGTCATTGTACGCCTGCCAGTTGGGCACGCTGTTGGTAGGGTCAGCGGTGGAGTAGGCGATCGTGTTGGCGGGTCTACCTGGCACCCACTGCGCCTGGCGTACATCACTGGGGACCAGTTGCACGGGGTCCGGCGCCGCTGCGGACGTGTCGAGAATGATCCATAACTCATTTGAGAATTCGGGGTCCGTCGGGCTTTCGGTGCTGCGCGTATACACCAACTGGCTGCCATCCGGTGACAGTTCAAAAACGCGGCTGTCCAGCCTGCCCTGCGTTGTCAGCGGGCGCAGTTTAGTCGTATTACCTTCGATCACCCAAACCTGCTGGTTCGAAATGTACGCTAACACCCCGTCGATGGGAATCAGGGTTTCAGGCGGCTGGCTACCGGTATACACAATCTCGTTGCGCGGCGCCTTGATGATGATCCGGCTGGTTTCGTTACGGCTGACGATCTCGCCGTCTTGCTCGATGATGCGATAACAAATCTGCACGGTGCCGTTTTCGCCCGTCTGGGCGATCTGCTGCTCGCCAGGGGATAGGCTCTGCGTGGTCTGGCGTTCAGTTTCATACGGCAGGACTTCGTCTTCACACTCGGTGCGCTCGATCACGCGCGTGATCGTGATCCGCATCCCGTTCGCGATCTGGGTATACAGCGGTGGATTGACTTGATCGAGCTCGCTGAGCGTGATGCCTATCGTTTCAAGAAACTGGCCAACCGAGACGTTTTTGTCAAAAGAATACACTCGGCTGCTGCCGTCGGCGTCCACCGTGACCGAAAACTCACTTGAGCCGGACGGTGTTTCCTGGCAGGCGGCCAGCAGGATCAGAAGTACCACACAAATGCTGAGATAACGTAATGTGTGCATAGCAGGTCACAGTCTAAGCGGTTGGTGACCGTCGATCATCAACGGTCCGCCTGTACGAATTTCGCAACGAATAATCATGAAAACTGTTGTACCATATGGTAAACAACACTCAAGGGTTTGATCAAAAAAAGGGTAGACGCCGTGTTAGACGCGAAGACTGCTGAGTATATATCCAGCCTTCCAGAGATTGATACATCCCGTTTTCCTAAAGGTACACTCTTTTTTGCCGAAGGTCGCATTTTCCGGGTTACCGAAACCGGGTCCGGTGGGTTTCATAAAGCGCGTGAATGGCGTCAATCCGAAGAAACGGAAGTCGCCTTAATTCCTGGCTCTTTCCCCAGCAGGCACCTGCCGCTAATCCGGCGAGGGCGTATGCTGCCGGTCTACCGCTCACGGATTGAGTTAACCGAAAACGACCGGGCGACGTGTTTTGTCTTCCCTACTGAAGACATGGCACTTGATGCCGCGTACCTGGACGTTGCACTTATCCAGAGCACCGGGGCCTATGTGCGTAACCAGGGTCACGAACCGGCTTTTGCCGTGACCGATGGCGTTCATGTTTTCCGGCTGTACTACTACCGGGAGTCGATACACGGGCGGCTTACCGACCTGTCGAATCTCCATAAACACGCGCTGCCATTCAAGCCCCAGTCGTATATGCAGGGGCCTGACTATTGGCGGCTGCTGCCAAGCTGGACCGAAATGACCGGTTCGACAGAGATGACGCAAGCCAGAATGCCCGCCGTTAAGCTGCCCCCGATGGGTGATGAACCAATACCGAACAGCCCGATCCAACCGGGCCAATAACGGCACGGCGCCTTGTTAGAATGTAACATCCCTGACCCAATTGGCCAGGGATGTTGTTTTTACGGGTGGTGTCAAACGCTTATTGGATACCCGCCGCCTGGCGTACTACCTGGAGTGCTTGCAGGGCCGTCAGGTTGCGCATGTTATAGCCGAAGCCCAGCGCGGCATCGGTCAGATCACCGGCTCCACCGGGCGCAACCCCGTTCGGATCACCGATCCCGCGTTCGTGCATGGCCCGCCACAGGTTCCACAGCGGTACACCGGACTGTGTCGCGACCTCGACGATGATCTGGTTGTAGTCGGGCAGTTGATCATCACTGCCGGTGGGAATAGTCGCCAGGACCGGGATCACGCCGTAGGTGCTCATGCTCTCGGTGACCAGCGCTTGTAGTTCACCCCGAAACTGGCTGGGGTCCATATAGGTTACGTTGGCCGCGCTGAAGCTGATCAACGCGATGCTGGGCGCCGTTGCTTGCAGTTCGCAGCCGAGTATCGTGCTGGCACCTACCGCGTCACAGGGAGGACCTGCCGGGGCCGAAGCTGATAACGTATCGATGCCAAACGATGGCCCGGCGGCGACACTGTCCACGTTGAAACTGTTCGCCGTGTCGCCGTGGACGGTCGTGGCTGCGTAGGTGTCTATCATGCCCTGAAGCTGGCCGAAATCGCCGAGGTTATAACCCGGCGCGGCGAACGGCGCCATAAAATTGGCACTGTCCATCGCGTCGTCGCCCACCTTGGCGAACGCGTTCGCGCGGTTGCCAAGGCCAAGCCCGCCTTGATAAACCAGCCCTAACGTTTGCGCCATCTGCGGTGTGATATCAGGCAGGACCGGGTAGGCCATCAGGTCAAATGAGGGGGCCGCACTGGACACGTTGACGGTAAACGATAGCTGTGTCACGCCGCCGCGTGCATCATCGACCGTGAGATCGATGATCGTCTGGCCTTCGGAAACGCCCCGCAATACGACCGCGTTATTGTTGACGGCAGATGCCGACGCCACGCCTTCATTCCGCGAGATCGCCGTGAGCGTGAGGATCTCGCCGGGGTCGGGATCGGCGAGCGTGAGCGCAACGGTGATCTCTTCGCCCGATGTAAGTGATTGGTCGCCTATCGGGTCGATAGTGGGTGGCGAATTGACGGTGATGTTAAACGCCATATCAACCGGGTTGGTCACACCATCGCTGACCGTCAGAGTCACGATCGCGGTCCCGCCGCTGTTGCCGGTCAGTTGAATCACACCCGGTGCCGTTACGACTGCCGATACAACCGCGTCATTGTTGGAAACGGCGTTAGCCGATACCGAGGCCGTGATCGAATTACTGCTGGAATCGAGCACATTGTACGGCACATCAAGAACGGCGCCTGCATTCAAAAACTGGTCACCCACCTGCTCCACGGTAGGCGCCGCTGCCGCGGGGGTTACGTTCACCAAAAACTGGGTGCTGGCGCTTGGATTAACCCCATCATTGGCCAACACGGTGATGTTCACCTGTCCAACACCGTTCGCCGTGAGTTGGATCGTGCCCGGCGCGGTGACCACTGCGGCGGCGATACCGTCGTTGTCGGATAACGCTTCTGTTGTCACGCTGCCCGTGATCACGTTCCCGATCGAATCCACGACCGTATAGGCCACGTCGAGTGTGTCACCGACCGTCATCGACTGGTCGGCAATGGCATTGATCGACGGCAGGTTAGGCGCGGTCACGATGACATTGAAGGCAGCCGTCACGGCGGGATTG
>JAFGHR010000018.1 GCA_016930015.1 Anaerolineae bacterium | reverse complement strand
TGCGCGCCAGGTAATAATGCAGGTTCAATTCCGTGCTCACGATATAGGGCGTCAGGTCGTCATCAGGACCGCAGGCCATAACCGAATGCCGCGAGCCAATGATACCTGGGCTGCGCGTTTCTGTTTCATCTTCAGCCACGCCCGCCACAATCTGGTTATACAATTCTTCGGCGTCGCGCAGGTTGGTTTTGGCCTGTTCGGGCGCTTCACTTTCCAGGTAAGCACGCCCCCGGCCCAGGCGCAGCAGGTATTCCACGGCGTCGGCTTCTTCCAGCGTATCAATGCGCGGCAAAAAACTGGTGTCGCCATTTTCGATATCTGCGCGGCCCGTATCCAGCAAATTTAAGCCGTCTTCGAGCAGTTGCAGCGCCTGGTCATAATCACTTTCGTCGCTGTACAGGTCGGCCAGGTGGAAACGCGCCAGCAGCAGCCGCGAGTCGGCTTCGAGCACGCGTTCAAACACGGTTTGCGCCCGGCCAGGTGCGCCGAGTGTCTGGTACAGGCAGCCGACTTCCAGCAGCGCGGCGGCGTGCGGGTCCGGATCAAGGCGGGCCGCCGATTCCAGGTAGAGTTCGGCTTCGGCGGCGTTCCCGGCGTCGATAGCCCGCTGGCCGAACAGGTTGTAGATCATGGCCGCACCGGGCGGCGCCAAAAAATAAAAGACCACGATCACGCTCAGGAACACCGACGCCAGCATAAACGTCAGTTTGCCTTCCCATGACGCCGTCGTGCCTTTTAAGATCAGGTCGCTGAGAATCTCGCGCCCGGCGATGATACTGCCGACACCTAACCCGACCTGAGCGATCAACGACGCGCCGGACAGCAGGTCCGGCCCATTGATCGCCAGCCGCTGGGCCAACAGGGTCACCAGCACAATCGAGGCCAGCGCCGGAACCAATGACAACACAAACCACAGCGTATTAAACCGCCGGGCACGCTTGGCACGCGGGTAGTTCAGAAACCACCACCAGCGCTCCGCGCTGGGCGCGGAAGGCTGCGCGTCGCGCAGGTCGCCGGTATCCAGGTCAGCGATCTCCAGCGCAAGCTGCCCGACGCGTTGGAGCCGTGTTTCGTTGCTCATCACAAACGTGAGTACGTCGCGCTTGGTGGCATACGGCGCGCCGTTGGTTTTTTCCAACGCTTCCTGCACATGATCCCGCGCCCACAGCAATTCCAACAGCAGCATACGAATCTGGCTGCGGAAGCTGGCCGCCGGACCGCTGAGTTCGACCGGCTGCTGTGTTGAAAAACGGATCAGGTATGTTTTAGACTCGCGGAAAAACTCGCCGATCTCTTGCAGAACGAGGCGTACCAGGCGCACGATTCCACGCAGCAGGGCCAGCGGTGCCAGCAGCAGCGCTTTGAACGCCACTTGCAGCCAGGGAATTTCGGTGGGATCGATGGCTACCGGTGCGGCGGGCGGCTGGGGCAAAGCGTTCTGAAGCCGCGTCAGTGCCGCCTCGTATGCATCCCGTGCTTCGGCGAGGTCCAGGGTTGGTTCTTCCTGTGGATATCCGTCCATCTGGCAGTTTCTCCTCGCACATGTTCCCGTATATCCGCGCACGGTAACACGGCACGTACAAGATTACGATACCCCAAACCGGCGGGCAGCAAGCGCCATCCACTACCGATTAATCGTGACCGTTTATTTGCACTTAGTGTATCACAGCGGCAGAGCACCAACAACCAGCCGGATGCTCAACGCAGGGTCATCGCATTCAAATAAGTGATTGGGCTTTTCAGCAACGCCTTCCCCCTATTTCCCCCTTCCAGCCAAGCTGGACGGGGGACTTTTTTACGCGCAATCGGCTGTTTTGGCCCCGCCCTGGCTTGGCCGGGGAGGGGCAGCCGGGCGCAGTCTGCGGACTGAAATCCGGCGGGGAGGGGCGTTTTTGGCTTTTGAAGCAATAGCCCTGGATGCTCAACGCAGGGTCATCGCATTATTACCGGACAGGCGCCCCTCTCCAGCCAAAAATGCGTTGTTAAGTCCCCCATCCAGCCAGGCTGAACAGGGGACTCAGGGGGAAAGTTTCCGGTCAAGATTCAAGTTGATGTGCTTACCCCGTTATACACCCAGTTCCTTGTGATCGATGAGCCACCACGCCAGCGTAAAGTACACCAGCGCGACCGCCCCCAGGATCACCGTATCGCCGATATTTACGCCGTGACGGATGACCTCCCCGGCGTTGTAGTAGTCGAACAGCATCAGCGGCCTGATAGGGCTAAGTTCATCAATGAAGAGCGAAAACGCATGAATCAGGTACGATCCCATCAGGAACAGGTACGCCAGCGGCCCAACCAGCCGTTTGCTCGACGGAATAACGGCGGCCAGCAGGTACGTGAACCCGGCGATCACCATCACCGGGAAAAACGCACCGTAAAAAGCGAACACCAACCGTCCGATCGATACATCAAATTCGGGCCATATGAAGGTTGACGCCACAAACGCCAGCAGGCTGAAGGTGAGCACCACCAAAATGGTGAGCGCCGTGTTGGCAAACCGGCCCAACAGCATCGCCCGGCGCGATACGGGCAGGCTCATCATCACGTCAAGCGTACCGTCGCGTTCGGCGTTGGTAATGCTGTTGAACACCTGCGCGATCACCAGCGCCCCCATGACCAACACCACCCACAGCGTAAACTGAGAGTTCACATAGTTGCCCGGCTCAGAAACGCTCAAATCCTCGACGTCGCCCCCGTAGAACATGGACATCATTTCTTTGGGATAGGACTCGAGCAGTTCATCCAATTGCTCGCTTTGCTCGACCATGGACGGGTAAAACGCCATCACGAACAAGCCATAGATCGCAAAAATGATTCCTGTCCATAACATCATACGGCGTGCGTCACGCGCGGCTTTACGGAATACGGCTGTCATGGTTCCGCCTCCTGTTTCTTCCCGTAGTAGGTCAGGAAAATTTCTTCCAGCGTGGGCTGTTCGATGGACAGGTCACGCACGGTGTACGCGGCAGCCTGCTTGATCACGGCGTCGATATCGGTGCTGCCGTTCACGCGCATCCTGAGATCGTAACCATCGGTAACGATATCACGAATCCCCTGCATCCCGATAAACCCATCGGCTGTCGCGGGCTGGTCAAAGGTGAGCGTCAGCCAGCGGAACGCAACATGCGTGAGATCCGATACCGTTTCGACCGCCTCAACGCGCCCGGTGCGGATGATGGCGACCCGGTTGCAGATGTGCTCAACTTCGGGCAGGTTGTGCGACGACAGAAACACGGTCCGGCCTTCGGCGCGTACTTCGTGCATCAATTCGTGAAACGCCTGCTGCATCAGGGGATCAAGGCCTGTGGTCGGCTCATCCAGGATCAGCAAGTCCGGCTTATGCGCCAGCGCGGCGATAATGCCCATTTTGCGCCTCATGCCCGTGGACATTCCCTTCAGCGAACGCTTGAGGTCATAGTCCAGCCGGTCAGCCAGGCGCAGCGCCTCGTCCAGAAAGCGGCTTTTGCGCACAGATTCCAGCCAGTGAATGTACTGCACGCCGGTCCAGTTTTCCCACAGCGTCAGTTCGGATGGCAGGTAGCCAATCCGGCGGCGTATGGCGACACTATCCTGGCGGCTGTCCAACCCGAAAACGGTGATCGCGCCTTCTGATGGGCGGATAAAGTCGAGAATGGTTCGGATCGTGGTTGTTTTTCCGGCCCCGTTCGGCCCCAGGAAGCCGAATATCTCGCCTTGTTCGACCTGCAAGTTCACGTCTTCAATGGCCGTAAACTTGCCATAACGGTGTGTGAGTGCTTGTGTTTGAATGATCATCGATGTTGAGCCTCCTCAGGCTCATACAGGGACCAGCTCGCGGCAAAGCTGGGTCCGCACAAACCCGATTGTGAGTGCGCTGTGGCCGTGAGGCAGAATCATACGTTCCTGCTTCACGCTCAGTCTACAGCGATCCATACGCGCCGCACCCCCTAATTTTTAGGGTATTTGAAAAATTATATTCGACTCGCTTAAATTTATGGGTTTACCGGGGACGGCGACGTTCAGGAGTGATCGCGTTCGCGCTGCCAGCGTTCAACCAGGGCCGGGAATTCACGCTCAAGAAAGATCGCGATGTCATGCAGACCTGAAAGGCGATGGCGCACGTCGGAATCTTTTTCTTCCAACAGGGCCAACCCGCGTTCGGCCATCTCGCGCATGTGGCGGAGTTCGGTCAGCTTCGTGTCCATCAGGTACTGCCAGGCGTCGGGCCGGATGCGGAAATAATCACGACGTTCGCCGGGGAAGCTGAACCGCTCAACCAGGCCCAACCGGATCAGCATGCGTGTCATACTGCTGATCGAGCCTTTACTGGCGTGCAGCGCTTGCGCAAGCTCCTTCATGGACTGGTGCGGCGGCTCGCAGATCAACAGCCAGCCGAGAATACGACCTGCCATACGCGTCAGGCCGCTGCGCTCGAAGAAATGACCGATTTCTTCGACAAACTGCTCTTTCTCGTCCATCCGCTCGTTTTTTGCCACCGGACACATTCCTGGCGCTTGTCGCGCTGTGCATGAGGACAACCAACACAGTACAGTATGTTTCAATCGTTCAGTGAATACTGAACACATTATACCGCCAGCGCTTCGCCTGTCAATAGATTTTCGCGCCGCACTGCGCCAGCAGAGCGCGCGCTGCCAAAGCACGGTAGCTGGTCCTTTTTCCCCTGGTGTGAAAAACGGCACATCGTCATCAAAAAAACCGGGCCACGTTGCATGGCCCGGCCCTGTGTATCATCTCCGCGCAGCGTACCTATGGCAGATTTACCACGCAGCGCCCGGCGGCGCTCTCACACGTGGCAACTGTCACATCGTTGTACAACACCGTAAAAACACCCTGAGTCCAGAACATGGAAGTCTGGTCCGCGACCCAACCCTGGCGCGCGTCACCACATTCGGGCGGCGGAGTCTGTTCCGGCAGGCCAAAGCGCCAGATCATCAGGCAGGCGCCCGGCATAAAAGCGTCCAGCGGTGACGCGAGAAAATCCGACTGCCAGATCGCCGCCGGGAGCATCATACCCGCGCCGGACAGACTCAGCGGCTTGAGGTTAACCGGTTTGCCCGACACATTCACCAGCGAAAACACGGGCACGCCTGCATCATACACCAGCAGCAGGTCTTCTTCGCCGGGATTCACCGGTTCAGCCGTGGGCGGGACCAGTGTGGGGTTACCCGCCGCAGCGGGCGCGGCAGCCGGTCCCACGCCGTCAGCAAATGCGCTGGCCGGTTGGAAGGTCGGCCATGTTTCATCGTCGGGGCTACCGGTCAGGTTGACCAGGCCGTAGCCGCTCGATCGGATCAGGTACAGGTCATAATTGCCGGTCGAGTTGTCGGCAAAACCGATCCACTGGCCGTCCGGCATCCACGACAGGCCGCGCGCCACGGCCCCGCTGGCGGTGAGCTGTAACACCTGCCCGCCCCACGCCAGCGCATTAAACACGTCCCATACGCCGCTGCCCGGCACGGCTTCGTCAAGATATGCGATGCGCTGGCTGTCCGGCGAAAATACCGGGCTGGATGCCGCGCCGCTCGTGGTAAGCGCCGCCGCCACACCGGAATTGATCACCCAGATATCCGAACGCCCGTTGTCGCTGGCCGTGTAGGCTAACCGCTGCCCGTCCGGTGACCAGACCGGCTCGGTATCGTTGCTGGTGTTGGCCGTATGACGGACCAGCCCGGAGCCGTCGGCGGCGTTCATGGTGTAGATTTCCATATTGCCGTCACGGTCGGAAACAAACGCGATGGTGGTGCCGTCCGGTGACCACGCGGGCCAGCCGTCATTACCGGGATTGTTGGTCAGGTTGACCGGCGGGGCCTGCGCGTTGCCCAGGTCCGCGACGTAAATTTCCGGGTTGCCGTCTCGTTCGGAGACAAACGCGACGCGCTGCCCGTCCGGTGACCACGTCGGCCAGTAGTTGCTCGCACCGGTGGAATTGGACACGTTGAGCGCGTCGAACAGCCCGACGATCCAGATATCAACACCGTCCGAATAGGCCACGTATGCGCCGTCCGGCGCCCACGCCAGCACGCCGTCATACAATGGCCCTCCGCCCAGACCCCGGCGGCTGGTGCCGTCCACCAGCATCGCCTGCGGTGTGATCCCGGCGGGACTGCTGCTCATAAACGCGACCTGCACGCCGGGCAGATCGGGACGTTCGCCGAACGCCATCACCGCACCGGCAGCGGGCCACGGTTCCAGCCAGTAATCACCCGTGACACCTTCCGCCGTCCAGCCGGTCTGGCCGTCCACGCGCTGGACCTGCCACCAGTACAAGTCTTCATTACACTGCGGCCCGTCGATCACGTTAAAGACTTCACCTTCGGCCAGCACGCCTAACACCGTTGCATCGCCGTTAGGCGTGTCGCGTAAATTATTGCCGGTGCCGGTGGTCACCGTGACGCGTGCATTCTGCCCGACGACCAGGCGCGGCGGGGGCGCCGTCCCGCAGCTATCCTGCGCGGCGGCAGGCGCAGCCGTTAACAAGGGGGCGAGGGTAAGGCCGATCAGGATAATGGAAAAAAGCCTGAGGGATCGCATAAGTTATTTTCTCCTATCGTGGGGTTGTTGGTAACTCGTGCGTTTATTGTACGCGTAAAACGCGCGCGCCGCTGGCAGGTTCTCCTACGATTCTACAATCGCGATCCGGCGTTTTATATGCGCCTGATCGACTCGATTTTCCTGGGGCGGGAGTTGTGTATTATCCCGCTGCCGTCTATGATGGAAACAGGAACACCGGACTGGGGAGAGGAAACCGGCTGTGGCTAAGAAGAAAAAAAAGACACACGAATCGCCGCGCAGGAGCACGCGCCGCTGGCTGGCTGTAGGTGGGCTGGCGGTGGTCCTGCTGATCGGCCTGGCGCTGATCGTGTTGGCGTCGGCGGATATCGCCCAGGCACCGGATTCCGCGACGGATACGCTCGGCCCGCTGTTTTTGGACCCGCGCCTGTCGATCACGCTGGCGTACCCGTATCGCGGCGAAAACGGCATGGTCAGCGCCACCATAGCGCCAGACGATTATATGCCAGACGATATCAAAAGCGATTTTGAGGCGACTCAAGGCGTACAAACGTGTGAGGTCGCGTATGTGACGCCGGGGACAATAGGCCATGTGCAGGCAGACTGTCGCGTCGATGATGGCTACAACGTGATCGGCATGGCCGAACTGCTGCGTTTGCTGGCCAACCGCTACTATTTCGGCATCCGCCTGGACCTGACACTCTCGGACAGCACCACCCGTACCGTGTACCTGTGGGACACGGACGGCCAGACGTGGGCAGTCACGCCACCGGATTAACAAATTCAACACGATTATCAAGTTTTTGAATGCATCGGCTTAAAAATCACGATATAATACGTAAAATCACCTGTTTATTTGATGAGTTTTTCACAGGAGTTTACGGTTATGATCGCTGATTTTGCCCCCAGGCTCGCCCGTGTGTTAACCGAATACTGCCGCCCGGTGCAAAAAGGTGACCTGGTGATGATCACCTCCACGACAGAGGCCGAACCGCTGATCCTGGCGCTGTACGAGGCCGTGTTAAAACGCGGCGGTAACCCGGTAGTGCGGCTCCAACTCCCCGGCCTGACCGAGCTGTATATGACACATGCCACCGAGGAGCAGTTTGATTTTTTGGATCCGTCGCTGATGACGCTGGTCAACGCCGCTGACGTATATTTGTACGTGGATGCGCCTACTAATACCAAGGCCATGGCGACGTTTGACGCCGAACGCCTTGCACGTCTCCAGCAGGGCCGCCGCCCCTACATCGAGCGCTACCTCGAACGCTGCGCCGATGATGATCTACGCTGGAATATCACCGCCTGGCCGACACAGGCCGCCGCGCAAGATGCCGAAATGGGCCTGCTGGCCTACAGTGAGTTTATGGTTCACGCGTTCGGGCTGGACCGTGATGACCCGGTGGCCTATTGGACAGCCTTTCGGGACCGGCAGGCGCGACTGGTCGATTGGTTGGCGGGCAAAGAACACGCCGAGGTACGCGGCCCCGGCATCGACCTGGCGTTTAATTTTGCGGGGCGCACGTGGATCAACAGCCACGGCGTGCGCAATTTCCCCGATGGCGAAATTTTCACCAGCCCGGTCGAAGACTCGGTCAACGGTTCGGTCGCCTTTAACCTGCCGTCGGTGTACGGCGGGCGCGAGCTTGGCGGCGTGCGGCTGGAATTAAAAGACGGCGTAGTCGTCGAGGCCAGCGCGGCCAAAGATGAAGCCTACCTGCTCAGCCAGCTACATATCGACGCGGGCGCGCGGCGGCTGGGCGAATTTGCGATCGGCACCAACGAAGGGATCGACCGTTTCACGCGCAGCATTTTGTTTGACGAAAAAATGGGCGGTACGATCCACATGGCGCTGGGTGAAAGCATCGCCGTCGCGGGCGGCGTCAACAAAAGCGCGATTCACTGGGATATGGTGCACGCCATGCGTGACGGCGGCGAGATTCTGATCGACGGCGAGCTGTTTTACCAGAACGGCGCGTTTGTGGTCGGGTAGTCTTTACGCCGCTTTGAGTCAACACGCCGGTGTGATCCACTCCCGATCACACCGGCGCGGTTGGTTATTAGCCCTACCCCACCGCCGCGACGACGGCGGGACGTACAGAAATACGTGTTACCAGCTTCCGCAAATGCTGTCGTAGTCGCTGATATAAACGTACAGGTTCGGCCCAGGCGCATGATACATCATGTAGCCGCTTGCGATGTCCTCATACGCGTACCCGGTAATACTGGTGCTGCATGACATGCTGCCATAGTAGGTAACGTTATACACTTCAAAAGACGCGTAGTAGCTGGCGGTATAAGCGGAAACCGTGCTGCCGCCGACATTGATCGTGATATAACGCGTGTCGATGACGCCATCCCGCCGGCGGACACGCAGCGAATAGGTAGTCGTGCCGGACGGGCACACCTGCCGCTGACCGTCACCGTTAACCGGGGCATCCTGAAATTCCACCGTGTCGATGTTTTCCGTACTCCAATAGAGAGTCGTGCACTCACCGGAATTCAGGGACGTGTCATCGGCCCAAAACGCGATATACGCCTCCCCGGTGGTAGTGGTATCCTGCAACTGCTCGCCGACGTTGATCGTAACCGTGCGGCGGGTGCTGCTGCCGTCGGTGAGCTGGACGGTCAGCGTGTAGGTGGTCGTGGTCAAGGGGCACACCCGGCGCGTTTCGTGGCCGGTCACGCCCGCGCCCTCGTAAAACACCGCCTGGATATTTTCGACATCCCACTGCACAGTAGCACACTCGCCGGGCCTAATGCTGGTGCGATCCGCGCCAAAGTAAATGTACGCGTCACCCTCATAACCGCCGCTCGTGTCTTGCTGCGGTGGTGGCTCGGAGTGCGGCTTGATGATCAGCGGCGGCACATCGGCGGACGGCACGACTTCCAGGCGGCAGTCCCCGCGTTCGTCCACTTCGTCACGGGCCACCCAGGCTTGAGCGGTACCGGGCAGATCGATCTTCCACCATTTGGTGCCGTCGTTGGCCTCGGCCCAGCCCAGCACGGTAAAGCTCTGGCCGGTGCGCAGGCTGCCGAGGTTACCCCGGTTGGTGCCTGGACCCACACGCACTTCGACATTTCCATTGGTCGATACCGTGCACGGCTCCGCCGCGACCGTTACCTGCGGCAGCGCATCGGTCGCCAACCGGCGGTACACGTCGTAGCGCGGCCCGATCTCAAACGGATCGGATGGCGGACCGGATGCTTGCAGCCCGGCCAGCGGAATCGAGGTAGTTATGCCGGGCAGGAGCGTCACGGTTTTTCCGGCGGCGGTGGCTTTGATCTCACCCGTGATGCCGCTGATATCAAGCGATTGGTCCGGCACGGCGGTCATAAACCCATCGCTGGCGAATTCCAACTGCACGCCGTTGACCATGATATGCGTGCGTTCGCCGGTCGGCGAATGCACCAGCAGGCCGTTAGGCGCTTCTTCACACGGGCTGTTTGGGCTGTTCGCCAGCGTAAACACCTGCATCGGGCGCACCGTGACATCGGCTCCCGGTTCGACCGCCATCAGGTTTTGAATATCACAGTCCAGGGTCAGCAGCGAGGCCGACACCCAGCCAACCGTGCCTTCATATTCCAGCCGCAGCCAGTCGCGGGCGGTGTTGGTACCGTTCGCCAGCACGACCGCACCGCGCGGCAGCACGTCCAACACCCCGTAAGTAGTGCCGGGACCGCTGCGCATATTGACGTTGCCCGGCCCGTTGGTCGCCGCGCACGTGGGCAGGCCCCCCGACGTGGCCGCGTTGTGGATTTCGCTGTCACCGACCAGCACAAAGGTCATGGCGTTGCCGCTGCCATCCGGCAGATCGGCCTGCACCTTCATCATGGCGATGCCCCACGTATCCGACGCCGGATCGGCGGGACGCGAAACCAGGGCTTGCAGGTCGGTCAGGTTGGCGACATCACCGCTGGCGTCAAAACGAACGCCGCTCGCGCCGGGCTGAAAGGTGGCCGTCACCAGCGTATGGCCGTAACAGGCTTCGTTAGCGCCCATGTTGGCACACGCCGAACCGATGATCTGCATCGCGCGTTCGTACAGCGCGGGACACTCCCCACCCTGCGCCTGAACGGGCGCGGGGTGAGTGGATGCGCTCCCGGCGGCCAACACCAGCACTAACACACTCAACAGCACAACAGGACGGATCAATGGGGCTTTAACTACGCGGTCGAATACCATAATTTTCTGCTTCGCCTCCATGAAATCTATAACGTCGGACCCGGATTCGAAAACCGGCGCTGCATGGTTGGTGGCGATGGTGAGGAGAACGGTGCAGCGGCACGGGCCACAGCGTACCGTGTGATTTTATTATACATGAATCACGGTGCGCCACCGCGCGAGGTAGGCCATGATATACTGAAAACAATGAATTACTTGTAGGCGTTTTTGGCTGCGTAAAAGGAGTAGGATCACCATGAAACGACTGCTGATGTTGATCCTGGTGCTTGCATTGCTGCTGCCCATGCCTGTTTCAGCCCAGGACAGCCCCCAACCGAATGCCCAAATCAGTTGGCCTCTGCCGGTTTATGTATTACGAGGCCAGGTGCCGATAATCGGCACGGCGAATCTTCCGGCGATGGCCGGTTACTTTCTCGAATACGCGGTGCTGCCGGAGAACACATTTACGCCCGATGAGAGTACCTTGTGGTTCCCCGCCACGTTACCCGCGAACACGCCAGTACAGGAAGATGTGCTCGGCGTGTGGGATACGACACAGACTCAGGACGGAATCTATGCGCTGCGGCTGACGGTCAACGTGCCGGGCGAAAACCCTGTTCAGCACGTCGTCGGGCCGCTGCGCGTGGAAAATGCGCCGCCGCCATTTGTCACGGTTGAGCAGCCCACCGCGCCTCCACCCGCCCAATCGAATGTGCCTGAGCCGCTGCCGCCGGACTTCACCAACGCGGATTGGGCACCTGTCGAGCGCGTAGCTGGTGCAATGGCGTTTGTTTACGTGCCAGCGGGTTGTTTTATGATGGGCTCTGATCGCAACGACGAACAGCCGCCGCACGAAGTGTGCCTTGACTCATTTTGGATCAGCAAGACGGAAGTGACCAATTCGCAGTATATAACCTGCGTGAATGCAGGGGCATGCGAGCCACCGCAGCAAATGGATTCGGATGATCGCGACAGCTACTTCGACGACACCACGTTCGCCAACTATCCTGTGCTGGCGGTAACCTGGTTCCAGGCGCAGCAGTTTACAATGTGGTTAGGCGGGGAGCTGCCCAGCGAGGCGCAATGGGAATATGCTGCACGCGGCCCGGAAGCCTGGCTTTATCCCTGGGGTGAAACCGAGCCGACAAGCGCGACGGCCAATATCAACAACGAGGTTGGCGATACGTCACTGGCCGGCGCCTATCCGAAAGGCGCGAGTTGGGTCGGCGCAGTGGATATGGTGGGCAACGTGGCCGAGTGGACTCGCAGCCTGTATCGTGACTATCCTTATGTCTCTGACGATGGGCGCGAGATGCTCGATCCCAGCATCGACGCAGACCGGGTGTATCGCGGCGCGGATTACGTATCGGATGTTGGTGATTCGCGTTCCAGCGCCCGCTGGCCCGCCGCCCCGGATACATGGCGGGACTATATCGGCTTCCGCGTGATTGTGCGCGATCTCGATAATGTGGGCGGGGAAGGCGATGCTTCTCCGCAGTGAGGCTCAGAGCAATCGCTTCAAATGACCGGTTGTGCAACGCCTTCCCCCTAAATCCCCCTTCCAGCCAAGCTGGACGGGGGACTTGACACCGCGCGATATCTGGTCGCGCACGATCAAGGCTCGGACACGATCGGCTGTTTTTTCCCCGCCATGGCTTGGCCGGGGAGGGGAAACCGGGCGTTAGCCCGGAGGGGAGGGGCGTTTTTCGATTTTCAAGCGATAGCCCCGCAGTAAGACTCGCTTCGACATCCAAAATGGTACACATAACACACGAGGGCGGGAATATGCTCCCGCCCCCGGTTTATGCTGTGGAAAAAATCGGAGTCGTGCGCGGCTACGCCTGCGGCTCCCAGCGGAAGAAGCGCACCGCCAGCACCGCGCAGATCACCAGCCACACGCCCAGGATCACCAGGCTGCGCGTCATAGAATACGTCGATCCGGCATCGATCATGGTTTCGCGCAGCGCATCACCCAGGTACGTCAGCGGGATCACGTCTACGACCGGGCGAATCCACGACGGCATAACTTCCACCGGGAAGAAAATACCCGACAGGAACATAAAGATAAAGTTCGGCAGCGATACAATCCCCTGGACGGCTTCTTCGGTCTTGGCCAGGCCGGAGATAAAGTAACCCATGGTGATAAACGTCGCCGCGCCAAACAGCACCACACCGATGATCGCCGGGAGGTTTTGCGTTTCGATGTGGACCTCAAATAGGAGCGCGCCCACCACCACGATCAACGCGGCTTGCATGAAGGCCAGGGTCACGCGGAAGGCAAGCTGTGACGCCAACAAATTCGTTTTCGACAGCGGCGTGGCCCCCATGCGGCGCAACACGCCTTTTTCGCGCATGCTGACCAGCGGCGCCGCCGTCCCGAACAGGCCGAGCTGCATCAGGCTCATGGCCAACACGCCCGGCAGCAGGTAATCGATGCTGCGCAGGTCATCGGCAGTCACGCTCAAGGTTTCCACGGTCACCACCGGGGTGATGCCCAGCATAGTTTCGTTCATGCCCGCCACCACTTTATCGATGATGTTGAGCACGATTTGAGACGAGTTCTGGTCGGCAGGATCGTAATACACCTGGAGCGCTGCCGGGTCCGACTCCTGGCCCGGATCGCTCATAAGCTGGGTGGTATGCTCGCCGATGTGCTGGCCCATGCCGGGCGGAATCACGATCACAGCGGAGCGATCACCATCTTCAAGCGCTTTGAGTTCGTCGTCAAGGCTGCCGGTTTTGATGTCGAAGGCTTCGACCATCTCGAAACTTTCGACCAGGCGCGCGCTGGGCGCGCCGTCTTCGTTGACGATGCCCAGCGCAAAGCTGATATCACCTTCGCCGGAAAAAATGATGCCAAAAATGACGATAAAAAACAGCGGAAACGCCACGGTCCAGAACAACGCGGACACATCACGCCGGAACTCACGGACATTGGCAATATAGAGCTGGATAAATGAACGCATAATCGCTTTCCCCTCCTATGCGGCTAATCGCGAATGCGGCGGCCCGTCAGCTTGAGGAACACATCCTCTAACGTGGCGCTGCGAACCCGTAGATCGTCAAAATGAAGCTGGCCGTTTCGTGCGGCGTCGAGCAGTCCTTCCATCGAACGCGGCGTATCGAGCGAATACAGCGTGACTAACCCGCCGTCACGGCTGGCGGTTTTGACGCCGGGCAGCGCTTCGAGCATCTCGATCGCGGCGCTGTTGCGGTCTTCAAACTCGATGGCCGTGGTTTCAAAGTGCGCGCTGATCAGGTCTAACGGTGAGTCCAGGGCGATGATCTTGCCGGTATCCATCACGGCCACGCGGTCGCAGAGCGTCTGCGCTTCTTCCATGTAATGTGTGGTCAGCACGACGGTTTTGCCGCGCTGCTGCAATTCCGTGACAATATTCCACATCTGGCGGCGTGCCTGCGGGTCAAGCCCGGTGGTTGGCTCATCGAGGAACAGCAGCGCCGGGTCATTGACCAGCGCCAGCGCCAACGATAACCGCTGCCGCTGCCCGCCGGACAGGTCTTTACTGCGCGTATTGCGCTTTTCTTCCAGGCTGACCATGGCGATCAGGTCATCGGGCGGCAGCGCTTCCTTGTAGAACGAGCCGAACAGTTTCAGCAGTTCGTAAACGGTATGCAGCGGGTACAGGCCCGTTGTCTGAAGCTGGATGCCGATCTGCTCTTTGATGCCGTTGCCGTTGCTGGCGTGCGAATGGCCCAACACCGTAATCTCGCCGCCGTCCAACTCGCGCAGCCCTTCGATACATTCGACAGTGGTCGTTTTACCGGCCCCATTTGGCCCCAACAGCCCGAAGACTTCGCCTTCACGAACGGCAAAGCTGATGTCGTCTACCGCCGGGACTCCGGCATAGACCTTGCGCAGTTTGGATACCTGAATTGCATCCATACCCTTGTCGATCCCCTTTCACCTGGGCGGCACACGCTGCCGCACTATGATACATGCGCGAGCACAAGCCCGAAACGGCCTGATACTCTATTTTCTTGAGTGTAGATCAGTTGGAAAAAATTTTAGTTTTACTTAGGCTTCGCCAAGATAATAATTACCCCATCCCCCACAACCCCTTCCCTCAGGGAAGGGGAGCAAAAGCCGCGCAGCCGCGTACAGGCTGCCATGGGCAGGGGTTAAAAGTGGGAGAATTTATTTTCTGGAACAGCCTTTCATACTACTTGAAGCGGCGCGTGTATTGTGACGCGCACGGTTACCGACGGCCCGTGTGATATTACTATACAGTCTCCCCTAACGGAAGAGTCAAGTCGGATTCGGTGCGAACGGGTTCCCAATGCAGACAACACACACCACACCTTATTGTGTTTACGTATATCACCGGTTTCTGTTGCGAGTGTCCACAAAACAAACAGGTGTCCGGCACAAATGGTCCGGGTTTCGGGGTTACTATTCTCGCGAACATACCGGCCACGGTCCCGAAAATCGTGATATGATAATGATCGGGGACGCTTCGGGTCACTGTCCTGGCACAACGGCCCAGACAACAACCATCACAGCCCGCCACAACGATCGCAATGACCGGCAGCACCGATACACGCGCGTACAACAGCCGTTTTGGGCTGGGCGCAGGTTGGGGACGATCCACACGAGCCGCCACTACCGGGTGATCCTGGCAGCCCTTACCCGTTCTCACAAGCAAAGGGAGCAAGGTCATGTCAAACCTGTGGTCAGAAAAACGGCGGGCGGTCTTGATGATGGCCGCCGGGGTTGTGCTGGTGTTAGCGTCACTGTTGGTGGATGTCGTTGGGGTTGGCACCGACGGGTTCGGAGTCGGGCAGGCAATCGGCCTGGTGGTTGGCATCGGTCTGGTGGGAGCAGGCATCTGGGACGCCTATTTTCGCCAGCCAACAGACACGTGAACTGCACCAAAACAGTGACTTTTTATCCTGCAACTATACCTACAACTAGTTAGGAGATATTCCATGTCGAAGCTACTATCAGATAAACGCGTGGCCTATGGTTTGATACTCGTCGGGTTCGTGGGCGGGCTGCTGTCGGTTTTGATCGATCCCCTGCGCGGCGAAGATATCTATTTACACGTCGTGCAGATTATAGGTGTTGTGCTGGGCCTCGTGATGATACTGGCCGGGGCTTACCTGACGTTCATGTACAACCCGCCGCCCGCCGCCGAGTAGACACCTTTGGCCCTCGGCTGGCGCATTTTTTTCTAACGTTATCTATTCCGAAGCCGGCCTTTACCACCAGACGCAGCACCAACAGGTCATCCTGTAACGACGCCGGTCGAACAACCGGCGTCCGTCCTGTTTTGCCGGTTGGACAGAACTGCTGCTGCGCGGGCGTATGCTAAACGTTGGCCGGGCAACGCTTAGCATAACGGCGGCATATGATACAATGCCTACGTGACTTTACAGAGGATTTTTGCCGGAAAATGCCCGCCGTACTGCTTGCGCGTTTTCTGGCATCATTTTTTCGGAGGTTTGAGCCTATCATGGAAGATAAGCGTGTGTGGTTCTTGCGTGCATTCGTGGTGATTGCGCTGGTAATGCTGGCAGCAGCCAGCCTAGCCTTGACACAAAACACAGTCCAGGCGGGCGATAACGGGTATGCCTACCTGTACAACGGCATGACCGGCGAACTGGTCCGGGTCAATTTCCTGGACGGTGCGCAGGAATCGTTTGATCTCGGCCTGCCCGAAGGTGTGTTTGTCGGCGGGTATGATATGGTGCTCGACTCGACAGGCAGCCGGTTCGCATTCTGCCAGACGATCCTGCCGGAAGGCGAGTCGGTACCACAGGCGCGGTTGATAGTGCGTGACCTGGCCGCCGGAGTCAACATCCTGGAACAGGACTTTGGCACGGCCATCGGCTGCAAGGCAGGGGCCTTTAACACCGATGAGACACAAATCACGGTCGGCAAGGTGAACTATTTCCCCGGCGATCCCAACACCGACCCCGGCGACGGATCGCCGATGTGGGACCTGCTGGTGCTGGATATCGCTTCAGGGACAACGGTACAGCACCTGGATAGTACCGATCCGCTCGTCGCGCAGGCCGGGATGATGACTGACATGCCGCTGATACCGCTGGTGCGTGTATTTGACGACAGCGGGCTGACATTTGTCGAGACGCCGTATGGTGTCGGCGGCGTGTTCCAGCTTAACGCGTTCCGCTGGACTCCTGGCAGTGCGGCATTGGAGCCGGTGCCCTATTGGGGCGAGATGGTGATCGATTACCTGGAAACGACCGGCGAATTTGTGTGGGCGGCCATTGATCCCAACCTGGCCAGCGGCCAGCCGATGGGGCCGATGGGCGCGTTTAACGTGCTCAAAGTGGCCGACGCCAGCGGCGAGCGCACGATCTATCACGAAGCGGAATGGACGATCTCGGTGCCGCGTTTCATCAACGACGGCCAGCAAATCGCCGTAATGCTGTACCCGCCGTTCAATCCCGACGCGCCGAACGAGATTCCCAATCCACGCTGGATCGCCATCGACCGCAGCGGCGCGGTAACCGACATCGGTACCAGCGTTGAATACTCAGACGTGGCGAATGCGCCGGGCGGTTATGCGCTGTTGACGGTGGCATATTCCGGCGACAACTACGAAAACACCACGTACACGCTGACGCACCACGCCGGGGCCGAGGTCCGCACACTGTGGACCGCCGATACTTCCGGCTGGGAACTGGTCTGGACCTCACCGCCCGCCTACAGCATGGAACTGGCACCTTTCCCGGCAGTCACCCCCTAACCGAATCGGGCAGTTAGGGCAAAAACGGGGCGCTGTGATAAAAGCGTCCCGTCGTGTTTCCGGTGAGGTTGTGTTTCCAGTATACCGCGTTAAACCAGGAATTCCCCGGCGCGGTAGAACGGGATACCGTCGATAATAATCTCGCCGCCGTCCTTCATGTTGTGGACCATGTCCCAATGGATCGCGCTTTGGTTGAGGCCAAGCGCCTCTTCATAACTCCGGCCCAGCGCCATGTGAATCGAGCCGCCGATCTTTTCGTCAAACAAAATGCTGCGCGTAAGCTGCTGCACGCCCATGTTGGTGCCGATGGCGAACTCGCCCAGACGCCGCGCGCCGGGGTCCACGGTAAGCTGGCTGATCACGTATTTTTCATTTTTGGTCGCCGACATCTCGACCGCCTCGCCGTTTTCAAAGCGCAGTTTTACGCCGTCCACCTCGTTGCCCAGGTAAACCGAGGGATAGTTAAAGTGGACGTACCCGTTCACCGAGTCTTCGACCGGGCTGGTGAAAATTTCGCCGTCAGGGAAATTCAGCTCACCGTGACAGCTCACCCACTTGCGCCCCCCAAAATTAAATGACATCTCGATGCCGGGGCCGCGCACTTCCGCAAAGGATTTGTCGGCCAGCCACGCGACCAGACGTTCCTGCATGGCGCGAAAACCCTGCCAATACGCGATCGGATCAGGTTGATCCAGGCCGCACGCCCTGGCGACGAATTCCTCGTAGGCGAGCAGGCCCATTTCCGCCGACTGCGCGAGCGCCTGTGTCGGCCAGCCGACGACCACCCACTTCAGTTCACCGGCATCGTAGCGGCCAAGATAGGTTTCAGAAACCGGTTTTTGTGTTTTGCGATAACGGCCAATACGCGCCGGGTCGATGGCTGACAGGGCCTTGGTGTTGTTCGGCGCCTTGATGAAAAACAGCACGTCGGATTGTTCGACCCAGTACATCATGGTCCGGTCCAGGGTATCGATCTGGTCGTCGCTGG
This sequence comes from Anaerolineae bacterium, assembly GCA_016930015.1. GTDB lineage: Bacteria > Chloroflexota > Anaerolineae > Aggregatilineales > Aggregatilineaceae > JAFGHR01. The sequence goes on along the minus strand of JAFGHR010000018.1, from coordinate 8,525 downwards.
CTTCGCGCATGAACAGCTCAAAATAGGGCGTATAGTCGGCTGATATCAGGGCGCCCGACTGCACATTCGGATACCCGCCGCGTTTTAGCACGGCTTCGCACAAAGCTTCGATCAGCGCGTGGCTGGTCTGGATGTTGCCAATGATGGTGACATAATCACCGGGTTTTACAGGGGCCGAATACGCGGTGAGGATATCGGCCATGGAAGACGCTAAATTTATCATGGAATTGAACTCTCTTTACGTTAACACGTGGTACCCTGACTAACGCTGCGTGGCACATGATAGCACATCGCCGCCGTCCCGGCTACGCACGGGCGCGATTTGTGAATTGACGTGGTGCTGCATCGGAGGGTATCATTGCCCCCGTATGCATACGGGCCGCACACTGGGGGGAACACCCTACCATGTCAACACAGAAAACGGCACTCGTCACGGGCGGAGCAGGGTTTTTAGGTGCTAACCTGGTACGCTACCTGCTGGCTCACGACGTGTACCACGTGGTTGTACTCGATAACCTGTCGGGGGGATTCCGTGACAACGTGCCGGATGACGCGACATTTGTGCAGGGTTCGATCACGGATCACGCGTTGTTATCGCGGTTGTTCGACGAGTACGCCTTTGACGCTGTGTATCACCTGGCAGCTTATGCCGCCGAAGGGTTGAGTCACTTTATCCGGCGGTTCAACTACACCAACAACCTGATCGGCAGCGTGAACCTGATCAACGAGTCTGTGAAACATGACGTAAAATGTTTTGTTTTCACAAGTTCCATCGCCGTCTATGGCTCCAACCAGGTACCCATGCGCGAAGACATGCCGCCCCAGCCCGAAGACCCGTATGGGGTCGCCAAAGCCGCCGTCGAAATGGACCTGGCGATCGCACATGACCTGTTCGGACTGAACTACGTTGTCTTCCGGCCACATAATTTGTACGGCAAATACCAGAATATCGGCGACAAGTATCGCAACGTGGTCGGTATTTTTATGAACCAGATTCTTCAGGGCAAACCCATGACCATCTTCGGTGACGGCGAACAGCAGCGGGCGTTCAGCTACGTTGAGGATGTATTAGGGCCAATCGCTCATGCACCGGCCACCGAAGCGGCGCACAATCATATTTTCAATATCGGAGCGAGCACGCCCTACACCGTGAATACCCTCGCCCGGAAAGTAGCTGAAGCCATGGGCGCGGCGGATCATCCGGTGATCCATCTCGATACCCGGCACGAAGTCAAAATCGCGTACAGCGATCACACGGCAGTGCAGCACACGTTCGGCCCGCTTCCTGAAACACCGTTGGCCGAGGGCTTGCAGCCAATGGCCGCGTGGGTACGCGCGGTGGGTGCCAGGACCACGCCAAAATTTGAAGACATCGAAATTGACCGAAACCTGCCCCCGTCCTGGCGATAGGTACAGATCGGGTGAACAAATGACGCAGCCGCTAACAACACAAAAAGACGTCGCTTCCTACCAGGGGAATCGACCCGATATCGAGCGCCATGTGCCGGATTCCGCGCGGCGGGTGCTTGACGTGGGATGTAATAGGGGAGCGGTGGGGGCATCACTGCGCGCAGGCCAGCCTGATCGTACAGTGGTTGGCATCGAGGTAAATGCTAATGCTGTGGCTGAAGCCAGCTCGGTTTTGAATGCAGTCTACTGCGTCGATCTTAATGATCGTGATGCTGTGCGCCATGCGCTCGCCGGACACACGTTCGATGCCATCATTGCCGGTGATGTCCTGGAACATCTACTTGAGCCGTGGGAACTGGTCAACACGCTGCTCGATTTCCTCGACACAAACGGGATCATCATTATTTCGATACCTCATGTCGGCCACTGGGAGCTTTTTCTTCACATGCTGCGGCAGTCGTGGCCGTTACACTCGCGTGGTGTATTCGACAATACTCATGTGCGTTTTTTTATGTATAACGACCTGTCCCGGTTGGTACCTGAGCAGTGTTCATACGAACTGAAAAGCAGGAATTTCCGGCTTCGCGAGAAGGGATACAGCCGGTTCGACCGACTGTTAAAACGCACGATAGGAAAAATACCCTGGCTACGCGAGTTTTTTGTGTTTCAATACATCTTTGCCGTACAGCGTGAGCAGCATTCAGGGACCAGCACAAAACAATCCCCTGCCGGTTATACTGCACAGGAAACTGACAGCCTGACACCTTCAAGCCCGGAAAGTTGACGCGTTTTCATGCCCAAAGTGAGCTTCTTTGTTGCCGACCTGTCGCTGAACCCGATTGTCCGGGCGTATCCGCTTGCCAGAGCGGTAGAAAAACTGGGATACCGGGTAGAGGTGTTGGGGTTCCAAAGCGGCGCGACCGTCTACGCGCCGTACAAAGATACCTTTGAGTATAAAACGCTGCCCTACCGCCGCGTCATGTCGAACCTGCGCAATCTGGCAGGGATGGCGACCGGGGATATCATTTACGGCTGCAAACCCCTGTGGGAAAGTTACGGCGCGGCGTTGATCGCCAGCGGGTTTGGGCGGCGAAAACTCCTGTTATTCGATGTCGAGGACGATGAACTCTATTTTTCCTATAACGGGTTGGGGGATTTCGTCAAGCGCCACCTGGTACGCGGCTGGATATCGCGCTCGTCTTTGCAGTGGAAACTGCTGCTGCACCCCTTTACCAGACTCAGCGCACATACCACCGTGTCAAGTCGTAAGCTGCAACGGCGTTATGGCGGTGACATTCTGCTGCACGGACCGGATGAAACCGTGCTGGACCCTGAACGATCGGACCTGTCACCGGCAGTATGCCGCCAGCAGTTAGGCTTACCGCAGGACGTGCCGCTGGTCCTGTTTGCAGGCACGCCCCACCCGCACAAGGGTATGCGCTTGATCGTTGACTCCCTGTGTGATCCGGCGAACACGGACTATCACCTGGCGCTGGCCGGTCCCGCAGACCACCCGGAATTCCAGTACGCGGCGCAGGCATTAGGCCGCCGCTGTCATGTGCTCGGTTACCTGCCCTATGAAGACATGCCCGCGCTGCTGGCGGCGGTTGACGTGGTACCCACACCGCAGCAGCAAAATCGATACACCGAGGCGCAGATACCGGCCAAGCTGCTGGAAGCGATGGCGATGGCTAAAGTCATTATCGCCAGCCGTGTCTCAGATTTAGCCGATATCCTGGGTGAGCATACGTCACAACCGCGCGGCTGGGTGGTTCCGCCGGGCGATACGGGCGCTTTGAGCGATACCTTTTCGCAGGTATTGAGCAGCCCGGACGAGGCCCGGCGCAGAAGCCAGCGGGCGCGGCGTTATTTCCTTGATCACGCGAGTGTTCAGGCCAACGCCGAAAAATTATCACGGATCATCGAGCAGTGTGTATCTCAGGGTAATTGCACCAAATGGAGCGCGGGTCTGTGAGCAACGCCTTCCCCCTCAATCCCCCTTCCAGCCAAGCTGGACGGGGGACGCTCCAATCACGCGCGCGCTGGTGTTTTCCCCTCCATCGCCTGGCGGGGGAGGGGATACCGGGCGAAGCCCGGAGGGGAGGGGTGTTTTCTATTTTTTCACCGGCGTTATCCCTTTGTCGGAGGCACATCATCACATGAAGGTTTTACAGATCGGCGGTTATCCGCCCCCGATCGGCGGTACCAGCGTTCATATCCAACGCTTTCATTTGTATTTGCTCGATCACGGGGTCGAATCACGCGTTATCGATTACCTGGGATATGGGAAGCCAAACCGCGACCGCGCTGTCGTGCACCTGCCGCGCGGTCTGGCCCAAAAGCTGATCACCCTGATCCGGGTTTCCAGGCAAACCACGGCAGATACGATTGTTCACTTTCAGGTATCGGGGATGGGCCGGTTCAAATGGGCGGCGCCGCTGCTGCTGGCCCTGTTCCGGCGGCAGCCCAAAGTGATCAGCATCCGCAGCGGCCTGTTTATCGGGGATATGGACTCACGGCTTGGCCGGGCCTACCTGCGCTGGCTGCTGCACCATATCCGCAAAGTGATATCGGTCAATGTCGAGATCGCCGACTACCTGGCCGGGATCGGAATCGCGGCAGATAAGCTGGCGGTGATTCCGGGCTTCATCCCTCAACAGCCTGATCCCGCCCTGGTCCCTAAAACACTGGCCCAACTCGACCATGACAAAACGCGGGTGCTCACGTCCGGCTATTTGGAAGCCTATTATAACTTCGACGTGCTGATCGACTGTATTCCCCATCTCGACAGCACGCGGTATCATGTTGTGTTTGCATTTTACGGTGACATAGACCCCGACTACGAACGTCACATCCTGGCGCGGCTGGCTGCGTTCGAAAACGTCACCATCTTGCGCGACCAGCCGCCCGACGTGTTTGTGAGCGTACTCGCCGCCAGCGATATTTACGTGCGAACAACCAGGGCAGACGGCGACTCAAACGCTGTACGCGAAGCATTAGGGCTGGGGACAACAGTGTTTGCGACAGACTGCGTCCAACGCCCGGATGGATGTGCGCTGTTTTCACATAAGGATGCTAAGACATTACTGGCCTTGTTTTCTGAAGGCGTGACCCCGGCCAACCAGCACACCGGCACCGCCCAGGTTTCGAATGCCGACAGGGTGTTTGACCTGTACAAAATGCTCGTGTCCTAGCCCCGGTCGTGATAGATGGTGCTTTGACGGGTATATGACGTTTCAGGTGGAGACGACAAGCAATTCATGGCTCGTATTCTGGTCCTTTCCCTGGTGTTCGCTCCCGATGGCGTTTCGACGTCCGTCATTGTGTCCGAACTGGCGCACGATCTGAAAAAACGCGGGCACGCGGTCACCGTGCTGACCACGTACCCCCACTACAATGTGGATGTCGAAGCCCGCGCACAGCAGCCCCTCAAACGACGGTGGGGCGGCCTGTTTTACCAGAGCGACTATCACGGCATACCGGTCTGGCATACGACCATGCGGCCCAAAGGTGAGCAGAAACTGGGGCGGATTTTTGATTACATGGTCTTCCACGTGATCAGTTTTGCGCTGGGTGTGCTGTGCCTGGGACGCCAGGACGCCGTGCTGGCCGTATCGCCGCCGCTGACGATTGGCGTTATCGGCTGGCTGCTGGCCGCCGTCAAACGTGCGAAGCTGGTCTACAACGTGCAGGAATTGTATCCCGACACGGCGGTCAAAATCGGGGTGCTGAAACAGGGGTCGCTGCTGGTGCGCTTTTTGGAACGAGTCGAACGTTTCATTTACCGGCGGTCGAGCGCCTTAGCCGTGATCTGCCAGGCATTTGCCGACGCGATCACCGCCAAAAACATCCCGCCGGACCGGGTTCACGTGATCCCCAATTTCGTAGATACCGCGTTCATACAACCGGGTCCCAAAACCAACGCGTTCGCCGCAGAACTGGGCTTGCAGGACCGTTATGTCGTGCTGTACGCGGGTAACATCGGCATGACGCAGAGTTTCGACACGCTGCTAGAGGTAGCCGAACGCCTTCAGGATGAGCCAAACATCGTGTTCTTGATCGTGGGCGACGGCGCCCGGCGCTCGTATCTTGAAACGACCATACGCCAGCAGCAGCGTGATAATGTCAACCTGCTGCCCTACCAGCCGCGCAGCCGCGTACCTGACATTTACGCCACGTCCGACCTGTGCCTGGTGCCGCTGATGGGGGGAACAGCTCAAACGACGGTGCCGTCCAAGCTGTATACCATCATGGCGAGTGGCCGCCCGGCGCTGGTCGCGGTCGATGACGATTCCGACTTAGTGCAGACGGTTAAACGCGCCCGGTGCGGGATCGCGGTCCGGCCAGACGATGCCGACGCCCTGGAAAACGCCATCCGGCAGGCATTCAGCCAGCAGGACGTATTCCACACCTACGGGCAAAACGGACGTCGTTATGTCGAACACCATCTTTCACGCGCTGCGATCAGCGCGCAGTACCACGCCTTGATCGAAAGCCTGGTTAATCAACACTCATGAGCACACACAACGCGCTGGTTACAGGAGCTACCGGGGCTATTGGCCCCTCGCTGGTTAATTGTCTGCTGAGGGAAGGGTACACGGTGCGCAGCTACGGCCTGGACGAACCGTCTCCGGGCTTATTTGTGGCGCCGGTAGAGCATATTACGGGTGATATCAACGATCCGGAACGGCTATCACAAGCTGTAGCGGGCATGGATACCGTGTTCCACCTCGCCGCCTTGTTACACATCGAAGACCCGCCGTCCGGACTTGCTGCCCGGTATCAGCTTATCAACGTGGACGGATCGCGTGTGGTGGCCGAGCAAGCGGGCCAGGCTGGCGTGCGGCGCCTGGTGTATTTCAGCACGGTCAAAGTGTACGGCGTTCAGAGCCGCACACCGGTCACCGAAGATCACGCCACAAATCCCACCACGCTCTACGCCAACACCAAGCTCGAAGGTGAACACGCCGTAAAATCCGTGCCGGACCTTGAGACAACTATCCTGCGCCTGTCCGCGGTATTCGGCCCGCGCCTGAAAGGCGCCTGGAGTCGCCTGGTCCGGGCGATTGAACACGGGTGGTTTGTGCCGGTTGGCAGCCAACAAAACCAGCACAGCCTGACCTATGTAGACGACGTGGCACGGGCCGCCGCGATGATCGCCACCCTGCCGCAGGCCGCTAACCAGACGTTGAACGTGGTAGGCTACGAAACACCCACCATGGCGGATATCCTCGCCGCGATCTACGCAGCGCTTGATAAACGCATTCCGGCAGCGCACATACCAGGTTGGGCTGCTTTTTCCGGCGCCGCGCTGATCGAGTTGGGAATGCACGCGTTCGGCAAACAGTCACCGGTCACGCGCGAAGCGGTCAACCACCTGATCAAAGACGAGGTATATTCAGGCGCTGCCCTGCGCCAGCTCGGTTTTCAGAGCGAATTGAGCCTGCCGGAGCGTTGGCGAAACACGCTGCACCCGAATTACGCAAAATCGGAATAAATTTTCGGTGCGAACAGGTGCGGAATGCGGGACGAAAAAAGAGGTGCTTGTCGGAGCTTGATCCTCGACGTTTTTCCATTGGCTGGTTGCGGCACTCACCTCTGGTTGAGCATCCAGCGACCTCACGCCGTATAAATGATTACATCAACCTAAAAAACAAAAAACGGTCATTTGAGTAGGAGAGAACTATGCTGAAACGGCTGTTTTGTGCGTTGTGGATAGTCATGCTAACCGGTGTGTTGTTACCGTTGCCAGTTGCCGGGCAGGCGAGCAACTGGTTACCCACCCCAACCGGTCCTTACCAGGTCGGCACAACGTCTTATCATTGGGTTGACGAAGCCCGCCCAGAGATATTCACCAAGGACCCAGATGATAGACGCGAACTTCTCGTGCGGGTCTGGTATCCGGCTGAAGTGGATGTGAACGCCACGCCGGAACCGTATGGCCCCCATCCGGATGTCATCTTATCTTTCCCCATGACATCCATCACACTGTCAGCAGACATAAAATTCGCCCTGTCTGCCGAGGAACTTGTCTTCACGCCCACGCACAGTTATCGCGATGCGCCGGTTGCAGGTGCGGCGGCCAGCTACCCGGTGCTCGTCTTCTCGCACGGGTGGGTTGCCAGGCCGGAGTTTTTTGCTGCTCAAATCGAAGAACTGGCGAGTCAGGGATACATCGTAGTTGGTATCGTTCATACTCATATGGCCATGTTGACGGTCTTCCCTGATGGACGCATCGTACCATTTTCTAATCCCGATCCAGACTTGGCCTTGGACGTGGGCGCACAGGATCAGAGTTTTGTGCTTGATCAGTTGGCGTTGCTCAATGATGCGCCCCCTACAGAGCGGTTTGGTGGACGTCTTGCGCTGGACCATGTCGGCAATTTTGGCCAGTCCTGGGGAGCAGCCGTAGTCCTGCTGGCTTGTCTGCAAGATAGTCGCTTTGTCGCAGCGATCCCGGAAGATGGCCCTTTCCCTGATGCGGTGGCCCGTGAAGGGCTTGACCTGCCCGTCATGTTTATGAAACGCGACGGCGCGACTGCCTCAGTAGCCCTGCCCAGTATGCACGGCCCGGCTTATAATCTCATCTTCGATGGCTTCGGTCATATGGATTTCACTGACTTCACGCTTTACCCTGGCATATCATCGTCTGACCCTTATTTGCTCGGTGACGTTGATGGACTCCGCGCCGCACACGTGATCAACGCCTACCTGCTGGCTTTTTTTGATCAGTACCTCAAAGGCGATGAATCATCTTTGCTCAACGGCCCTTCATCCGATTACCCTGAAGTGGGATTTGAGGCACGCAACTTGTAGTGCCTGTTCGGCAATTTGTTTAGCCGGAAAATGTCGCCAACTCGATCCTTAGCCCGCGTGTTCACCTATTCTGACTTGGCCTCGTTGGGGCGCGGAATGTAAGTTGGCGAAACACGCTGCATGACGAGTAGCGGCATAATTACCAGCCGGGGAAAACACAAAAACCAGCAGCGGCCTGCCTGCTGGTTTTTGTTGCTGGTGCCCGGAACGTTAGCCAAAATGAACAGCATTCTCCGCGTGACGTAACCCCGCAGTTCCTCGAAGTTCTATCCTATCCACAGCGCTCCATGCTGGAGCGA
>JAFGHR010000017.1 GCA_016930015.1 Anaerolineae bacterium | reverse complement strand
TGCCGCCTGCTGATCGCCCGCGATGCCCGCCAGCCGGATGGGTGCGCCGAACACGTCCGCGGCGGTTTCGCCGTATATTTCGCTCGACGGGCGGACATCCGGCAGCAGGCGGCGCGGAATATTCAGGCGTGCCAGGATATCATCATCCCAATCGCCGCGATAGATGTTGTACAACATGGTCCGGCTGGCGTTGGTCACGTCGGTGATGTGCAGCGCGCCCCCGCTGAGATTCCACATCAGCCACGTATCCACCGTGCCGAATGCCAGTTCGCCCGCTTCGGCCCGTGCGCGCACGCCCGGCACGTTAACCAGCAGCCACGCCACTTTGGTTCCGGAAAAATACGCATCGGTCACCAACCCGGTTTTTTCCTGGATGACCGTGTCGAATCCTTCGGCTTTGAGCGTATCACACAGGGGCGCGGTGCGGCGGCACTGCCACACGATCGCGTTGTGGACCGGCTCGCCGGTTTTGCGATCCCAGATCACGGTCGTTTCGCGCTGGTTGGTGATGCCGATCGCGGCGATGTCGGCGGCGGAAGCGCCCGCGCTGGCCAGCACGGCCCGTGCTACGTCGCGCTGTGACTGCCAGATGTCTAGCGGATTGTGTTCGACCCAGCCCGGCTGGGGGAAGTGCTGCGGGAATTCCTGCTGCGCCTGGTGTACCGGTGTCCCGGCGTGGTCAAACAGGATCGCGCGTGAACTGGTGGTGCCCTGGTCCAATGCCAAAATGTATTTCGACATACCGTTTTTTACCTTTCAGGAAAAAGCCTGCAAAAATTGAATCCGGTTTGCGCCCTATTATAATCAGTTTTGTGCCCCTACATCATCGTACACAACAAAAAACCCGCAGGTGTGATTACCTTGCGGGCGTAATTTTTTTATGAAAGTTTTTTGGCGCGGGGGTGTGACGAACGTTAGCTCCCGGTGCAGATGTAGACTTTGTTGTCGCTGACTTGCACGCGGAAGATCGTCAGCCAGTGGGATTGCAGCGGCGCGAACCCACCGCCGACATATTTCCCTGTCCGCAAATCGTAGGTGGCGCCGTTGTTGGGCGATGTGATCTGGCAGTCAATCACTTTTCCGTGTGACATGGGGCCACCGGTTTGGGGATCGCTGTTTTCGATGGCGTAGAGTTGGTCATCGCATGCGATCAGTAGCAGCGTTAGCCCGTTGACATGCACCGTTTTTTTGCCGCGCGGTGGCAGGTCACCGGTATCACACACATACACATATTCCTCTGGCATTGCAGTCGCCATGTGTTGTTCTCCTATGCACTCGTTCGTTGGTGGAATGTCACAAGCGCGCTGCCGCCATACGGCGGCGCGATCAGTCTGGGTTGAACGTGTTTTTCTGTTTTTCGTTAAACTTAGTATACAAAATAACATGGGCTGGTTTCAAGGGATTGATGCTGCCAGCCGTAATCATTGCCGATCGGTTCGTGTTCGTGATAAAATCTACGAGCTTTTAGAACTTTTAAAACAATTTGAATGATAGGGGCGTCGATTATGCCGTATTCCGATTTGCGTGAATTCATTAATCGCCTGGAGGCCGAGGGTGAGTTAATCTGCGTCACGGCACCGGTTAGCGCACACCTGGAGATCACCGAGATCACCGACCGGGTGAGCAAAGGTCCGGCGCATAAAAACAAGGCGCTGTTGTTCGAAAACGTTGAGGGCAGCGCGATGCCCGTACTCATTAACGCAATGGGCACCGCGCGGCGGATGGCGCTGGCGCTGGGCGTGAATGACCTGGACGATCTGCGGCGCGACCTGGCCCGCGTCATCGATCCCACGCTGCCGCAGGGACTCGGCGGGATGGTGAGTCGCGGCGCGGAACTGCTGGGTGTGCTGCGCAGCATCGGTATGGGACCCAGCCGGGTCCGTAATGCGCCCTGCCAGGATATCGTGATCACCGACAACCCGTCGCTGGATACCATCCCGCTGCTGACCTGCTGGCCGGATGACGGCGGTCCCTATGGCACGCTGCCCCAGGTGATCACGCGTGATCCTATCAGTGGTCAGCGCAACGTGGGTATGTACCGGTTGCAAAAGTATGACGCCCGGACGATGGGCATGCACTGGCAGCGTCACAAGGGCGGGGCGGATCACGAGCGCGAAGCCCGTGCCGCCCGTCTGGACAAAATCCCGTGCGCGGTCGTGTTCGGCGGTGATCCGGCTCAGACGTGGTGTGCGTCGGCGCCGCTGCCACCCGGCATCGATGAATATTTGCTCGCAAGCTGGCTGCGCGGCAAGCCGGTCCCGTTCGTGAAGTGCGTGACTCAGGATATCGACGTGCCCGCTAACGCCGAGATCGTGCTTGAAGGGTACGTCGATCCCAACGAACACCGCATGGAAGGCCCGTTTGGGGATCACACCGGTTTTTATACGCCGCCGGACCTGTTCCCCGTGTTTCACCTGACGGCGATCACCCATAAGCGCGGCCCAATTTATCCGGCTACGATTGTTGGCAAGCCGCCCCAGGAAGATTACTGGATGGGCAAGGCCACTGAGCGCCTGTTCCTGCCGCTGATGCAGTTGTTTCTGGGCGAGATCACCGATATCAATATGCCCTCGGAGGGTGTGTTTCATAACCTCGTGATCGTCAGCATCAAAAGCCGCTTTCCCGGCCACGCGCAAAAGGTCATGTACGGCCTGTGGGGGCTGGGCTTGATGATGCTGGCCAAAGCATTTGTGATCGTGGATGACGATGTTCACGTGCACGATCCCGGCGCGGTAGCAAACGCTATACAGCGCCATGTAAGCTGGCGGCGTGATGTGACGGTGGTTGATGGCCCAGTCGATCAGCTTGATCACGCCGCGATCCATGATTCATACGGCGGCAAGATCGGCGTGGACGCCACGCGCAAACCGGATCGTGAGCCGTTCCCGCCGGTCGAACCACCGCCTGCCGACGCGATCACGGCGCTGGTGGGCGCGGGCAAGTGGGTCGTACCCACCGCTGGCCTGCTGCTCGCCGCGATCGACAAATCACAGCGCCCGGTGCGTGATTGGTTTGACGCGCTGTGGGCGCTGGCCCCAGATCACAGCCTGGTTGTGTTTGATTCAAACGTCGATGTGGCCAATCTGCCGGGTGCCGCATGGCGCACATTGGGCAATGTGGACTGGCGGCGCGATAGTCTGGTCAAGGGTGGGCCGGTCGATCATTATGATGAGCAATCACCGCGCGGCGCGATCGCGATTGACGCCACGTCCAAAGAGTCTGAGGACGGTCACCCGCGCGGCTGGCCCCAGGAAATCGAGATGAGCGCCGAGATCAAAGCGCTGGTGGATCACAAATGGGCGGACTATGGGATCGACTAAACGCGCTAAAGACGCGGCGCTGGCTCGTGGGCTGACGCCGGGCAGCACGCGTTACAAGGTGCGCGTGTTTCTGGACCTCGTGCGCTTCGAGCATACGATCTTCGCGCTGCCGTTCGCCTACGTGGGGATGGTGCTCGCGGCTGATGGTCTGCCGACACTGTGGGATTTTTTCTGGGTGACGGTGGCGATGGCGGCGGCGCGCACGCTGGCGTTTGCCGTCAACCGGCTGGCGGATCGTGAGTATGACGCGCGCAACCCGCGCACCATGAACCGCCCCACCGTGACCGGGACCATTGCGGCGGGCACTGTGATCCGTTACGCCGGGATCGCGCTGGTCGTGCTGCTGATCGCCGCTGCCATGCTCGATCCGCTGGCCGTGATCCTGGCTCCTGCCGCGCTCGTTTTCCTGGTGGGGTACAGCTTCACCAAGCGTTTTACCGCGCTGGCGCATTGGGTGCTGGGGTTTACCGATGCGCTGGCCGTGGGCGGCGGCTGGATCGCCGTGCGCGGCTCATTTTTTGCCGCCGACGATCTGCCCGCGTGGCTGCTGATCGGCGCGGTGACGTTCTGGATCGCCGGGTTCGACCTGATCTACGCCTGCCAGGATGTCACGCACGACAGCGAAGAAGGGTTGTTTGCGTGGCCCGCCCGGCACGGGATCGCCAGCGCGCTGTCACTCGCCCGGCTGAATCACGCGGCCTTTATGCTGTTCCTGGCGGCGGCGGGGTTGGCGGCGGGCCTGGGCTGGCCCTATTACGCGGCGGCGGCGCTGACGGCGGTTATGCTAGCCCACGAGCACCGGCTGGTACCACCGGATGATCTCAGCCGCGTGAACGTGGCCTTTTTTAACATGAATTCGTACATCGCGGTGACGCTCCTGGCGGGGGCGCTGCTCGCGGTGATGGTGTAGGCGTCTGCCCAAGAGAAACATATACGGGCTGTCGAAGTTGTGCATTCGAACACTGCTCCGATGTTATAATAGATGCAAGGAAATTGAGAGAACGCGGGGCTCATAGGCCGTGTTGATTGCGCAAGGATGAATAGATGACAATCACAAAAATCATGCAACAGGCGCAGGCGCTTAGCCCGCAAGAACGTAAAGAACTGGTCAAGCTGCTGATCGATTCGCTGGATGGTGAAAGTCTGATGCCGGACGAACTGGAAGAATACTTGACACGAGCGTTTAGCCCGCAAGCACGCAAAATACTGACCTTGCTATGGCTCGATTCACTTAATGGTGAAAACTCAATGCCGGACGAACCAGCAGAACACTGGGGGCAGGCGCTCAATCGCCTCCTGGACTCACTGGATATGAGCGACTGGGAAGGTCTCGATGTGGACGATCCTGTTGAGTGGGTCAAACACCAGCGCACAGCCGAACAGCAGCACCGGCTTGGCGATTGGGGAAGTGCAGAGTGACCGTCGGAATTGTCGATACAACCGTCATCATTCATTACTTTCGTAAACACGCGGCGGCTCGCGACTGGGTTGATACACAGCCGCGTCCACTATCGGTGACACCCATCACGTGGTTAGAGGTTATGCATGGCGCGCCGGGTAAAGCCGGGCAGACACACTGCAAAGCGCTCCTCAGCCAATTCGAGATGCTTTATCTTGTCCAGGCGGATCAGGATTGGGCAATGGAACAACTGGAACACTACCGGCTCAGTCATGGTGTGGGCATCAACGACTGTCTGATTGCGTCAGTTGCGTATCGCCTGCAAATACCACTATACACGCACAATCTGAAAGATATGACACCGATGCTGGGAACACTTGCCGTCAAACCGTATACGTGAACGAAATACTGACCCGCTTAGCCCTGCGAGGGATGTTCGTTGTCAGTTTGCCTCAAAATCTGCCCCACCCGCATTCAATGCAAGCCAGCCTCGTGCCCGCTCGCACGATAATGTACAAACACACAAGGAGAAAACACCCCATGCGTAAATCATTTTTGCCGGTTGGCCTGGTTCTGATCCTGATTCTAGTCGCGGCGGCGCCGGTCTACGGTGCGCCCCAGCCGCAAACGACCAAGCTCAAAATGGGCCTGCTGCCGATTCTGGACGTGCTGCCGTTTTTCGTGGCCGAGGACGCCGGATATTTCACCGGTGAAAACCTGGACGTGGAACTGATCCCGGTCAGCAGCGCCCTGGAACGTGATCAACTGCTGATGGCGGGTGAGATTGACGGGATGGTCAACGACCTGGTCAGCGTCGGCATTTTTAACCAGGGCAAAACCCGTATCCAGATCGTGGCGCAAGCCCGCCGCGCCTACGCGGATCATCCCCAGTTCCGTATTCTGGCCGCGCCGGACAGCGGCATCACCAGCCCCGAAGACCTGAAGGGCGTGGCGATCGCCATTTCGGAAAACTCGGTGATCCACTACATCACCCAGCGCATTTTGGAGGAAGCCGGTTTGAGCGAATCCGATCTCGTATACCTGCCCGAACCAAGCATCCCGGTGCGCTTCCAACTGCTGATGGAAGGCCAGTTCAAGGCTGCCTGTCTGCCTGATCCGCTGGCGCAGGCGGCCATCGAGGGCGGCGCGATCCTGGTGGCCGAGGATACATCCCTGGTCGAGACGGAATTCAGCCAGAGTGTGCTCAGCTTCCGCATCGAGGTGATCGAGGACAAGCCGGAAGCGATCGAAGCATTTTTGCGGGCGTGGATGCAAGCCGCCGGTGATATCAACGCCGACCCGGACGCTTACCGCGCGCTGTGGCTGGACAATACGCCTGTGCCGGACAGCGTCAAGGATACGTATGTGCTGCCGCCGTTCCCCACGTATGCGATCACGGCTGAACCGGACTGGGATGATACCATGGCCTGGATGGTTGAACTGGACATCATCGACGAAGCGCCCGCGTATGCGGACAGTGTAAACGGTGACTTTCTGCCGAAGAACTAACCCGACCCGAATAGGCTATAATGGATTTTAAGCCCGTGCAAGAACGCCGGTCGCGTTCAGGGCAATCGTAGTTAAGCTTTTGGGCGACGCTGAGCGTCACGATGTAACGCCTTCCCCCTAAATCCCCCTTCCAGCCAAGCTGGACGGCGCCCCGTCCAAACAAGCTAGACGGGGGACTTGACAACGCGCGCGGCTGTTTTTTCCCTCCATAGCTCGGCTGGGGAGGGGAAACCGGGCGTTAGCCCGGAGGGGAGGGGCCTTTTTTCGATTTTGAAGCGATTGCCCTAGCGCCGTTTATTCTTGCACAGTTGTCCTCTATTCGGTCACATCAAATGCAGTACACTGCCGGGGGAGGTCGTCCGATGAAGGCCCGTATCACGCCTAGCTCTGCTTTACATGTTGCACAACTGGCCTGCCTGGGACGCGGTTGGATCACCAAGCTGGCCTGGTCGCCTGACGGCAGCATATTAGCGATGGCGGGGTCGGCGGGAATCTGGTTGTTTGAAACCGCCGACTGGGATGCTGAACCGCGTTTGCTGGAAGGTCACAGCGGGTGGGTGATGCATGTGTGCTTCAGCCCGGACAGCCTGCTGCTGGCTTCCGGCAGCCAGGACGGCATGATCCGGGTGTGGGATGCGGCGTCGGGTCGCTGTCTGGACGCGTTATCCGGCCATGCGGGGCACGTGCTGAGCGTGGCGTTTGATCCGGATGGAAAAATCCTGGCATCCGGTGGGCAGGATGGCGCTGTACGCTTGTGGAACGCCGCGACCGGCGAAACCCTGCCCAACCGCGCGGTGCTGAAAGGCCATTCGCGCCCGGTGAACAGTGTCGCGTTTAGCGCCGATGGCCGGATCGTGATGTCGGGCAGCATCAACGGCACGCTGCGCCTGTGGGACCTTGCAACGGGCGAGAGTCTGGCCGTGCTGGAGGATCACACACCCGGCGTGGAAAGCGTGGCCTACAGCCAGGATGGGGCGCTGCTGGCAACCACCGGCCAGGATGAGCTTGTAAAACTCTGGGACGCGGCGACGGGTGAACGGTTGGGCGCGTTGGAAGGTCACACCGGCCTTGTGACCAGCGTAGCCTACAGCCCCGACCGGACCCTGTTAGCGTCCGGCAGCGCGGATGCTACGGTCCAGGTCTGGGACCCGGCAGCCGGTGAGAGCCTGGTCTTGATGGAAGGACACGCCAACGAGATCAACAGCGTGGTGTTCAGTCCCGACGGTAAAACACTGGCATCCGCCGGGAGCAACGATGGCACAGCGCGAATCTGGGATGTCGTGACGGGCACCTGCCTGGCGGTGCTGCAAGGTTACACCAATGAAGTCACCAGCGTGGTGTTCAGCCCGGACGGGGCAACGCTGGCCGCCGGAAGCCTGGATCGCACGGTGCGCCTGTGGGATATCAGCGGGGCGGCAGCCGGGACCAGCCGCGCCGTATTGAAGGATCACACCAACAACGCGGCTATCAGCCGCCGCCTGCATACCCTGTCCGGCAACGCCAGCGCAACCTGGCGCATGGCCTGGAGTCCGGACGGCGCGGTGCTGGCCTCGGTGGGGCAGGCAGGCGCGCGCGGCGATGTGATCCAGATATGGAACGCGGAAACCGGGCGGCTGCGTTACACGCTCGAAGGGCACACGGGCCGCGTGAACAGCGTGGTATTCAACCTCGACGGCGCGGTGCTGGCGTCGGCCAGCTCGGATGGCACACTGCGCCTGTGGGATGTCGCCGGAGGCGGGTGTCTGGCCGTGCTCAAGGGCCACACGTCGTCGGTGTACAGCGTCGCATTCGGCCCGGAGGGCGGCGTGCTGGCGTCGGGCAGTTCGGACGGCACGGTGCGCCTGTGGGGTGTCAAAGAGGAACAATCCGAAACATGACGGCAGCTACACAACACGAACGCGGCGACCGCCCACACGATCCGGCCGCTGTCCGCCTGGTAGACTCTTCAAGTATGGTCACCATCGACAACCTGACGTTTCGCTACAGGCCGCGCAGCACGCCGATTTTTGACCATTTTTCCTGGCAGGCCGCGCCCGGCGAGGCGTGGTCGATCATCGGGCCGTCGGGTTGTGGCAAAACCACGCTGCTGATGCTGATCGCGGGCCTGCGCCAGCCCACAACCGGCACGATCCGCGTCGGTGAAACTGCGTCGCTCCGCCGCCCCCGCCCGGAAACGGGCCTGATTTTGCAGGATTACGGCCTGCTGCCCTGGGCGACGGTGTGGGACAACGTCGCGTTAGGGCTGCGCGTGCGGCGCTTTTACGGGCCAGATGGCTTACACGCGCCGCGCACCGAGCCGCCGCCGTCCCGCCGCGCCGCGCGCGAGATGGTCGCGCACTGGCTGCGCCGCCTGAACATTTACGAGCAGCGGCACCAATACCCCGGCGCGATATCGGGTGGGCAGCGTCAGCGCACGGCGATCGCGCGCACGCTCGCGCTTCAGCCGGACCTGCTGCTGATGGATGAGCCGTTCAGCAGCCTGGACGCCCCC
>JAFGHR010000002.1 GCA_016930015.1 Anaerolineae bacterium | reverse complement strand
ATCTCAATGAAACGCCATTCGAAACAGACTTCATGGCGCAATATGCGCCTGCTATATTATGCGAGTTCTAATTGGCTTATCCATAACGTGTTTAGCTCGAAAAAATCACGCAGCCCTGGGAATGGGAAAATGAGGATATACAGCCCTAGCATGGTCAGGGACAGGATCACATAACGCCGGTCAGTTCTGATCGGCTGGCCGCTTTCCCAGTCTTCCACCGAGTGCTCGGCAAAAATGATCAGCAGCAGTCCGCACAGCAGCGCGGTAGTCGTCAGCACGGTTCGCTGAAGCTGAAGCGATTCGTGAATGTACAACAGGTAGACGATCAGTGTCACCACCGTGATGCTGAATCCGGCGGGCATGACAAATTCACTGACCGAGGCCAGTAACTTTCGCTGTGGTTGGCCCGATCGTGCCCAGATCGTGAGCATAAAAGCAGGCAGCCCGACGGGCAGTGTCGTCAGGATGGCGTTGTGCTTGGGTGTAAACGGGAACTCGGTCCCGATGAAACCCGCAATAATGATCAACAGCGCGGCATACAGCGTGCGTGTCAGAAACAGGCGCATCACGGTCTGCATGCCGTTGAGAATACGCTGGCCTTCTTTGATCGCTTGTGGCAGCACGCCAAACTGATCGCCGAGCAGCACCATGTCAGCCACATTACGCGTAGCCTGGCTGCCGCTTTCCATGGCGATGCCCATTTGCGCCTGTTTGAGTGACAGCACATCATTAACGCCGTCGCCGATCATCGCCACGTAGTGCCCTTTGGCACGCAGGGCGCGGACAATGTGCTGTTTTTGTTCGGGCGTGATGCGTCCGAACACGGTGACCCGTTCCACGGTGTCGGCAAACTGGGCATCGGACATTTCAGCCAGGGCAAGCCCCGATATAACGTCCACATCACGGCTGATACCGGCGATCTGGGCCAGGGCGGCGACGGTCTGCGGGTTGTCGCCGGAGATCAGTTTGATCTGTACACCAGCCTGCCGGAACTGGTTCAGAACGTGTTTGACGTTGGGGCGCAGTTCATCCGTAAATGTCAGCCAGCCTAACGGCTTCAGGTTGTTCGGAAGCTGGGGCGTGCCGTCGGCGGGCGAAAAAACCAGCGGTGAATCATGATGAGTGAACATGAGCACACGCAAGCCGAGATCGGCCCACGTTTCCATGTGGTTTTTTAGCTGGTCGCCGCCTGGAATGTGTTTGAGCAGTATTTCCGGTGCGCCGAGAATGTAACTTCCCTGAAGTCCGTCCCGGCTGAAAGTCGCCCCGCTCCACTTGTATTTGGACGAAAACGGCACATCAACGTCCGTGGTATGTGCCTCGCCGGGACACGTTTCCCCGATGGCTTCCGCTGTCCGGTTGGTGCGCCCGGTGCTGGCGACAAAATCACCGAGCAGGGCGCGTAGTTCGGACTCCTCCATAGTGATCGGATAGAGCTGGCGCAGCGCGATTCGGTTAGTGGTGAGGGTGCCGGTTTTGTCCAGGCAGAGAATATCCACGTTGCTGAGTGATTCGACAGCATTGATCTGCTGGACCAGCGCGCCCTTGTTGGCAATCCGGACGGCGCCCAACGCGTAGGCTACAGTGATCATCAGCAGCAATCCCTGCGGCACCAGCGAAATCACGACCGCCGTATTTTGCACGATTTCATCAAACGGTTCTTCCTGGATGGCAAACGACAGCAGCAGCAAGATCGCCAGCCCGATAGCCAGAATCACCAACAGGCGCACGATGATGCTGACCTGGCGCTGGAGCGGAGTCAGCACGCGGCGGTATTCGCGTGCGCCCGCTGTGATCTGGTACGCGAAGCTGTCACCGCCGATTTTTTCGGCGACATAGACCCCGTTTCCCGACACGCAGAAACTGCCCGACAGCACTTGATCCCCCTGTTCTTTGGGGATGTGATCCGATTCACCCGTCAGCAGCGATTCATCAACGTCAATCCGTTTTTCACTGAGGAGTGTGCCATCGACCACGATCTGATCGCCGGGACGCAGACTCAGCGCGTCACCAAGCACAACGTCGCCCGGATCAATACCCCGTTCGGTGCCGTCGCGTATGACGGTGATCTTGGGGCGTGTCAGCAGGGCGATGCGGTCAAGCTGTTGTTTGGCGCGTAGTTCCTGAAACACACCGATGGCTACGTTGAGCAGCACGACCCCGCCGGTAACAAACGCATCGCCGGGTTTGCCCACACCGATGAGCACGAGCATGATGCCAAACAGAATCGTATTGGTGAGCGAGAAAAAATTTTCTCGAATGATTTTCGCAAGCGGGCGGCTGGATTTAAGTGGAACTTCGTTCACCAACCCATCAGCGATTCGTTCTTGTACTTCCCCGGTAGAAAGCCCCTGTGCGATAAATGAGGGTGAATGCGTGCTGGGTGGTGGTGCGCTGAGTACAGATTCAGTCATCGGCAATCTCCTTGTGGCGTGCCAAGTATAACATCAGGCCAGGTTGGCGGCAGCCTGTTTTTCGATATCAGGTGACAGTCGTTTATACCACGGATGATCGCCTGGCAGCGCCAAAAAGTGATCGCGTACATACACAAAACGCGTGGGTGATGTATCCCACAGGTAAACGGGCGGCTTCGATAGGTCAAGCGGCCACAGCCAGGTCCGTTCGTTTCGGACCGAATGAACGTAGTAGCGCACCATTTCGGCCAGGTCTTCGCCGGGGGCAGTGCTCACATCACGCGAGTCGACCGGCAGTGTTTCCCAGGTGCCCGGCTGTGGTGCTCTGCCTTGCTGGCGAGGATGAGTCCATTCACCTTCGACACGCTGCCAGTCAAGGCCGGGCCGCGTGCAAAACGTATTTTCGTAGGGCCAGCCCCGGTATTCGTTGGATGCATGGGTGCTCTCATGCAAAAAAATGCGATACAGAACCGAACTATCGCGGCCCGGCTCACCAACACGCAGCCACCCGTTGCCAAACGATCCCCCGCCGGGTGTGTGATCAATCCATACGCGGATTGGCTGTGTGCGGAACGGTGCGCAAAACGTTGGGCCGAGCAAAAGAAGTATCTCGGCGATCAGGTCGAGTTCGGCCTTTGCCCAGCGGCGCGCGTTCCCTTTTGAGTCGTGTTCGATGACTTGGATACCGTAATCACTAGCCAGATGCTTTACCAGCCGGGTGTGTTCGGCCAATGTGTCAGGGCTGAGCATATTTCGAAGCCGTGCGAACCAACGGAAAGCGCTTTT
Source organism: Anaerolineae bacterium (assembly GCA_016930015.1). GTDB lineage: Bacteria > Chloroflexota > Anaerolineae > Aggregatilineales > Aggregatilineaceae > JAFGHR01. The sequence continues at coordinate 44,758 of JAFGHR010000002.1, read as the reverse complement.
TTTGCTGTTCATGGCACACCTCGTTGACAGAGTTCATGCGGATCATACGCTGAACCGGCGGTTTTAGCTACGGTCCAATACGCTTGACGGGATAACGGCGTTGCGCTACTGTGTGGTTGTGATCGTAACGTAGTCTATACTGGCAGGACTTATGACCCGGAATATAGAAACTCCCCCAACGTATGCCCGGCGTGTATTGGTACCGGTGGCAAATCCGGTTACCGCGCCCGGTTTGATCCGTCTTGCATGGAAATTATCGGACCCCGACCAGGGCAGCGTACTCGCCTTATTTGTGACTCTCAGTGGGGCCGAAGTCAACGAAACCGGTTTTAAAGCAATCACCAGGGTGGTTAAAGACGCTCAGGAGACTGGAATCGCGGTAAAACTGGTTACAAGTACGGCGTCCAGCGTGGCGCGGGGTATTCTCGATGCGGCACGCGAACATAGTGTGGCGTTGATGGTTTTAGGTTTTCAAGCCCCCTTGCGTGGCAAGATCGTTTTGGGGCCGGTTGTCGAATCGGTGGCGCGAACGTCGCCCTGTGACCTGGTTGTTTTTCGTAATCTGTGGCGGGGGCAGAAAACCATCGATGGCACGGAACAGATCATTTTGCCGCTGAACGGGAGCGATAATTCACGCGTGGCGGCGCGGATGGGTATGGCGTTGGCCGGGCGCACGGATGCGCAGCCCAAAGCGATCTATGTACAGACTGATCCAGACCTGCCGAGTTGGTTTGGCTTAGCCCGGATCGAAGCCTCGCTTACCGGAATAAGCGACACCCAGCGCGTACAACGCCAGGTGATACAGGCGCGGGACGTGGTGTCGGGCATTCTGACCCGGTGCGACGAAAATGATATGATCGTGCTCGGTTTTTCCGAGCGCAGTCCGCTGGATCGCTGGATATATGACAACGTCGCACAGGATATGCTGGCTCAGGCACCTGGCCCGGTTATGCTGGTCAAAAATGCCACCAGTGAGCGGATGCGTCCCTCTCAACGTTTATGGCACCAGATGGTTACCCGCTTTTCGCCCAGGCTAACACCATCTGAGCGCACAGATGTGATCCGGCAGGCATTCGAGTTAAGCCAGCCGGAGATCAACTTTATCGTATTGATGCTGATCTCGTCTGTTCTGGCGTCATTTGGCCTGCTGGAAAACAGTACGGCGGTTATTATTGGCGCTATGTTGGTTGCGCCGTTGATGTCACCGCTGATGTCGTTTTCTATCGGGCTGATACAGGCCCGCCTGACATTGATGCGTACAGCGGTGCTGACAACACTGCTTGGCGCGGGGATCGGCCTTACTGTGGCGATCGTGGCAGGGCTGCTGGTGCCGACCGATGTCATTACCTCGGAAATGCAAGCGCGCGGTCAGCCGAATTTGCTGGATATGGGTATCGCGCTGGCTGCCGGTATGGTGGGCGCTTTTGCGATGGCGCGCAAAGATATCCCCGCCGCCCTGGCCGGTGTCGCGATTGCGGCAGCGTTGGTCCCGCCTTTATGTACGGTAGGCTTGGCGATTGCTATGGGCGAAGTGGCGCTTGCGACGGGCGCATCCTTGCTGTTTCTGATAAACATCGTGAGCATCAGCATAGCAGGCGCAGGTGTATTCGCCTGGTTAGGTTTGACACCACGCAGTGATTCCGGAACATGGCGAAATTTGCTGATATCGCTGTTTGTGCTGCTGCTGCTGGCGGTGCCACTGGCTGGGGCTGGTGTGGAGGCGATACGCATCCGGCAGCGTACCAGCGACGTGCTGCACGTGTTGCAGCAGCAGTTCGAACACGGTGAGGTGATCGATATCGAAGTCAAAGATTGGGAGATCAGCGCTACGATCCGCAGCGCCGACCCGATCGTGAAGCGTGATGTTCAGGAAGCCGAGCTTGTGTTAGAAGACAAACTGGGACATGATGTTGACCTGGAGATTACCTATTGGCGCTCGATTACACCTTGAGCGTATCAGTACCGGCGCGTAATTTCTACCTGAAGCACTGACACCAGCAAGGGGGACTTTGATGGTTTTTTTTCGCGGGCTGACAATCGAGCGGCTTCTAGTCGCCATTCTGTTTCTGCTGTTGTTTGCTATGGCCGTCCGTGTTCCCACTGATACCGATACGTGGTGGCACATTCGCAGCGGTGAATACATTATTGATAACGGCAAAGTCCCGACGACCGATCCATTTTCCCATACCCGGTTGGGCGAAGACTGGATCGATCACAGTTGGGGCTCACAGGTGGTAATCTACGAATTTTACCACCTGTTCGGCGGCGAAGGGCAGCCCGGTGACAGCGGTAATATCGGGCTGGCCGTGTATATGGCCGGACTCGCAACGCTGGGCATGGCGTTCGTCTACCTGATGTGTGAGGGAACTGCGTATGCGCGGGCTTTTGTGGTCGTCATCGGCGCGGCGGCGGCGGCTGTTTTCTGGTCGCCGCGCCCGCAGATGTTCTCGTTTATGCTGGGTGCGCTGGTGTTGTACCTGCTGCACCTGTACAAGCGCGAACACCTGGATCGCTTGTGGCTGATCCCGCCTGTTATGCTGCTATGGGCAAACTTACACGGCGGGTTCGCTATCGGGTTTATCCTGCTGTTTGGCTCGATTGCCGGTGAAGCGCTTGGTAATATCTTTAACGGTGATGATCCGCGTGTGGTGTCGTGGGCACGTTTGCGGCGAATGGTAGTGGTTACCCTGGTATCCATTCCCCTGATCGCCATTAATCCGTATGGTGTTCAGATGTTGGGCTACCCGTTCCGCACGGTGGGAATCGGGGTGCTTCAGGATTACATTCAAGAGTGGGGATCGCCGGACTTCCACCAGCGGCAGACCTGGCCGTTCGCGTTGATGCTGTTGGGCCTGGTAGCGTTGGCCGGGCTAAGCAGCCGTCGAATAGACTGGACCGATCTCACGCTGGCGAGTGGTACGGCGTGTATGGCGCTGATGGCCGGGCGGAATATTACCCTGTTTGCTGTCGTGTCGGCGCCGATACTATCGCGGCATCTAAACGTGTGGCTGGCCGATCATGGCTGGCAGATTCACCCGGTGCGGCGTGTGCGAGGACGTAAGCTGGTCCTTAACTGGGTGCTGCTGGCGCTGGTCGCGTTGGGAGCGCTGGCGAAAGTGGCGGTGGTGCTCAGCGAAGAAACCGTGCGTAAGGCGCAGGAACAAATGCTGCCGGTCGAAGTCGCGCAGTTTCTAGACGAGTCACCGCCTGAAGGCAAGATGTTCAACAGCTACAACTGGGGCGGTTATTTGATGTTTGCCGCGCCGGATGTGCCGGTGTACGTAGATGGGCGCACCGACCTGTACGACGACGACTTTTTGCGCGACTATCTTGATATTACGTTTATCCGGGATGACTGGAACGTGATGCTGGATGACCAGGTGATCGGATTTGTGGTGATCGAGGCTGATAGTATTCTGGCGACGATGTTACGGACGATGCCCGACACCTGGCAGGAACGCCAGTTTGACGACGAACGCTCGTCCCTGTTTATCCGTGTCGCGGGTGAACGGTCCACGAACGAGGTGCCCGAATGAGCCAATCCGCCCCGCGCCGTGAATCACTGGCCGCCGCCGGTCTGCTGGCCGATTTTCGCCTGCTGCTGTATTTGTTCATCGGTTTTCGCCTGACGATGGCCATCGTTTACCAGCCCTACGTCTTTGACCTGTTCGAAGAAAACGGCGACCCCACGACAATCGAACGCGGCATGAGTCATTTTGGCGACCTGCGCTACTACTACCAGTTTGCCGAACTGGTCGGTGATGGTGACCTGCCCTACCGTGATTTCTGGCACGAGTTCCCGCCGGTATGGATCACGCTGTTTTCAGGCGTGTACAGCGTGATGAAAACACGCGGCGAGGTGGATTTTACCGGCTGGGCAACAGCGCTCGGTTTGATCATGCTGGTGTTCGATGTGGGTAACCTGCTGCTGCTGCGTCGTCTGGCGCGGCGATTGCACGGTGAACGGGTAGCTATGGCCCTGCCGTGGATTTATGCTGTGCTGGCCGCGCCGCTCATTTTCCCCTGGTGGACATTCGAAACGATGGTTGTGTTCTTGATGCTGCTGGCGCTGGCCGCGTTATTGGAAGGACGCGACCGGCGTTCTGCCGGGCTGACGGTGCTGGGCACGCTCACCAAATACACACCGGTGTTGATCCTGCCGACTGTGTGGCGTTTTTATGAACGGCGGCGGGCGCTGGAATATACGCTGATCACGCTGGTGATCGTGGTCCTGGTGTTGGCGGGACTGGTCGCCTGGGGCGGGCGTATGGCAACCGCGTCATTATTGGCCCAGTTCAACAAGGCATCTTACCAGAGTGTCTGGGCGCTGGTTGATGGCAACATGCGCACCGGCAGTTTTACCGGCCCCGAAACCCGATTCGACGCCGACAACGCGTTCGAACCCTACGGCAATGAGCCGGTGATCCCCTGGTGGCTGCGCCTGATTCCGTTCGCCGGACTGGGCCTGTACATTTTTACGCGGCGGCTGCGCCAGGATGATCGCGGCGTTCTGGCGTTTTTTACGGTGACGCTGGTGTTGTTCTTCTTGTGGGCGCAGGGTTGGAGTCCGCAGTGGATATTAACGCTGACCCCGCTGATTTTGTTGAATTTCCCCACTCGTGACGGGGTGCTGGTGTGTCTTGTGCTCGGACTGGTCAGTTTTGTCGAGTATCCCGCCTTGTTCATGCGGACGGCGGACGCTGGCGGCGAGATCACCGGCGCGCTGGTGATGCCGTATGTCCTGACGATCACGCTCCGGACCCTGATCCTGGCTGGGTTAACAGCGGCATTGTTCCAACGGCTGACGCGCGGGGTGGCTCATGACGAAACCTGAGCGGCGCACCGCGTGGCGATTGGCGGCGATCCTGTTGCTGGCGCTGGGATTGCGGCTGATCAATCTAGGCGTTCGCACGTTGTGGTATGACGAAGCGTTCGCTGTGCTGTTTGCCGAAACCGGCTGGGATGCCATGATCGACGGCACGATCACCACCGTCGATGGCGCTGCCGCCGAGGAACACCCGCTGCTGTACTACTTCGCGCTGAACGTATGGATCGATGGGCTGGGGCGTGATCCGGCGGCTGTACGCCTGTTTAGCGTGCTGGCCGGTGTGGCGACGGTGGCTGTGGTGTATGCGCTTGTGCGTGACTGGTTCGACGAATCGACAGCGCTTGCTGCCGCGTTTATATGCGCTGTCGCGCCGTTTCACGTGCAGTATTCGCAAGAAACCCGCATGTATGCCCTGCTGGGGCTGGTGCTGATGCTGGCGACATGGGCCTATGGGCGGGCATGGCATCGCGGCCAGCCCGTATACTGGATCGCGTTTGGTGTGCTGGCGGCAGCGGCGATGTATGTGCAGCAGCTCGCCGTTTTTTATTTATTCGCTGTGGCACTGCTGCCCGTGCTGGCGCGTGATCGCCGACGGCTGCTGCAAACGACATTCGCGGCTGTGCTGGCGCTGCTGTTGTACTTGCCCTGGCTGCGCTACCTGCCGGATCAACTCGGCAAGCTGAAACAGTTCTGGGTGCAAAAACCGAACATACTGCATTTCTGGCTGACGCTGCGCTCATTTATATCGGTAAACCTGGATTTCTCGGCGGCGTGGTGGGTGCCCACATTTTTGCTTGCGGCGATACTGACGTTTTTTGTGTTGTATCGCGCCTATTTTGTGCTGCGTTCCGATCGGTCAGAACAAAACGATCGCCAGGCAGTCGGTTGGACGCTGTGGTTAGCTTTCATGCCGATGGTGTTTATGTGGGTGGCCTCGTACCTGTTCCAGCCGGTGTTTTTGCCGCGCGCGCTGCTGCCCTCCGCTGTGATGTTTTATGCCGGGCTGGCCTGGCTGTTTGTACGCGGCGGCATGCCTCGTTTGATCGTAGGGATATTGGTGGCCGCGTGGGTTGTCGTGATGGGTTTTGGACTGGTCACCCATTACACCTGGGACACGTTCCCGACGCCGCCCTTTGACGACGCGGTCGATTACCTGGATGCCAACGCGGCAGTCGGTGACATGATCGTACACGGCAACAAGATCACCGCGCTGCCGATGATATATTATGATCGTGATCTACCCCAGCGCTTTGTGCGTGATATTCCCGGTTCAGGTTCGGATACGCTGTCGCGCCCAACACAGGAATCGCTGGGTTTGCTGGCGGATGCGTGTCCGGCTGCGGCGGCGGGTGGTGCGCCGCGTGTATGGTACGTGGCGTTTGAGCAGTTCGAGGATGAAATGGCTGATCAGGTTGACGACGATCCCGCCAATGCGCGTTACGACACGTTAAGCTGGCTGCGGTCACATTATCACGAACAGTGCCTTGAATCGTTCAACGACCTGGACGTGTATTTGTTCGTTGATCCCGATCCCGATGCGCTGCGGGCGACCTGTAACCAGGATGAAAGGTGATCGGTCTGGATGGAAACAAAACGATCGCGCCCTGGTTATTTCTGGTGGACGGTAGTTGTGATCCTGCTGGCCGGGTTCGGCCTGCGGATGTGGCATTTGGGCGAAACAAGCTTATGGGCGGATGAGGTCTATTCCGATTTATGGATGAAGGCGTCATTCGATGATTTTATGCACATGTTGCAGGAAGACGGTGTACATGTTCCCCTGCATTACCTGTTGATGCGCCTGTTTCCGGTTGGCTCAGTAATGATGCTGCGTTTCCCGTCGGCGCTGGAGGGGCTGTTAGGGATCGCCGTCATGATCGGCCTGGTTCAGCGCGTGTACGGGAATCAACGGCTGGCGCTGGTGGCCGGTGCGCTGCTGGCGTTTAATCCCTATCACATCTGGTATTCGCGCATGGCGCGCACGTATGCGCTGCTGTTCGTTTTTGCGGCGCTGGCGTCGCTGTTTTTTCTACAACTGGTGCAGGGTGAACGGTCGCGCAAGACCTGGTTTGCGTTTACGCTGAGCAGCGCCGCCGCCTACATGACTCATTATTTCGCTGTTTTGCTGCCGGTGGCTCAATATATCCTGTTTGCGTTTGTGCTAAAACGTAAGCGCCGCGTGTTCCGGCAGTGGCTTATCGCGCAGGTGATCGCGGGACTGCCGTTCGTGTTGTGGATCGTTTCCCTGGCACAGCAGGAATCGCTCGCTGTGTACATTTCCTGGATTCCCCGCCCCGGTATCGGTGATGTCTTCCTGACCGTTTGGAACATGACGGTTGATTACGAGGGCGTGACACGCTGGTATGCCGTGGCTGGGTTGATCGCGGTGGGTGTTGGGCTGGTGCCCGGTCTGGCTGGCGCGCTGCGTGAACATCAGAAGAATCTGGTCAGTTTTTACTGGCTCTGGTTGATGATCATACCAGTCGGGCTGGTATTCGTGTTTTCCGTTTTTGTTCGCCCGCTGTACGTCGATCGTTATTTTATGATCTTGCTTCCGGCGCTGCTGCTGCTGGTGCTCACGGGATGGCAGCGTTTGCCGCACCAACTGGGACAACTGGCCGCCGTGATCGTTGTACTCGCTGGCGCGGCGGCGGTGTGGACGGCGTTTGATCAAGGAACATTCGAGCGTGAAGCCTGGCGTGACATGGCTGATACCATCCGGCAGGAGCACCAACCGGGTGATGGCGTGTTGATGGATACCCAGATTTCGCTGGCGGCGTTTTTGTTATATTACGATGATCGCGCGATTTTGAACCATACGCGCCTGTTCGGTGTGCCCGATGCCGGGACGACCGGCGCACCGGTTTTGCAGGAGCCACAGGAGCCGGTTACCCGTATGTGGACGGTGTACCGGAATCCTATCGACGACATTCACCGCGAAGGCGTGATGCCGGACTTCGATCCATTTGACCCGCGTGATACACCGATTTCACACTGGTTGGACGAACGGCGCGATCGAATTTTGGAACAATACGCGTTCAATGGGGTAACGTTGTTCCTGGTTGATGTATCCGGGGAACCTGTAACCAGTGAGGTGGCGCCATGAGTTTTCAGCGTACACACACCATTCGAGTCATGTCGAGGCCGCCGCGTTATTACCTGGCGGGCACGTGCCTGGTGCTGGTCGTTGGGTTTGCGCTTCGTGTGTGGAACCTCGGTAGAGCCAGCCTTTGGACTGACGAGTTTTACTCCGATTTGTGGATCAAAGCATCGTTGGGCGATTTTGTTAATTTGCTGCAAGAGATCGGTTTACATGTGCCACTTCACTACCTGTTGATGCGCCTGTTTCCGGTTGGATCAGAAACCATGCTGCGCCTGCCCTCGGCGCTGGAAGGATTGATCGGAATCGCGCTGGTGATAGGGGTCGCCGTCCGGTTGTATGGCAACTATGATCTGGCGCTGGGAATCGGCGCCCTGACAGCCGTCAACCCGCTGCATGTCTGGTATTCGCGCACGGCGCGGCCCTACGCGCTGCTGTTTTTGCTGGCGCTGCTGTCGTCGTACTTTTTCCTTGAACTGCTCAAGGGTAACCGCTCGCGCCTCAATTGGGCGGGGTTCACGCTCGCCAATATGGCGCTATACATGACGCATTATTTTGGGATCATGCTTCCCCTTGCCCAGTACGTGTTGTTTGCGTTCATCGTGCGGGGGTATCGCGGTTTTTTCCGGCGGTGGATTGTATCGCAGGTCGTCGCTGGCATTCCGCTGTTGGTCTGGCTGATCGTTATGATGCGTCGTGATGTCGTTGCGGTTGGCATTGGATGGATTCCGCGGCCAGGGCTGGACGATATCGGCATCACATTGTGGAATATGACTGTTGGTTACGATGGCTCATTACCCTGGACTATTGTCCCTGGCTTGATAGCCGCCGGGATCAGTTTAGGTATGGGCATTGTGTACACTGTTCGGTCTCGCCGGTCTGACCGGGTGGGATTTTACTGGTTCTGGTTGTTAGCCGCCCCTTTGCTCGTTACGTTCCTGTTATCCATATTCTGGAAACCGGCATACGTTGACCGTTATTTTATTGTATTCTTGCCCGCCGTTCTTTTTCTGATGCTTCACGGCTGGCAGCATGTAACGAACCGGACGGCTGCGCTTGCGCTGGCCCTGGCGGTGATTATCGTTCCACTGGTCGTTACAGTGGTCATGTTTGAGCGTGGTTTTGATGAGCGGGAAAACTGGCGCGCTGCGGCGCAGACCATTGAAGGTGCTCGCCAGTCGGACGATGGACTGCTCGTCGAGAGTCCGCAAGAGCTGATGGCCTTGTTTTATTATCTCGACAGCGACAGCAAACACGATTTTGCGTGGTTGTTTGATGGTGTAGAAAAAAATGAACAGTCTGCCATCGTGTATGATGCACCTGTGCGCCGGGTTTGGGCTGTTTACCGTAATCCAATCGACGATGGGCACCGGCAGGGCATAATGCCCGATTTTGATCCGTTTGAGGACAGCAGTTCCATGATGCCCAACTGGTTAAACGCGCATCGTGACCAGATCATGCTGCAAAAGAATTTCGCTGGCGTGAAAGTGTTTCTCGTGGATACCGGCAGCGAATTCCTGGGGGCGGGCGATTAATGCCGGGACTTCGCACTTACTTTACGTTTGGCGCACTGGCGCTGGTGTTGGGGGGATTGCTGGCGCTGGTTATCGACCAACCCGGTTACACCGACGCTTATTATTATTACAATGCCGGTGAGCGTCTGGCACAGGGCGATGGCCTGACCGATGCGTACCTGTGGACGTATATCAGTGCCCCGGACAGCCTGCCAGGGCCGAGTCATGCCTACTGGATGCCGTTGGAATCACTTGTCGCTGGCGGCAGTATGGCGGTGTTAGGTACAAGTTTTGGTGCGGCCCAGGTGCCATCGGTGCTGTGTTTCGCGGGGCTAGTCGTGGTGGCGGTATGGGTGGGCGCCTCTTTGGGCCAGACGCGGCGCCACGCCTGGACCGCTGGCCTTTTAGCGCTGTTCAGCGGGTTCTACACGCCGTTTTGGACCACAACCGATACATTTGCCCTGTTTGGGCTGGTCGGGGCGTTGGCGTTGGTTTGTATTGGCCTGGGACGCCAATCGGGGCGCTGGTATTGGTTTGCGTTGGGCGGCGTTTTGTGCGGATTGGCGCATTTGACGCGGGCCGATGGCCTGTTGTTTGTGATGGTCCTGGTCCTGGTGGCGGCGTGGCCGCGTCCCTTATATGCGTGGCGCGTGGCTGTCATGGGAGCAGTGGTCGGAACAGCCGCCTACCTGATGGTCATGACGCCCTGGTTCGTGCGCAATTTGCATGAGATTGATTCTGTGCTGCCGACCGGCGGCACACAAACCGTCTGGCTGCGTGGTTATGACGAATTGGTGAATTACCCGGCAGGGACCAGCGCGGCGGATTTTTTCGATTGGGGATTGGTTAACATTCTGCAATCACGCTGGGAGGCGTTTGCCAACAACCTGGGAACGTTTGTAGCGGTCGAAACCTGGGTTGTATTGGGTCCGTTCGTATTGCTGGGTTTATGGCAGCGGCGGCGGGTGCCGCTCGTATTGGGCGTGATCATCTACGCTTTAGGGTTGCATCTGGCCATGACGGTTATTTTTGCCTATCCCGGTTATCGCGGTGGATTATTTCATTCGGCGGCGGCGCTGCTGCCGTTTTGGGCCGGAACAGGTGTGATCGGCCTGGATGAGGGTATCGCCTGGATGGCCAAACGGCGGCGCTGGCGGCGTGTCCAGGCTCAAAAGGTGTTTGCCGGGGCGTTAGTCGTGCTGGCGGCTGTGCTCAGCCTGGGGATAACGGCTCAACGGCTGCCTGATTGGAACGACAGCGGCAAATACTACGCGGCGATTGTACGTGACCTGCCACCGGATGCCGTGTTGATGGTGAATGATCCGGCGGCGCTGTATTATTTTACCGGGTATGCGGGCGTGGTGGTGCCCAACGCGTCACCGGACGTAGTGCCGGATATTGCCGAACGATATGGCGTTACGCACTTGGTTTTGGATGTCAACCGCACTGCGCCATTTTCCGGCTTGTTTCTCGGCACAGAGAATTTCCCGTTTTTGCGGTTAGTCCAGGTACATGGTACGGATACCCTCGACCGGGCAGACGATCGATTAGTGTTTGAGATTGTGAAGGGTGAAACCGACTGATGATCCGTCGCTGGCTGGCTGCTCACTCGTTGGATGTGTTGATCGGTATTGTAGCGCTGTGTTCTGTGTTGGTTTATGTGATTGCGGCTGAGCGGCTGTATGATGTTGGTTTCCCGCTGGATGATTCGTGGATTCACCAGACTTATGCTCGTAATCTTGCCCATGATGGCCAATGGGCGTTTGTGCCGGGTGAATCAAGCATGGCATCCACCTCGCCGTTGTATACGGTATTACTGTCTGCCGGTTACGTGTTTGATATCCCGTTTTTTGCCTGGACGTTTGGATTAGGTGTGCTGGCGCTGGCCGGGGTGGGGTGGATTGGTGCACGCCTGAGCACGATTCTCTTCCCGGATATGGCGCGTGTGGGTCTATGGACCGGGCTGGCGTTGGTGCTGCTGTGGCATTTGCAGTGGGCCGCTGCTTCGGGCATGGAGACGATGTTGTTTTGCACGCTTTCTCTGACTGTTTTTGGCCTGGTGTGGCGTGAACTGTATGTTAAGCAGGAAGACTCACGCGCTGATACGCTGCGGCGCGGGCTGGTGGTTGGTCTGGCAGGCGCAGCGCTCACGCTCACACGGCCAGAGGGGGCAGGGCTGGTAGGGCTTGCCGGACTCATGGTGCTGATCGCGTGGCCATATGGCGAACGTTTTGGAAACAACTGGCAGCAGTATGCGGCGTGGGGCGGCGGTGTGGCCCTGGGTTGGGTGATAGGTGTCGCACCTTACGTGCTGATGAATTACCACGTGAATGATACGCTGCTGCCCAGCACGTCATCGGCCAAACAGGCGGAAAACGCCCCCCTGCGCGAACTGCCGCTGCTCGAACGTTATGGGCGGCTCGTGCTCCCGCTGGTAGCCGGTGGGCAGCTTGTGCTGCTGCCGGGGCTGGTCGCAGCGCTGCGCAAGTTGATCCGCTCCAGGCAGCGCCAGCATGTGTTGTTACTGCTGCCGTTTGTGTGGGCAATAGCTCACCTGTCGTTGTACGCGCTGCGCCTGCCCGCCCACTACCAGCATGGCCGCTACGTGATCCCGATTCTGCCGCCGGTTGTGTTATATGGTGTGGGGGGAACACTCACCATCGTGCAGACAGCCCGCCGCCGCCCGGTTCAACGCGTGTTGAGTCGAAGCCTTGCGCTTTCGGCGCTGCTCATCATCCCGGCGTTTACCGTTATAGGGGCACAGGCGTATGCGAGGGACGTGCGTATCATCAATACTGAAATGGTTGATACCGCACACTGGATCAACGACAATCTGCCCCCGGATGACTTGTTAGCCGTGCACGATATCGGCGCACTTGGATATTATGCGCCCCGTCCGATTCTGGATTTAGCAGGGTTGGTCAGTCCGGAAGTTGTACCGATCATTCTTGATCACGAAGCGTTGATGGTGTTGATGTGTGAGCGTGATGTGCGTTATCTTATGGTGCTGCCGGACCAATTACCGGCATTACCTGATGATCCACGCCTCGGCCCTGCTCCATTATTCATTACTAATGCGCCCTATTCGCCGGACGCTGGCGGCGGTAATATGGCCGTATACCGGATGAATTGGCCAGACGTGTGCCAGTCGCAGGCAGACGACTAGACACATACCCAACCTTTGCACAAACAAGCGCACGGCACCGATTATTGATATCGTCACCCTTACCACCCGTATGACATGGCGGAATAATAGGCTTGATTATGCGATGGGGTAAGGGGAAATTGGGGTCGCTCTCACCTTTTCCAAGCACCCGAACATCCTCATGTATATGCAACTTTACAAGCAAATTAATTTATGCTAAGATGTGGTATCAAAAAGTGTTACACGCCTAGATCGCCCTGGCAGGCGGTCTCTTATTTTTTATTTTCACCATGTTAATTGACACACACAGCCTAGGCTGTGTTTTTGTAACAAATAGCCTATTGATTAGCTGCGCAAACGTTGTGCAGTAATGAGTAAACCGGTTCTTTTTCTAGATGGAGGAGTGGGATGAGTGAAGAAGTCCACTACCTGACACCTCAGGGGCAGAAGGAACACGAAGAACGACTGACGTATTTGCGAAATGTCCGGCGTCAGGAGGTAGCCGAACGGCTGCGGCTTGCGCTCGAAGAAGGCGGCGAACTCGTCGAAAATGCCGAGTATGAGGACGCTAAAAACGAGCAGGCGTTCATCGAGGGTGAGATTTTTCGCCTGGAGATGATCCTGAGTAATTCTGTGCTGATTGAAAAAGATGGCCCGCGCGACATTGTCGGCCTTGGGGACAAGGTCACGATACAGGAAGTTGGTGCAGACAGTGTTGAGGTGTACCATCTGGTGGGAGTTGCCGAGGCGAACCCACGTGCCGGAAAGATTTCGCACAAAAGTCCTCTAGGTCGGGCTTTGATGGAACATCATGTAGGGGAACAGGTGGTGGTTGAAGCGCCAGACGGGAATATCATGTTCGAAATTAAGGCGATCGAATAACCTTTCCTGTGTTTCCGGTTGAAGTTGTGGTATAACACAATCGCTGGTTTCGCCCATGCTAGCTAGTGATACTGCTGGCGTGGGCATTGTTTCGTCTCGTGCCGGTGGCGTCCGGCGACACTGTTTAGCAGGACTGTGCTTGCTTAGGAGAAAATATAGACTGATGTGGGAGCCGACTAATACACCAGAAGCCGATCGTGTCCGCAAGCTTCACCAGCTCCTTGAACGAGGACTGGCACCCTACCCCAACCGGGTCCAGCGTACACATTCTACCGCCGAAGCGCGAAGCGCATTTGAAGCGGAAGAAAACGAGAACCGCGAAACGCCCGAACCGGTCGAAGTGACGGTGTGTGGTCGCATCGTGCGTCAGAACTTGAAGGGGAAAGTGTACTTCGCACATATTGAAGATGGTGATGGGCGTATCCAGTTGTTTGTGCGGATTGATAACGTAGGTGACGATACGTTCGCCATGATCAAAAATGAACTTGACCTGGGCGATTTTATCCAGGCCGGGGGAACGATGATGCGTACGCGCACCGGTGAAGTGAGCGTGATGGTTCATGACCTGATACTGCTCTCGAAGGCGCTAAGTCCCCTGCCGATCATCAAAGAGCAGACGACCGGCGATGGAGAAGTCAAACGGTTCGGCGCGTTTAGTGATGTCGAGGAACGTTACCGCCAGCGCTACGCCGATCTGGCTGTGAACGCTGAGTCCCGCCATATTTTCCGCCAGCGTGCCCGGACGGTAAGCGCCCTGCGCAGTTTTTTGGACAACGAAGGATTTCTCGAAGTCGAAACGCCGATTCTCCAACCGATCTATGGTGGTGCGGCAGCCCGCCCATTTATCACCCATCATAACCAACTTCACCAGGACCTGTACCTGCGCATCAGTTTTGAGTTATACCTCAAGCGGCTGTTGGTGGGTATGTATGATGCCGTGTACGAGATCGGGCGCGATTTTCGTAATGAAGGCGTGAGCTATAAGCACAACCCGGAATTTACCCAACTTGAGTTCTACAAGGCCTATACAGACTATTTTGGCATCATGAACCTGACAGAACGTATGTTGGCTTATGCTGCCCAACAAGTGACCGGCAGCACGACCATTGTGTTTGGCGAGCATACGCTTGACTTGACCCCACCCTGGCAGCGGATCACCCTGCGTGACGCGATTCGCCAGTACAGCGGGATCGATTATATCGATTACCCGGAAGCCGATGCCCTGCACCGTGTCATGCAGGAGGCCGGGGTCGAAACACCAAAAGGAGCCACCTGGGGGCGGTTGGTTGATACCTTGTTGGGGACAGTGGTCGAACCGCGCCTGATCCAGCCGGCATTCATTTTAGAATACCCACGTGATATCTCACCCTTTGCCAAGACGGTGCCCGGCGATGAAACGCACGTTGAGCGGTTCGAAATATTCGTCGGCGGGATGGAAATGGGAAACGCGTTTACCGAATTGAACGATCCGGTAGACCAGGAAGCACGTTTTATTGAGATGGAGCGCTTGTATTCAGATGAAGATGACGAAGCAACGCCTATCGACGAGGATTATCTTCACGCGATGCGGTACGGCATGCCGCCGTGCGGTGGGTGCGGAATCGGAGTGGACCGGGTAGTCATGCTCCTGACGAACCGCAGCACAATTCGCGAGATTCTATTGTTCCCGCATTTGCGCGAGCGTTAGTGTCACGGCTGGCCGCGATTCAGATTGTTTCACTGAATCCGTACACGACGAATCGAAGCACAGCGGTATCGAACTATCTCGATACCGCTGTTGTTGTTTCTCACCTATCCACCTATCCGGCCTGGTTTAGCCAGTTGGAATAGTCGTGGGGGATGCGATGCCGTTACCAGCCGCGTTTTTGAGCCGCTGCCTCGCGGATAGCATCCAGCACACGTTCCAGGCCAACCGACACACTGCCCACCGGCAGGTGGAAGCGTACGACACGCCGGTTTTTGGACTGAAGCGCTTGCAAGTCACCCTGGGCCTGAGCTTGCTTGAGCAGCAGGAAGTCATATGGCTCGCCAGGGATCGGGATTTCTTCATAGTTCTCGGCTGTGATCTGGATAAACACGCCGTCATTGGCGCCACCTTTATGAAGCTGGCCGGTTGAGTGCAAAAAGCGCGGGCCATAACCCAGCGTCACGGCGCGTGTTGTCGCGTGACGCAGCTCGTCTCGAATGGCTTCCAACAGCCGGGTGTGTTTTTCAGTGGGTGCCAGGTAAGCCATCAACGCCAGATAGTCACCGGCCCGGGCCAGGCTTATATGGGCCAGCAGCAGGTTGATGAGATCGCCATAGTCAAACCCGCGCTGCTCACCGATGCGGTACAACGTTTCGACGGTTTTGTTGTCAGCGTACAGCTTGAGGCCATTTTCTTCTAACACCGGTCGATCTTCGGGCAGTGTCCCTTTAGCTTTGAGGGTTTCCAGCAGGGCTTTTGTGTTCGCTTTGCTTTCCGCCACATTGGGCTGGTCAAAGGGATTGATCTGGAGCACATGCCCGGTTATTGCGGTCGCCAGTTCCCAGCGGAAGAACTCACCGCCGAGATCATACGGATCGTTGAGTTTCAGCGTCAGCACCGGGTACCCGCCCAGCTTTAGATTTTCGACATCAACGTCCAGGTCAAAGTCGAAATCGGCTTCAGGCGCGCCCAAACGCAGGTAAACAAACAGTTGATCATCGTCAAAATTGCGCGGATCATCGGGGATAACATTGGCAACCGGGACAATCCCTTTTCCTTCTTTACCGGTACTTTCAGCAATGAGTTGTTCAGCCCATAGGCCGAAGCTGCCAATTTCTGGCGATGTGATCAAGCAGACTTTGTTGATATCCTGCCTGGCCATAACCCCCATGAAGACACCTAACCACGCAGCCGGGTTCGATGTTGTGGGAATATTACTGGCGCAGGCCGTAGCCATGCGGCGCGCGCTGGCGAGCAGTTTTTCCAGGTCCAGCCCCATGACGGTGGCAGGGACTAACCCGAAGTAACTCAGTACGCTGTAGCGCCCGCCAATATCTTCGGGGTTAAGAAACAGGTATTTAAAGTTTCGTTCCCTGGCGATTGTTTCGAGTGCCGACCCGGCGTCGGTAATCGCGCAGAACTGCTCACCGGCTTTAGCGCCGTGGTTTGCTTCGACAAGGTCGTAGAAGTATTTATACAGCGACAGTGTTTCGATCGTGCTGCCCGATTTAGTCGAGACGATAAACAGCGTGTTGTCGAGATCAACCGCTTCGGTAGCCAGCCAAATCGCTTGTGGATCGGTTGTGTCCAGGACCATCAGGTCGGGGAAACCGGGGACAACGCCAAATGTCTGGCGCAGCACTTCGGCGGCCAGGCTGCTGCCACCCATGCCTAACAGAAGCGCGTGTGTGTAACCCCGCTTTCTGACATCATCGCGCAGTGCAAACAGTGGAGCGTAAAATGCCTCGTCTTCACTGACGACATCCAGCCAGCCCAGGCGATCACGGATAATTTGTTTGTGTGATGATTCTTCTTTCCATACAGTGGGGTCTTTTTCCCAGATGCGGCGTGTGATACGGTTTTTCTCCAGGTGGGCCAGCGTATCACGGATATCGTGTTCGTAGGCCGCCGCCGCGATTTCCTGGCTCGCCATCACACCCATCAAGATAACCTGGCGTTTGCCTTCGACAACTTCAAGCAGGCGCTTAAAGTCGTTGGCAAATGAGTCAACACCATCACTTTGAAGCTGTCGGGCGACCATATCCATCTGAACGCCCACTTCGGACAGCTTATCGAAGATATCCTGCGCGGTGTCGATGTCGTCTTCCAGCGTTAACGCCACGGTGCCGTGATCGTAGAACGCACCGATTGTATCAGGCGGCAGGGTGTTTACGGTGTTTGGCCCGATCAAGGTATCAACGTAATACGTGTCGGGATAATTGGGGTTCTTGGTGCTGGTGCTGGCCCATAACGGACGCTGGACCCGTGCCCCGGCAGCCTGGAGCTTCGCGAAACGTTCGCTTTCGAAGATCTCTTTGTACCGGGCATAAGCCAGTTTGGCGCTGGTGATAGCGGCTTTGCCTAACAGATCACGATTTACCTTAGCATGTTCAAAACCACCCCGCAGGCGCCCGGTGTGGATGTTGTTTTCGAGAATTTTATCTACAACCGTGTCAATGCGGCTGATAAAAAAGCTGGCAACTGACGCGACCGATGCGATATCTTCACCGGCTTCGTAACGGCGCTCCAGGCCGCGAATATACCGTTCGGCAACAGCAGTGTAATTGTCAACAGAAAACAGCAAGGTGACGTTTACGTTGATGCCTGCCGCAATCGCTTCTTCAATGGCGGGCAGCCCCTGGGATGTTCCCGGAATCTTGATCATGAGATTGGGGCGTCCGATGGTGGCGAACAGCCGTTTGGCTTCGCTAAGCGTGTTTTCGGTGTCATAAGCCAGCAAAGGGGATACTTCCAGGCTGACATAACCGTCCAAACCACTGCTTTCGTCATAGACTGGGCGCAGCACATCCGCCGCGGCTTGAATGTCGGCAATTGCCAGCGCCTCATAAATATCCATGGTGTCCAGGTCTAGCAGGCTGGAAATTTCATCGTCGTATTCATCGGTATCGGCAATCGCCCTGGCAAAAATAGTGGGGTTGGATGTCATGCCGACAATGCCGTCTTTTACCAGCCTATCAAGCTTGCCAGACAGCATCAAACTACGACGAATAAAGTCCATCCAGATGCTTTGACCATACTGCTGTACTTCGATAAGCCGACTAACTGCCATTAAATAACCTCCTGGTAAAGCGATAGGCAGATACAGAAACAAGCTCTGGGCGTGGCAAACGGCAACGGGCGGCGGTTTCTCCGCACGGTGGCACATAATGCTGTTCTGGCAGCCACAGACTCCCAAAAACAATCAGGGTTTCATACCTGCTTGTTCAATAGCCCGAACTTTATTGTAACGCCGGACAAAACGTTCCTGGTCCGACTCGAATTTCGCATTAAGAAACGCATCCGCGATCTCTTGTGCCAGCGCGCTCCCGATGACGCGACTTCCCAGGCAAATAATATTCATATTGTCGTGTTCGACACCCTGATGTGCCGAGTATGTATCATGGCACAAGGCGGCATAAATGCCCGGTACCTTGTTCGCGGCTATGCTGGCTCCCACGCCGCTGCCACACACAACAATGCCGCGTTCCACGTCCTGGCTGGCGACTTTACGTGCAACTGCTTCGGCAAAGTCCGGGTAATCCACTACCCGGTCGGCGGAATCAGTTCCGAGGTCAACTACATCGTGGCCCTGGCTACGAAGATAATCGACTAACTCTGATTTTAACGGAAAACCTGCATGATCGGAACCCATTGCGATTTTCATAAGGAGACGTTCACCTTTTAACATACGATGATCAGACACTTTGCGAATTATAACGTAAGTCGGTCGAAAAAACGTGAGGTCCTGCGTTTTTGTTTGCAGGACCTCAGCGCGTTTGTCGGCATGGTTGTATGCTGGCTCGGACTATCCGGGCGCCAATGTCGTTGTTGGACCGGCGGGCACCTGGGTTGGCGGCGGTGCGAGTGTCGGCACATTACTATCGGGCGCGGCTCCGCCATCACCCTCATCTGCGGCTGTATCAGCAATGGGGCCGCTGGGTGCAGCAGCGGTTGTACTGCTGGCGACACACCGGAAGCCGGTTGCCGCCGTGGGCAGGCCGGGTTCCACGTTCTGACGGTGGACGGCACGCAGCAGCAGCGGGACGGTATCCCAACTGCCACCGCGCAGCACTTTTTCGGTGCCGGTTGGCGGCCCTTGTGGATTAGGTTCCAGGTTATTCAACTGCTGTGAATAGTAGTTAGCCTGGTACCAATCGGAAACCCACTCTGCCACGTTGCCCGACATATTGTAGATGCCGTAGGGGCTGGCACCTTCGGGATAACTGGTGACGGCTTCTGTGCCTTCGGCTGCCGGGCGCGATGAATTGGCATAGGCCACATCGAAGATGAAACCCCACGGATAGACGTTGTTTTGTGGCCCACGTGCCGCGCGTTCCCACTCGGCTTCGGTAGGTAAGCGGCGATTGAGCGCATTACAGTATTCTTCGGCGCCCTGCCAGGTTACCCACGTAATCGGGTGGTTGCTGTAGAACTCCGGGTTTCTGACGGAATACGTTGTACCGTCAAAATCGATATAACTGGTTTCCTGCTCGGTTGTCGTCATGACACATGGTTGCCCCTGGCACGCGTTTTTATGGCTGTTGGGACCTTTCCAGTTCAAGAACGCAACGTACTGGACCACGCTCACTTCGTAGATTTCCATCTCGAAGCTGTCAACGGTGACTTGATGCGTGGGCGTTGAGTCTTGCACCCATTCAATGGGGCACGTGGTGTCATATAACGCACATTCATCAATAGCCTGGCTGGCTTCTTCGGTGGTAGTCCCCATCAGGAACGTACCGCCGGTTACCGGGGCAAGTTCGGATTTTATCGCGTCGAGTTCAGGCGGAAGTAACTGCGGCGGGCTTCCGAATGTAATGGTTTGCGTTGGTAATCCCACCGGGGGCGTACCAACGATTGTCGTTTCTTCTGGCAGTGCCGCCACCGCTGCTTCACCTTCGGTGGTACTGGTCTGTTCTGCGAGCGCATCAGCCGTGCGGGTTTCGCTGTCTTCCGCATCAATGGCCTGGGTTTCAACGCTTTCGGGTAGTGGTGAAGGTGTTGCCGTCGCAGCATTGATAGCTGTTTGCTCAGCGGCGGCGCTTTCGGTTTCTGGTGCGGCGCCAGTCGGTTGTGTGCTATCGGGTGCGACCTCAGCGGCGGCGGGTGTCTTCCCCGTTGGGGCGGCCTGGTTTGCGCTCTCTGTTTGATTTGGCTCAACCTGGACGATGGGTGTTGCTGTGTCAGACTCCAATGCAGGGAACGTGATTGCGCCCAGGGCATAACCGCCAACACACACCACGGTCGTGAAGCCCATACCCAGAATCACGCCTACAATGAGCCATTGCCAGCTTGAGTCGCGCGTGCGACGGCGTAGGCTGCCGTAGTCGTTTACCATGTGGCATACTCCTTACTCATTGGTATCTGCGAGCGAGCGTATCCTAACCGGATATCGCATCCCGCAGACGCCCATTAATAATACCGCTCTCGTTTATGAGGACCAAACGGCCAGCCTACGATTTCTCGGCGGTGTCGCTGGATGTGGCCGCCTTTTGTTGCCGAAGCCGGCGATAGGTGGCTTGCAGGGTTAAGGCATCGGCGACGTGGAACGGTTCCGGCGCTTCAACGGCGACAGAGCCATGTACGTCAAAATCCACCAGGGCTTGCAGCAGGTCACGATAGCGTAGATCGGCTTCATTAAGCGGCAGGTGATGTTTTTCACCGCGCGGGCCATAGGCAATGCCGGACATATGCGCGTGTAAGGTATGTAACCCGTCGTTACCGAGCGCGGCTTTGACCGCTTTAAAAATCGCGGCGAATTCGTCGTAACTGTTCATCGAGCCGTCCCCGGCACGGGCATGCAGATGGGCAAAGTCGATACACGGCAGCACGCCCGGAATGTCGCGGCTGAGTTGTAACAGCTCGTCGAGTGTTCCAAATGCCGCTACTTTCCCCATTGTTTCCGGTCGGAGTGTCACATCGACGCCTTCATCATCCAGAATACCGCGTATTTCCAGCAACTTCTCTTTAACACGCTCGTATACTAAATCAGAGGACTGATTATGATAGGAGCCGGGATGAAATACGATATCCGTTGCTCCGGCTAAAAACCCTTTGCGCGCTGCCAACAGCAACCGTTCATCGCTCTTGCGCATGAGTTCAGCCGTCTGACTGTTCAGGTTGATATAATAGGGCGCGTGTATACTCAGGGTGATGGCGTGTTTTTGGCCGCCGGTTTTGATAGTCGCGCACGTTTCGTCGGATACCCGGACACTATGAACCCATGCGATCTCCAGGTGATCCATGCCCAAATCGCGCATGTGTTCGATGGCGGCGAGCGTACCGGAACGGGGTGTAGTTTGGGGACTGCCAACGGTTCCGAAACGAACCGGATCAGATGTTGATTGTGCCATGAGTCAGAATGTCCTTTCAGCGTATGGGCGGTAACGGTTTTGTTGCCTGCACTAAGAGGCAGTTTGATGGATAACTTACTTAGAACAACCGGGAAGTATCGTGACTTAATCCTTGCGTTTGTCGCGTTTTTGGTGGCGTTTGTGTTGTGGCAGGTGCAAGGTGTGTCCTTTGTGACGTATCCCTTTCGCCTGTTTGTGACGATGATCCATGAACTGGGCCACGGTACGTCCGCAATTGTAACCGGCGGCTCGTTTCTGCGGTTCGAAGTCAGCAAACATGGCGCGGGGTTGGCCTATACCAGCGGCGGCTCGCGTTTTGTCATTATCCAGGCAGGTTATATTGGCTCGGCGTTATTCGGCGCCGCGCTGCTGTTTTTGACCAACCGCACCGGGCGCCCTGGCTCCGTTGCTATTGGGCTTGGCCTGTTGATCGGCACGTTGACGCTGCTGTACACCGGCATCAGTCTGTATAACCTCAATCTGATCGAGTTGGTCCTGGTTGCTGTTGTAATTATAGTGGCCTTGTACCTGATTCTCACACGCGAGACGGACCAGGGCCGGTATGCCGGTCTGATGCTGGTGGCCGCAGGCTGCCTGATGACCATGGCGTTTGTTAGTGAAGACAACCTGCTCACAATTGTGGTCGGGTTGGTGAGTGCGCTGGTGCTGGTCTTGATCGGGTGTTTTGCCAATCGTGACATTACCCTGGTGATACTCAATTTCCTGGCATTTTTGACGGGGTTGCAGGCGATCACCGATGTGTGGATTCTGCTCAAGATCATCTCGCTGCCATCCAGTATGATGCCGCACAACGATGCGACTGTTATGGCGCATGAGGTCGGCGGATCAGCAACGATATGGGCGCTGGTGTGGATAACGATTGATATCCTGGTGTTTGGTGCAGCCGTTTATGTCAGCTTGATTCAGCCTGCCCGAAACAATCGGGCCGCCTAGCGTTTTTCGGAGTCGTTCTCGGTCGTGTCATCTGACGCGTTGTTCTGCTCAGGTTGATCCTGCGACGGGCCAAAGAGCGTGTAGATCATGACACCCGACGACGCGATCAAAAACCCGCCAATGAATGCGACCGCCTGCCACTCACCGAGCAGTGGGCGCGTGTCTTCGGTTGGGCCGTGGCTGCCAAATCCCAGTACATCCGCCATGCCTGCGGCGCCTGCAATCAACATGCCGGTCATGGTCAGGCGAACGCCAATATCCTGGGCCAGCGTGCTTGGCATACCGGTAAAAAATGTTTGTTTGGCAAATGCATAGGCGGCCACAAACAGCAGGCTAAACCCGGCCAGGATGACCAATACCTGTAATACACCAACTTCTTCCGTGGTTTCAAGCCCGGCGATGGCAGGAAACAAACCGATCAAAGTGATGACGATACCGAGTGCCCCAATTGTGATACTGACCTGAACAAATCTATCCATGGTGAGTTACTTATCTGGCAGTCCTGCCCGTAATACACGCAAAAAATTATCACTCAAAATCGCTGAAACGTCATCCAACGCATACCCACGCTCGCGCAGCGCCGGGCCGAGGCTGAGCAGGTCATCGACCGTGCTAAACCCGACCGGTGCTGATTCTTCGCCAAACCCGCCGTCAAAATCACTGCCAATACCCACGTGCTGTGCGCTGCCGATCATCTGGCACACGTGATCGATCGCGGCGATGACTGTATCCATTGTAGCGGCATCTTTACGATCGCCAAGTCGCCAGCCATCTACGAGAAACAGGTTATACGGCATGATGCCGATCACACCGTCCCGCTCAGCAATACGGCGAATCGTGTCGTCGGACAGGTTGCGGTCGGGGCGGTTACGCCGGAAGTGCAGCGGATTGGCGTGGCTGGCAATCAGGGGGCCGTCATAACGATCTAATGCTTCCTGGCAGGCTTCCGGGGTCATGTGAGCCAGGTCCAGCACCATATTCAGGTCCGCCATAATGTCCAGCAGCTCGCGCCCCAAGTCGGTCAGTGGGCCGGGCGCGTGTGTGCCGCCGCTGTAGCGGGTTGCCGTCCAGGCTGGCCCAATGACACGCAGCCCGCGCGCGTACCATTCCTCAAGCTGTGCCGGGTCGATGATCGGATCGGCTCCCTCCATCAACACGATCAACCCGATGTGATGATCGGGCAGGTCGGTACCTGTATCCCATGTTTTCAGCACGGCGTCCAGGTCAGCTTGTGTGAGCACCAGGTCGATTTGCTCGTTCTCATCGGCCAGCTTGTGATAATAATCCAGTTGTTCGATACCCCGGCGATAGGCTTCGTCGGGCGTGCTGTACGTGATTTTTTCGTCGGGATACAGTGTGGCGCCTACCGGTGACACAAAAATACTGGCACAAATGACGGCAATACGGCCCAGCATGACTTCCGGCAGCCCAATCATGCAGTGACCGTATCGCCGTAGAAACACCGGATCGGTTTCACGGCGGCGCTTGTACCAGGCGCTGCGGGTAAAGTCACGATAATTATTGATATAATTCCAGGCGATATCCTGGTGGGCATCAACAAGTATCGGTTCCATAAATCCTCTTAATTCTTTAATCTAATGATGCGCCAATCGTTTCAAATTCACGATAATCCTGCACGCGCTGGCCGTCAATGAAAAAACTGGGCGTGCCGCGCAGCCCGCGCCGGTCGAATTCTGCCCGCGCCCAGTCGAGCACCTGTTCAACCTGATCGTCATTCATACACGTTTCGAATGCGTCAGCGTCCAGCCCCAGGTTTCGCGCTCCCTTGTTAATACGGCGTTCATTAAAGGTCGAAAATATAAATTTTTCCTGCCACGAGAATAACACGTCGTGCATTTCCCAGAACTGGCCCTGTTCCCCGGCGCACAGCGCCCCTTTAGCGGCGGAATTCGCCCCCATGCCGATGTGGGGCAGTGGAATAAACACAAACTGGACCTGCCCGGCGGCGATCTCGTCCAGCAATCCGTTAAACGGCCCATCGTGAAAATCCCGGCAGTGTGGGCACGCAAAACTAGAGAAGTCCTCAACGAGCGTTGGTGCGTCGGCGCTGCCTAAACGAGGGAATCCCTGATCGGTGTAGCCGCGTTCCAGTCCCGCGTAATGTGTATCCACGCCATCAGGAATCGGGGCGTCCAGCGGCGCAAGCAGAAAGTAGCCAATCGCCCCGGCGGCGATCACGCCTACAAAAACAACAATGATCACCCAGATGGGAATACGGCGGCGATGGCGGACAGTGATTGTACGACCGGTGAGTCTATCGAATACGTTGTCAGGCGTGTTTTGTCGGGTCATATTGGTTATGGTCTGGTAACGTTTCCCTAGCGCCAGTCATCCACGATATCGAGCAGTTCCGGGAGCGTGGCAATAGTGGCATCCGGTGTGATCGTCATGCCGTCAGGTACCCAGGGGGCCGCCTGTTCGATCCATACCCCGCGCATTCCGGCCCGTTGAGCGCCCCACACGTCAAAGATCAGGCTGTCACCCACGTAACATGCTTCGCCCGGCTCCAGGTTGAGCGCCGATAAACTCAACCGGAAGACTGCCGAGTCTGGCTTCCAGGCGGCGGCATCGGCGGAAAAAACCAGGTGGTCAAGAAAGGGTATCAGCCCAAAGCGATCCAGGTCATAGCGATGTGCCTCGCCGGGCCATGTCGTGTTGGAAATCAAACCGATCCGCAAGCCGCGATCTTGCAGGCCGCGCAGCATCTCCTGAACTCCGGCCAGTGGATGTACACAAGCCTGGACGGATGACATATACGCCTGCGCCAGTGTATCCCCGATGTCGGGTGGCAGGCCGTCAACGCCCCATTCCCCGGCAAGCCGCACCAGATAGGGGGCCAGTTTTAGCTCGTCCACATTATAATCGCCCAGCAGCGTCTGCCAGACCGACTCTGCAAAGTCCCAGGCTGCATCGAGCGCAGTATCTTCTGGCGGCAGCGTGTAACCGCGCTCTCGCAGGCAGTGATATACACCGCGTGCGCCGATTTTTTCCGTATCTTCCCAATTACCGTTAGGGGTGGTGTAGTGCAGCAAGGTGCCGCCCATGTCAAAGATAACGCCGCGTAGTGCCATTTGCTGGCTGCTCCTTCGAATTGTGATCACTTACGCCACTTGACAGGTGTGTGTATGATGTTGGCGAAGTATAACCCGACTTGGTAGGCCTGACGAAACAGGTGTTTTATCACGCGGCTGGGCTGGTGATATTTATTCGATCGTGATCGTGGTCAGCACTACGTGGCTGCCGATTGGCTCGCCGCTAGCACCGGTTACCGCCAGCCGGTTTTCCGGTTCCTGCCACCAGTAGACGACCACCCACAGTTCATACTCGCCGGGCGGCAGTGAATCCGGCAGCGCGAGGCCGTGGTTATCGCGGTAGAACGAACCGGGACGCCAGGATTGGGTGTGCTCGAACCCGTTGACCGGCAGCGAATCGCGCTGGGCGGCAAGGCTGCCGTCCGGCGTCATCAGGAACAGGCCGACCGTATAGTCCTCGGCGACGGGGGCGGCGGCTTCCCACAGCAGTGATACCGGCAGCACGTCACCGGGATCACGTGTGACACCGCCGGGGATGTCGAAGCCCGACAGCGTCAGGTTGCCGCCAAAGGTGGCATTCACGGGCTGAGAAGCCCATTCCGGTGCTGCTGCCTGCGGTGCGGGCGTGAAGTCGAACAAGACGGCGCGCGCGGTGTCGGTGGATTTGATCTCGCTGACGGGGAAGTAGTGGCGGGCCAGGTAGTGCTCGACCGGGCGCGTGGACCACGTGACAAACGGGCTGCTGTTGATCACCAGCCACACGCGCTCATACTGACCCGCGAAATAACCCAGCGTGACCGTCGTCGAGGGTGCCACTAGCGCGTCAGGATTAGGTGATACGACGCCGGGCGTGTGTTCCGGGCTGGTGCGCTCGCCGGGGGATACCCGCAGTGTGAATACAGGCGGGCGCGTTTGCCGGTAATAGTTCATGAAGAACTCGGCATAGTGATCGTCGTTGAGCGCGATCACATCGTCGTCTTGAAGCGCCGGTTCCAGCATGGCGAGCAGATCGCGGGTAGGGTCAAAGTCGCCAAAGTAGCGCGGGTCCTGCCGGACAGCGTATAAGCCCAGGCCCAACGTGACGGCGGCGGCTGTTCCGACCGAACCGAGCGTGATCAGCGCCGTGGTGCGTGTGCCGTTCTGGTGTGTGATCCACCAAGCGAGCCAGGCCAGGGATAGCGCCGCCAGCCCTGCGTTTAACACCGGCAGCAGCCACGTATCACCCACGGCATAGGCCCAGGCGAAATCAAGCTCCTGCTCGCCGATTTGATCGACCAGCACGCGAAACGGCGACCAGCGCCAGCTCCAGGCCCCCTCATCCCAGGGGATGACCGGCGGCTGTTGTTCGGCCAGGATATCCGTGTACAGGGTATACGGCACGGCAGCGGCGAGCAGTTGAACGCCCAGGCTGATCAGGAAAACAAGCCCGGCTCCCAGGCGCGCCCACCATGCCGCCCCGCGTTCGAGCAGAGTCTCGAAAACCGGCAGCAGCCACAGCGCCACAAACGGGGCCACCGGGACGAGGTAACGCGAACCCCATCCCGAACCGCCGTACCATTGTTCGGCCCCGCGTACAAACGCATAACCGAGCACAAACGACACCAGCACGGCCAGCGGCATGATGATCTGGCGCCATTGGCGCTGGCGGACCAGTCGCGGCCAGCCGAAGAATCCCAACAGCAGCACCGGCGAATAGAACAAGATGCCGCGCGCCGGGCTGAACAGGTACCCTTTTAACGCTTCGGACATGTCCGAAAAGTTGTAACGTGCCTGATCCAGGCGGTGGCCGGGATCGTAACGCGCCATGTTGATCCCGAACAGCGCTTCAGCGTTTGACAGGATCAGGACAAAAACGACGCCCAGGACCACCAGCGCGGCGAGCGTGGTAATCATGCGGCGTGGCACACGCACGCGCGTTAAGCGTGACGGCAGCGCTTCGATCAGGATCGCGGGCAGGATCAGAATCGCGACTTCTTTGGATAACACCGCGCTGGCGTATACAGCCCCGAATACTACCGTCAGGGCAACGGTGAGCAGCAGGTGCGCGCCGCCGGTCAGGGTGCATCGCAGCCGCCGCATGAGGTACACGCTCAGCAGGGCCAGCAGGGTAAACAGCGGCTCGCGGAAAAACGTCCGGCTGTACGGCCAGATGATGGTGCCCAGTCCCAGCGCTGCCGCCGCCAGCGCGACTACACGCGCCCGGTAGCCGAGCGCCAGCCCGTAAGCGTAAAACGTTGCCAGCGTCAGGGCTGTGACCAGGATATTGAACAACCATACAGTATGCGCCAACCCAACAGCGGGCAGCGCTTGTCCGACTCGAAACAATCCCGCCGCCAGCAGCGGTTGCAGGGGTTCGGTATCCACCGCCAGCGGACGCGCTTCGTCCAGCGATTTCGGGACATACGAGTCGTATTCATAATTCAGCCGCAGGTTGCCGCGCCGGGCAAGGCTTTCAGTAGCGTCGAACAACAGCCACTCGTCACGGCTCACGGCGTAGCCGTTGTACGTGACAAAATAAGCCGCCACGCATAACACGATCAGGCAAACGCCGATCACCGTCCGGCGCCAGGGATTGTGAGTCGGCGTCCAATTCATGATCGGGACTTTCCCCGCTTGGCCTGAAGCAGTTGACGGTATAACCCGGCCAGGTTATCCGACAGCCGCGCACTGTCGTACTGATCAAGTATCGTGCGTTTGATCGACTCTGCGTTGGGGGACGGCGTTTTGATCGCCTCAAGCACCGCCGATGCCAGGGCTTGCGGATCACCGGGCGGCACCAACCGGCCAAACTCGCCCTGTTGCAGCAGGTCCGGCACGCCGCCCACCGCCGTCGAAACCACCGGCATACCGGCAGCCAACGCCTGAATGATCGATGTCGGTGTGCCTTCGTTGTGTGACGCGATCACCAGCGCCGACATGTCGCTAAACGCGGGGGTCAGGTCTTGCAGCCAGCCGGTGAACGTCACCGCGCCGCGCAGATTCAGCACGTTTACCATTTCTTCGACCTCGGCGCGGCATTCACCATCCCCGATGATGGCAAAATGCGCGCCGGGCATCACCTGCCGGACGCGGCTCGCCATGTCCAAAAACAGGGCGTGGTTTTTGATCGGCACGATGCGTCCCACGATACCCACGATGGGCGCACCGGCGGGAACAGCATACGTTTCGCGGAAGGTTCCCAGGTGACGCGGCGTGTTCGCATACGGGGCCAGGTCCAGGCCGAGCGGCACAACTTCGAATTTATCTTCAGGCGCGATCCGGTAGGTGTTGGCCAGTTCGTCTTTAAGCGCCGGACTGATCGTGATCAGCCGGTCGGACACGCGCGCGGTCAGCCGTTCCAGCCACAAAAACAGGCGGGTTTTGCGCGGGCTGAAATAACCGTGAAACACGTGCCCGTGAAACGTATGCACGCGAACCGGCACCCCGGCCAGCCACGCCGCGAGCCGTCCCACAAACCCGGCTTTGGCCGTATGCGTATGCACGACATCCGGGCGGATTTTGCGCATCAGCCGCCACAGTTTGAACAGGGTGACACTGTCTCGGAGCGGCGAGAGCGCGCGTCCCAGTTCGTTGATGTAGATCGGCTCGATGCCGCGCTGGTCGGCCAGGTAGGCCATATCACCCTCGTGAGGGCCGATGTGGCCGCACACCAGCGTACTCTCGAAGTCCGGCGGGCCGAGCTGATCCGTCAGCAGCACAACATGAATCGCCGGGCCGCCGACGTTGAGCCGGGCGATGATGCGCATCACGCGGATAGGGCGCGTACCATTCATGCAGCACCTCATGGTCCCGTTGGAACGGCAGGATCGATAAACAGGCGGTGCCACCACTCAAACGTGAGCAGCGTCCAGATGCGATGTCCGTGATTGCGCTGCCCGCTGGTGTGTTCGTC
The DNA here is from genome assembly GCA_016930015.1 of Anaerolineae bacterium. Lineage (GTDB taxonomy): Bacteria > Chloroflexota > Anaerolineae > Aggregatilineales > Aggregatilineaceae > JAFGHR01. The sequence continues at coordinate 15,353 of JAFGHR010000002.1, read as the reverse complement.
CAGCAGCCGCCGGAGCGCCGCTTCATCGAAGTAGCCGCGCGCCAGCGTGTGCGGGTCAAGCAGGATGTCACGGGCGTAGGTTTCCAGACTCTCGCGGAACCAGCGCCCCACTGGCACGCCGAAGCCGTGTTTTTTACGGTGGATGATGTCATCGGGCAGCAGTCCCGCCGCTGCTTCTTTTAAGATGTGCTTGGTCACGCCGTTTTTGAGCTTCAGGTTGGACGGAATGCGGGCCGCGAGCTCAACCAGCTTGTGATCGAGGAACGGGGCGCGCGCTTCGAGTGAGGGTGCCATGCTCGCCCGGTCGGCTTTGATCAGCAGGTCGTCGGGCAAATACGTAATCAGGTTGACATCAAGAAGCTGTGCCGTGAAATCACGCCGGTCAGCGGGATCGAATAAACCGGCGAACTGGGCCGTTGGGAAGTGTGTTTGCTCATCGCTCAGCAGGCTGGTGATCAGCGCGTCATCGAATACGCGCACCCAGCTAAAATACGCTTCAGCGGGCGGTAGTGCCGCGCCCTGAACGAAGCGCCGCCCGCGCTGAACCACCCCGCGATACGACGTGGCTTCGGGCAGCCGGTTCAGCACGGCCTGAATCCCGGACCTGAGCACACCCGGCAGGCGGCGGTAATGTCCGGCCAGCGTCGCGGCGGCCATGCGCTCGTAACCCGCGAACATCTCGTCACCGCCGTCACCCGTCAGGGCAACCGTGACATGCTCACGCGTCAGTTTGCTGACGAGATACGTGGGCACCGCCGATGAATCGGCAAACGGCTGGTCGTGATGCCAGACCAGCATCGGCAGCAGGTCGATAGCGTCCGGCTCGACAATAAATTCGTGGTGTTCGGTATCGAGCACCTCCGCCACGCGGCGGGCATGCGGTGTTTCGTCGAACGATTCTTCGCCCGTAAAACCGATGGCGAAGGTTTTGACACGCCCGGTAGTGTGGCGGGCCATGTAAGCCGCGATCAGGCTGCTGTCCAGCCCGCCGCTCAGAAACGCGCCCAGGGGTACGTCACTGAGCAGGCGCAGCCGCACCGCTTCGTCTAGCATGACGCGCAGCTCGTCAAGATAATCCTCGATGCGGGCCGATGGGCTGGCTCCGGCAAAGGCAGGCGGCGTCCAATACGCCTGTGTCGTGAGCGTGCCATCACATACAACCAGCGCATGTCCCGGCAGCAGCATGTGTATCCCGTCAAAAAACGTGAACGGGGCCGGAACATAGCCGTAAGCCAGCAGCAGCGGTACTCGCTCGCGTGCCGGTTGGCGGGGAACGTCCGGGTGTTGGAGCAGGGCTTTGATCTCGGATGCGAAGATCAAACGCCGGTCGTCGTGATAATAGTACAGGGGTTTTTGCCCCAGGCGATCACGCGCCAGGACCAGGGTGTGATTGGGCGCATCCCAGATCGCCAGGGCGAACATACCCCGCAGATGGTCGAGAAAGCCGGGGCCATGCTGCTTATACAGCGCGATCACGGCTTCGGCATCGGAGCCGGAGCGGAATATGTAACCTTGTGTTTCCAGGGTGTGTTTGAGCGCCGGGTAATTGTAGACCTCGCCGTTATAGGCCAGCGTGATCGCGCCGTCGCTGCTCTGCATGGGGAGCGCGCCGCTGGGTGACAGGTCCAGGATCGCCAGGCGGCGATTCGCCAGTCCGCAGGCGCCCTTGAGCACGGCTGCGCCCTGGTCCGGGCCACGATGCACCAGGGTCGCGTTCATAGCATTCAGAATATCACCATCAACCGGGCTGCCGTCCAGGTTCAGTATGCCGCATATGCCGCACATCAGCGTTTGTCCTCCAGACGGTGATATAGGTCCAGCGTGCGCTCGATCATGGTGTGCGGCGCGAACTGCTCCTCCAACCGGCGGCGGCCATTGGCACCGCGCGCCCGCATATCGGCGGGATGTTCGAGTGCATCCATTAACGCGGCGGCGACCGCGTCAGCGTCACGCGGCGGGATCAGCCAGCCGGTTTCACCGTCGATCACTACCTCAGGCACAGCGCTCATGCGGGTAGCGATCACGGGTACGCCGAGCGCCATCGCTTCCAGGAACACGAGTCCGAAACCTTCCCACAACGACGGCGCGAGCAGCACGTCCAGCGCTGCAAGAATGACATAGGGATCGGGCTGCCAGCCCAGGAAGTGAACGCGGCCCGCCAATCCCAGCGCGGCAGCCTCGGCTTCCAACGAATCCCGCAACGCGCCGTCACCGGCGATCATGTAGTGCGCTTCGGGGGTACGCTCCGCGATCTGGGCGAACCCGCGCAGGCCGTAAAACAGCCCCTTCTGTTCAATCAGGCGGCACACCGATCCCACGATCAGGGTGTCGGCGGGAACAGCCAGCAGCTCACCCAGTTCCGCCCGTGCGCCAGCCGGGGCGCGAACCGTCGCCGGGTCCAGGCCGTAATAAATGGTTTCGATCCGGCCAGCCGGTGCCCCCTCAATATGAATGCAAAACTGGCGGATCGCTTCGGAGATCGCAATACCCGCGTTTGTTTGACGCCATAACCAGCGGTTCAGTTGGCGTACCGGCCATTGGCGGCGGAATCTGTCGTCGTTGTGGCGCGAACTGACGACATATGGCACACGGGCGCGCCGCGCGGCTGTGATGCCGTACAGGTCGGCGTGAAACAGGTGCGTGTGTACAATGTCGGGCGCTTCATCCCGCAGGGCGTTGACCAACTGCCGCCACAACCCCGGATCAATGTGCCGGTGAATGACAAACCGCCTGACCGGAATGTCCAATGCCTCAGCCTGCGAAACATAGGCTTCGACGGGCCTGTCCGGCTCGACCAGAATCCACAACTGCACATCCAAACCGCGCTCGCGCAGCCCGCGCAGCAGCACCAGCAAATGACGTTCTGATCCGGCGATGCCGGTCATTTTCGACAGGTGGACGATCCGGTGGGACGGCATACATTACGCCTGTACGGTGTCTTGATACCAGGCGACTGTGCGCGCCAGGCCGTCATCAAAGGGTACGATTGGCTCGTAACCCAGCAAACGGCGTGCTTTGTCAATCGACGCGCGTGAATGGCGCACATCACCGGGGCGTGGATCGACAAAAACGGGGTCAATGTTTCTACTCAGTAGTTGGTTGAGCAATCCGATCATGTCCAGCAGGTTGATCCGGCCCCCACACGCGATGTTGATGGTTTCGCCTGAGATTCCGGCGGTGTGACATGCCAGCAGGGTTCCATGCACCACATTATCAATATACGTAAAATCGCGTGATTGCAGGCCATCACCTTCAACTATGGGCGGGCTGTCATCCAGCATCGCCGTGACAAACCTGGGGATCACGGCGGCATAAGCTGACAGCGGGTCCTGACGCGGGCCAAACACGTTAAAATAACGCACCACGACGGTTTCAAGGCCGTAAACGTGTGAAAACGCCTGGCAGTAGTGTTCCGCGGCCAGCTTGGCAACGGCATACGGCGACATGGGCAGCGGCTGCATATCTTCGGATTTGAACTCGGCGTCAACGTCACCATAGGCCGACGACGACCCGGCATAAACGACGCGCTTCACGCCTGCATCTCTGGCCGTCAGCAGCACATTGAGCGTACCGGTGACATTGTGTTCGTTGCTGCTCACCGGGTCTTTGACCGAACGCGGAACCGATGCCAGCGCCGCCAGGTGGAACACGTAGTCGATCCCTTGCATGGCGTCGGCCAGCGCATCACGATCGGTGATGCTGATTTCGCGCACGTCGATTTGACCGGCAGCATGAACGAGATTCTCGTGTTTGCCGGTCGAGAAATTGTCCACAACGCGTACATGGTGCCCGGCTTTCAACAGGGCATCGACGATGTGTGAGCCGATAAAACCGGCTCCGCCGGTCACCAGATAACTATTTGACGATGATGCCTGCTGCATTCCGACTCCTTGTTGATGCATTTGTCGGTTAAGGATATGTGATCTGTGCGGTGTGTTTGGCGGGTCACGCGTTCGCGCCGTGGATAATAAGTATTAGGTTAGGCCAGACTGGTTAGCTGCGTTTACGTCGCACATAGATATATTCAAGGTAAACGAACGCACCGATCGCGACTACGAGCAGCCGGAAACCGATCAGTACACCATCTTCAGTGCTCGCTTTTGACAGCGCTACGGCGGTCAGGCCCAATCCCACACATACAGCGTAGAGCAGCAGCACGGCGGCACGCTGGCTTAATCCAAGACGGACAAGGCGGTGCGATGTATGGTCTTTACCGCCCAACATCGGGGAACGCCGCTCGCGCAGCCGGGTGAAGACTACCAGCGTCGTGTCAAAAATAGGTAGTCCAAGCACAACCAGCGGCACCATCCAGGTAATGAATTGGCGTTCTCCAGGCGCTTTGAAGTCGAGTTTGAGCGCCAGCACGGCCAGCGTGAACCCCAGCACCATACTCCCCATGTCACCCATGAACGTTGAGGCCGGGTTGAAGTTGTAGATCAAAAAGCCGACCGATGCGCCCGCCAGGGCGGCGGCTAAGCTGCTGACCAGGCTGAGTTCCTCTTGAACCGCTATGACAAAAAAGAACAACGACGCAATCGCCGTAATCCCGGCGGCCAGGCCGTCCATATTGTCCTGAAAATTCATGGCGTTTGTGATGCCGATGATCCACACCAGCGTGAGGGCGTAGTTCAAAATATCGATTTCAAAAAGCCGGATGTGGATTCCGGCTGCAATCAGCACGATTCCGGCGAGCGCTTGCCCGCTCATTTTGATCCAGGGCTGCATACCATTCCGGTCATCAACAAATCCCACAAAGGCCAACCACGTCACCCCGGCCATGATGGCACCGAACTCGACCAGGTAGAACGGCGGGCTAAAAAAGACCAGCGCCAGAACCAGGGCACTATAAATAGCCAACCCGCCCAGCAGCGGCGTGGGAGTTTGATGTACTTTCCGGCTGCTGGGTTGATCCAGCACGCCAAAATAAAAGGCGAGCCGCCTGGTAATGGGTGTAAAACCTACTGCTGCTGCGAATCCGGCAATCATCACCGGGAAAAACTGCGTCATTTCCATCTTACTCTCTATATTCCGCCTCTAACCGGGTTGAGAATGCCGTTTTTTGCTGCTGTAATCAAACGGCGCCAAACCGGTTGGAGTATACCGCATGTCTTACACCCGGACCAAAACCACACGTAAGGCTTTTTGTTTCAAAAGCGAGCGGCAATGGGCTTATATGTTAGAACAAACTAAGCTGCTGTGGCGGCGGCGGTTCATCCTCGATGGTCCCGTGCTGCTCAAATTCATTGATCAAGGTCTGAATACGCTTAAAGTCTTCTTCCATCACCGGGCGCAGGTTTGGGTTGCGTAGCACCGCTGCCGGATGGTACAGCGGGTAGTAGATGCGCTCGTTCGCGTATTTGGGCTGTCCGTGAATGCGTGAAATCTGCGCTGTTTTGGGAAAAAACAGCGCCATGCTAAAGCGTCCCAGCGTGGCGACCAGCTTGGGCTTGATAATCGTCGCTTGTTGTGTTAAATAGGCTGGCATGCAGGCATCGATCTCCTGTGGCAACGGGTCACGGTTGCCGGGTGGCCGGCACTTGATCACGTTGGTGATAAACACATCGTTACGTGACAGCCCGATCATAGCCAGCAGTTGATCGAGATATTTTCCCGATGCACCGACAAACGGCAGCCCCTGCTGATCTTCGTGATATCCCGGTGCTTCGCCAATGAACATGATATCGGCATCAACACGCCCCGCGCCTGGCACGGCGTGGGTTCGACTGCTGTGCAGCGGACACCGGGTACACGCTTTAATTTTCTCGGCAATGGCGTCGAGGGCAGCTCGACGTTCTTCTAAACTCGCTTGTTCGGCCACGCTAAATTCTCCTTACAAATTATTGGCTTATTCTTGTAAACCGGTCTATATACGCTACACGTTCTCGCAGGGCGGCCACACGCGTGTCAAATCGCTGGCGATAAGCAGAGTCAAGGGGACGAATTTCCATGATCAAGGCATCTTCGTTGTTGTCTCGATAGTACCCGCGCCGCCGGCCCACGAACTCATATTCATATTTTCGATACAACGCCTGAGCCGCCAGGTTACTGGCACGTACTTCGAGCACCGAGTATTCAGCGTTCAAGCGGAGCGCCCGACTCAGCATACCCACTAACAGCAGCTCGCCCAGGCTGTGCCCGCGATAGTCAGGGTGAACGGCAATCGTGCTGATGTGGGCTTCACCAGCAATCAGCCAGCAGCCACCATAACCAACAACGATCTTGGGCGGTTCCGGCTTCCATAGTGCCTGGAGCAAGGTGAACAGCCCATGTACTTGACGCGTTTCAGGGACAACTGTTTCAAGCACAACCAGGTGCGATGTTTCGCGGCTGTTAATTTCAAACTGGTACGTGCGCGCTGACCACGGAATTGGAAAGGAAGCCTGATCGATGTGGAGCACCTGCGGAATGTCTTCCAGGCGCATGGAGCGCATGAGGTAAGTTTCCGGCGTCATGGATGAGGGACTCCTGGCTGGTGGAGATAGATGGGCGTGACAGCGGCGATATCAGAGATGTCACCGGCTTGCATCCGCTCCCAGGCCAGTTCCGCCAGCAAACCAGCCCGCCTGAGTGTTTGAGCCCCTGATACAGCATGTAACTGTTTTTCTGACGCGGCGAGCAGTTCATAACCTTCGTCGTTGATTTCGCCAGCAAATGCTGTGCCAGCGCGGGCTGAATCAAGCAGTTTGGCCCAGGTTGTGATTTCAGCCGGGGCCGACGGAAGCCAGCCCGTATTTTCTTGTGTGAACTGCTGGGCGCACAATCGCCGCCTACCCGCTTGCAGCACGGCCACGAGATGAGCATCAAACACGGGGACAGCCGCCGCCACAATCGCCAGCGTCTGGATCGGGATAAGCGGTATATTTTGTGCGGTAGCAAGGCCCTTGGCAACACCCAACCCGATGCGAAGCCCGGTAAACGATCCAGGGCCTTGTGACACACCAACGCCGGTTAGCTCAGAAGGTGTAATTTGAGCCTGCGCCAGAGCCTGGCGAATAGTTGGGGTGAGTTCAATGGTATGGTTGTTTGCCGTGCGCCATGTTGCCTCAAACCATAGTCGACGCCCATCGTACAGTGCCACACTCATAAATCGGGTAGCGGTGTCTATCGCAAGTAACAAGTAATACTCCTTGCCGCCTATTTCTGTGTGTTATGCCGCCGATCAAGAGCCGTTTGTTGTAAATCATGCAACAATGTGTTATACCGCTGACCGGCGGCGTTGATGGTGAGGTGGCGTTGTGTGCCATCCTCAATCGTGAAGGTTATCCACAGCCGTTCTGCCGGGATGATGTCTTCAATATGGCGCGGCCATTCGATGACAACCGGCCCCTCACCATAGAACAGGTCATCAAGGCCAATATGCCATGCGTCGGCGGCGCTATGCAGACGGTAACAATCGATGTGAAACAGAGTTTGGGTGTCTGCGTCGCGTTGGTGTTCATGGACCAGGGTAAATGTTGGGCTGGTTACAGGTTCCCGTGCGCCCCAGCCTGCCGCGATTCCGCGGGTCAGGGCGGTTTTTCCGGCACCTAAATTACCTTCCAGGCAGATGATATCACCTGCTTCCAATAAGCTGCCCAGGCACGAGCCGATCGTTTCTGTCTGTTTGACGTTGTAACTGACTATCTCAAATCGAGCGCTCACACATTGAACCTTTAGCATAACCGGGTAGTTGGCATAACCAGATCGTTCTGATTATACTGCGAGCTAGACGATGGACAATACCGGATACCAGCGGCATGCTCACTATTCCCCTGGCAAAATCACGACTAATTCGCTCCGTGTTGTAAATCGTGCTATCATTTTGATCAGTCTACTCAGGCGGTTTTTAGGAATAATCATATGCGCATTCTGGTCATTTCTGATATCCATGCCAATTTGGCAGCATTTGAAACTGTGCTCAAGGACGCCGAAGGCGATTGGGATTATGTGTGGTGTTTGGGTGATGTGGTCGGTTATGGTCCAGACCCGAACGAATGCTGCGATTTGTTAAAGACACTGCCGCATTTGTGTCTGGCTGGTAATCATGACTGGGCAGCGCTTGATCGCCTGGACAGCCGCACGTTTAACGCAGATGCTCGCCGCGCGGTATCCTGGACACAGGACACGCTGACGGCAGAAAACACCGCTTTTTTGCAGGCACTGCCAACAACGTTTGTTCTGGGTAAGTATACGCTGGCACACGCAAGCCCGCGTGAACCAATCTGGGAATACATTCTTGACCCGTTGATCGCGGCGCTTAATTTTCCGCATTTTGAGACACAGTACTGTTTTGTCGGCCACACGCATACGCCGATCATTTTCCGTTTGCTGGATGATCGAGGCGATACTGAGGCGATTCAGCCGGTATATCGTGAGCCACAACACTTAAACGGCCAGCGGTTGATCCTCAATCCGGGCAGTGTGGGCCAGCCGCGTGATTCCAACAAAGATGCCTCGTATGGTATTCTGCACGTTCAGGAAGCGATCTTTGAGTACCGGCGTGTGCCCTACCCCATCAAAACCACTCAGGACAAAATGCGCCGGTTTGATATGCCCGAACGCCTGATCACGCGCCTCGAACATGGCTGGTAGTTTTCGGTTACCAGCTTAATTGACCAAAACACAGCGACCGGGGTTATGTGAAGCCCCGGTCGTTATTATGTCTGGCCTGATGTGCAGATGCCCGGTTAGCGATCCTCGTCGGCAATGAAGCCATACATCCACCAAAAATGATCGCGCGGGTAAACGCTTTTTAGTATGTCCTCAGAGATAAAGTCTCCGTTTTCGAGCATCTGGCGTAATCTATCATCGGCATGTTTAAGCCGTGGCTGCGCATCTTCAGGCAGGCAGTCGCGTTCTTCAGCTTCGACAAATAAATGCTCAATGATGGTGCGTTTTTCGGCCTGGCTTGGATAGTCGGCGGCGCAGCGTGCCTTATCGTCCTGGCATTCAATCACAAATTGACTGTATGTATCGATACGCGTTTGCAGTTCTTGTGCCAGTTTGGCTTCATAATGAACCGCCCAACCCGATCGTTCGGCCTCAAAGTTGAGGCGTGCGTCCTGCACCGATATATGTTGTCCGTGGTCGAGTTGATTTTCCAGCGCGCTGAGCCGGTGAAGCCGCAGCAGCAGCCCGCCAATAGTTAATTTGGGCAGGCTGCCCGAAAGATAACCAAACAGCTCTTTTTCATACAGGTATGGCGTGAGACTGGACGCCATAATCGACAGAATCCGCAAATCGCGTTCGAGGTCGAACGCCAATTTGGGCGGTTGATCACTCATTCGCCTACGACCTTCGTATAACGTGAACCAAAAACGCTAGCGTTTGTATCGTTTGATGTCACGATAGTTTGGGTTGCCCTGAATGTCCTGAATACGCTGTTCAGCCTGTTTAACATACCATTCGGCGCTGATCTGGCCATCGCGATCAACATACGAAATGGTAGGAACGAATCCCAAAATTTCTTTGATCCCAACAATCAGCAGGTCCGCGTTTTTACCTGGTGTTGTTGTCAGTCGAAAATAGTTATTCGGTATCCAGTCGATTCCAACCGGTTCACCATGCCATTCACCCGTCATCTTGAAGGGTGGGGTTTCGCTGGTACAGTCCAGGTATAACCCACCAATACGGTTGCTCCAAAATGTGTGGTTGACGCGCTCCTCAAGCAAAAAAGCGCGGTGTTCAGGCTCTGAGTAAAACCATGTGCTTGCATTCGTAGCCATGAAACAGTATGTCTCCTGCGGCATCTCCACTCTGGTTTTAATCATAGCTTGAGAACGCAAATTAGACAAAAGCGATCGGTCAGGCCGGATCATGAAAATAAATCTCCTGTTTGTTCACCCTTGCTCCCCTTCCGTGGGGAAGTCGTTTCCGTCTGTATTGCTCCAATGCCTGCTGCCAACGCGCCAAACGCCAACGGGCAAAATAACTCGTAGACAGCCCTGGATAGCTCATTTCCGGGGCGATGAATCTTTCAACAACAAGATTGCCTGTTCGTCCTGGAGCAGAATCATCGATCGTGATCAGTCGATCATAAAGAACATACGAAGCTTCCCTCAAATCAGAACGGATGCGTAAGGTAGCCGGGACAGGTCTGCACCACGACTATCGGCGAGTTGCTTGACCGAAGAATCAGATGCGGATGGATTTTTTGGCCCCCGCACCCCACAAGATGCCTACGACTTGACAAACTGCTTGAAATCGGATTTAATAACGATAAGGCGAACGTTCGCCTAACACATTTTGATAAGAAAACTTCTTCAAGATAAGTGGGTCGAATGGCCAAAAAAGTTACACTGAAAGATGTCGCAAAACATGCTGGAGTCAGTTATCAGACCGTCTCCAAAATCCTTCGCGACCAGATTCAAGTCACTCCCGAAGTGCGTGTTCGTGTTCAACAAGCGGTTGAGGAATTGGGCTACCGGCCCAATGTAACTGCTCGCAGTCTTCGTACCCAGGCCAGCCACCTGATCGGTTATTCATGGCAGCCATCTCGCCAGAATTTTTTTAGCCCGGTCCTTGAGGAGTTTGAACAAAGTGTAGTCGAAGCTGCCGAAAGACGTGGTTATCATATCCTGCTGTTCCCACAGCGCGAGGGAATAGATTCATTCAAAACTTATGAGGAACTGGCGTATACAGGGCGTGTGGACGGGTTTATTCTGTCCGACTTGGGCTACAGTGACCCCCGTATTCCAGCACTTCAAGCCTTGAAAATTCCACTGGTGGCTTTTGGTCGTACCAACTGTGAAAACCGCCAATTTCCTTTTGTTGACGTTGATGGACGTGCGGGTGTCCGGCAGGTAGTTGAGCACTTACTTGATCAAGGACACCAGCGTATTGCAGTGTTGGGGTGGCCGGAAGAATCACGCGTGGGAACGGATCGATTGTCAGGTTACTGGGACGGAATGGAAGCCGCCGGGATAACTGTCGATCGGGCTTGGGTGAAGCGCAGAGCAGGCGAATATGATTATGGTTATGAGGCTGCGCACGAATTACTGGAACTGCCCGCCAAGCGCTGTCCAACCGCGATTGTAACCGTCTTTGACCTGATTGCTGTCGGTGTTATACATGCTGTAGAAGCGAAAGGGTTAGTGGTCGGGCACGATATAGCCGTGACAGGTTTTGATGATGTGCCCATGGTTCCCTATTTACGACCGGGCCTAACTACGTTGCGCCAGCCGACGTGGGAAGTCGGGCAGCGAACCATCAATATTTTGGTCAACTTGCTTGAAGGGAATCCTACTGATACCCAGCAAGTCTTGTTGCCGCCTGAGTTGATTATCCGTGAGTCCAGCCAGGGTTACTACCAACCGAGTTAGAGGCATTAATGGTGCTAAGAGCTCTTATCTGCGATCTGGATGGTGTTATCACTGACACCGCCGAATATCACTACCAGGCATGGAAACAATTAGCTGACGAGGAAGGGCTGCCGTTTAGTCGCGCCGACAACGAGCACCTGCGCGGCATATCACGTCGTACATCACTGCTATTACTGCTAAGAGGGCGGCAGGTCGAAGAAGCCTACATGCAGGAGATGATGGACCGTAAAAACCGTTATTATCAGGCGTTGTTGTCTCAGATCACACCGGACGATTTACTTCCGGGGGTAGCCGATCTATTTTTTTTGCTCGACAAGGCGAACGTTCGCCTTGCTGTCGCGTCAGCCAGCTACAACGCAGCATTCGTTGTTGAACGGCTGGGAATCACCGACCGCTTGGCGGTATTAGCAGATGGCAGCAGTGTCAAACGCCCCAAACCCACTCCTGACTTGTTTCGTTACACAGCAGCATGCCTCAACATGCTGCCAAGTGAATGCCTGGTGATCGAGGATGCAGCCGCAGGTATTGAAGCGGGGTTGAATGCAGGAATGTCTTGCCTGGCACTTGGTCCTGCCGAGCGGTTTACCGATGTTGGGCATAGGTATGGCCCGCTGCCCCGCCGCGATGACCTGGTAGGAATACAAATAGCGGATCTCGAGTCGGCGGCGCAGGCGCAGCGCGACCATACCTGGATTGTGCACCAATCAGAATACCGCTCCGAACACCAACACCACATGGAAACGATCTTCACAACGGGCAACGGATACTTTTGCAGCCGGGGCAGTTTTGAAGAAGGAGTATTTGGTGATCATCCACTTACGCTGGCGCACGGCGTTTTTGACGATATACCGGTCTTCCGGACAGAACTTGCGAATCTGCCCGACTGGCTTGATCTGACTCTTACTGTCGATGAACACCTCTTTCGTATTGACCAGGGCGTCTGTCTGAGCTTCAACCGCCATCTGGATTTGCGCCAAAGCATGTTGCGCCGTGAAGTACGCTGGCAGGCTCCAAATGGGGTTGTGTTGGACCTGACCTTTGAGCGGTTCGCCAGCTATGCCCACGAACATATCGGGGCGTTTCGCGTACTGATCACTCCGATCAACCGGCCCTGTCGCGTCACCATTGAAACAGGCATAAACGGCCATGTTTCAAATGAAGACCTCCTGCACTGGAATCACCTGGCACAGGGACAAGCGGACGACCATACCCTTTGGTTACACAGCCGCACGCGACACAGCGACCTTGAACTGGTCGCCGCCGCCACCATCACGGTTTCTCTGCCAGTCGAGCACATCTGCCAGCAATGCCCCGGTCATCCACGATTGGTCCTATCGCAGGATGTAGATACAGCCCAAACACTACAGGTAGACAAACTGGTCAGTTACACCACCAGCCGCGATGCCGCCCCCGGTGCCGCCGATGTGGTGAGGCGCGCAGTTCAGGCGCTGAGCGGGCTTACCTATGAGACTCTGCGCGCCGCGCAGGTTCGCGCCTGGAACGATCTCTGGCGGGACTGTAATGTCAGCATCGAAGGCGACGACGAAGCCCAGCTTGCCATCCGGTTTCACCTGTTCCAGCTTCTTATTGCCGCGCCGCAGCACGACGAGCGCGTCAGCATCGGGGCCAAGTCATTAAGCGGCCTCGGCTATCGCGGGCATGTGTTTTGGGACACCGAGATTTTTATCCTGCCGTTGTTCAGTTACACACAGCCACAGTTGGCGCGCAATATGCTGATGTACCGCTATCACACATTGGCGGGCGCACGTCACAAGGCCGCCCAAAACGGGTTTAGCGGAGCGCAATATGCCTGGGAAAGCGCTGTCACTGGTCAGGAAGTAACGCCGACCTGGGTTCCGAATTTTGAGGGCGATGGCCTGGTACGAATCTGGACCGGCGACATCGAAATCCACATTTCGGCAGACATTGCCTATGCAATAGTGCAATACTGGCGGGCAACTGGCGACGATGACTTCATGCGCGATTATGGCGTGGAAATCATCCTGGATACGGCCCGGTTTTGGGGCGAACGTGTTGAACTCGAAGAGATAGATGGTCAGCGCCGGTATGCCCTACGAGACGTGATCGGCCCGGACGAATATCACGATCATGTTGACAACAATACCTACACCAACCGCATGGCGCAGTGGCATTTACAAACAGCTCTCGACGTGCTGGACTGGCTAGCGGCCAAATATCCTGATAAAGGGCACGAACTGCGCGAGCAACTTGAGCTAAGTCATGGCCTTTTACGCCACTGGCAAGACGTGATTGACCACATCATCGTTCATCACGATCCCGATTCTGGGTTGATGTTGCAGTTCGAGGGTTTTTTTGACCTGAAACCGATCGATCCTGAAGTCATCGCCCAAACGAACTGCTCAATGCAGGTCGCGCTGGGGATCGATGGGGCGAACGAAAGCCAGATACTCAAGCAAGCCGACGTGGTCATGCTGCTGTGCCTGCTGCGCGATGACTATGACACAAAAACCTGGCAGCGTAATTGGGATACCTATATGCCCATCACCGATCATCGTTACGGGTCGTCGCTGGGGCCGAGTTTCCACGCCTGGGCTGCCTGTGAAATGGGCCGACCAGACGAAGGGTACGAGCACTTTATGCTGGCCGCCCGTGCCGACCTATACGACGTGCGCGGCAACGCCAATGATGGCATTCATGCCGCATCGGCAGGGGGATTGTGGCAGGTGGTAGTTTTCGGGTTTGCCGGTTTGCGGCTGGCTGACAAAGGGCTAATGCTCAAACCCCATCTGCCGGCCCACTGGAAGCGTGTGTCTTTTACCGTTCGTTATCGTGGCGAGTCGTATCACATTGAGGTAACGCAAGGAGGTGACGCGCGGATCGTTCCGCAAACGGCAAACTAGACATTACATGTACTCTTACTTGACCGCTTATATCAGTTTTAGGAGAAAACGAAATGCGTAAGCTGAACATATTGGCCCTGATCGTTGTATTGGCGCTGGTGATTTCCGGTGCATACACCGCCCTGGCTCGCCAGAGCGTTGAGATCACCCTGATGGGCTGGTCGTCATCCACCGAGGAAAACGACGCACTGATGAATCAGGTGAAGGCTTTCGAAACGGCCAACCCTGATATCAAAGTAAATGTGAACCTTGTCCCATCTTATAATGAAACGATCCAGGCCGCTTTCGCGAGCGGCGATTCACCGAATGTCTTCTACATAGACAGCTCGAAACTGCCGGACTGGGTCGAAGCTGACGTGGTTGCATCCGGTGAGGGCAAGATCGAGAATCTGGACGATCACTACGAGTCGCTGCTCGAGGCTTTCACCTACGATGGCACGCTCTACTGCCCACCGAAAGACTTCTCGCTGATGGTGCTGCAATACAACAAGGATATGTTCGATGCAGCAGGCATCGACTATCCTACCGCCGATTGGACGTGGGACGATCTGCGTTCGGCGGCTGAGAAATTGACCGGCGAAACCGAAGATGGTAAGAAAGTATTGGGTTTGGTAACCCCGCCAAACTTTGAACGCTGGCTGCCGTTCTTGTACCAGGCTGGTGGGTCGTTCTTGAATGAGGACTGGACCGAAGTTACGCTCGACAGCGACGAAGCTCGCGAAGCGTTGGACTTTTATGTCGGGATGGCCATCGATGGCATCGCCGGACCGCCGTCGATGGTGGATGCGGGCTGGGGCGGTGAGGCATTCGGTCAGGGCCGCGTAGCGATGGCGATGGAAGGCAACTGGGTCATTTCGTACCTGCGCGAGCAGTTCCCTGATCTCAACTGGGGGGTGACTGAACTTCCTATGCACCCGAACGGCGGTAAGGCCACGATGGTCTTTACCGTGTGTTACGGTGTGGCGTCAGAGAACGATTATCCTGACGAGTCCTGGAAACTGGCCAACTTCCTGACGGGCCCTGAAGGCTCCAAGCTGGTTGCCGAAGTAGGCTTCGGCGTGATCCCGCCGGCCAAGAGCGCGGCTGATACGTGGCTGGCAGCTATTGGACCGGAGATCGGCGAAGGGTTCTTGGCTGGCGCGGACTATGCCTACAAGTGGCAGGTGCCGGT